>NZ_QKWJ01000002.1 GCF_003353055.1 Cupriavidus lacunae
GGGCGAGAGGCTACGCGAGCGGATCGAGGAGCAACTCGCCGACGTCCAGAATAAGCCGCGTCTTGTCCGTTCATTCTTCGACGCTCCATCTGTCGCCTATATTTCCGACTGCTGAGTAAAAGGCCGGTGTAGGGTGCAGAGCCGTCGTTCAGGTGTCCGCGTCACAGCCTGGCCCATCGTCTGCAATTGGCCGATTGTCGCCAGTCCGATGTGCTACGGACTACGGCAGTTGCAACGCACTGTGTGCCCCGCACAGATTACCGTGCGTCCTGCAGGGATTTCACCCACGCTGGGGCATCGTCGGCGAGTTCGCGATAGCAATCGTGATGCGCCAGTTCTCGACCGCTTGGGATGTCGACCAGTACGCACCACAAATTGAAGTGCAATGATCCAGTCTGATAGGCAACCTGTTTTCCGTTTTCCCAGAACATCCACCGCCACACAAATGGATCGCCTTTGATTCGACGGATAACATACCGCCCCTGGGCGATAACGAGGGTGGTGGGGTAGCTCTGACCGTCCTCAAACGGGTAGCTCTCTATCCAACCTTCAAGGCCATTCGGCCCCGCCCGATGTGTTGACTCGATGGGCTTGTTTGCCGGCGATGTCTGAGCCAAAGCGGCGCCAGCCAACAGGAGTACGCCAATCATCGCCAGCCTTCTGCCTGTGCATCGCATGATTGATGAGAGCCGTTTCGGGCGAAAAACGTTCACCAACTTCGTTCGGGGTCACCGATTCTCCATGATCCACGCAATGTTGTCGACCAAACGCCTTGGCAATCGCCTGGTGGCGGATACTGACTGACCGCTCATGGCCGAACTCGGCCGTCGGATCATCGGTCTTCCCCGGAAATCGGCGATGAACCTTTTTTTCGTCGGCGCAATTGCACCGCCCGCATCCTGGCTGTTACCATCAGGGCACTTCTCGCGTCCCAGACGCATCGACCTCGCCGGCATTTCTGCTGGCACAGCTTTTCCCTTCCCCCTACGGGCCTTCCTGCCCGTGGGCATGTTGGCCCATTTTCACGTGCGGCCATCATGTTCCAACGTATCTTCCTGTTCGTCGCCATTGTCAGCCTGATCACCGGCTGCGCTGCGCAAGCCTCGCCGAATGTCTATCGCGGCTCTGACGCCATGCGCGCCGGTTCCGCCGAGCAGGTGACGGTGCTGCGTGTGCGCAATGTCGTCATTGCCGGCGACAGCATGCTGTCGGCTGGCCCCGGCGTGCCGGCCATCGTCAGCACGGTCGTCGGTGCCGTGCTTGGCGCCCGCGTGATCGGCAACGGCAATGGCCAATACATCGCCGGCGCACTCTCGGGTACGGCAGCGGGTGTCATCGGCCAAGTCGCTGCCACGCATCTGTCGCAGCGAGACGGCGTCGAGGTCATTGTCCGTACGGACATTGGCCGCCAGCTCGTCGTGGCACAAGGCGCGGATCAGCAGTTCGTCACCGGCGAGCGGCTGTATCTCGTGTCCTCGGGCAGCGGCTATCGCCTGACGCGTTGATCTGAGGGCCGGCTCACCGGCGCTCCAATCCCATGCAAGCCCCGAGAGGGCTTGCCCGAGCGTTCGCGCTTGGGGCTTTCGCTTTTTGACGGCGTCCCTGACGCATCGAAATCCATGCCTGGCACCGCCAGGATCTTCTTTTGCACCCACGGGGCACCGCCCTCGTGAGCGGCGTCCCGTTCTTTGGAGCCGAACATGCAAGCTATTACTCCGATCCAGACCGAAGGTAAGACCGTCGACCAGGTCACCAACCTGCTGGCACGCACGCTGCGCGCGATCGAACTCGAACCCGAGTGGATCGTCCCGGCAAACTTCCTCGCCGATGCCAACGAAGCGCAATATGGCCTGTTGCCCGACGCGGCCTGGCCGGCAGAGCACGCCCGCCATCGCTTCGCCGTCTCAGTCGAACGCGGCTGCTCGGAGGGCTGGCGCGTCCATGTCGATCACATCGAGACCACCGTGGAAGGCCCCACCGGCAGCACGACACTGCGCAAGCTAGTCAAGGCCAAGATGTTCAACCGCGACCAGGCGTGGCAGACGGCGCGCGTCATCAACCGTGCGCTGGACCTCGACTGATCCAACTATTCCGGAATGGGTGGCGCCTCCGGGCGCTGCGCACCCCGCGCGAGAGTGCTTGCTCAATCGGTGAGCGATTCGGCAACACTGTTTGATCGCGTCTCTGACGCATCGATCCCCCGTCGGGCTTGCCCAGACCTTCACCCTTTGCGGGCCACCGTCCCGCGGGGGATGGCTGTCCGTGCATTCTCGAGACTGACCATGAAAATCCCCAAATCCTTTACCGATCCCCACCAGCCCGGCAATACCGCGGCCTGTGCGACCCTCAAACGTGATGCTTCCCGCGTCATGCGCCGCTTGGCGAGCGATATCGGCCTGCGCCAGCGTGACTTCACCGTGCGCGAACGCCGCCAGCGTCGCAATGCGACCGATCTGTATGCCCTGCATACCGACACGCTGTATGTGCAGATTGCCCACGCGCCGCAGCAGAACGCGGCACGCCTGAGCTTTCGCACGTGCCGCGGGCGCGATGACCATACCGGTGGACGCGACAATGCGGTCTGCCTGCAGTCGATCGGCTCGCCCGAGGGCTACGCCTCGCTCGTTGCTACGCTGCGCGTGGTGGCGGGCCGGCGTGGCTGAGCGGGTACCCATGACGACCCTCATTAAAGTCACCTTCACGTCCACTTCGGGCGAGGAGACCACCGGTAAGGCCCAGTACGATCATGCCACGGGCCTCGTGACCTTGCCCGGTAGTTTCCAGGCTCTCGTCGAGCAGGCCCGGGCAGCCGGCATCCGAAGCCGCCGCGGATGCGCCGGCAACGGCCTAACTGCCAACGCGAGCTGAATCTCGCGCCGCCATTTTCTTTCCACCCAGACGGGGCAACGCCCCGATGGGTGTGCTCCGTTCGCTCCCGGAGCAATCCATGTACGTTATTACCACCGGCCCGGAGCGGGTCGAAACCCGCACGACGCTTGCCGGCGTGCTGGCGTTCCTGAACCTTGAATCCGCCCCGAAACCTGGCCTGCGTGCCGAAGACCTTGCCGTGCGCCATGTCGAGCGCGGCGCGATTCCCGTGGTGCGGCTGCCGTCGGGGCAGTTCGCGGTGCGGCCCGCCGGCGACACCAAGGCGATCCTCACATCCATCATGGATGAGGTAGAGCGCTTCATCGTCCGTCCGGGCGGCAAGGTGCTGCGCCCCCATGAGATGAGCCGTAGCTCGTGGCAGGCCGTGTATGCAGCCGGTCGTCTGGCGGTGTTCACCAGCGAGGCTGTCGATCCGGACCAGGTCGTGAACCTCGAGTCACCCAACCTCGATCTGTTTGCCGTGGCAGAGCCGTTCAATGCCTACGACTTCGTGAATGCGGAGTTCCACCGGCGCTTTGGCTGGAGCACTAACGGGCCAGCGTATGTGCCCGGGGCTGGCACGAACGCCCGCCACGAGGTGCATGTTGCCTACGCGCTGCAGCGCGGCGAGCCGGTGCGTGACTGTATCCTCAACGCGTATCGAAAGGACGGCGATGCCGCTGACGCCGGTCACCACGATCTGCACTGGCTGCCGACGCTCATTGCGGTACCGGCGCTGCGCGGCGCGCTATCAGCCCACAAGCTGCAGGCCCTGTGCGCGGTGATGCGCCATGACAAGCTGGCCATCACGGCCCTCAATGCCGCGCTTCTCATCGCACTGGTGAAGCCCTTGCCAGACGACTGCACGTATGCCGCGGTCGAAGACGCACTCTTTGCCGCACGGGTGATTCCGCCGTTGGCCCTCCCGGCTGGCCGGCCGTCGACGGGAGAGGATGCCAATCCCGTCTCGCCGTTGGCAGCGCGTCTGCATGCCCTGGTCGGCGCGAAGCGACACACTGAGCGAATCGCACGGGCACAGGCCGAGCGTGCCAAAGGCGGTCTGAGCGAACGCGGTCTACACCGCGAGATGGCCCTGGCCGCCATGGAGCGCGATCATGGCAGCTTCTCGTGGCCCAACCGATTTGCCCTGGCCGTCCTGCAACGCGACATCGCGACACTGCTGCAAACGCTCGACACGCCGAACGACCGCAACACGTCGTCCAAGCGTGCTCTGCGCGAAGAGTGCGGCGTGGTGCTCACCGGCGTGCCGGCCGCCACCCGGCGCCGGCGCATCTTCGAGATGTGCGGCTTCTCCGAATCCGAGCAGTGGCGGTGGGAGGCTCAGGCACTGACCGCGCGATCGGAGCGCCTACAGGCAGCAGATGCGGAGTGGGCGCGCAAGCGTGCCGAAGAGTCGCGCTGGAAGCTCGACGGCCTGCTCATGAATGGTCGCGAGTACGTCGATCTGTGCATCCGTGAGGGCTTCAGCCAGATCCGTCACTTCCCACGTGGCAGCGCGCGGGTCTACTACATCGAGCAGCCCGCCACGCGCACCATCCGGCGCTTGCAGGCCAACGATGGGACGCTGGCCTATGCCCGGTCGCGACTGGCCACGGCGTCTCCGGCGCTGGCCATGGCTGCCTGACCCATCCATGCATTCCCCCCCGGCTACGTGCCGGGGGACTTCTTCTCCCGAAAGAGACACCAAATTCGTCGTGTTTCGGCGTGCTGTAAGCACGTCATTGCCTGTAGGCTCTTCTATAGAGCGTTGTTCGCACTGGTATCGATCAGTCCAAACAGCGTTTTACCCGCGTCCTTGGACGCATCGACCCCTGCCAGCACCGCTGGCGCATTCATTGAACTCCCCACAGGGATACCTTCCCTGTGGGGCCGGTGACTTTGTGGGACTCCCATTCAGGAAATCCCGTGAAAGTGAATCCGTTTCAACTGCAATCCCTGCTCGCGGCCTTCATCCCCGCATGCCTGCCAGTCCTCATCACCGGGGCGCCTGGTATCGGCAAGAGCGATATCGTTGCCGATGCCGCCCAGGCTGCCGGCTACGACCTGCTGATCTCGCACCCTGTGGTGGAGGATCCGACCGATTCCAAGGGGCTGCCATTTCCGGCGGCTGATGGAGCCGGTGCCCGTTTCCTGCCGTTCGGGGACCTGGCCACGGCGCTCAACAGCAAGCGTCCGCTGGTCTGGTTCATCGACGACCTCGGGCAGGCCTCGCCGGCCGTCCAGGCCGCCAAGATGCAGCTGCTGCTCGCACGCCGCATCGGTGAACACGTCCTGCCGGAGCACGTCACCTTTGTGGCGGCGACCAACCGCCGTATCGACAACGCGGCGGTGTCCAATATCCTTGACCCGTTGAAATCCCGCTTCAGCACCATCGTGGAGCTGCAGACGAGCATCGAGCATTGGACACGTTGGGCGGTCGCGAAGAGCGTGTCGCCCGAGCTGATCGCCTTTCTGCGCTTCCGCCCTGACTTGCTGATCTCGTCGGAGCGGAGCAAGGAGACGGAAAACTTGCCCTCGCCGCGCGGCTGGGGGCATGTGGCGCGGCAGATGCCGGTGGTGCCGAAAGGCATGGAAATCATTGCTTCCGCCGGCGCGGTAGGTGAAGGTGCTGCGCTCGAGTTCCAGTCGTTCCGCCAGATCTATCGTGAACTTCCCAGCGTGGACTCGGTGCTGGCTGCGCCGGAATCCGCTCGGATCCCGGACAACGTGGCCTCGCAGTACGCCATCAGCTCGGCGCTGGCGGCGGTCTCCAACGAGAACAACTTCGATCGGGTGATGGTGTATGCCAATCGCCTGTTCGATGCGCATCTCGGCGAATTCGCTGTGATGCTCGCCACCGACGCCGCCCGACGTGACGCGCGTATCTGTTCAACCCCTGCCTGGATCAACGCGCAGGGTGGCAAGCTCGGTGACCTGCTGCTCGGCAACTGATCCAATCCCTTTTCTCTTCAACCCATAACGGCGAGCCACCTGGCTCGCCGTTTCCGTTTTTCTGCCATATCCATCCCATTTTTAGGACTCATCATGAACATCCAAAACCTTACCAAGCGCGTGATGCTCGCCACCTTCAACACTTCGGTGTGGCGGGCACGCAAGTTCGACACCCGGGCCACCGAAGAAGTCGAAGCCAACCATGACACGAAAGACATCGGCCGTTTCAACAAGAAGCTGCTGACCGAAGGGGCCACGTCCTACAAGGAAGTGTGTGCGATCGCCAATCGTGCTCGCGCTTACTTCGATGCGCACAGCCTGGACTACGACCAGCTGGGCGTGCGCCTTCTGCCGACTGACATTTACATGGAGGTCGCGGACCGTCAGCGCCAGTTCCAGGACGAGTTCACTGCGGCGACGACCGTGTTTATTTCCGACTACCCGCGCCTGAAGGAGGAGGCTCGGAACGCGCTGAATGGTCTCTTCGACGATGCGGACTATCCGACGCAGGCGGAGCTGGCCAAGAAGTTCGGCATGCGTCTCGCCGTGCTGCCGTTTCCAGACGCGAGCCAGTTTGACATTGCGCTGCCGGACAACGTGCTGGACGGGCTCAAGGCCGATATCGACTCGCGCGTCCTCGGTGCGGTGAAGACTGCCAACGACGACCTGGTCGGCCGGCTCTTCGAGGCTGTGCAGCACTTCGCAAACCGCCTGTACGGGGCGACGAACGTGCGACTGGACGTGGCCGACAAGGTGCGCGAGTTGAGCGCGCTGCTGCCCAAGCTGAACTTCTCCGGGGATCCGGCGCTCACGCACATCCTGGACGAAACGCGACAGCATCTAACCGCCTACAGTGGGCTGGACCTGCGCAATTCAAGCGATCTGCGAAAGCAGGTGGCCGATAAGGCGATGGAGATCGAAGCACAGATGGCCGCCTTCATGGGTGGTCCGCCGGCGTCACAGGTGGCGGCGGTGCCGACCTCGCCGATGTTCGACTTGCTTATCGCGTGAGGCTGTCATGCGCGATCGAATCTCGAAGCAGCGTTCCCAGCTCATCCTGTCGCAGCCGTTCTTCGGGGCGTTGCTGATGCGGTTGCAGCTGGTCGAGGATCCGTCGTGCAAGACGTTCTGGGTGGATGGCGTGTCGCTGGGCTACAACCCGGCGTTCGCCGCTACCCTGAGCGATCTTGAACTCCGTGGCTGTCTGGCCCATGAAGTCCTGCATCCGGCAAACGGTCATTGCTGGCGCCGAGGCGTCCGCGACCCGGACCGCTGGAACAGGGCTTGTGACTATGCGATCAATCCGTTGGTGCTCAATGCCGGCTTGCAGTTGCCGGCCGGGGCGCTGATTGACGGTCGCTTCCTCGGCAAGTCTGCCGAGGAGATCTATGCCATGTTGCGCCAGGAGGCGTCGGACCAGCAGAAGCAGCAGCCCCAGGCTCAGTCGCAGCGGTCGCCACAGCAGCAGGCGGGCAACGGCCAAACCAGCGGGAAGGAGCCGTCTGCCATGGCTGATGAAGGCGGGGCGCAGGGCCATGCCGGCAACGGCGCGCCGCAGGCCTCCCCGGACTTCACGCCCGGCGAGGTGCGTCAGCAACCACAGGCCCAGCAGCAGGCGCTGGCCAACGACTGGAAGGTGGGCGTCATGCAGGCAGCGAAGGCGGCCGCCATGCGTGGAAAGCTACCAGGCGACCTGAGCGCGATGGTGGATTGCGCCACGCGGCCGTCGGTGGACTGGCGATCCGTGCTGCACCGCTTCGCGTCCGAACAGACCCGCAACGACTATAGCTGGGCCATGCCGAACCGGCGGTACACCCACATGGGCCTGTACCTCCCGGCACTGCATGACCAGTCTGTGGGCGATGCGGTCTTGGTGCGCGACTCCAGCGGATCGGTGTTCGACGAGACGCAGCGGCAGTTCGGAGCGGAGATCGAAGCGGTCTTCACCACGCTGCAGCCGCGGAGGCTTTTCGTGCTGGATTGCGACACGCGCGTGGCGCAGGTGCAGTGCTTCGAACGTGGCCAGGGCATTGAGCTGGGCCCGGTGCGGGGTGGCGGAGGCACGAGCTTCGTGGCGCCGTTTGCCTGGCTGGAGGAGCAGGGGGTTCACCCTGCCTTCCTTGTCTACCTGACCGATATGGACGGGAAATTCCCGGCTGTACCGCCGGCGTATCCCACGCTGTGGGCCTCAACTACGCCGCTCCATCGGATTGCCCCGCCGCCGTTTGGCGAGGCGGTGGAGGTCATCGTTTGAACCAACCCCCGGGCTTGCCCCCGGGGTTTTTAACGCCGGAAGTTGTTCATAGGCATGCTCAAGATTGCACGTCAGTCAGCCGAAATAGACAGTACATCGAGAGTGCCCACTAACAAATAGCACTTCGGCAGGGGAGCAACAAGCGACGAAGAGCGCGATGAATTCGGAAAAAGCAGGGGGTTAGCAGTTGATACAGAACAGCAATGAGATACAGAAGTGGGGGGCAATATCGCGCTATCGCGCAGCGGCGCTATACGAGCAATGGTGTCAGGCCTTCAAGGCTCGTCAGACGGCGCTGTCGTATGACGAGTGGTTGGAGCAGCTGTCCGGTTGGGACGTACCTAGCCCAATGCCGCGCTCCATGGTCTTCGAGAGCGAGGACATTCGCTTTACGCTGACTCATGGTTGGCGTTATGAAATCAGCCATCGTCCCCGTGGAGCCCGCACATTTGAGTGTTTAATCCATGATCGCCAGCTATTCGTCGCCATGGTTTCGCGAACAAGGAAACGTGGGCCTTGGATCTGCCCGATTGGACTACTCAGCCAGACGGACTTGCGGAGGATCGTACCGATAGGATTGGCAGGGCAGGGAGGGCGACTGATCTGGGCTCCGGAAGACCCCCACATTGAACGTCGCTCCGGTTGGTAAAACATCGATGGCGAAAACTGCGAACACGGGACCACGGCCGTCCGGCAATGGGACTTGCCAGGGAAAGCTGACATTTTTCCGCCGTGTTTTCCGGAATGGCCGTCCAACCGGTTGGACTGACAGCCATCTGGAGAGATCCCGTCAGGCAGTCTCCAGCCTGTCGTCAGGTTGCGTGGGCGATTTGGGGACACTAGGCTCGGACGACAGCGCTGCTGGCTCCGGCAGCGCGGCACGGGTGACCTTACCCTCCAGAACTGCGTTCAGGCCAAGGCGGATCGACCCCGCGTAGGCAATGTCGCCCTTCACCCGCCCGTTGATCACGAGCGATTCACGGGCGGCGACTCCGCCCTCCACGGTGCCTTCGACGAGCACGTGCTCACCTTCAGCCCGTCCACGCACGACGGCGCCGGCGGCTACATGTAGGAGCCCGCGGGTCACGGTCATATTTCCTTCGATCAAGCCGCCGCAGGAGATGCCGTGGTCCGCGACGACGTCCCCATGGATGCAGATGCCATAGTTGAGCACGCTGATTGAAATCGGCTGGTCCATGTCACTCCTTTCAGAAAAGCTTGATGTCGCCAGCGTGCTGGGCTGCTGGCTTTTGCGCGGGGCTGCGGTCCGGGGCGCTCGGTGTCCCCTTGACACCGATTGGGGGCGTCGAGAGGGCTGCCGGGCGGCGAGCGGGCGGTTGCGCCGTGGCCGGTTGCGGCTGAACTGAGCGTGGCTCATCCGGCCGCTCGGCAATCCTTGGAGCCAGGGAATCCGCAGTCAGGTTGGCAGTCGGCGCACTGGATGGGGCCTGTGACTGCGTGACCGGGGTGGCCGCTCCTGGCGTAGCGGCCGATGCCGGCGTGGCAGCGGTCGTCTGGCCGGTGGTGGCAACCGAAACATCCTGTTGGCTTTTGGCCGTCGCGCTGCGGTGCATCCAGGATGCAGAGCTCATGCCGACGGTCGCCGCCACGCCAAGTCCCCCCAACACCAGCAGAAGGCTGCGGCCTCTGCCTACGAGCGCCTTCCATTGCGTGCGAGCGGGCGTGCCCGCCTGGCTCGGTGATGGCAGGGACAGCGGAACGCCCAGGCCCACGCTGGCCGGCATATCAATCGTCAGGGGCTGGCGGATGTACTGCGCGTGCAGCTGTTGGATCTCTAGCAAATCCATAGTGTCGTCCTTCAGAGCGTTATGGGATGCGGCCTATCGGCCGGGCGCGTTCAGGCGAGAGCCGTCTTCAGCAAACTGATCGTTGTCCGGCATGCAAATCGCATGGATCAGCGATAGGCGGCGCGAAGCATGCTCGATCGCGTTGCTGCGGTCGGCTGACGAGATCGAGCCCGCCGCCATGGCGAACAGCGAGGACGTGAATATCCGGTCGTGCTGGTTCAGCAGTCGCACCAGTCGACCTGCGAGGGGGTGCTTGATCTCGATGTCCTGCCGGTCGGTTATCAGCGGGAGATCGAGGCTGGGCCGGTGTTCCAGCCAACCCAAGGCTTTGGCGAAGCCATCTTCTGCTTCGCGAAACACGGAATCTAGCGCGCGGAGCTTGCCGCCACGCGCGACGGTGAACTTGGCCGCGCAAAAATTAAAGTCCCGCGCGACGAAATCCCGAACGAAGGTGGAACAGTAGATGACGACGGCGCGTGAGTCCGTCTCAGGCACGATCTTCGCGAGACGGCCATCGCTGCCAAGGCGCAGGATAGGGCGCAAGCCAGCGGCGTTACGGCGTGCTGCGCCATCGTTGTTGTTGTCGTCCGGACTCGGGACGCTCCCATCATAGTCGGGCGTGGCCATATCCATTTCGGCGTTTACTCTCTCGCCGCAAATTGTGAGCCACGATCGCCCGGATGCGTTCCGCAAAAGCTATATGAAATTCGCAAGCTTTCTGGGGTATTGAGGTGGCAGCGTCGATGCATAATCCAATCACACCTCGCGTCTCCGACGCATCGATCCGACTCCACAGCGAGTCCACTGCATTTCTCAAGTCGTGCCCTGGTGCATGCGCCGACCGGTTGGCTACCGGTGTGGACATTCCATTGTGATGAGCAACTTCGCCGTTTGCTCCCCATCCATCATCCGTAATACGCGTCCTGCATCAGTGCTGCTTCGGCATGCGCTGTGGACACCGTTCGAGCTCGGGACCATGTGGCGTCTCTCTCTTTTGGCCCCTCCTGGGCAGAACGGCCGTCGTCGGCTGATCCGTGATCCTGCGGTGAACCTCGTGTTCTAAATGGGTTGAAGTGCAGCGTGACCCTGCTGCACGAGGACGACTTTACGTCCTCACATAGAGCCTGCGCATTGTGCGCACCGCTCCCTGTTTGCCACGCCCCCGGAAGGGGCGTGGCAACAGGTTTTCCTGCGAACAAGCTCGCTTCCGCATCGACGGAGCGGGCTTTTTTTGTTTGTAGGAACCCTCGACACAGGAGCTGAGCATGCTGTCTGCCATCGACCAGAACTCCGAAATTCGTGCCGCCATTGCGGCCATGCTCGCCCGCCGGCGGCCCGACTATGTCGGCCAGCCCAGTGCGTGGCGCAGTCTGTGTGAGGCCGCCCATGTGGCCGGTCTAGCGGAGCCCGCCCAAGCGGCGTTCCTTTCCCAAATAACGACCCAGCGCGGGGCCGACACAGCCCTGCGCCTTCGGGAGCATGCTGCGTCCATCCGCGTCGCCGTCGTTCAATTTCTTGAACGTAGGAGCAACGCATCATGCAACGAGCCATTGGCTACACCGACTTTAACCAACCTCGCAGTCTGATCGAGGAGCGGCCCGCACGGCCACCCATCATTGGCAAGATTCGCCCGGGCATCAAGGTGCTCACGAAGAAGGCCAAGGAAAACGAGCAGGCGGTCAAGATCCACGATGCTTGGCTCGCCCGCGGCGAGTCGTTCGAGGCCATCGGCGAGGAGATCGAGCGCAAGACCAAGCTGCGTAATGCGCTGGTGCCCAAAAACACCGGCTGGTTCACCTGCCGGGCTTCGGACTTCACCAACTCGGCCACCGCCGAGGAGATCCTCCAGAAGTACGGTGAAGACCGAGGGGATGGCTTGAAGCTGTGGCGCTTCCCGGTGATCTTTGCCTTCGACGACTGGCTGCGGAACATGCCCAATCAACTGAAGGTGTGGGGGGCGCGTGGTCTGCAGTATTTCTCCGAGTATGGCACCGACGGCAAGCGTTACTGCAAGATGTACGCGGCACCGGAAGTCGACCAGCGTGCCCAACGCGCCAAGCGCCTCTTCGGCGGACGCACCATCATCCTGCGCCAGGACGACGCCATTCCCGACGGCGTGTGCGACCCGCACCAGTGCCCGCAGTACCAGGAGCGCAAGTGCAACCTGAACGCAAACTTCATCTTTGCGATCCCCGATATCAAGGGTCTCGGCCTGATCGAGCTGCCGACCAATTCCATCTACGTGTTGCAGAAGGCGTATGCCGCAATGCAAACGGTGGCATTGGCGCGGGGCGGCCGCCTGGCCGGCCTGCAGTTCTGGATCTCCAAGAAGGCGGTCGACATTACCCGCATCGGTGACGATGGCCTGCCCATGCGGCAGGAACAGATGCTCACGATGCTGGATGCGGAGATAGACATGGGCGCGCTGCTCGACGGCGCGGACCAGATGGCCCCGGCACTGGAAGCGGCAAGCCATGCGGTTGCCTTGTTCGAAGGCCCACCCTCCGCAACGCCTGCGCCGCCGGTGTTGCCGATCGCCGAAATCTCGGACGCGATGCCGTTGGCGCCGGAACCGGCACCCATGGTTGCGCCGGCTTCGGTCGCTGCACCAATGCCAACCGAAGGCGATCCCGACGACCGTGAAAGCAGGCTCGCCGACCTGGCCGCTCGCCTTGGCATGGCGACGGGGCAGGGCAAGATGGACTTCCTGACCTTTGCTCGGCTCGAGTACGGCCAGGGCTGGACCAAACGGCCCAAGGACGTCGACAGCATGATCGGCGAGATGCAAACCGCGCTGGCCAACCCGATGGCCTTCCGCGAGCAGGTGCGTGCCCGCTTGCGCGAGGCCACGCCTTCGGCCTGACGGCGTAGCCAGGGGAGCGGTGCGCAATGCGCCGTTCACGTTCCCTCAATTCCTTTCACCTGTGGCCCCTCCGGGCCACGTCTTTCCCTTCTGCGCGCCGTAGCCGGCGCACATCCCTTTGGAGAATCACGTCATGCTCAACGCGAGTGAGAGCCTGCTGCTGGCTCATTTTTCTGATTTGCACTATTCGACCGGCCATCTGGTCGAGGCCGATCGCTGCTTCGGCTTTGCTGTCGAGCACGCCATTGCGGCTGGCAGTCTGGTCGGTGTCGTCTCGGGTGACTCGACCGACCATCGGCTGGACGCTCACACACCGGCGCTGCGCGTGCTGGCCGAGCGCATCCGCCAGCTTTCCGAGCACATGCCGGTGGTGATGCTGCAAGGCACGTTTTCCCACGAGCCGCCTGGCACGCTGGATCTGTTCCGCCTCGTTGGCAGCCGTTACCCGGTCTACATCGCTGACCGCATCCACCAGGTGGCGCTGCGCGACGGCGAGTTCACCGCCTCGGCCGGCGCGCTGTTCACGCCGGTGGAAATCGAGGCGCTGCTGGCCGATGGATCCCCGGAGGTGATCTTCACCTGCGTGCCCACAGTCAACAAGGCCATGCTCGCCGCCGCAGTGGGGGCAACGGAGGCTGCGACCGCAGTCGGTGACCATCTGGCCGCCTACCTGCGCGCCGCCGGCACCGTGAATCGGACGCTGCGCGCGCGCGGCATTCGCACGATCGGCATTTCGCATGGCACCGTCAACGGCTGCCAAACCGAGCATGGTGTGCCGATGGCCGGATTCGATCACGAATTCACCATCGGGGCGCTGTTCGACGCGGAATGCGACGGTTTCATGCTCGGCCATATCCACCGTGCCCAGCAATGGGACCGAGAGGGACGGCTGGTAGCGTATCCGGGTTCAATCGGGCGCTTCCACTACGGCGAGATTGGCGACAAGACCTACCTGCAATGGCGCGTGGCGCCAGGCGTGGCACAGGCGACGCCCGTCGTCACGCCGGCCCGCGAGACCTTGTGTATCGACTTCGACGGCCCGCCCGACATGGACGCGCTGGGCCGTGTTGCCGCCAGCGCGTCAGACAAGTTCGTGCGCATCCGCTGGGTGCTGGACGAAGAGCACCGTCAGGTGGTCGATCGCGACGCCATCGGCGCCTTGTTCGCCACGGCGACTGAGGTGAAGTTGGAAGGCCGGGTCTTGCCCGCAGTTCGCAGCCGCGCGGAGGGCATCAGCCGTGCCGCCAGCCTGGCGGACAAGATCACGCGGTGGGGCGAGTTGACGCAGGTCGACACCAACCCGCTGCTGGATCGTCTGTCGATGCTGGAGTACGCCGATCCGCAGGCCATCGCGGACCTGGTGCTGCAACAGCTGGACAGCATGGTCGAGCCACCCGTGGTCGTACCTCCCCTTGCACCCGTCGCGGCGCCTATGTCGGCCCCGACTGAGGTTCCAGTAGCTGTCTTCGTGAAGCCGAGTTCGCCGCCGCCGGCGATGGACTGGCTCACCGACGACTTGTTTGCGGAAGCTACCGCCTAACTCTTGAACCTGGCCAGAGCCATGTTCCGAGATCCCTCCGGGGCTGTCGAAACAAGGTTTCACCCGCGTTCTTCGGACGCATCGACTGCTGTTTCATCCCTTTCGAACCCTGGCGGGTGCTTCCCGTCCGGGAATGCACTCCGTCTACTTTGGAGTGCATCATGATGCTTTATCCTGCTGGCCCGGACTGGGCCCAAACCTTTGAAACCGCTCTACCCACGTCCACACTGGCCGCGCGGTTGGCGGACGCGCACGGCTTCACCCGCAGCACCCTGTTCCAGCCGTTCGGGGCAGGGCGCGGTACGGTGATTGCCCAGCGCGACCACCTGCTGGTCCTCGCGGTTCATGCCGCCGATGGCCAGCATTGGTACGAGGTCACCCCCTCGCTGGAAATGCAGAACCTGCTCTGGTCGTTTTCCTACGGCTATGCCAGCCAGTGGAGCGCGCTGGAACTCAAGGCGCTGTGCGGCTGCACCGCGTGGCCGGATGTCATCGCGCTGGCCCGCCAGCAGTTCGCCGCCGCCGTGCGCTCCCTGGAGCGTGCGCTGGCCGGGTTGCCGGAGCGGGACGCACCAGCAGCGGCCCCTGACCTGCCGTTCTATGACGGCGAGGTGATAGAGCTGCCGGGTGACTACCTGGCCTCGATGACTGGCCTGGAGGTGTCCGAATGCGGCCACTGAAACTGACCCTTTCGGGCTTTCATGGCGTGCGCGATGGCATGCGCCGTGACAGCGTGACGCTGGACCTGACAAGCCTGCCACCCGGCCTGATCGCTCTGGTGGGCCCCAACGGCGCCGGCAAGACGACACTGATGGATAACCTCCATCCGTATCCGATCATGCCAAGCCACGCCTCGAAAATGTCCGCGGATGCGTTCTCCTACTGGGATCACCTCTGCGGCACCCGTGGCGAGAAGGATCTGGAATGGGAGCACGCCGGCAAGCAGTTCCGTTCGGCGTTCGCGTTCCGCAACCCGGGCAAGAGCCGCAAGGCCGAGTACTACTTGTTCGAGAAGGGCGCCAACGGCGACTGGATACCGCTGCAGCTGCCCGACGGTACGCTGTCGGATGGCAAGGCCGATACCTACAACCGCTGCATCGAGGCCGTGTTGGGATCGCCTGAAGCGTTCTTTACCAGTGTGTTCTCTGCCCAGAACCGGCGCCCGATCGCCAGCTACCAGGCCAGCGAGATTAAGCGGCTCCTGGCTGAGCTGCTTGGGATCGAGCACCTGCGCGACCTGTCGGCGAAGGCCGGCGACGTGGCAAAGGTGCTGGGGCGCAGTCTGGACACCCTGCAGCGCGAGCTGGTAGGGCTGTCTACCCAGCGTGAGAGGGCAGGGCAGCTGGCCCGGGAGATCGGCCAGACCGACGAGGCGCTGACCACCTCGCGGCGCGAGCGCGATGCGGAAACGGCCAACGGCGCGAAGCTCCTTCAGGAGCGCGCGACGCTGGCCGCCAGGCAAAGCGCGAGTGCGGCGACCGAAGCGCGTCTGCGCGAACTCAGGCAACGGGAAACCGAAGTGGAGGCGCGCCGGCGGCAACTGGAGTCCGACCACCGTGCAACAGCCACCCGTACCGCAACGCGGCGCCGGGAAGTTGAGCAGCAGGTGGCCAGCCACAAGCTGACCCTGGCCGAAGGGCCGGCGATCCTCGCGGCCGCCGAGCAGCGCGATGCCTTGCAGATGGCCATTGGCCGGAAGCAGGATGAGTTGGGCGCGTTGCAGCAGGCAGTGAGCCAGTTGGAAGCGCAACGGACGCAGCATGCCGCGCTTTCCATCGAGTTGCAGGGGCTGGAAGCCCGCGGCAAGTCGGCAGCGCAGTTCGCTGGCTCGCTGAAGGCCCAGGCCGATGTGATCGACACGGTGCCATGCCGGGCCGATCCGATGCACAATACCTGCCCGTTGCTGGCGCAGGCGCGCGAAGCCCAAGGCAAGTTGGCCGAACAGGTCATTACGGTGCGGGATTTGCGGGCCAGCTACCAGGCCAAGCAGTTGGCGATGAAGCCGCTGGCCGACGCGCTGGCTGCCCTGCCCGGCCAGCGTGCTGCTTTGTCTTCCCTGCAGGCGGAGTTGACACGTGACCAGCAGGAGTTGCAGCGCCTGACCGCGCTGGCCGCCCGCAAGCCGATGCTCGACGTCGCCCGTGAGGGCCTGGCGCAGGCCGAGCGGGACCTGACGGCACTTGGTGAGGAGGAGGCTGCTGCCGCGGCAATCTTCGCGCGGGAAGTGGCGGACGCTGACGCGCAGTTGTCAACCGTGCAGCGCGAGCTGTCCGGGCTGGCCACCGAAGACGTGACCGGCATGCTGGTCGCGCTGGACCTGCGGATCCGCCAGAGCCGGGAAGCGGTGGTGGCTCTTGATGGGCGGATTGAAGTGCTGATTCGCCAGCAGGCCACCTTGTCGACGGAACTCGAACGGGTGACAGCCATGGTTGCCGGCTTGCCCGTGGTTCAGGGCAAGGCCGATCGGCTCTCTGACGAGATCGCGCAGTGGAAGCTGCTCGCCAAGGGATTGGGCAACGACGGCGTCATCGCGTTGTCCATCGATGACGCGGGCCCGGCTCTCACGCGCATCGTCAACGACCTGCTGCTTGCTTGCTACGGACCGCGATTCACCATCGCGATTCAGACGCAGACGACGCTGGCCAATGGCGAGAAGCGTGAAGGGTTCGAGATCGCCGTCAACGACGGGGAGAACGATTCCACGAAGGACTTCTCGGTGATGTCAGGCGGACAGAAGATCTGGATCAACGAGTGCCTGACCCGTGGGATTGCGCTCTACCGGGCGCAGGACACCGGGCAGGCCTTCCAGACGCTGTTCACCGACGAAGCCGATGGCCCGTTGGACCCCGAGCGCAAGCGTGCCTTCATGCGAATGAAGCGCGAAGTGCTGCGCCAGGGCGGGTACGAGCGGGAATTCTTCATTTCCCACACGCCGGACCTGGTCGACGAAGCCGATGCGGTCATTGACGTGGTCGCCTTGGCAGCCCAGTAGTTCAGCACCAACCCCTTTATGTCATGCCCGTCGCCCCGAAAGGGACGCGGGCATTTTTTCTTTTCTTGATCGGAGTGCGCGTCAAAGCTCGCCCTTCATGGCGGGGAAGGATAGCGTGGACGCCGTAGGCGTCCTTTGCTGCGATTAGTGAGGCGTTTTCTGCTGCTCGATGTACTGCCGTACGATCTCGATAGGAGCACCGCCACAGCTTCCGGCAAAGTAGGACGGCGACCAGAGTGCACCGCCCCACAGCTTCTTGCGGATGCTGGGGTAGTTTTCTTGCCGGACCATGCGGCCGGATATACCCTGAGGCTGTTCACTAGCGACGACACCGAGACCTTGGGCGGGTAGTTCACGACCAAATGCACATGCATCAGAAAGACACAATGTCTGCCCAGGATGTCTTGGTTCTCTCTCATGGGCCAAGTTTATAATGGCCCGATGCAACGACTCCAGGCGTTCAAGTTTGAACTGATGCCAACCGGCGAACAGCAGCGCGATATGCGCCGCTATGCAGGATCGTGCCGGTTCGTCTACAACAAGGCGCTGGCGTTGCAGAAGGAAAACTACGAAGCGGGCGGCAAGTTCATCGGGTACGTCGCAATGGCGAAGCGCCTGACCGAGTGGCGTAACGGAACGGAGACACCTTGGCTCAAGGACTCCCCGGTTCACCCACTGCAACATGCGCTCAAGGACCTGGAGCGAGCCTTCTATGAGGGCGAGGGTGTCAACCCCCTACAGTATTGAATTTCAGCATAGGGATGCATAGCGCGATAACTCTCTCCTTGCAAGCCATTCCTTTTCGTTCGCGAAACTGATGCGGTTGCGAAATCGAGGTCGGGGTCCTCATTGTCGGGCTGCTGCCCGGACTACCTTCTATCCGTGCCGGGCGCAATGGCCGGCACCAACATACTACATGCGCAAAGCGCTGGGACTACCCCTGTTACCTGCGCGCCCCATCTATATGGACGGCTACCCGCGGGGGGCAGCCCGGCTCACTTACGGGCGCGCTGACCTGCTTTCGTTACCGCTTCGCTGTTCGCGCTAAGATCGGCATCACGTCACCACTAGTTTGAGGCTTGCCCCGGCAGGAATCTCGCCATACTCGAGATAGCGCCACAGGGCAATCGCCAATCGGCGGGCAAGTGCGACAATACCGACGCGCCGCATGCGCTTGCTGCCTGGCGCGAAGCGCGCATTGAACCATTGCGTGAGCTGACTCGTTGGCTGGTAGCGTAACCAGCTCCACGCCAGTTCGATCATTAGCATTAGCCAACGGGATCGTTTGTTGCCTGCCTTGCTGATGCCTTGCTCGACCTGACTTTCGCCACTGCTGTAGGGCGTCGGTGCCAGTCCCAGGCAACCTGCGACTTCGCGCCGGTTATGAAAACGACGCCAGCCAAACAGTTCCTTGATCAGGAGCCAGGCACTGCCCGCGCCGATCCCGCGGAGGTGCGCGAGCAGCGCGATGGCTGGCTGCGTACCGGCCTTCACCGCCTGGTGCTGCTGGGTTTCGATGGTCTTAATCTGCGTTACCACCAGCGCCAATCGCGTGACTTCACGCTCGATCTCGGCACGCAAGCCGGGAGGCAGTTGTGAGCCATAATCGCCCCACCAGCGCTTCCAGGATCGGTCCCCGATGTGGGCGATCCGCAGGTTGTGCAGTACCAGCAGCGAACGAATCCGGTTGCTGTGGGCCGTGCGTTCCTGCCTGAGTCGCCCGAGCTCGCGGTGCAAACGCCGCTCATCTTCCTGCTCTGGTGTTGGCACCCGCGCGACTGTCCACAGGCGCCGCTCGCCGGCGTGGTAACGCATCAACATCGAGAGCAGCTTGTCGCCGTCGAGCCGATCGGTCTTGGCGCGTCGGGCGCGGCGGTTGACTTCAATACTGGACGAGTCAACTACCAGGTTTTGGATACCTTGCTCCGTGAGCCATCGGTGCAGCCAGAAGCCATCGCGGCCGGCTTCGTAGCAACTGCGCACTGGGGCTTGCGGCGCCAGGCCGCAGCGTGCTTTGGCCTTGGCGATCACTTGCAGGACTGCATTCAGGTCGCCAGCCACCAGCGTATGCCGGCTCGGTCCGCGCATGCCGTCGCCCAGCGACAGCTTCCAGCTCTTCTCGCCCAGTTCGAAAGCCATGTACAGCCAGCCAGTGATCGTCGTATTCTGCCCCTGAAGGGCTGTGTCAGGCATGTTCATTTGCGTGCTCCTTTCGAGAAACGAGACTGCGAATCTTCGTTTTACTCCAGGGGCTTACCTTCGCGGCCCTTCATAGTATCTATGCCAATTTCTTCGCCAAGCGGGCCGACTTTCCGCGCTTCAAGAAGAAAGGCCAGCACGACAGCTTCCGATACCCCGACCAGAGACAGATCAAGCTCGATCAAGGAAACAGCCGCATTTTCCTGCCCAAACTCGGCTGGCTGCGCTACCGCGACAGCCGGGACGTGCTCGGCGAGGTGAAGCAAGTCACCGTATCGGCCTGCGGCGGCAAGTGGTTCGTGTCGATCCAGACCGAACGCGAGGTCAAGCAGTCGTTGCCCAACGGCGGCGCGGTCGGTATCGACATGGGCGTGGTGCGTTTCGCCACGCTGTCGGACGGCACGGCCTACGCCCCGCTCAACAGCTTCAGGCGGCATGAAGCCGCCTTGCGCCGTGCGCAGCAGGCGATGAGCCGCAAGGTGAAATTCAGCAACAACTGGAAGAAGGCGAAAGCCCGCGTCCAGCGTATACATTCCCGCATCGGCAATGCCCGCCGCGACTTCCTGCACAAGACCTCGGCCGCGATCAGCCAAAACCACGCGATGGTGTGCATCGAGGACTTGCAGGTGCGGAACATGTCCAAGTCCGCAAAGGGTAGCGCCGAGCAACCGGGAAAGCGTGTTCGGGCCAAGTCCGGCCTGAACAAATCCATCCTCGATCAAGGCTGGTTCGAGTTCCGCCGCCAACTGGATTACAAGCTGGCGTGGAACGGTGGCTATCTCATCGCCGTGCCGCCACGGAACACGAGCCGGACGTGTCCGTGCTGCGGACATGTGTCGGCGGACAACCGGCAGACTCAAGCCGAGTTCCGATGCATGGAATGCGGCTTCGAGGAAAACGCTGATCTGGTCGGCGCGATCAACATTCTAAGGGCGGGGCACGCCCGGTTAGCCTGTGAAGTGAGCGGTGCAGTCGTGCCGCCAGCAGCAGGAACCCACCGAAGCGACTCAATCGGGCTCGATGCCTGATTGAGCGCCGTAGGAGTCCCTTGTCTTCAGGCGGGGGAGGATGTCAAGTCGAAGCCGGCTTCCAGCGGCTTGAGCCAGCGGTGGATCATGCCGACCGCGGCATCGGCCTTGCCGGTGGCGATCGATTCGAGCAACTGGTCGGTCGAGCCGCTGTAGTTGATCAGGTCGACCTGCAGGCCGTTCTTCTCGAAGAAGCCCTTTTCCTGCGCCACCACGATCGGCGTCAGGCAGAAGGAATTCTGGTTCCAGGCGAAGGTCAGCTTGCGTGGCGCCGACCAGGCCTGGCGGCCCAGGATCAGCGACGCCGCGGCGATGGCCGCGGCGCCGGCAAGCCGCAGCACGCCGCGGCGGCGCGGGTCGGCAGTCTTTTTGTTGTTCTGGCTCATGGTGAGACTCCCCGTTTTCATTGTGTTGTGTGGTGAGGCGGTCAGGCGGCCTTGCGCTCCGCCCGCTGTGCGGCGTCGTGCTGCGCCACCAGTTCGCGCACGCGCGGGATCAGCTCGCGGCCGTAGTCGATGGCGTCTTCCAGCGGATCGAAGCCCCGGATCAGGAAGGTGGTGACGCCCAGTTCGTAGTAGGCCAGCAGGGCCTGCGCCACGTGCTCCGGCGTGCCGACCAGGCCGGTGGAGTTGGAGCGCCCGCCGGTCTCGCGTGCGATCGCGGTCCACAGGCGCTGGTCGACCCGGTCGCCTTTGCCGGCGGCGGCCAGCAGGCGCCGCGCGCCTTCGCTCTGCTGCGGGCCGCCACGGCTGTAGCCGGCCTGCACGCGCAGGGCGCGGGTGCGTTCCAGGATGCTGTCGGCGCGGGCCCAGGCTTTTTCCTCGGTCTCGGCCAGCACCGGGCGGAACGACACCGAGAAGCGCACCGTGCGCCCGTGCTTCGCGGCTTCGGCGCGCACGCGGCCGGTCAGCTCGCGCACCTGGTCGAGCGACTCGCCCCACAGCGCATAGACGTCGGCATGCTTGCCGGCGACGGCCAGCGCCGCTTCCGACGCGCCGCCGAAGTAGATCGGCACACGCGGCTGCTGCGCGGGCTTGACCTCAGAGAAGCCCTGCGCAAAGCGGTAGAACTGTCCTTCGTGGTCGAACGGCACGGCCTCGGTCCAGATGCGGCGCAGGATGTGCAGGTACTCGTCGGTGCGTGCATAGCGCTGGTCATGGTCGAGGAAGTCGCCGTCACGCTGCTGCTCGCTATCCGAGCCGCCGGAGATGAAGTGCACGCCGAGGCGGCCGCCGCTGAACTGGTCGAGCGTGGCGATCTGGCGTGCGGCCAGCGTAGGCGCGGTAAAGCCGGGGCGGTGCGCCAGCATGAAGTGGATGCGCTCAGTCACGCTGGCGGCGTAGGCAATCGTCAGCGTGGCAGACGGGCCGGTGGAATGGTGCGGTACCAGGATGCGGTCGAAGCCGGCCTGCTCATGGGCCTGGGCAAAGGCGCGCACGTACTCGCGATCGATCACCGGGCCTGACGGCGGATGGATCTCGGACTGCTTCTGGCTCTGGATCATGCCGATGAAATCGACGCTCATGTGCGCTCTCCTGCGGTCGGTGAGGGCGGCAGCGTGGCCGCCCGGATGGTGTTGGGCTGAGGCAGAAAGTACGACAGCCGCGCGCGCTCACTAACGAATAAAAACGACGGTCCATATTCAATAAGCGTCGTTTTCGTAATGCGGTGCCGGCGCTACGCTAGGCGGCATTCGGTGCGAGCCGCGCGCAGCATCGCGCCTCGTCGTCATCCTTCCCCGGAGTCTTCTTCCATGTCTTTAACGTCTACCCTGCGCCGGCTGCCCAGCAGCGATGCGCGTCTTGGCGATGTGCTGGCCGGGCTGTCCGCGCGCTTTGCCGGCAGTGCCGGCGCGCACGATGCCGCTGCCAGCTTTGCGCACGACAATTTTGCGCAGCTTCATGCCAATGGTCTGGTTGCAGAGGTAGTGCCGCGCGCGCAGGGCGGCGGCGGGGCGGGCCTGGCGCAGGCGCGCCGCATCGTGGCGGCGGTCGCGGGCGGCGACGCCGCGACCGCGCTGGTGCTGACCATGACCTACCTGCAGCATCGTGCGATTGCGCGCGCCGATTCGCACTGGCCGCAGACCGTGCGCGACCAGGTCTTTGCCAGCGCGGTGCAAGACGGTGCGCTGATCAACGCGCTGCGGGTGGAGCCGGAACTGGGCTCGCCCGCGCGCGGCGGCCTGCCGGCGACGGTGGCCACGCGCGTGGCCGACGGCTGGCGCCTCAGCGGGCGCAAGCTGTACAGCACCGGCATCCCGGCGCTGCGCTGGCTGGCGGTGTGGGCACGCACCGACGAATCACAGCCGCACGTGGGCGTGTTCCTTGTGCCTGGACCGGCGGCAGGCATTGCCGGTGTGCGCATCGTTGAAAACTGGAACCACCTTGGGCTGCGCGCTTCAGGCAGCCACGAGACCGTGCTCGACAACGTCTGGATTCCGCCGGACCACGCGGTCGATATCCGCCCGCCTTCTGCATGGGCGTCTGCCGGTGCCAGCCAGGCCGACACCGACGCCAATGCCGACCAGCAGGCCTGGATGATCGTGCTGCTGGGCAGCCTCTATGACGCGGTGGCGCGCGCCGCTGCCGCATGGATCGGTGATTTCGTGCGCGAGCGCGCGCCCGGCAGCCTGGGCGCGCCGCTGGCCACGCTGCCGCGCGTGCAGGAAGCCATCGGCGAGATTGCCGCGCTGCTGCGGACCAACCAGGTGCTGCTGGACGATGCCGCCGCGCGCACCGACGCGGGCGAGGCGCCCACGCCGGCCGACAGCGGACTGCTCAAGTACACCGTGACCGGCAACGCCATCCACGCGGCGGAGTTGGCGCTGCAGCTGTCAGGCAATCACGGGCTGAGCCGCAACAACCCGCTGGAGCGCCACTATCGCGACGTGCTGTGCAGCCGCATCCATACGCCGCAGAACGATTCCATCCTGGTAGCCGCGGGGCGTGCGCAGCTTGGCCTGTAAGCGCGGGTCCGCCTGGCCGTGCTATGTTTGCAGCAGCACCGCTGCGCAGAGGGCGGCAAACCAGAACGAGACACTCCGGAGTCATTCCCATGGGCAGTACCCCCACCCCCAACCCGCTCGCGCCGCTGCGCGATTTCATCACCGGCCTGGCCGCGCTGCTGGACCAGCACCCGGACGAGCCGCGCATCCTGCGCGAAGGCGGGGCGCTGCTGGCGAAGCTGGTCGCGGGCGACGACTGGCTGCCCGATGCCTGGGCCCAGCCGCACCCCGAGTACTACCAGCAGCACCTGCTGCATTGCGATTCCGCCGAACGCTTCTCGGTCGTCAGCTTTGTCTGGGGGCCGGGCCAGCGCACGCCCATCCACGACCACACCGTATGGGGCCTGATCGGCATGCTGCGCGGCGCGGAAGACTCGCAGCCGTTCGCGCTCGACGCCGCCGGCCGGCCCGTGCCGCATGGTGACGCCGTGCGCTTGCTGCCGGGGCAGGTCGAGGCCGTTTCGCCCACGGTCGGCGACATCCACCGTGTCAACAACGTGCATGACGACCGGGTCTCGGTCAGCATCCACGTGTATGGCGCCAATATCGGCGCGGTGCGCCGTTCGGTCTATGCCGACGACGGCACGCGCAAGCCCTTTATCTCCGGCTACTCCAACCAGACCCTGCCCAACCTGTGGGACCGTTCCCGCGAAGTTGCCCAGTCATGACCACGATTACTGCTACCCAAGCCACACCGGTTTTTCCGACGTATTCGCCTGAGGATGTGCGCAAGGCTCTGCTCAACCGCGACGAGATCGCGCTGATCGACGTGCGCGAGGAAGACCCCTTCGCGCAGGAGCACCCGCTGTGGGCCGCCAATTTCCCGATGTCGAAGCTTGAGATTGAAGCGTGGGCGCGCATTCCGCGCCGCGACACGCTGATCGTCGTCTACGGCGAATACGCCGGCACTGACCTGGCGCCGCGTGCCGCGGCCGTGCTGCGCGAGCTGCGTTATACGCGCGTGCATCTGCTGGAAGGCGGGCTGCGCGCATGGATCGATAGCGGCGGCAAGGTGTTCCGCGACGTCAACGTGCCGAGCAAGTCGTTCGGCGAGGTGGTGGAAGCCAGGCGCCACACGCCGTCGCTGGCGGCCGAGGAAGTGCAGGCACTGATCGACAGCAAGGCCGATGTGGTGGTCGTCGACGCGCGCCGCTTCGACGAGTACCAGACCATGAGCATCCCCACTGCCACCAGCGTGCCGGGTGCAGAACTGGTGCTGCGCGTGCGCGAACTGGCGCCGGATCCGCACACGCGTGTGATCGTCAATTGCGCCGGGCGCACGCGCAGCATCATCGGCACGCAGTCGCTGGTCAACGCAGGCATCCCGAATCCGGTGGCGGCGCTGCGCAACGGCACCATCGGCTGGACCCTGGCCGGCCAGCAACTTGAGCACGGCGCCAGCCGCCGCGCGCCCACCACGGTCAGCGACGCCAATCGCGACAGCGCCCGCAGCGGCGCGCGCGCGATCGCCGACCGCGCCGGCGTACGCCGCATTGCGCTGGCGCAGCTTGATACGCTGCAACAACCCGGCCGCACCGTGTACCGCTTCGATGTACGTACGCCCGAGGAATTCGCCGATGGCCACCTGCCGGGCTTCGTCAATGCGCCGGGGGGCCAGCTGGTGCAGGAAACTGATCACTCCGCCCCGGTGCGCGGCGCGCGCATCGTGCTGTCTGATGATGATGACGTGCGTGCCAGCATGACCGGCTCATGGCTGGCGCAGATGGGCTGGGACGTCTGGGTGGTGGAACCGGTGTCTGCCGCCGATCGCAGCGAAACCGGCGCCGTTGCCGCACCGGTGCCTGCGTCCGCGCCCGTATCGACGGTCACCGCGGCTGAGCTGGCCGCGTGGCTTGACGCAGGCGATGGCAGCACCGCTGTCCTTGATTTCACCACCAGCGCCAACTACGTCAAGCGCCATATCCCCGGCGCGTACTTTGTCATTCGCGCCCAACTGGCCGATGCGCTGCCTCGCATTGCGCAGCCCAAGCGCTACGTGCTCACCTGCGGTTCGAGCCTGCTGGCGCGCTTTGCCGCCGCCGACCTAAGGCGCCTGACCGATGCGGACGTGTTCGTGCTGGAAGGCGGCACGCAGTCTTGGATTGCCGCGGGACTGCCGCTGGAAAGCGGGGAAACGCACCTGGCCTCGGAACGCACCGACCGCTACCGCCGGCCGTATGAAGGCACGGACAATCCGCGCGAGGCGATGCAGGGCTACCTGGACTGGGAGTTCGGGTTGATCGCGCAGCTGGAGCGCGATGGGACGCATGGGTTCAGGGTGGTGTAGGGCGCGGTGGCGCGCTATGTCTTGAGCATGCCAGGGTAGTGCTCTTGCAGCCAGTGGGATGTGTCATCGAGGATACGCCTGGCGTGATCCAATGCCAGGCGCATGTCGGGTGCTCTGACGGTGACGAACCCGGTGTACTTCTCATTGCGGATCGACAGCAGGCCGTCGAGTTCATCTAGCAGGAGCTGGCTGCCACCCAGGGATCCCACCAGGCCTTCCAGCGCGACACGGTGGTGCCCGTGCGCCGCGGTAATGCGGTAGCCTTGCGCGGCAAAGACGGCCAGCGCCGCAAACAGGATCGCCTCGTAAGCGGCTTCGAACTTCGTCGGGTCTGAAATGCCCTGGACCGTTGTGTCCTGGAATTTCTGCACCGCTGCGCGCAGCAGTTCCTGCACCATTACCTTGTTTTGCATCCGCTCCAGTCGAACGACCTGCGGCTCATCGAGCGCCAGTTGTACCGGCTTGCGCGCTGCCATAGGCAAAGTCTCCTTTCAAGGCGATCACCGGCTGGTTCGCCACACCGAGCGCGAAGCTGTTCCCGTCCGCCAGCATTTGCTCGAACTCCGATCTGGAAAACACCGACGCATGGATTTCGCGGCCATGCTCGCGTCCCACCGATTTCAGCGCCGCATTGATACGGATGGCGCTGAGATCCTCACCCAGTACCAGCACGTCCAGGTCTGAGATCGCCCTTTCTTCGCCGCGGGCAACTGAGCCAAATACGACAGCAATCTCTACCTCCTCGGGCAGCGCACTTTTCACATCCTCCAGCATCGCATCGCTGCGCCGCACGATGTCAGTCAGGCCTGCGAGCAAGGGCGAATCAGAGGCGCGATACCGGACGTTTCGGCCGTCCTGCGACCTGACAGCCAGCCCGACGTCCGTCCAGCGCTTGAGCCAGTGCGTCACATTGCCAGTGTTGGAACCGGCCATGCGGGCCAGTTCACTTGGCGCATATTGCTTGCCGGGGGTGAGGTAAAGCGCGCGAAGTAACGCCAGGCGTTTTTCGCCCCCGAAGAGTTCGCCCAGAAGTACGTTGTGCATGGCAGCCTCCCATCCATTGCTGCATGATGTGCAGTGACACTGCATATTATGCAGCAACGCTGCATGTCATGCACTGTCACTACATAATATGCAGTGAATCTGGAGGATGGGAGACAAGCGCTGCAGGGACGTCAAAGCCTGAGGAGAAGGCGCAATGCCTCTTCCACTCTTCTCAAATGATTCGCCGCCAGCGTGGCCACCGGCCCACCGCACATAAACCGGCGATTGGATACCGCACGGACCTGGTCGATCAACAAGTCCGTCTCATAGGCCAGGCCGGGCAGCTTCCCCAGCGCAACCCGCAACGGGAAACAATCCTCGCGCTCGATTTGCGATGTGCCCGGCACGATGATCGTGGTCGGGTGGCCGGCGTCGTTGAGCAAGTCCGTCTGGATGACCAGTGCTGGCCGGTTGCGCTTGGCCGGCTCTTCCCGATGGGTCTGGGGATTGAGATCGATCTCCCAGATCTGCCCGCGCTTCAGATCAGTCAAGGCCGTCCCCGGTCGATGCATCCATCTCTTCGTTAGCGGCCAGGTGCTTCGCCGAGAGCTTGTGGGAAAGCATGGCGATACGGGAGGCCATCTCCCGCTCGTTTTTCTCGCGCACGGCATCGCGGATGTAGTCGGAGGTTTTCTGGCCCGCTGCCTTCGCCAGGGCACGCGTCTGCTCGGCCAGGTCTTCGCCCGCGCGGAAGGACAAGGTCGTTCCCTGCATGAATGGCTCCGTACTTGGGCAATACGGAAGTATAGCGTTCATTTGTCACGCGTTTTTGTATTACAAGATCACGGCACAGAGGCAGGTGTGCCGGCTTCGGTACCGTGACTCGAGCTTAGCGGGGTAGGGAATTGGCAGGTAGCGGACGAGTCTGAAAGCCCTTGGCGGGCACCCGCTCGCGCTACAGCAAGGGAACGAACGTTACGATTCCCTGTCAATCGTAATCGTTCCGTTACAATGCTGTCCTGCAGCATCCCACCGGCAGTCCCGACCGTGGACCCGCCGGCGATGCCGTCAAAGCCCCGACCCAATGCGATTGTTGTTCCTGCTGCTGACTGCCATGTGCTTGTCACTGCTCTCCTTCGGAGCAGCGGCGGACGTGCGGACGGCCTGGTCAGGGCAGCCCCATGTGGGCGCGGATCTGGTGGAGATGGTGGCGGCCCAGTCCGTCGATGATCTCGGCCGGATCGTCGTGCCTGGCGACGATGGCTTGCACGACGACGATGCCTGTGACGACCCGCCGCCCGGGTACTGCAATATCTGGTCGGCCGACCTGCTCGATCCGCTCGACCTGCTCGACGAGATCGAAGAATCCAGCGCGCTGATCGCCCTGCCGCCAGTGAAGCTGTTGCTGCCCACCGGCGACGTGGCCCAGCACCCGCCTGGCCGCACCGCCCCCCCGCCTTCGGCCTTCTTCCGGCCGCCCATTTCCCGCGCCTGATCGTTTCCTGCGCCCGCAACGCACGCGCTGCCGCATGCAGCCGCCGTGCCGTGGGCCGCGTCTCCTTGCCTGATATCGCCAGCCTGCCTGCTGCCTGACCGCGCGGGTAAGCCGCTGCCGTTGTGCGCCCCTGCCGTGAATGCGTCCCCGTGACGGCGTCACCCGGGGCGGGCGGCAGCATGGCGAGAGGCAGCCGTATCGCTTGCTTTCCCGACTCATGACAACAACCAAGCTGACCCTGATCGCGTCGCTTTCGCTGATGGCGCTTGCCGCGGCCCCGGCCCAGGCCGGTGCACAAGGCGGGACGTCCGCGAAGGCAACGGACGGTGCCACGTCCGCCGCCCGCGCACTCTTGTCCAAACCTGCTGCCGCGCCTATGCCGGGCGCCGCCATTCTTGCGGCCGCGGCAGTGCCCAAGCCTGCATCCGCCTCATCGGCAGACGCCCCGGCGGGGCCCGCATACTCGCTGCCCCACTTGCTCGACCTGGCCCAGTCCACCAACAAGGGCGTGGCTGCCGCCGAGGCTAATGTCGATGCGGCCAGCGCCGCCATCAGCAGCGCGCGTGCCTATCCCAATCCGCAGGTGGAGGTGATGTATGGCCGCCTGTCCGGCAAGCAGCCGGGCGTGAGCAGCGGCAATGCGCCCAGCTACGCGGTCGTGCAGAAGCTGGACTACCCGCACCAGCGCGGCCTGCGCGAGGCCATGGCCACCCGCGGGCTGGAGTCGTCGCAGGCGGTGCGGCGGGGCTTCCGGGCCGACCTCGCAGCCCGCGTGAAGACCGCCTACTTCGACGTGCTGCGCCGCGAGAGCGAGCTGCATGCCGCCGAGGAAGACCTGGCGATGATGCGCCAGATCCACTCGCGCGCACGCCTGCGCGTCGAGGTGGGCGAGGCGCCGCGCTATGAGCTGATCAAGGCCGAGACCGAACTGCTGGCCTCGCAGAAGAGCCAGCAGACCGCAGAATTGCGCGTCAACCAGGTCAAGGCCGCGCTGCGCCAGCAGGTGGGCGGCGCGATGCCGGGCCAGTATTCGCTGGCCGGCGCGCTGGGCCAGTCGCCCGACGTGCCGCCGCTACCGGTGCTGCGCGACACCATGACCGCCGGCAATGCCGAGCTGGTCCAGCGCCGCATGGAACTGGAGCGCGCACAGCTTGGCGTGGACTACCAGAAATCGCTGCGCTGGCCGGAAGTGGCGGTGCGCGCCGCCACCGACCGCCAGCCTGACAACAACGTGTCGCAGATCGGCCTGATCCTGACCATTCCGCTGTGGGACCGCCGCAGCGGCCCGGTGGGCGAAGCCACGGCCCAGGCCACGCAGGCGCGCAGCGCCCTGGAAGCGCGCGAGTTCGAGCTGACGCAGGAGCTGGAATCCGCCTACCGCCAGTACGAGATCAACCAGGCCCAGGTGACCGCGCTTGAGTCCGGCATCGTGCGCGAGGCCGAGTCGGCGCTGGGCGTGGCCGAGTCCGCTTACCGCTTCGGCGAGCGCGGCATCCTGGACTACCTCGATGCCCAGCGCGTGCTGCGCGGCGCGCGCAATGAGCTGATCGCCGCCCAGTACGACCTGCAGCTGGCCGCCATCCAGATCGAAAAGCTTATGTCGACCGCCCCGGGCGCCACCGCAGCGCCGGGCCTGCAGCCGACTTCCAACATCGAACAGAAATAACCATGCGTCCCAATTTCCTGCTTTCGCTGACGGCCGCTGCCGTCCTGACGTTCAGCCTGGCGGCCTGTTCCGACCAACCTGAACCCGTTGCCGAAGCGCCCAAGCTGCCGCCCGGCGTGATCCAGCCCGAGGGCAACCTGCAGAAGGGGCTGAAGGTGGCGCCGGTGGCCACCTCCCCGTTCAGCGAGATGCTGCGCGTGGCCGGCCGCGTCGACTTCGACGAGCATCGCGTAGCCCGCATCGGCGCCAGCGTGACCGGCCGCGTGACCGACCTCTATGCCACCCTGGGCCAGGAAGTGAAGGCCGGCCAGGTGCTGGCGCGCCTGCACAGCAGCGAGCTGGGCGCGGCGCAGATGGCCTTCCTGAAGAGCGAGGCCCAGACCGAGCTGCAGGCCCGCAATGCCGAGCGCGCGCGCCAGCTGTTTGCGGCCGACGTGATCGGCCGCGGCGAACTGCAGCGCCGCGAGAGCGAACTGGCGATCGCCTCGGCCGAGATGCGCGCCTACCGCGACCAGCTGCGCGTGCTGGGCATGTCGCAGGCATCGATCGCCGAGCTGGCGAAGAACGGCAGCATCAACTCGCATTCGCCGGTGTTCTCCAGCATCAGCGGCACCGTGGTCGAGCGCAACGTGGCGCAGGGCCAGGTGGTGCAGCCGGCCGATGCGCTCTACACCGTGGCCGATCTGTCGCGCGTATGGGTGGTCGCCGAAGTGCCCGAACAGCAGGCCGCCCAGGTGGCCGAAGGGCAGAGCGTGGACATCGAGGTGCCGTCGCTGGGCAACGGTGCGGGCAGCAAGAGCATCACCGGCAAGCTGATCTACGTCGGCCGCACGGTCAACCCGCAGTCGCGCACGGTGCTGGTCCGTACTGAACTGGACAACCGCGAAGGCCGGCTCAAGCCCGCCATGCTGGCGAGCATGCTGATCGCCGCCAAGCCGGTGGACCAGTTGGTGATTCCGGCGGCCTCGGTGGTGCGTGACGGCAATGACGAGCTGGTCTATGTCGAGACGCCCGGCAACAAGTACCGCCTGACCAAGGTCAGGCTGGGTGCCGAGAGCGATGGCATGCGCGTGGTGCAGAACGGTGTCAAGGCCGGCGACCGCATCGTGGTCGATGGCGCCTTCCATCTCGACAACGAGCGCAAGCGCCTCGAGCAAGGGTAAGCGGCCATGATGAAATCCCTAGTCGAAGCCGCCATCAAGCAGAGGTTGGTGGTATGCGTGATTGCCGTGGTGTTGTTCTTCTTCGGCCTGCGCGCTGCCACCAAGCTGTCGGTGGATGCTTTCCCCGATGTGACCAATGTGCAGGTGCAGATCGCCACCGAAGCCGCGGGCCGTTCGCCCGAGGAGGTGGAGCGCTTTGTCACCGTGCCGGTGGAAATGGCCATGACCGGCCTGCCCGGCCTGGAAGAGATGCGCTCGCTGAACAAGGCGGGCCTGTCGCTGATCACGCTGGTATTCACCGACGCCACTGACGTGTATTTTGCGCGCCAGCTGGTGATGGAGCGCCTGATCGAAGTGGGCGGGCGCATGCCGGAAGGCGTGTCGCCGGTGCTGGGCCCGGTTTCCACCGGCCTGGGCGAGGTCTACCAGTACACCCTGGACCGCGCCGACGACGGCAACCGCGAACTGACGCAGGAAGAGCTGGCCGAGCGCCGCATCGCCCAGGACTGGGTGGTGCGGCCGCTGCTGCGCTCGATCCCGGGTGTGGCCGAGATCAACTCGCAGGGCGGCTATGTGCGCCAGTACCAGGCGCTGGTCAACCCGGAGCGCATGCGCCACTACCAGATCTCGATCCAGCAGGTCTACCAGGCGCTGGCGCGCAATAACGCCAACTCCGGCGGCGGCGTGCTGCCGCACTATGCCGAGCAGTACCTGATCCGCGGCGTGGGCCTGGCCCGGGGCGTGGATGACCTGGGCAGCATCGTGCTCAAGGAGATCAACGGCACGCCGGTGTACCTGCGCGACATGGCCAACGTCACCATCGGACATGAGGTGCGCCAGGGCGCGCTGGTCAAGAACGGCCAGACCGAGGCGGTCGGCGGCATCGTCATGATGATGCGCGGCGGCAATGCCAAGGAAGTGGTCAGCCGCGTGAAGGCGCGCGTGGCCGAGATCAACGAGCGCGGCATGCTGCCGGGCAAGCTGCAGATCGTGCCGTACTACGACCGCAGCGAACTGGTCGACTCCGCGCTGTGGACCGTGACCAAGGTGCTGCTGGAAGGCGTGGTGCTGGTGGTGATCGTGCTGTTCCTGTTCCTGGGCGACGTGCGTTCTTCGGTGATCGTGCTGGCCACGCTGGTCTTGACGCCCTTGCTGACCTTCATGGTGATGAACGAGGTGGGCCTGTCGGCCAACCTGATGTCGCTGGGGGGGCTGGCCATTGCCATCGGCCTGATGGTCGACGGCTCGGTGGTGGTGGTCGAGAACGCGTTCGAGCGGCTCGGCCACAAGGAGCCGGGCCTGACCAAGACCGAGATCCTGGTCAAGGCCGTGCAGGAAGTGGCCACGCCGGTGATCGTGGGCGTGGGCATCATCATCCTGGTGTTCCTGCCGCTGATGACGTTGTCGGGGATGGAAGGCAAGATGTTTGCGCCGCTGGCGTTCACCATCTCGATCGCGCTGGCGATCTCGCTGTTCCTGTCGCTGACGCTGTCGCCGGTGCTGTCGTCGTACCTGCTCAAGGGCGGCGCCGAGCACGACACGCGCGTGATCGCCTTCATGAAGCGCCACTACCTGCGCATGCTGCACTGGGCGCTGGGCAACAGCCGCAAGACGGTGATCTGCGCGGTGGCGGCGTTCGTCGCCACGCTGGCGATCGTGCCGCTGCTGGGCACCTCGTTCATCCCGGAGATGAAGGAAGGCTCGATCGTGCCCGCGATCGACCGCGTGCCCAACATTTCGCTGGAAGAGTCGGTCAAGCTGGAGAAGGAAGCCAACAAGCTGGTGCTGAGCGTGCCGGGCGTGAAGTCGGTGGTGTCCGGCGTGGGCCGCGGCGAAAGCCCGGCCGACCCGCAGGGCCAGAACGAGTCGACTCCGATTGCCAGCCTGAAGGACCGCGACGAGTGGCCCGACGGCTGGACCCAGGACGATATCGCCAATGCCATCCGCGAGAAGCTCAAGGCCATTCCCGGCGTGCAGATCGTGATGGCGCAGCCGATCTCGGACCGTGTCGACGAGATGGTCAGCGGCGTGCGTTCGGACGTGGCGGTGAAGGTGTTCGGCGACGACCTGGACAAGCTGCGCGAACTGGCGGGCGAGATCGCCCGCGTGGCCGGCGGCATCCAGGGCTCGCAGGACATCCGCATCGAGCGCGTGTCGGGGCAGCAATACCTGTCGATCGAGATCGACCGGCAGGCGATTGCGCGCTACGGGCTGAACGTTTCCGACATCCATGACGTGATCGAGATCGCCATCGGCGGCAAGCGCGCCACGGACATCTTCGAAGGCGAGCGCCGCTTTGCCGCGGCCGTGCGGCTGCCCGAGGAGTTCCGCAACAACGTGCAGGCCATCCGACAGCTGCTGGTGAACACGCCCAACGGCACCCAGGTGCCGTTGCAGAGCGTGGCGAAGATCGAGGTCAACGACGGCCCGGCCCAGATCAGCCGCGAAATGGCCAAGCGCCGCGTGGTGGTGATGATCAACGTGAAGGACCGCGACCTCGGCGGCTTCGTGGCCGAGTTGCAGCAGGCCACCGGCGCCAAGGTGAAGCTGCCCGAAGGCTATTACCTGGAGTGGGGCGGCCAGTTCCAGAACATGGAACGCGCCATGGGCCACCTGAAGATCATCGTGCCGGTCACCATCGCCGCGATCTTCTTCCTGCTGTTCCTGCTGTTCAACTCGCTGCGCTTCGCCACGCTGATCATCACGGTGCTGCCGTTTGCCTCCATCGGCGGCATCATCGGACTGTTCGTCACCGGCGAATACCTGTCGGTGCCGGCCTCGGTGGGCTTTATTGCGCTGTGGGGCATGGCGGTGCTGAACGGGGTGGTGCTGGTGTCGTATATCCGCACGCTGCGCGACTCGGGCTTGTCGCTCGATGAGGCGGTGGTGCAGGGCGCGACCCAGCGTTTCCGCCCGGTGATGATGACCGCGACCATCGCCATGCTGGGCCTGGTGCCGTTCCTGTTCTCGACGGGGCCGGGCTCGGAGGTGCAGCGTCCGCTGGCGGTGGTGGTGATCGGCGGGCTGATCACGTCGACGCTGCTGACGCTGGTGATGGTGCCGACGCTGTATCGCTGGTTCGATGACCGCAAGCCGGATCCGACCAGGGACGTGCCGGTTTGATGGTCTTGTGCCGCCGGGCGGTTGTTGCCTGGCGGCGTTCATGAGAAGGGCGCCTGGCGCGATGCGCGAGGCGCCCTTTTTTTGCTGCACCCCTTGCCGGCGGGCAAAGCGCCTAAGATGGTCTGTGTCGGGGTCCGACACCGCCGAGGGAGTCAGAAGTCATGAAGCGCCCTGTTCTGCGCGCGCTGTCTTGTGTCTCGGCTGTCGCATTGATATCGGTCGCGGCTGCCGCGCAGGACTACGCATATACCGTCAATGTTCAGCTGCGCGATGGCAAGACCGTGCAATGCGCGGTGAATCAGCCGCCGCAAGCGCCCCTGGTACCGGAGACGGCACTCAGCACCAGCGAACGCGTCGAAGCGGAAGTGCTGGCGACGCAGCGCCTGCGTCTGTTGTCTGGGCCCCGCGCGCCGTATCCGACGCCTTACACCGCCCCGGCCATCGCCTGTTTTGCACTGACCCGGTGACGAAGGATCGCACGGGTCTCAGTTTGCCAGGGGCAAGGCGACGGTCAGCGTGACCCCCTTGCCGCCGATGCCCGGTGACAGCCTGATGCTGCCCTGAGCCGCCAGCACGATTTCCTTGACGATGGCCAGGCCCAGCCCGCTTCCTGGCTGGTGCGGGTGCGCGCAGCGGTAGAAGCGGTCGAACACCTTGGGGCGGGTCTCCGGGGCAATGCCGGGCCCGTTGTCGCTGACCGCGAGGATGGCCTGGCGGTCCGCCGTTGACAGCGACACTGTCACCTGCCCGCCGTCCGGGGTATAGCGGATGGCATTGTCGACCAGGTTGGAAATCACCGCGACCAGCATCCATTCGTTGATCCGCACGCTGATATTGTTGCCGGCCAGTTCCGCGCCAAGGTCGATCTGCTTGCGCTGCGCCAGCACCACCAGGTCTTCGAGCACGGAGGTGACGACCGGCGCCAGGTCAACGGCCGGCTGGCCAGCCGCCGTGCCGCTGGCGCCCTGCGCCTCGGCTTGCGAGAGCAGCAGCAACTTGTTGGCAAGGTCGATCATGGTCTGCGTGCTGCTTTCCATCGAGCCCACGATCTCGCGCAACTTGCTGTCGTCCTGCGACTGGGCGGCGTACTGCAACTGGGTGGCCAGCACGGCCAGCGGCGTGCGCAACTGGTGGGCCGCGTCCGCGATGAAGCGCCTTTGCTGCTGCACGTATTCGTTGAGCCGCTGGATGCATTGGTTGATCGCCTCGACGATGGGGCGCAGTTCCAGCGGCAGGTCGCCGGGCTTGATGGGCTGCAGGTCCATCGGATCGCGTCCCGCTACCTCGTCGCGGGTGCGGACCAGGGGGCGCAGCTCCACCGTCAGGCCGCATAGCACCAGTAGCACCGCCAGCAGCAGCAAGACGATCTCACGCGTCAATGCCGGCAGGCGCAGGCTGCGCACCAGTTCCTGGTTGCCCTTCAGCGTCTGGCCCACGGTCACCGTGATCTTGGTTGCCTGTCCGCTGTTGAACATCAGGCGCGAGATCTGTATCACGCGCACCGGCAGGCCCTCAAAGCTGGAGCCGTAGAACACGGGGCTGGCGGCTCCGGCCAGCGGGGTTTGCTCGAAACGAGGGTTGCCGGCCAGGATCCGTCCGCTGTCATCTGCCACGCGGTAGAAAACATGGTCACCGTAGGGCGAGTCGAACAGAGAAAGCGCCGCCGGCGGTACCTGCACCACGAGCCGGCCGTCGGCCCAGCCGATCTGGCCGGCGATCACATCGGCCGATGCCTGCAGGGCGCGGTCTTGCACGCGATTGGCCGTGTCGACGGCGCTTACATATGAGGCGTAGCCGCTGATCAGGACGAAGCCGGTCAGCGGGACCAGCAGCCAGAGCAGCAGGCGCGCGCGCAGGCTGTGGATCATTGCTTTTGCTGCAGCAGATACCCCAGGCCGCGCAGCGTCATGATGGTTGCCTGGCAGCCCTCGAGCTTCTTGCGCAGGCGATGGATATAAATTTCGACGGCGTCTTCGCTGGCGTCTTCCTCGAGCGCGTAGATGCCCTCCATCAGCGCCGTCTTCGAGACGGTCTTGCCCTGCCGCATCATCAGGATCTCAAGCGTGGCGTGTTCCTTGAGGCGCAAGGACAGCAACTGCCCCTGTACATAGAACTGGCGGGTATCGCTGTTGTAGGTAAGGTCGCCGCAAGTCAGCTCGGACTGTTTCTCGCCGGTGTTGCGGCGCGCCAGGGCCTTGATCCGGGCTACGAGTTCGCGGACCTCGAAGGGCTTGACCAGGTAGTCATCGGCGCCGAGCCCGAGGCACTCCACCTTCTCGTCAACCGAGCCGCTGGCGGTCACCACCAGCACCGGAAGATTGTTGCGGCGCGTGCGCAGCCGGCGCAGCAGGTTCTTGCCGCTCAGCCGGGGGATCTGCAGGTCCAGCAGCACCACATCGTAGTGCTGCGTCATCAGCAACTGGTCTGCGTACTCGCCATCCAGCGCGGTATCCACCATGAAGCGTTCCTCTTTCAGCAGCCTGGCGAGCCAGTGAATGAGCGAGGCGTTGTCTTCGATCAGCAGTACCTTCATGAACAGCTCTGGTGTCTGGGGCAGGGATTTGGCGGGAGTTCGGGCGGGAATCAGTCGGGTTGCGGCATGGTCGGGCCCCGGCCCGTCTTTTTAACGCCGGTTGGGCCGTTTGGGTGCACCGGGATTTCACCTAGGCCCGGGGAAAGCTGGGTGAAGGATTTCGGTGCCTAGAATCAATCGCTGTGCTTCGCGGTGCGGCTAACCCACATCAAAAACAGAAAAGACGGAGACAGGCATGAATCCATTCCGGAAGGTCTCGCTGGCTGGCGCCATGCTGGCAGTGCTCGCAGTGCCGGGCGCTGCACTTGCGGCCGATGGCGGCGGCAAGATCACGATCATGGTGGGCGGAGCAACCAAGATCATCTATCTGCCGGCCAGGCTGACCGAGCAGCTGGGCTACTTCAGGGAAGAAGGGCTGGATGTCGAAATCCAGTCGCAACCGGCGGGGGTCGACGCGGAGAACGAACTGCTCGCAGGCGCCGTGCAGGGCGTGGTCGGCTTCTACGATCACACCATTGACCTGCAGAGCAAGGGCAAGGAGGTCGAGGCCGTCGTGGTGTTCGGCCAGGTGCCCGGCGAGGCCGAGATGGTGGCCACCAAGGCCGCCGCCCAGATCAAGAGCATGGCCGATGTCAAGGGCAAGACGCTGGGCGTGACCGGGCTGGGTTCGTCGACCAACTTCCTGACCCAGTACCTGGCGTTCCGGGCCGGGGTGTCGTCCAGCCAGTTCACGGTCCTGCCGGTCGGGGCGGACAACACCTTTATCGCCGCCATTCGCCAGGGCCGCATCGACGCCGGCATGACCACCGAGCCGACCATCTCCCAGCTGCTCAAGACCGGCGAAGCGCAGGTGCTGGTCGACATGCGCACGGCGGAAGGCACCACGCAGGCACTGGGCGGACTGTATCCGGCCTCCAGCCTGTATATGCAGCGCGCCTGGGTGGACAGCCACAAGGACCAGGTGCAAAAGCTCGCGCGGGCCTTTGTCAAGACGCTGCGCTACATGAAGACCCATACGCCCGATGAGATTGCGCAAAAGATGCCCAAGGACTACTACGGCAACAACCGCGAGCTTTATGTCAAGGCGCTGGGCGCGTCGCTGCCCATGTTCACGTCCGACGGCAAGATGCCTGCGGGCGGCCCGGAAACCGTGCTGAAGGTGCTCGCTTCCTTCGATCCGACGGTCAAGGGCAAGCACATCGAGCTTGCCCGGACCTACACCAATGCGTTTGTCGACCAGGCAAAGTAGGCCGTCGCCATGACAGCGGGCCGGCATGCCCCTGCCTGGGCCGGCCCCGAGGAATCTTTATGACTCACCCAGTATTGCAGGACACGCCGGCGATCGAGTTCGACCATGTCTCCTGCCGCTTCATCTCGCCGGATGGCAGGGCCACAGTCGCCCTGCGCGATTTCTCGATGACGGTTGGCAATGGAGAATTCGTTGCCATCGTCGGGCCGACCGGTTGCGGCAAGTCGACCACGCTCAGCCTGATCACCGGCTTGCTGACCCCAAGCGCGGGCGAGGTGCGGCTGATGGGGCAGCGTGTCAACGGCATCGATCCGCGCATCGGCTTTGTGTTCCAGGCCGATGCGGTGTTTCCCTGGCGTACCGTGATGCATAACGTTGCGGCGGGGCCGCTGTTCCGCGGCAGCTCACGCGACGTAGCCTATGGCCTGGCCGAGCAGTGGATCCGCAAGGTGGGCCTGGGCAAGTTTGGCGACCACTACCCGCACCAGCTTTCGGGCGGCATGCGCAAGCGCGTGGCGCTGGCGCAGACGTTTATCAACAATCCGCAGATCCTGCTGATGGATGAGCCGTTCAGCGCGCTCGACATGCAGACCCGCACGCTGATGCAGGACGAGCTGCTGCAACTCTGGTCCCAGACCGCGGGCTCAGTGGTGTTTGTCACGCACGATCTTGAGGAGGCGATTGCCATGGCCGACCGTGTCCTCGTCCTGACCGCGCGCCCGGCCACGCTCAAGCGGGTCTACGACATCGACCTGCCGCGCCCGCGCGTGACCTCCGAGGTCCGCTATGACAAGCGCTTCGTGGAGTTGTCGCGCGAAATCTGGGCCGACCTGCGCGAAGAAGTCCACATCGACTAGTCCACGGGATCATTGAAATGGCAGGCACCGGCCAGGTTCAGTGATGCAGCGGACTACCACGCATGCCGTGAAATGACGCAATGAGAATGACCATGGAAGCAGACATCGCTTTTGCCGCGCAGGACGAGGCCTTTGAAATTCAGGCCAGGACCAAGGCACAGCGCCGCTACTGGCTGATTGTCAGCCTGCGCGTGCTGCTGCTGGTGATTGTGCTGGGCGGCTGGGAACTGGCCGGAAGGCTGCACTGGATCGATCCCTTCTTCTTCTCCATGCCGTCGCTGATCGCCGAGCAGATCTACGACTGGTTCGTCAATGGCACGTCACAAGGCCCGCTGCTGGCCCAGGTGGCGGTCACGCTTGAAGAGACCGGGCTGGGCTTCCTGATCGGCTCGATTGCCGGCGTGCTGTGCGGCATCGTGCTGGGGCGCAACAAGTTGCTCGCCGACGTCTTCAGCATCTACATCCAGATTGCCAATTCGATCCCCCGCGTGGTGCTGGGCTCGATCTTTGTGATCGCGCTTGGCCTGGGGATGGCGTCGAAGGTAGCGTTGGCGGTGGTGATGGTGTTTTTCGTTGTCTTCGGCAATGCCTTCCAGGGCGTGCGCGAGGCCGACCGCTACCTGATCGCCAATGCGCAGATCCTCGGGGCGTCAAAACGCCAGCTGACGTTCGCGGTGGTCGTGCCTTCCGCGCTGAGCTGGATCCTGGCCAGCCTGCACGTCAGCTTCGGCTTTGCACTGGTGGGCGCGGTGGTGGGCGAGTTCCTTGGCTCCAAGCAGGGCATCGGCCTGCTGATTGCTACGGCACAGGGTGCATTCAACGCCAGCGGCGTGTTCGCGGCGATGATCGTGCTGGCGGTGGTGGCGCTGGCGGCGGACTATCTCCTGACGCGGCTGGAGAACCGGCTGCTCAAGTGGAAGCCGAGCAGTTTGGGGTGATGCCTGCGGCGGGCTGGTTGTAGCGGGGCTATCGGTCTATCGCCGGTTACGGATTCTCCTTCGTCTCCTTCGTCTCCTTCGTCTCCTTTGTCTCCTTTGTCCCACGTCTGTCTGGTTGCAGCGTGGGGTTTTTCTTTGGTTCGGGGGGGATTGGTTTTTCTTCTCGTTGGGTTGGGTATGTAGGTCGGGTTCGATGTTGTCGTAGGTTTGACCGTCTGGTTCCGCCCTGCTGGGCGGGTCACTTTTTGTCCGAGCGACAAAAAGTAACCAAAAAGCGCGTCGCCTCAGGCGGCTGGCCATCCATTCCACGGCGATGGTGGTTCGAGCGGTGGTGATTTCCGTTCGATGTGGTCGGTGGTTCGGGCCTGCTACGCACCCTGTCTGTGCCCACATCGACGGACTATTGGACGAACCCGACTTTAGGCCGTTGGCAGCCTGCTAAGTACCGCGTCGGTGGGACGCCTTCGGCTGCGCTTCGCGCCGGCCCTAACGTGGCAGGCGGACGACCACGTCCCGATTTGCGCTTTTGGCCCGGCAATACGACAGCCCCGTGCGAGCGCAGCGACGCACTCCGTGCCAGTGCCTTCGACCTACGATACTGAGTGCGCGCAGCGCAGCCGAAGGCGTCCTACCGATGACCTGGTTAGCAGGCTGCCAATAGCCTAAAGTCGGGTTCGTCCAATAGTCCGTCGACGTAGGCACCTTACAGGGTGCGTAGCAGGCTCGAACCACCGACCACATCGAACGGAAATCACCACCGCCCGAACCACCCACACCGCGGAATGGATGGCCAGCCGCCAGAGGCGACGCGTTTTTTGGTTACTTTTTGTCGCTCGGACAAAAAGTGACCCGCCCAGCAGGGCGGAACCAGGCGGTTAATCCTACGACAACAGGAAACCCGACCTACATCCGCAAGCCAACGAGCAGGAAGCCCCGCCGGCCACGCCGGCAAAACAGCCACACCCGCCAAGCCCCCCCAATATCCAGCGAAGAACAAAAAAACCCGGCTCGTGGCCGGGAACAAGGAAAGACCTGAGCATGAGGCGGCGCGCAGCGCCGCCATCCCGATAAATCAGAAGCGCGTACGCATACCCACCGCGAACTCGCTCTGGTGCGAGAAGCCGTTGGACTGCGCCGCGTGATAGCCCTTCTGCAGGAACATGTAGTCCGCTGCCAGATAGACTTCGGTGCGCTTGGAGAAGTGGTAGAAGATCGAACCGTAGATGGTGTTCTTGCGGCCGCTGTCGGTGACGGTCGATGCCGTCGTGTCAGAGAAGGCGTTCAGGGTGAAGCCGCCGGCATTCAGCGCGGCATTGCCTGCCTTCATCATCTGGTAGCCCAGCTCGTAGTCAAACGCGCCAGCCGGTGCCACCTTGAACGATACCGTGTAGGCGTCGTCGCGGCGCATGCCCAGTGCCCCCTGGTCGGCGGTGTAGTGGAAGTAGCCGGCATTGGCGCGCACGATGCCCCAGACGTAGTTGCCGCCGACAGAATAGGAACGGTGCCAGTGATCGCCGAGCTTGGCCTGGGTGTAGAAGCCGGAAGCGTGGAAGTTGGTGCCGTTGTAGCCGAGCGTCACGCTTTCCGTGGTGCCCCGCGACGGATTGCCCGGTACTTCGCCGAACTGGTAAGCCGCGCCGGCGGTCAGGCCGTTGCTGAAGATTTTTTTCCACACCACGCCGTTGTTCATGCGCGTGCCGGTTGCGCTGCCCGCGTAGAAGACCAGCTGCTTGAAATTGTTGTTGTTGGTATAGCCGCCTTCTTCGGTGCTGATCACGGCTGGGCCATACGGGTCGGCGTAGATGCCGGACGCGATCGGGTCGCGCGCCAGCGCATCCTGGCGGCCGAAGGTCAGCTTGCCGAAGGTCTCGTTTTGCACGCCGACCCAGGCATCACGGTTGAACAGCACGCCCGGGGTGTCCATGGCGCCGTCAAAGCTTGTGAATTCACTTTCCAGCTTGAAGATGGCCTTGGTGCCGCCACCCAGGTCTTCGGAGCCAGTCAGGCCCCAGCGGTTGCCGCTGAACCATGCGGGCTGGTGGAAGCCGGTCAGGCGGTGGCCCTGGGCGTCGGCATTGCTGATGGTGCTCAGCGTGGTGTCGATCAGGCCATACAGCGTGACCGACTGGGCGTGGGCCTGGCCGCTGCAGATGGCGCCGGCAGCAAGCGCGAGCGCGGTGAATTTGGTCTTCAAGTGACTCTCCTCAGGGGCATGAATTCGTTCTGGTTGGCTCTTTGTTGCCGGCTGGTCCTGGACGGAATCGCCCCGGGGCCGGACAGACCAGCGAATCGTAGGCCGGTGAAGCCTTCATCCAGCTTTCCTGCTGTGGCGGATCTGACTCAGGGGAAATACCGAGACGGGCGAGGCAATCGGCCCTGGGGAGAGTGTCCGGAGACCGCTACTGTGTCCGGGGACGAAACTGCGGATGAATCGGGAGCCCGGAGGCGAGGTGTGAAAGCACTCGGGGCGAAGACCGGCGGTTGTCCGCACGCCATGCCAGGCTGAGGCTCCTCGCCGCCGGCGGCGGGAGGAGCAGCCCCGGGGTATCAGACCTTGATGTCGAGGTTCTGGCCGAGATGGGGCGGATTGCTGGCGGCGCTGACCTGCGGCATCGCCTGCAGCAGGGAAGCAACGCCCTGCGCCTGCATGTCCAGCGACTTGCGCAACATCAGCAGCGACACCGGGTCGGTCCCCGGGTTGCCTGCTGCGCCGATACTAGAAATTTCCATGGAGGGTTTTCCTGGTCAAGGTTGAGAAGAGGTCATGGCAGCAAGGCCGCGACGAAAGCCTGCTGCGCGGACCTTCCTGCATCATCCATGTCGGCGGGAATCCGGGAATCTTGAGCCGCTGCCGGAAAGGGCGCGGCTGATTTTCAACCGCTTCAAAGCAAACGCCCCATGCTTGGCATGGGGCGTTTGTCATTGGCTGAGCGCGTTCAGCAGCGCGTCCGCTTCAATTGCCGTAGTACGCCTGCTGCGGGTAATAGCCGGTAGGCTGCGGGCCGCAAGGCACGTAGGCGCGGTCGTAGTCGCGATAGCAATAGCCCGGAGGCGCTGCGGGCGGGGCGTACGAGACCGGTGCCGGGGCGTACGCGACGGGTGCCGGGGCATACGCGACAGGTGCCGGGGCGTAGGCGACCGGCGCCGAGGCCAGGGCCGCGCCGACAGCCAGTCCGACCAGGGCGCCGACAGCCAGCATCGCTCCGGCATTCGAGCCGCCGCGGTGGTAATCGCGGTCGCGCGCCGACGCCGGGCCGGCAGCCGTCAGCGCCGCGCACAGGGCAACCGCTGAGACGATTCGGGTGGTGGGGCGCATATCGGACTCCTTCTGATGCAGCTTGTGTATATCCACTATGGACGCAAACTGCCCCTTCAGGTGTTTCGTGGCGGCCACCGACTTGTTAGGGTTGTAACGGCTGCTTTAAGCCGGCGGCCAGCGCGCCAAGTCCGCCCAGGCTGTCGGCCAGTTCGGCTTCCAGCGTGGCAAAGAGTTCACCGGCAGGCAGCGCGCGGGCCAGCGGCACGGCCTGGCCTGCCCATTGCGCGGCGAATTCAGCGCTGCCCCTGGCCTTGGCGGCGGCATGCAGGGCCTTGCCGGCATCGTAGGCGATCGGATAGTCCGGCGCGGCCGGCGCGCCGGGCGCAGCGCCCAGCTCGGTGAAGCGGTTCACAAAGCCGCGCGCATTGCGGCCGGAGATCGCCTCCGTGAATGTGGTGGGGCGCATTTGCGCCTGCGCCAACGCATCGCGAAACGGGCCGTCCGCGCTGGTCTCGGGGCAGGCGATGAAGGCGGTGCCTAGCTGTGCAGCTTGCGCGCCCAGCGCCAGGGCGGCGGCGATACCGGCGCCATCCATGATGCCGCCGGCCGCGATCACAGGCAGCGCAGTCTTGCTGGCCAGCACGCGCACCAGCGCGAGGGTGCCAAGCCCTTCATCGAAGGCTTGCGGATCGAATACGCCACGGTGGCCGCCGGCCTCGATGCCCTGCGCGACGATGGCGTCGATGCCCGCGGCCTCGATCGCACGGGCCTCGTCCAGCGAGGTGGCAGTCGCCAGCAGCACGATGCCGGCGTCCTTCAGCGCGCGGATCTTGCCCGCGTCGGGCAGGCCGAAATGGAAGCTGACCACGGCCGGGCGCTCCTCCAGCAGCATCTGGTGCATGGCGTCATCGGCGACGTAGCTGCGGTAGATCTCGCGCAGCGTCGCGGGTGGCGTGGCGCCGAACTCGGCAAAGCGGGGAGCAAGATAGTCCAGCCAGGCCTGCTCGCGCGCTGCGTCGGATACCGCCGGGGCGTGGCAGAACAAGTTGATGTTGAACGGGCCGCTGGTCAGCGCGCGGGTTTCGCGGATGGCTTTGCGGGCGCCTTCGGCATCCATCGCCCCGACGCCGAGCGAGCCCAGCCCGCCGGCATTGGTCACCGCGGCGGCCAGCGCGGGCGTGCTGACGCCGGCCATGGGCGCCTGGATGATGGCCGCGCGGATGCCGAGCTTGCGCAGCAGCGCAGCGCGGTCAGTGGATGGGATCGAGGTGTTCATTCTGGCGCTCCTGGGTTGGGGCCCCAGGCGGGGCGATCAAGGGAATGGATGCGGCGAGGCGCGCTCAGCCGTCGGGCAGTCTTACTGCCGGCATCGTGAAAGTCAAGGGTGCGGCGGTGATGCCTCCACCGGAGCGCGGTGCAGGCATCGCGCAGAACCGCGACACGGAACCCCACGACAGCCGTGACCCGTCAGCCAGCCGCCAGCGCGCGCTCCGGCTCTTGGCCGAACGGCGGCATGTTCTCCAGTCGCAGCGATTGCGGCACCGACAGCGAGATGCCCGCGGCGCGCAGCCGCCTGAGGATCTCGAACAGCAGGTCGCTGCGCGTGGTGGCGGCGATGCGCGGGCTGCCGACATAGCCGGTCACCGACAGCGTGATGCCGTTGGGCGCGAGCTGGCTGAACATGACCGAAGGCGCGGGCACGTCGAGGATGCTCTCGTTCTCGCGGTAGACGTCAAGCAGCAGGTCGCGCAGCTGTTCGGGGTCGGTGTTCAGCGGGAAGGTGAGTTGCAGTGACGCCACCCCCTGGGTGCTGTTGCTCATGGTCACGTTGCGCAGGTTCTGCGAGATCAGCTGCGAGTTGGGCACGATCACGGTGGAACGGTCGCCCAGCTGGATCTCGGTGGCGCGCACGTTGATGCGGCGGATATCGCCCTCCACGCCGGCGATGCTGACCATGTCGCCCACCTTGACCGGCCGCTCGGTCAGCAAGATCAGCCCGGAGACGAAGTTCTTCACGATCTCCTGCAGGCCGAAGCCGATGCCCACCGACAGCGCGCTGACGATCCACGCCAGGTTGTCCCAGCGCACGCCCAGCAGCGACAGCGTCAGCAGCACCAGCAGCACGTAGCCGACATTGCTGAACAGCGTGATCAGCGAGGCGCGCAGCCCTGGCTCCACGCACAGCTTGGGCAGCAGCTCCCCGTCCAGCCAGCGCCGCACCGTGCGCAGCAGCCAGATGCCCACGCCCAGCGCGATCAGCGCATTCAGGATGCGATCGGGCATGATGTTCAGGCTGCGCAGCTTTTCGCCGCCGAGCACGGTCACCAGGCTGCTGATCAGGTCCGCCGGGGTGGTGCCGAAGCCGCCGGTCAGCAGTGCCAGCACGGCCAGCAACAACAGCAGGCTGGCGCCGATGCCCGACAGGATGGTGGCGGCCTGCTCCAGGCGCGAATCGTCGACGCCGAACAGCTGCTTGATCACTTGCCCGCTGGCGTGCTGGGTCGAGAGCACGCTTTCGAAAACGTCGCGCGTCACCTGGGTCAGCAGATACAGGCTGCACAGCACGATGTCGAACCAGACCAGCTCATAGGTCAGGAAGCGCGCAAAGCTGATATAGCCGGCCAGCAGCGCCACCAGCGATACGATCACGATCAGGCTCACGCCGGCGTGGATCATGCCGGCCAGCGTGGCGCGCGCCTCCGGCCGTTCGCCCGCGGCGGCCAGCACGCTGCGCACGCGGTTGGCGCGCAGCAGCGCGGCGCCGATGGTCAGCACCACCACCAGCGAGACCAGCCCGCGCCCCAGCAGCGTGACCTGCACGCTGGTATCGGCAATGCGGTTCAGTTGTTCCAGCGTGCCGGCCAGCAGCAACAGGCCGGCCAGCACCGCTGGGAACGGCTTCATCGCCAGCGCCACCGGGTCGGCCAGCGCCGGCAGGCGCCACGAGGGATGGCGGGTGCACAGCAGTGCGCGCCCAAGGCCCGCGATCAGGGCGCTGGTCAGGGTCAGCTTGAGCAGCTGGCCATACAGCGTCATCAGGTCGGGCGGCAGTTCATAGTTGCGCGTGAAGGCGTTGTAGACGATCTGCACCGCCAGCCCCGTGGTGGCCACGGTGGCGACCGTGGTGGCCAGCGCCAGCGCGCTGCGCCGCAGGCGGGTCTCGGGCAGCGTGTTCAGGCAGAACCAGGCCAGCGCCCGCTCGGCCAGGCGCTTGCCCAGCAGCCAGACCCCGAGCGCGAGCAGCAGCAGGGCGATGGTGGCGGCGCGCTGCGACGGCTGCCAGGCCAGTTGCACCATCGGCACGACCTGGTCGAGGAAGGTGTCCATGCGCGCCCGGTCCTCCGGGGTCGGGCTGACCATCGGCTTCCAGAACTGCGGGTTCAGGATGCTGTCCGAGCGCAGCGCCAGCTGGTCCTTCATCTGGCTGCGTTGCAGCCGCCCGAGCTGGTCGCTCAGGTTGGCGATGTTCTCCTTGCTCTCGGCGGCCTGCTTGATCTGCGCATCGAGCTGCGTGCGGCGCGCATTCAGCTCGGCGCGTTGCCGCACCACCGCCGGGGCTTCCCTGGTGGTGCCATCCGCCGGCGGCGGCCCCAGCACATCGAGCTGCGCCTGCAGCTGCGCACGTTGCGGCGTCAGCGCCGAGGACAGGTTGCCGACGTCGGTATCGAGCTTGTGCAGGGTGTGGTCGAGTTCGTCCAGCCTGGTGCTGCCGTCGGGGTCCGAGGCTTGCTGCTTGATGCGGTCCTGCTCGGTCTGCAGGCGCTTGAGTTCTGCGGCGGCCTCGGCATGCGTGATGGCAGGCGCCTGGGGCGTCGTCTGCTGGGCCTCCGTGGCGGAGGTTGCCTCGGATGCCGGGGCCGCGACAGCGGCCGGCAATGTGGCTGGCATCAGGTGGCATAGCGCAGCGAGCGCCGCGCCCAGCGCCAGCCGGGAAAACTTGCTCATGGCGGAATCTCGTCGGATAGTGACGGCTCGCGGCGGCCCGGCATCGGCAAGCGGAAGCGGGGATCGTGCCGGCACGCAGGGGGCGCGGCTGCGATCGGATGCGGGAACGGCCGGGATACCGGCGATGAACATGGGAAGGGATGGCTGCTCGCTGGCGATCCCTTCAGCGAATTGTCCGGTCAGGGCACAACGCGCCCAGGGCGCATCGGCAAGGCGTGCTGACCGATGGCGGCAGGGCCAGCCGGAGCCGGCCTCGCAGCGATTCGCGAAATTATAGGAAAGCGCATGCGCCACGCAGCCGGATGCAGGGGCGGATGCTGCACACGGTGACAAATTGATACGCATCCGTGCGCGGACCTGCCTGGCGTTGCCTTCACTGCCGACACGCTCGCCGCAATCGCATTAACATCACGGACTTCGGGCCGTGCGCGGCCCATTGTCATCATCAGGAGTCGGCATGGCTGTTCCGTCAGGCACGGAAAAAATCGAACTCGGCGGCGAGGCCGGGCCCATTGAAATGCTGGTCGACCGGCCCGCCGGCGCGACGCGCGGCGTCGCCGTGGTGGCGCATCCGCATCCGCTGCTGGGCGGCGCGGCCACGCACAAGGTGCCGCACCAGCTGGCCAAGGCGCTGGTGGCGCGCGGCTACCTGACCGTGCGGCCCAATTTCCGCGGGGTCGAGGGTTCCGCTGGGGAGCACGACCAGGGCAGCGGCGAGGCGCGGGACATGCTGGCTGTGGTCGCCCACCTGCGCGCGGCGCATCCCGGACTGCCGCTGGCGCTGGCCGGGTTCTCCTTTGGCGCCTTCGTGATGGCCAATGTGGCCGCCACGCTGGCCGCGCAATCCGTGCCGATCCGGCACCTGGTGCTGGCCGGCACGCCATACGGCACGGTGAAGGCCCATCGCAGCTATGACACGCCGGCCGTGCCCGCCGATTGCCTGGTGGTCCATGGCGAGCGCGACGAGCGCGCGGAACTGGGTGCATTGTTCGACTGGGCGCGGCCGCAGGCGCTGCCGGTCGTCGTGGTGCCTGGCGCGGATCACTTCTTCACCGGCAAGCTGCCGCTGTTGGTGCGCATCGTGGACGGATACCTGGATCGTCCCGAGCCCGGCGCGACTGTGTAAAAACTTCGATCTTCCCCGCGATTGCGCGGTCAGCGCGCGCTGCCCCGGCAACTCGCCCAGGACTGGAGCGGGTCCGGCGCGAGGCATGGATGATGCTACCGATACCAGACACAGACCTCAGATCGGAGGCAATCCATGAAAGACTATCCACCGTCCGAAATCCGGGAAACGTGGCGCAACCGGGGCTATGGCGAGCCTGGCGATGCCCGCCATGCGCACCACTGGCGCAGCGGCAACCCGGGCGGCTCGGCATTCGGCTACGGGCAGGCGCGCTATGGCATGGAAGGCGGCGAGGCACCGGAGGACAGCTACCGCCCCGGACAGGTCCCGGCGCGGCCGGCGTCGCGCCGGCTGCCCAGGAACTACCAGCGCACCGACACGCGCATCCGCGACGATCTTTGCGAACGGCTGGCACACGCCGGCGACGATGTCTCGGACGTAAGCGTCGAAGTGGTCTCGGGGATCGTCACCCTGAGCGGCACCGTCAGCGACCGCGGCATCAAGTACCGCATCGAAGAGATGGCCGAGGACGTGCTGGGCGTGAATGCGGTCCGCAACAACCTGCACGTGGCGCGCAGCGCAGCCGGTGAGGGGGGACGACAGCGGGCATTCGGTGCAGAGGGTGGTGCGGCGCCCGGCGAGCGGCGCATCGGCCAGTCCGCTGGCCGGTGGCAGCCGGTCGGCGTGGTCGCCTCTGATGTGCTGTATATCGTCCAGTCGCGCGACGGGCGTTTCCTGGGAGCGAAAGCCGGCGAAGCCGTGCTGGTGCCCCTGATCACCCAGGCCGGCCTGTTCGATGACCCGGACGAGGCCCGCGCCGCGGCGCAGGAGCATTGCAGCCGGGGCTACCGGCTGCTGGCCACGCGCCGCTGAGGGCCGCCCGGCCTCAGGCGTTGGGAATGGCGGGCGCGTCGACCGGATCCGGGTGGAGCTGCATCACGGCGGCGCGCTTTTCCAGCAGGTGCTGGCGCAGGATGGACGCCAGCCGCTTGCCGTCGCGGGCTTCCAGCGCCCGGATCATCTCTTCATGATCGTGCACGGCGCGGTCCCATTTGTCGGTCTGGAAATTGGAGCGGAAGCGCATCGCCTTGAGCCGCCGGTTCAGCGTCAGGTAGGTATGCTGCAGCGTCTGGTTGCGCGCCGCCGCGGCAATGCGGTCGTGGATTTCCTGGTTGCGGCTGTAGTAGCCGGGCAGGTCGCCGCTCGCGCGGCAGGCCAGCATGGCGTAATGCAGCGCCTTGATCTCCGCCAGTTCCTGCGGCGTGATGCGCTCGCACGCCAGCTCGCCGGCGAACGCCTCCAGGCCGCTCATCAGCTCGAATGTCTCCCAGGCCTCGGCCTCGCTCATCCGCGACACGCTGGCGCCGCGGTTGGGCGAGATCTCGATCAGCCCTTCGGCGGCCAGTACCTTCAGCGCCTCGCGCAGCGGCGTGCGCGAGATCCCCAGCGTTTCGCACAGCTCGCGCTCGTTCAGCTTCATGCCCGGGGCCAGCACCCCCTCGACGATGAAGTTGCGCAGGTGGTCGACCACGGTGTCGTGCAGCCGCTGGCGCACCACCTTGGGCAGGAGCGGGGCGGCGGCGGCGCCGGTGCCGTCCGGAGTTTGCATGCAATGTCCCTGTCATTAGCGTTGCGCCATTCTAAGACATTGCCGGCTTGCCGCGCCGCCGCCCGCTCCCTTTGAACTCAGCTCGCCGGGCCGCGCAGAGGCACGCCGCTGTCGCGCAGCGCCCCGGCGCCCGGGCGCCGCCCGATCAGCGCCACCGACAACGCCGACACCAGTCCCGCAAACGCCACGTAGGCGCAGATCTGCCAGGGTTTGCCGCCGCCGGACTTCAGCAGCGCCGTGGCGATGATCGGGGTGATGCCCGACGCGAAGATCCCCGAGAACTGGTAGACGAACGAGATCCCCGTGTAGCGCACCTTGGCATCGAACAGTTCGCAGAACAGCGCCGCTTCAGGGCCATAGACCGCGGCGTAGAGGATGCCGAATGGCACCACGATGGACAGCCACAGCAGCATGGTGTTGCCGCCGCTGTTCAGCATCAGCCAGAATGCCGGGAAGGCGGACAGGGCCGTGATCAGCGAGCCCCAGAAATACACGCGCGTGCGCCCGATGCGGTCGGACAGGTGGCCGAAGAACGGGATGAAGAAGCACATCGCAATGGCTGCCGCCATCACCCCGACCAGCGCCTCGGTGCGGCTGATATGAATGGTCTGGGTCAGGTAAGTGATCGAGAACACGCCGAAGATATTGAAGAAGACCCCGTCGATATAGCGCGCGCCCATGCCCTTGAGGATATTGCCCGGGTAGCGCCGCATCATGTCGAAAAAGGGAATCTGAGTCTCCGCATTGCGCTGCTTGATCACGGCGAATTCCGGCGTTTCCTTGACGTTGAGCCGGATATACATGCCCACGAACACCATCCCCGCCGAGATCAGAAAGGCAACCCGCCAGCCCCAGGCCAGGAACTGCGCATCGGTCAGGGTCAGCGACAGCAGCGCCACCACGCCGGAGGCCAGGCATAGGCCGATCGCCAGCCCGATCTGGGGCAGCGACGCATAGAAGCCTTTCTTGCCCGGCGGCGCGTATTCATACGCCATCAGCACCGCGCCGCCCCATTCGCCGCCCAGGCCGATGCCCTGCAGCACGCGCAGCAGCAGCAACAGGATTGGCGCCAGCAGGCCGATGCTGTCATAGGTCGGCACCAAGCCGATCAGGAAGGTGGAGACGCCCATGATCATCAGCGTGATCACCAGCATGCTCTTGCGGCCGACCTTGTCGCCAAAGTGCCCGAAGATCACGCCGCCCAGCGGCCGCGTGACAAAGCCCACCGCAAAGGTGGAATAGGCCAGCATGGTGGCCACCAGCGGGTCATTGCCGGGGAAATAGAGCTTGTTGAAGACCAGGCCGGCGACCACGCCGTACAGGAAGAAGTCATACCACTCGATGGTGGCGCCGATCACGGACGCCAGCGCGACCTTGCGGATCGCCTGTTCGTTGGGGCTTGTCATGTTTGTCTCCTCTGGTGATAAGCGGCGTCCTTTGAAAGGATAGTTATGGACGCGGGATGCACTGCAGGGTTTGGCCTTGGTGTTATGGATGCCCGGCCTGGGGGCAACGATGATCGGAGAAAGCCGCTCAGGCGGCGTCCGCCATCGGTGGCGCGACATCGACGGGGTGGATTTCCCGCCGTGCGTCTTCGCGGATGAAGTCTGCCGCGCGCTCGGCCATCATCACCACCGGCACGTTGGTGTTGCCCGAAACCAGCGTGGGCATCACCGAACAGTCCACCACGCGCAGGCCGCCGACCCCGTGCACGCGCAGGCGCGCGTCGACCACCGCCAGCGGATCGGCGGCGGGGCCCATTTTTGCGGTGCCCGACGGATGGAAGATGGTGGCGCCGTACTCGCGGCAGAAGTGCAGGATCTCGTCGTCGCTGCGCACGTCGTCGCCGGGCCGGAACTCGCGCTTCATCAGGCCGCGCATCGGTTCGGTCTGCGCCACGCGGCGGGCGTAGCGCACCGCCGCGACCGTGCAGCGCCGGTCCAGTTCGGCCGACAGGTAGTTGGGCTGCATCGACGGCGGCTCATACGGGTCGGTCGAGCGGATCCGCACCGTGCCGCGCGACTCGGGGCGCAGCTGGCATACCGAATAGGTGCAGCCAGAGAACGGATGCACCATGCCGCCGGCCATGTCCGCCGACAGGGTCGAGAAATGGAACTGCGTGTCCGGCGTGGCGCTTTCCTGCGGCAACGCGCGGCAGAACATCGCACCCTGGTTGATGCCGATCGCCAGCGGCCCCCTGCGCATCAGCAGCCATTCCAGGCCCATGCGCGCCTTGCCGGTCAGCGTGCGCAGCTGGTCGTTGGTGGTGATCGGCTTTGCCACCTCATAGATCAGCCGGATCTGCAGATGGTCCTGCAGGTTCTCTCCGACGCCGGGCAGGGCATGCACCACCGGGACGCCCAGGTCCTGCAGCAGGGGCGCCGGGCCGATGCCCGACAACTGCAGCAACTGCGGCGACTGCAGCGCGCCGGCGCACAGGATTACCTCGCGCCGCGCCCGCAGGATATAAGGCTGGCCATGCTGGGTGTAGCGCACGCCCACGGCCCGCTTGCCTTCGAACAGGACGCCGGTGGTGTGCGCGTCGGTCTCCACGCGCAGGTTCGCGCGCCCGCGCGCCGGTCGCAGGTAGGCCACCGCGGTGGAGCAGCGCCAGCCCTTGCGGGTGGTGAGCTGGTAGTAGCCCACGCCCTCCTGGTCGCCGCCGTTGAAGTCCGTCTTGCGCGGCAGGCCCAGCGCCTGGCCGGCGCCGATGAAGGCATCGACCAGCGGATGCTGCCGGTCGATCGAGGTGGCATTGAGCGGGCCATCGGTGCCGCGTGTCGGGCCCGCGCCGAGGTCGTTGTTCTCGAGCTTGCGGAAGTAGGGCAGGCAGTGGTCCCAGCCCCAGCCCGGATTGCCCAGCGCCTCCCAGTGGTCGTAGTCCTCGCGCTGGCCGCGCACGTAGATCAGGCCGTTGATGGCGCTGCTGCCGCCCAGCGTGCGGCCGCGCGGCCAGTAGATGCGGCGGTTCAGCATATTCGGATCGGGATCGGTGTAGAAGCCCCAGTTCACTTGCTTGTGGAACATGGTCTTGCCATAGCCGATCGGGATATGGATCCACGGGTAGCGGTCGGGCGGGCCGGCCTCCAGCAGGCAGACCGAATACCGGCCGTCTTCGCTGAGCCGGTTGGCCAGCACGCACCCGGCCGAGCCGGCGCCCACCACGATGTAGTCAACGGTTTGCGACATCGTCGCTGTCTCCTGTTCTGGCCGGCAGGCGCATAACCACCCGGCTTTTGTCTATAATCTGAAACGTTCTGTTCCGGATTCTATTTTTCTAAGCTGGAATGGAAAGCCCAATCGCGAGGAGACGCCGGTTGTGAAACAGAACGTGCAATTCCCGTTTCAGAATCGCACTGCAGCAGAAGACGGGGCGGTGGAGGAAGATGCACGCAGCCTGCGCGTGCTGATGGTGCTGTCTAGCCTGGCCAGGGCGCAGCATCCGCAAACGCTGTCCCAGCTCTCGCAGCGCCTGCACGTGCCCAAGGCGACCCTGATGCGCCTGCTGGCGGCCATGGAGCGTTCCGGCTTCGTGGTCCGGATGCCGGCCGAACGCGGCTATGTGCCAGGCCCCGGCGCGGCGGCGCTGGCGCTGCAGACGCTGCGCAGCCCGCCGCTGCTGCGCGAGTGCCGCGCCATCCTCGCCCGGCTGGTGGCGAGCCTGGGCGAGACCTGCAACCTCACCGCGCTCGACGGCGACCGCGTGCTCTACGTGGAACGCGTGGAGACGCATGAACCACTGCGCCTGCAGCTCTCGCCTGGCATCCACGTGCCGCTGCATTGCACCGCCAGCGGCAAGCTGTTCCTGTCAGCGATGAACCGGCTGGAACGCCAGCAGATGCTCAGGCGCCTGGACCTCGCCCCGCACACGCCGCGCACGCTTTCCGATGCGCCTGCGCTCAATGCCGAGCTGGACCGGCTGGGCGCGCGCGGCATCGGCGTGGATCATGAGGAATTTGTGCGCGGCATGTGCGCGGTGGCGGTGCCGGTGCGCGAGCCGGACGGCGCGGGGCCGGGGCGGGTGGTGGCGGCGATTGCCTGCCATGCGCCGACGGCGCGGGCATCGCTGGAGGCGCTGTTGCAGGCGGTGCCGACGCTGCAGGGGGCGGCGAGGGAGATGGCGGCGGTGCTGTGCGCGCAGTGAGGGTGGACGCGCGACGTCCGCAATCGCTTATCCGCCGTGCCGCAACAGCACCCCAACCCGATCACGCAGCATCGGCAACACCTCGCCCTCAAACCACGGATGCTGCTTGAACCACGGCTGGTTGCGCGGGGACGGGTGCGGCAACGGGATGAAGTCGGGCGCGTAGTCTTTCCATGCCCTGACGGTCTCAGTCAGCGTCGGCTTGCGGCGCGCCCCCAGGAAATGGCGCTGCGCGTACTGGCCGACCAGTAAGGTCAATTCAATCGACGGCAGTTCCACCAGCAGGCGGTCGAGCCACAGCGGCGCGCATTCGGGGCGCGGCGGGTTGTCGCCACTCTTGCCGCGTCCGGGATAGCAGAACCCCATCGGGATGATGGCGAACTGCGAGGTATCGACGAAGGTGGCGGCGTCGACCCCAAGCCATTGCCGTAGGCGATCGCCGCTTGCATCGTTCCAGGGGATGCCGGTTTCGTGCACGCGGGTCCCCGGCGCCTGGCCGACGATCAGGATGCGCGCGCCGGCCCCGACGCGCACGATCGGGCGCGGGCCGAGGGGCAAGTGTGGGGCGCAGACGCGGCAAGCGCGTACTTCGGTCAGCAAGGTATCAAGGGTGGGATGTCGGGGTTTGTTCATGTTCTGGCCACAGCAATTGGCTGTACGCATGCACTGGTGTCATCCTACAATCAAATCCTCCCACGCCACTGCCACGCTCCATCCCATGTTCACCGCCTGCCCAACAGAAAGAAGCCGCGTCATCGCCGATCGCGTCGAGCGCTTTGTCCGCGAGATCGTGGTGCCCTATGAGCGCGATCCGCGTTGCGAAGCCCACGGTCCTACCGTCGGCCTGGTCGCCGAACTGCGCGACAAGGCGCGCGCTGCCGGCGTCATGACGCCACATATCCTGCCCGATGGCTCTCACCTGACCCAGCTTGAGACCGCGGCCGTGCTCAAGCGCTCCGGCTTGTCGCCGCTCGGGCCGGTCGCCGTCAACACCATGGCGCCGGACGAGGGCAATATGTTCCTGCTCGGCAAGGTGGCCACGGCGGCGCAGAAGCAACGCTTCCTGGAGCCCCTGGTCAGCGGCGAGGCTCGCTCGGCGTTTTTCATGACCGAGCCTGCAGAAGAGGGCGGTGCCGGTTCCGATCCCTCGATGTTGCAGACCACGGCGGTCAGGGACGGCAATGACTGGGTGATCCGCGGACGCAAGAAGTTCATCACCGGCGCGGAGGGCGCGCAGGTGGGCATCCTGATGGCGCGCACCGGCGACGGCGAGCGCGCGCAGGCCACCATGTTCCTGGTCGACCTGCCGCATCCGGCGATCCGCATCGAGCGCCTGCTCGATACCATCGACAGCTCCATGCCGGGCGGCCATGCGCAGGTGCTGATCGACGACCTGCGCGTGCCGCAGGACCAGGTGCTGGGCGAGGTCAACGAGGGCTTCCGCTATGCGCAGGTCCGCCTGTCGCCGGCGCGGTTGTCGCACTGCATGCGCTGGTTCGGCGGTGTCGCGCGAGCCGATGAGATCGCGCGCGCCTACGCCACCACGCGCAAGGCCTTCGGCAAGCTGCTGATCGACCACGAAGGCGTGGGCTTCATGCTGGCCGAGAACCTGATCGACCTGCAGCAGGCCGCGCTGATGATCGACTGGTGCGCGGGCGTGCTCGACGGTGGCTCGCTGGGCACCGCGGAGAGTTCGATGGCCAAGGTGGCGGTATCGGACGCCTTGTTCCGCGTGGCCGACCGCTGCGTGCAGATCATGGGTGGCATGGGCGTGTCGCGCGATACCATCGTCGAACAGATCTTCCGCGAAGTGCGCGCGTTCCGCATCTACGACGGCCCGACGGAAGTCCACAAGTGGTCGCTGGCGAAGAAGATCAAGCGCGATACGCTGGTTCCCATCATGGCTGACCATCACGACAGTACCGGGGCTGCCTGAGCGAGACCATCGGATGCCATCGCGACGTTAAGGTTGGCGTCCCGAGCCACGTCGATGGTGGCCGAGGCATTGGTGAGCGTGCTGGCCTGTCCGGCGGCCTTGCCGCTGGTGTCGAGCGCGCCGCCCGCGTTCAGGTCCTGCGCCGAGTAGATCAGGCTGTGTTCGCGGTTGACGATCTCCGGGGCGCCGAGGTCGACGTCGCCGCTGCGCGAGGCGATCACGGCACCGTTGCCGGTGGCCGGGTTGATCTCGTTGAGAATCGTCAGGCCGGCGCCGATGGCGAGGGTGTCGCCGTAGATGCGGCCGAGGTTGGTCACCGTGGTGCCGGCCTCGACGCGCACGGCGCCGCCATCGATCAGGCCGCTATTGGCGATCGCCTGGTCGGCGTGGATGGTGTTCGACACCTGGCCGAACAGCTCGCCTGAGTTGGTCACGTTGCGCGCGCTTACCGCCAGCCCCTCGCCAGCGGTGATGACGCCGTCGTTGGTCACGTCGCCGCTGGTGTCGAAGGTGACGTTCTTGCCGGCGCTGAGCTTCCCGGTGTTGTGGAAATCACTGGTCAGCCTGGCGCTGAGTTTGCCCTGGGACTGGACGGTGCCGTCGCCGGTGAGGCTTGTGCCCTGGATGTCGAGCGACGCATTGGCAGCCAGCAGGCCATCGGCATTGAAGGAGGCGCCCACGTTCAATTGCGCGGTATCGCCCGAGGTCACCTCGCCACGGGTGTTGTCCAGCGTTGCGGCATCGGCGTTGTCGATGTTGGTCCCGGCTACCGACGCGCTCCCATCCGCTTGCAGACGACCGCCAGCCAGCACGCGGACGTCACCATTGTTCTCCACCACGATGTCGCCCGCGCGGGCGGTGATGCCGCCACCGAGGTTGAAGCCTACCCCTTGTTCTGTGCCGATCAGGCGGACCGCGCCGCTGAACATCGACCCCAGCCCCGACGCATCCAGGGCGAACTGCGGGGCGGGGCCCGTGCCTGCCTGCGGCGCGGCATTGAGGGTCTGGTAGTCGACCTGGTTGGTGCCCGTGACCGCAGTCAGGTGCCTGGCCCACAGTTCGGCATTAACGTTGATCGAGCGGGCCAGCAGGTCGACTTGCGCCTGCGGGCTGGACAAGCCCTGGCCGCCGATGCTGATGTTGCCCTCGCGCACGTCGAAGCCCGTGAGATTTCCGTCGGCACCAAATACCGGGCGCCCGGTGGAGAGCGTGAAGCGGTCCGCGTTGATGGTGCCGCAACCCGAGCAATACACCCCCGCGGGGTTGACCATGATCAGGTTGGCGCGGTTGCCCGCAATTTCCTGTGCGCCGAGCAATTGGGAAGGGTTCGGCTGGGTCACCTGGACCACGATGTTGCTGGCGTGCTGGTTCCCCAGCATCATGTTTCCCTGGACCCAGCCCGCGATCCGGGACTGGCTGCTGGCCCCGCTGTTGTTCAGCACCACGCCGGCAGGCCCGACGTTGTACTGCGTGAAATTGTTGACACTGGTCCCGCCATCCCGGTTTGGCGACGCAATGTTGACCACGGGCACGCCATTGGCGGCTACCCCTACCACGTGGCGTTGTCCCGGCACGGTCTTGTCCACGTGGATCGGCAGGGTCTGCGCGTGTGCGGACCGGTCCTCCAGCACGGGCAAGCCCATCATCGAAGCCGCCAGCACCGTGAGCCACTGCACCGGCACGAATGCCGTGCCCTGGCCGCCGCGCCCGGCATTACCTTGCCGACCCTTGCCATGTCCCGTTGCGCTATCCTGCACCGCGACCAGCATGCCGCGCGCGGCATTGAAAACCAGGCGATGGATGTTCTTGTTCATGTCTTCGGATCGGGTAGGCCGGCAAGCGAAGCAAGACTGCAGGCACGTGGCCGGCATGCGTGTGTGCCAGCCAAAGGCTACCGATCCGAATACCGTGATGGAATCAGACGCATCCTAGAATGGGGGTGAATTTTCAGCAATGAGGGGTGGACGGCGTGGCTGATACTGGCCGACACGCCATCGCAAGACTGTGCTCCCCCCACGCGCCCCCGTTTGTACACACCCGGAAACCCCCGGGAAATCTAATCTGGTGTCACCGCAACGATCCGGCTTCCTGGCTCCGGCAGTACAGGGGCAGGCCGGACAGCGCCCCCGTCGTTACAGGACACCACGCCAATGAGCTCCCCGACCCCTGAAAAAGGCCACATCGCCCCCTACACCCACCCCGCCGCCGGCTGGGGTGCGTTGAAGTACGTTGCCATCAACCTGATCAAGGAGAAGGTTGCCGGTGGCAAGTACAAGATGCTGTTCAAGCAGAACCAGGCCGATGGCTTCGACTGCCCCGGCTGTGCCTGGCCGGACCGGCAGCACGCCTCCACCTTTGAATTCTGCGAGAACGGCGTCAAGGCCGTGGCGGCCGAGTCCACCAGCATGCGCGTGACGCCGGAGTTCTTTGCGCAGCACACGGTGACGTCGCTGATGGCGCAGACGGACTATGAGCTGGAGCAACACGGGCGGCTGACGCACCCCATGGTCTACGACCCGCAGACCGACAAGTATCGTGCGATTGCCTGGGATGAGGCCTTTGCGTTGATCGGGCGCCACCTGCGCGCGCTGCCGGACCCGAACCAGGCTGCGTTCTATACGTCGGGCCGCGCCAGCAACGAGGCCGCGTTCCTCTATCAGCTGTTCGTGCGCGCCTACGGCACCAACAACTTCCCCGACTGCTCGAACATGTGCCACGAAGCCACCAGCCGGGGTCTGCCGCCGACCATCGGCGTGGGCAAGGCCACGGTGGTGCTGGATGACTTCGAGCATGCCGACACCATCCTGCTGTTTGGCCACAACGCGGCCACCAACCATCCGCGCATGCTCGGCGAGCTGCGCGAGTGCGCGCGGCGTGGCGCGACCATTGTGTCGATCAACCCACTGCGCGAACGCGGGGTGGAGCGCTTCACCAGCCCGCAGCACCCGGTGGAGATGCTGACCGGCTCCAGCACCAAGATCGCTTCGATGTTCGTGCAGCCCAAGCTGGGCGGCGACTTTGCGCTGATCAAGGGCATGGCCAAGCGCCTGGTCGAACTGGACGACGAGGCCATCCGGCACGGCCGCGAGCGCCTGATCGACGTGGATTTCGTGCGCGAGCACACCATCGGCTTCGGCGATTTTGTCGAAGACCTGCGCGCGGAAAGCTGGGCCGACATCATTGCCGAGTCGGGCGTGTCGCAGGAGGATATCGATGCGCTGACCCAGGTCTATGCGCGGGGCAAGCGCGTGATCGCCTGCTGGGGCATGGGGCTGACGCAGCACAAGCATTCCGTGCCGACGGTGCAGATCCTGTCCAACCTGATGATGATGCGCGGAAACATTGGCCGCCCGGGTGCCGGGCTGCTGCCGGTGCGCGGGCATTCCAACGTGCAGGGCGACCGCACGGTGGGTATCGAAGAGAAGCCTGAGCAGGAATTCCTGGACCGCCTGCAGGCCGCCTTCGGCTTCGAGCCGCCGCGCCAGCATGGGTATGACGTGGTCCACACCATCTCGGGCATGCTCGAGGGCAAGGTCAAGGTCTTTGTGGGCCTGGGTGGCAACTTCTCCACCGCCACGCCGGATACGCCGCGCACCTTCGAAGCGCTGCGCCAGTGCGACCTGACCGTGAACATTGCCACCAAGCTCAACCGCAGCCACCTGGTGCACGGCAAGGCGTCGCTGATCCTGCCCACGCTGGGCCGCACCGAGATCGACCAGCAAGATGGCGTGGCGCAGGGCGTGACCGTCGAGGACTCGGTCTGCATGGTCCATATCTCGTTCGGCATGAACGCGCCGGCGTCGCCGCACCTGTTGTCGGAGATTGCCATCGTTGCGCGTATGGCGGCGGCCACGCTCGGCTCGGAAAAGATCGACTGGCTCTGGTATGCGCAGGACTATGCCCGCATCCGCGATGCCATCGAGCAGGTGATCGACGGCTTCGAGCGCTACAACGAGCGCGTGGCGGTGCCGGGCGGGTTCCACCTGACGCCCGCGGCATGCAACCGCGTCTGGCATACGCCGTCGGGCAAGGCGCAGTTCCTGGTCAACCGCATCGACAAGGACACCCCCATCAGCCGTGCCCGCCAGAAGTATGGCGACAAGCTCATGGTGATGATGACGACGCGCTCGCACGACCAGTACAACACCACGATCTACGGCCTGGATGACCGCTACCGTGGCGTGTTCGGCCTGCGCCGGGTGGTCTTCATCAGCCCCGCCGACCTAGCGCGGCTTGGCCTGAAGGCGGGCCAGCACGTGGACATCACCAGTGTCTGGGACGACGGCGTGCAGCGCCATGTCGAGGACTTTGTGCTGGTCGAATACGACATCCCGCAAGGCTGCCTGGGGGCGTACTACCCCGAGACCAATCCGCTGGTCCCGCTGGAAAGCACTGGCGATGGCTGCGGCACGCCCACGTCGAAGTCGGTGCCGGTGTTGCTGACGCCGTCCCGTCTCCAGCCGGCAGCGGTGGCACGCTGATCCTGCACGCGTGCACCGCTGCGGCGAACGCAAGCCGCTGTCACTGATGAACGCACCCCTCTCCCGCAAGCGGGAGAGGGGTGCAAGCCGACAGCATGCAAGCGGGCGCTGTATCTATTTTTTCGAGAGACCCCCATGGAATGCACCGAACTGGTTGAACACACAGGCTATGAAGCACGCAGCATCGTGCGGCACAAAAACTGCGTGGTGCAGCCGGCCACGGACAATGTGGCGGAAGAACTGCCGGTGGCGCTGGTGTACAACGGCATCTCGCACGCCGTGATGATGGCCACGCCGCTGGACCTGGAGGCGTTCGCGGTCGGCTTCTCGCTGACCGAGGGCATCGTCAGCCGCAACGCGGAGATCCACGACCTGGAAGTGCGCGTCCACGCGCACGGCGCCGAGGTGCAGATGGAGATCAGCGAGCACGCCTTTGCCACCATGCGGGCCCGCCGGCGTGCGCTGGCGGGGCGCACCGGCTGCGGCGTCTGCGGTATCGAGAGCATCGAGCTGCTCGACCTCCAGCCCGAGCGCATGCCCGAGCCGGCCACCCGGCTGACGCCGTCGCGCGAGATGATCGAGCGTGCCGTCGCGGCGCTGCCGTCGCACCAGCGGCTGATGCAGGCCACCGGGGGCGTCCACGCCGCGGCCTGGTGCGACGCGGGCGGCGAGATCCTGCATGTGTTCGAGGATGTGGGCCGCCACAACGGCCTGGACAAGCTGATCGGCCACCTGGCGATGCAGCGCGTGGCGATGGACGAGGGCTTCGTGCTGCTGTCCAGCCGCGCCAGCTATGAACTGGTGCGCAAGGTGGCGCGCATGAATATCCAGATGCTGGCGACGATCTCGGCGCCGACCTCGCTGGCGATCCGTATCGCTGAGCAGGCCGGTCTGCGCCTGCTCAGCTTCTGCCGCCAGGATGGCTATGTCGACTACACCGGCGCCGCATTGGAAGCCACTCGCGGAGGCGCAACATGCTGAACTTTGACGAGGCGCAGGCCGTCTTCGCGATGTGCGCGGAGCCCGTGCGGCAGACTGAAACCGTGTGGCTGGGCCTGCTGACCGGCCGCGTGCTGGCCAGCGACGTGGATGCGGTCATCGATACGCCCGCGGCGGACCGCAGCGCCATGGACGGCTACGCGGTGCGCTGCGAAGACTGTCGCGATGGCGCCTGCCTGCCGCTGCAGCAGGTCGTCTACGCCGGCACGCGGCCGCAGCCGCTGCTGCCCGGCCATGCCATCCGAATCTACACCGGCGGCGTGATCCCGCCCGGCGCCGATGCCGTGGTCGCGCTGGAGGATGCCGAGGAGAGCTATCGGGGCGTCTCCTGCGCGCGGGCACCCGTGGCGGGCCAGCATATCCGGCGCAAGGGCGAGGATGCCCGCCGGGGCGACCTGCTGCTGTCGGCCGGAACCGTGCTGCACGCGGGGCATATTGCCGCCCTGGCCTCGCAGGGACTCACGGAGGCCACGGTCTGCCGGCTGGTGGAGGTGGCCATCCTGACTTCGGGCGACGAGGTGGCGGTGCACGAAGAGCCGCGCGACATGTACCAGGTGCATGACGTCAATGGTCCGATGCTCGAGTCGCTGGTGCAGTCGATGGGCGCCGTGGTCAGTTGCCACCGCCACGTGCAGGACGACGAGCGCGCCCTGCATGACATGCTGCGGGAACTGGCGGCCGACGCCGACCTGGTGCTGGTCACCGGCGGGGCCTCGGTCGGCCAGCGCGACCTGGTCGCGGCGGCGCTGGCTTCGGCGGGCGGCGAGCTGCTTTGCCGTGGCGTCAACATGAAGCCCGGCAAGCCGGTCACGGTGGGGCGCCTGCGCGGCAAGCCCGTGGTGTGCCTGCCCGGCAATCCGGCGGCCGCCTATGCCACCTTCGCGTTGCTGGTGACGCCGCTGCTGCGCCGCCTGCAGGGGCGCGCGGAGCTGTTCCCGCCTGTAGGCCGGGTCAGGGCCGCACTGGCGGGCACGCGCCCGCATCCTGGCGACGCCTTCTGGCGCGTGGGCGAGATCGGCAACCTCGGCGGCCGCGAGAGCTTCGTGCAGGTCAATGCACAGCAGGGCGCGGCCTCGGTGTCGGCGCTCGGCCAGGCCTGCGGCTTTGTGCGGGTGGAACCCCAATGTGCCGGACAGCTCCAAAATGTGCCCCTGCCGTACTATGATCTTCATCGTTGGCTCAGCTGACGGCGGCCCGGCGTGCGGGCCGATTCAGGCACCGACGGGGCGCAAGTGACATGGCAAGGGGAGCGCAGCGTGAAACTATATGAAAAGCTGGCTGCGGATATCGAGGCATTGGTGCAACAGGGGGTGCTACTGCCCGGCGAGCGGATTCCCTCGGTGCGGCAGACCAGCCAGCACCATCGCATGAGCATTACCACGGTGATCCGGGCCTACGTCATGCTGGAAAGCCGCGGCATCATCGAAAGCCGGCCGCAGTCTGGCTACTTCGTGCGCGCGCGGCCGGGCGAGCCGGTGTTCGAGCTGCGCCCGTCCAGGCCCAGTGCCAAGCCCTCGGCGGTGGATGTCAGCGCGCTGGTGCTTTCCACGCTGCGCTCGATCCGGTCCGATGACGCCGTGCCGCTCGGTTCGCCCTATCCGGACCCTTCGCTGTTCCCGTGGCAGCGCATCAACCAGTACGCCAACAATATTGCGCGCCGCTATGCCAAGTGGACCATGCTGGACGACCTGCCGCCTGGCAGCCCCGAGCTGATCCGGCAAATCTCGCGCCGCTACCTCGAGAACGGCTACGCCATCGATCCGAACGAGGTGATCGTCACCATCGGCGCGACCGAGGCCATCAACCTGTGCCTGCAGGCGGTGGCCAAACCGGGCGATACCATCGCGGTGGAGTCGCCGACCTACTACGCCATGCTCCATGCCATCGAACGGCTGGGCATGCGCGCCATCGAGGTGGCGACCGATCCGGCGGAAGGCATCGACATCGGCGCGCTGGCGCGGCTGATCGACGAAAAGGGCGTGGCCGCCTGCATGGTGATGCCCAACTTCCAGAATCCGCTCGGCTTCCAGATGCCCGATGAGAAGAAGCGCGCGCTGGTGGCCATGCTGACCGAGAAGGACATCCCCGTCATCGAGAACGACGTCTACGGCGAGCTCTATTACGGCGAGGCCCATCCCAGTTCATTGAAGGCATTCGACAAGGCAGGCATCGTGCTGCATTGCTCCTCCTTCTCGAAGACGCTGACCAATGCCTACCGGATCGGCTGGGCGCTGCCGGGCCGCTACCGCGAGGCGGTGGAACGGCTCAAGTTCCTCAATACGCTGACCACGCCCGCCATTCCGCAACTGGCGATCGCCGAGTTCCTGAAGAACGACGGCTACGACTTCCACCTGCGGCGGGTGCGCAAGGCCTATGCGCAGCAGGCCAGCATCATGGCCGCCGCGGTGCGCCGGTTCTTCCCGGACGGCACCACCACGTCGAGGCCGGCGGGGGGCTATGTGCTGTGGGTGCAGCTGCCTGAGGGCATCGATGCGATGGAGATGTACCACGCCGCGCTGGAGCACCGCATCACCGTGGCGCCGGGGCATATGTTTGCGCCCGGGGCCACTTACCGCCATTGCATCCGGCTGAACTACAGCGGGGAATGGTCGCCAGGCATCGAGTCTGCCGTGCAGACGCTGGGCAAGATCGCGCAGCATTTGCTGGCGCGCAGCCGGGAACCCGGCGAGGAAGAGCATTAGCATGCAAGACGCTGAAATCGACCCCGCCATCGTCGCGGCGCTCGAAGTCCTGTGGCAGGCTGGGCGCGAGGGAGGCGCCAGCCCATGGTCGCTCGCCAAGATCGCCAAGCGGGCACAACTGCCGATGAGCGTGCTGCGGCGCGTGTTGACGCAACTGCAGGCCGCCGGACTGGCCGACGTGTCGATCGACGAGGAAGGCCGCGGACACGCGAGCCTGACCCCAGCCGGCGCGGAGCTTGCCGCGCAGGTTTTCCCGAATCCTGACTGAGTGACCGGGAGCTGCGCCCGCGGCTCAGCCGCCGACCAGCGACATGCGCACCGTCGGGTACTGCCGCTTGCCGCTGGCCAGCCGGTCCGCGCGCAGCTCTGAGTAGCGGTCGCCGCGGGCCTGCCACGCTTGCCGGACCGCATCCGCCACGGCTTCATCCGGGCGGGCGGCGGCCAGGTGCTGGCGCAGGTCGACGGAGCTGGTGGCGAACAGGCACAGGTGGAGCCGGCCGTCGACCGAAACGCGCGCGCGGGTGCAATCGCCGCAGAAGGGGTGCGAGACGCTGGAGATAAAGCCCAGCTTCAGGCTGCCGTCGGCCAGCAGGTAGTTGCTGGCGGTCTCGCCGTCGCGCCTGGCGACTGGCAGCAGCGCATGCGCGCGTTCGACCATGCCGCGGATCTCGCCGGAGGGGACGACGCGCGACTGCGACCAGCTGCTCGGGCCCTCCACATCCATATATTCGATAAAGCGCAGCGCCGCGCCGCTGCCGCGGAAGTGTTCCACCAGCGGCAGCACCTGCGCGTCGTTGGTGCCGCGCTCGACCACGCAGTTGACCTTGACCGGTGCCAGGCCCGCGGCGCAGGCTGCGTCGATGCCCTCCAGCACGCGGCCGACCGGGAAATCCACATCGTTCATGGCGCGGAAGATGCCGTCGTCCAGGCTGTCGAGGCTGACCGTGACCCGGCCCAGGCCCGCGTCGCGCAGCGAGCGCGCCTTGCGGGCCAGCAGGCTGCCGTTGGTGGTCATGGCCACTTCCACCTGCCGCCCGTCCAGGGTATGCATGGCCGCAATGCGCTCGACCAGCGACTCGATGCCCTTGCGCAGCAGCGGCTCGCCGCCGGTCAGGCGCACCTTCTCCACGCCCAGGCTGACAAAGGCGCGCACGATGCGCAGCAGTTCGGCATCGGACAGGCGTTGCTCGGGGGACAGAAACGGATAGTCACGCCCGAAACGCTCCTTGGGCATGCAGTAAGTGCAGCGGAAGTTGCACTGGTCGATCACCGAGAGGCGCAGGTCGCGCAGCGGCCGGCCCAGCTGGTCCCGGCAGGCGGGTGATGCGTGGTCCGGCTCGGGTGCGTCAAAACTGGGGGCGGCGGGCACATCTTGCACAAGCGCTGCTTGCATGGCGAATCTCCCTGGGGCAATGGGGTAGGGCATGGCGCATGCCATGCCGTCCATGGTAGGGACCGATGGCCGCCCGGCAGGCGCACAAATCGGCAGGAGCGGAAGCAGAACAGTTCGGGCGGAATCGGTGTGGCTGCGTTGGGAGCCTCATTCGCGCGGCGCCCGGATGCGGACCGTGGCGGTCTGCCCGGCGATCAGGTGTACCCCGGCCGGCACCTGGTCCAGCGCGATGCGCACCGGTATGCGCTGCGCCAGGCGCACCCAGTTGAAGGTCGGGTTGACGCTGGGCAGCATGTTTGGCCCGATGGCGCGGTCCTGGTCCTCGATGCCGGGCGCAATGCTCTGCACATGTCCGCGCAAGGGGGTGCGCTGGCCCATGATGTGCACTTCGGCGGCGCTGCCGACGCGGATCGCGGGCAGCTTGGTTTCCTCGAAATAGCCCTCCACGTATTGCGAGCCGCTGGCCACGACCGACAAGGCCGGTTTGCCGCGGGTGGCAAAGTCGCCGGCGCGCGGCAGGCGGTCGCTGACATGGCCGTCGACCGGACTGGTCACGCGGCAGCGGGCCAGGTTCAGCCTGGCCACGTCCACCGCGGCGTCGGCTTCGTCGACGCGCGCCTGCGCCGCAGCCACGCCGGCCGCGTTCGCCGCCTGGCGCCGGCCCAGTGCCAGCGCGGCGCGCGCCGACGCGGCCTCGGCCTGCGCCTGCTTCAGGGCTAGGCTGAAGCGGTCCTGGTCCACCACGAACACGACCTGGCCGCGTTGGACCCGGCCGTTGTCGCCGACGAGCACGGCCGTGACCAGGCCGGAGACATCCGGCGCGACCTGGATCACTTCCGCGCGGACATGGCCGTCGCGGGTCCAGGGTGCCTCGGTGTAGTACTGCCACAAATGCCAGGCGGTCAGCGCCGCGGCGACCACGGCCGCGAAGGTCACCGCAACGGGGCCGAACAGCGAAAGCTTGCGAATCATGATGGGGCCTGCCAGACGAGCGCGACGATCGCGCCCAGTACAAGGATATAGAGCGAGAAATTGAACAGGGACCGGTGCCACACGATGCGGTAGAAGCCGATCCGGGCGAGCACGGCGCGCACGCCGGCGGTCACCGCGAACGCGGCCAGCATCCACACCACGGTGGCCGGCACGAAGACGCCGTACAGGTCGAACTCAGTGGCGTGCATGGGGCGCTCCGTCGGTATGCGGATACAGGGCCAGCCGCAAGGTGGCCAGTGCCGCCAGTGCGGTGCGTGGGCTGCCATGCGCTGTCGCGGCCAGCGCCGCGAAGGCCGCGTCGATCTGTGTGGCCAGCGCGGGCGCGGGCGTCATGGCATGGCCGGCGCGCGCGCACTGGCGGTAGTGGCGCGCCACGCTTGCCAGCACGCGCTCCAAGGCACGGCGGCGCGGCGCGGGCACGCCGGCCGGGGCGCGCCGCAGCGCGAGCGCGGCGGATTCGACCAGGAAGTCGGCGACGGCGCTGCCGGCCTGCCTGCCGCTGGCATTGTTGCGGCGGGTCAACGGCGGCCACTGGCGCAGCAGCCGGTCCAGCATGCGGCCGCGCAGCCGTGCGCTGTTGACCGGCGCGCGCGGGTGCGCCGCCAGCGCGATCTCGTTCCAGTTGGCCCTGGCCAGCCGGTAGGCCACCAGCTGCTGGCCGAAGGGCTGCATCAGGACCGCCCACAAGGCCGCGAACACCAGCGCCGCCAGGCTTGCCAGGCTGCTGTTGAAGATGCCGGCGAAACTGGCGCCGGTCAGGTGCTGCGGGCCCGGGAACGATGCCGCAGTGACCGCCAGCAACACGCCGAACAGCGCATTGCGCGGCTGCGTCGTCATGGCGCCGATGACCAGGTAGGGGCCGAACAGCAGGGCCGCAAGCGAGCCAAAGTCATGGGCCAGCTGCAGCACCACGAACTGGTAGTACCAGGACAGCAGCGCACAGCCGATGCTCCACGCGATCACCCGGCCGGCCATCAGCCGCGGCTCCGCGGTGGTGGCGATAAAGCAGCTGGCGAGCGCGGCCAGGCCGACCGGGCCGGCGCCGTCGACCCAGCCCGACACCATCCACAGCAGGCCCGCGACGAAGGTGGCCGAGCCGGCGGTGGCGCCGCGGAACAACAGCTGCGCGTGATCATGGTGCCGGGCCTGCCCGGCGGGTTCCACGCGGTACCGCAGCGCGGTGGGCTCGCTCCCGCCCTGGCGCAGGCTGGCCTGCAGCAGGCGGCAGTCTTGCCAGAGATCGGCCAGTGCATCCAGGTAGTTGCAGGTGGCGGCGACCAGCCTTTCATGCCAGTCCGCGGGTGCGGCCGGCGTGGCGCCTGCCGGGTACCAGGAAGGCGGGGGCCGGGACGCGCCGGCATCGCCGCCGATCCAGGCCAGCGTGGCGCGCAGGCGCTGCGCGACGGTGTCAGGCATGCCCGCCGGATGCCGGCGCAAGGCGCTGGCGGCATCGGCAAGCGCGAGCACCAGCGGCAGCAGGGCCGTCATGCGCTGGTGCAGGGCGCGTGCGCGCCGCAGGGTCAGAGCGCCGCCGGATTCATAGGTCAGTTGAGCCAGCTGGGTTTCCATCGCCAGGATATCGGCGGCCAGCAGGCTGAAGCTGTCGTGGCGCTGGCCCGCGCTGGCACCGGCGGCCAGCACGTCGTTGATCCAGCGCGAGGCGTGCTCCAGCCACGCCGATGCGCGCGCGGCCAGCGCCGGCGTGGTGCGCGAGGGGAAGACCACCGCGCTGACCACGCTGGCGCAGATGATGCCGATGACGATTTCCTCGATGCGGGTAAGTGCCACGTCGAAGACGGTGGCCGGGTTGGTGACCGTCGGCAGCGCGACGATCGGCAGCGTATAGGCGGCCAGCAGGCAGATGTAGTTGCGCGGCGCCGGTTCCAGCAAGGACAGGTAGAGCAGGGTGCCGGTCCAGCACGCGATCGCCGCCATCAGCAGCACGGGCTCGTCGACCAGCCAGGGCACCAGTGCCACCGCGCACACGGCGCCCAGCAATGTGCCGAAGACGCGGTAGGTGCCCTTGGCATGGGTGGCGCCGGCCAGCGGGCTGGACACCAGGTAGACGGTGGCCATGGCCCAGTAGGGCCGCGGCAGCCCGAGGGCCAGCGCCACGTAGAGCGCCAGCATCGCCGCGCCGAACACCTTCAGCGAATGCAGCCACGGGGCAAAGTCGGCGCGTCCCGGCCAGGCTGCGGCCAGCGTGTCGGACACGCTGGCGGTGCGCGCGGGCAGCACAGGGCGGGAGAGGGGGCTGGAGGAGGGCATGGCTTCAGTTGGCAAGCCCGGCTGCGCGCATCAGCAGCTTCATCAGGCTGGCGCAGACGAAGACCGTGCCGACGCCCGCCAGCCACAGGGCCAGCAGCCAGCCAAGGCGGGTCGCCAGCCGTGCAGTGGCCTCGGAGTGCAGGATCCTGGCCATCAGTGGTAGCCCTCCCCGCGCTTGACCTTGCCGCGGAACACGTAATACGACCACGCGGTGTAGGCCAGGATGATCGGCACGATGAACAGCGTGCCGACCAGCGCGAAGCCCTGGCTTTGCGGGGACGACGACGCATCGAAGATCGAGATCGACGGCGGGATGATGTTGGGCCAGATGCTGATGGCCAGCCCGGTATAGCCCATGAAGATCATCAGCAGCGCGTACAGGAACGGCGACACGTTCGGGTGCTTGCGCAGGGACCGGTAGATGCCGAAGGCCGAGAACAGCACCAGCAGCGGCACCGGCAGGAAGAAGAACAGGTTGGGCAGCGCGAACCAGCGTTGCGCGATTTCCGGATGGGTCAGCGGCGTCCACACGCTGACCGCGGCGACCATCGCCAGCATCACGCCGGTCAGCACGTTGGTCACGCGCAGCATGGTCCATTGCAGCCGGCCTTCGGTCTTCATGATGAGCCAGGTGACCCCGAGGAAGGCGTAGGTGATCACCACGCCCACCCCGCAGAAGACCGGGAACGGCGCCAGCCAGTCGAGCGCGCCGCCGGTGAAGGTGGTGCCTTCGATGGCGATGCCGTCGATATAAGCGCCCAGCGTCACGCCCTGGAAGAAGGCGGCGACCACCGAGCCCCACGTGAAGGCGGCGTCCCAGTAAGGGCGGCTGCGGTCGCTGGCCTTGAAGCGGAACTCGAAGGCCACGCCGCGGAAGATCAGCCCCATCAGCATGAACATCAGCGGCAGGTAGAAGGCAGTGAGCAGCACCGAGTAGGCCAGCGGGAAGGCGCACAGCAGCGCCGCGCCGCCCAGCACCAGCCAGGTTTCGTTGCCATCCCAGACCGGCGCCACCGTGTTCATCATGACGTCGCGGTCATGACGGTCGCCGACGAAGGGGAAGAGAATGCCGATGCCAAGATCGAATCCGTCCATGATGACGTACATCATCACGCCGAAGAAGATCAGGGCGGCCCAGATAACGGGAAGGTTGATACCCATGTCGATCTCCTGTTCAGGGTTCGCGGCGGCCGTGCCGGGCCATCGCGTGGGGTGCGGAAGCCGCGGCGATGGCGGCGGGAACGACGCTGCCGGGGCCGTAGGACGGCGCATCGTGCGGGTGCGCGTCGGGGGCGGGGCCGGCGCTGGCCAGCTTGAGCATGTAGCGGATGCCCACGCCGAAGCAGACGAAATAGATCACCACGAACAGGGCCAGCGACAGCGCCACCGGGCCAGCCGCATGCGCGGAAACGGCATCATGGGTACGCAGCAGTCCATAGACCACCCACGGCTGGCGGCCGATCTCGGTGGTCATCCAGCCGGCCAGCAGCGCGATCAGGCCGGCGGGGCCCATCAGCACGGCAAGGCGCAGGAAAGCCCTGGACCGGTACAGCACACCGTTGCGGCGCAGTACCCATCCCAGCAGGCCGAACAGGATCATCGCCACGCCCAGGCCAACCATGGCGCGGAAGGTGAAGAACAGCACCGTGGCATTGGGGCGGTCTTCCTTGGGGAAGTCCTTCAGGCCGCGGATCTGGCCGTCAAGGCTGTGCGTCAGGATCAGGCTGCCCAGGCGCGGGATCTCGATGGCGTAGCGGGTTTCCTCGCGCTCCATGTCGGGGATGCCGAAAACGATCAGCGGGAAGCCGCCCTTGTCATCCTTGCCGGCGGTGTTCCAGTGCCCTTCCATCGCCGCGATCTTGGCGGGCTGGTGCTCCAGCGTGTTCAGACCGTGGGCGTCACCCACCACCGCCTGGATGGGCGCCGCGATCAGCACCATCCACAGCGCCATCGACAGCATCTTGCGGGCGGCGGGCACGGCGCGGTCATGCAGCAACTGCCAGGCCGAGGCCGCCGCCACGAACAGTGCGGTCGACAGCAGCGCCGCGATGACCATGTGCGCCAGGCGGTAAGGGAACGACGGGTTGAAGATCACCTCGAGCCAGTCGGTCGGCACCACCTTGCCGGCAACGATGACGTAGCCGGCGGGCGTATGCATCCAGCTGTTGGACGCCAGGATCCACGTGGAGGAAATCATGGTGCCGAGCGCCACCATCACCGTGGCGAAGAAATGCAGCCCCGGCCCCACGCGGTTCCAGCCGAACAGCATCACGCCAAGGAAGCCTGCTTCCAGGAAGAAGGCGGTCAGCACCTCGTAGGTCAGCAGCGGTCCGGTGACGCCCCCGGCAAACTGGGAGAAGCCAGACCAGTTGGTGCCGAACTCATAGGCCATGACCAGGCCGGAAACGACCCCCATGCCGAAGTTCAAGGCGAAGATCTTGATCCAGAACTGGTACAGGGTCTTGTACACCGTGTCCTGGGTGTAGAGCCAGCGTGCTTCCAGGAACGCCAGGAAACATGCCAGCCCGATCGTGATGGCGGGAAATAAGATGTGAAAGGAAACGGTGAATCCGAACTGGATTCGAGCGAGTTCCAGGGCTGTGAGTCCGTGCATCGATGTGCTCTCCGTGGGGTTGCCGCCGGCACGACGGCGTGTCGCGCGACACTACGGACAAGCGTAGGGACTACAGCTTGTCCGAGAGGGATACAGTTCTTGGGGAACCGCTAAAGCTCAGTTTGCAGAGCCGAATGACGCGCTTGCGCGTCGCTGCAAGGCAGATACAGATAGCGCGTTCGCGCAGGATCACAGTCATGGATGGACCCCGCCGCATCGACGATCCGGCACCCGCTGCAGGGACCGTGCCGGCGTCCGCTGCAGTGACGGGTCGTGATGCAGCGGACGACCAGCGCGGGCGCTCAGGTGAACAGCTTCATGGCCTTCCCGAGGGTCGACCAGATGCCCGCGCCCAGCGGGATCAGCACATAGGCCCAGAACGCGAGCAGCAGCAGCGTCTTGCCGAAAGTTCGGTCGTCTTGCACGGTGGTGTCTCCTGTGTATTGGTATCGGAAGAGGAACGCGCTCAGGCCGCGCTGGCCACTTCGCGCAGGTGGTGGCGCTCATGCACAGGCCGGATCAGCAGGTTGCAGACGAAGCCCACGACGAGCAGAGCTGCCATGATGTGCAGGGTGTCGACATAGACCTCCGACCTGGGCACGCCCATGGCCAGCTTGTGCTCGCGGATGTAGTTGACCAGCGCCGGCCCGGCAATGCCTGCGGCAGCCCACGCGGTCAGCAGGCGGCCGTGGATGCCGCCGACGTAGGCCGTGCCGAACATGTCGGCCAGATAGGCGGGAATGGTGCTGAAGCCGCCGCCATACATGGTGAGGATCAGGAAGTAGCAGGCCACGAACAAGGCCACGTTGCCGGACGCGCCGACGGCCGGCACGGCCATGTACAGCGCGGCACCGAAGGCGAAGAAGATGGCATAGGTCACCTTGCGGCCGAAGTAGTCGCTCGCGGAGCTCCACAGGAAGCGCCCCGTCATGTTGCCGATGCTGAGCAGCCCCACGAAGCCGGCGGCCGCCGCGGCCGTGATGGTGCCCTTGAAGGTTTCCTGGATCATCACCGCGGCCTGGCCCAGCACGCCGATGCCGGCGGTGATGTTCAGGAACAGGATCAGCCAGAGCAGGTAGAACTGCGGGGTCTTGAGTGCCTGGTCGATATGCACGTGGGCGTGCGTGACCATCTTGCTGGCTTTGGTGGTGGGAGCGTAGCCCGGGGGCGCCCAGCCCGGGGCAGGGATGCGGATGGCCAGCGCGCCGATCGACATCGAGATGAAGTAGACCACGCCCATGACCAGGAAGGTTTGCGCCACGCCCGCGCTGGTGGCGTTCTTGAAGGTGTTCATCAGCGCGACCGACAGCGGCGCGCCGATCATGGCGCCGCCGCCGAAGCCCATGATCGCCATGCCGGTAGCCATGCCGCGGCGGTCGGGGAACCACCGGATCAGCGTGGAGACCGGCGACACATAGCCCAGCCCCAGCCCGATCCCGCCCAGCACGCCGTAGCCCAGGTACAGCAGCCAGATCTGGTGCAGCCAGATGCCCAGCGCCGACACCAGGAAGCCGCCGCCGAAGCAGCACGCCGCCGTGAACATGGTGCGGCGCGGCCCGACCTTCTCCAGCCACTTGCCGGCAAAGGCGGCCGAGATGCCAAGGAAGAAGATCGCCAGCGAGAACACCCAGCCCAGCGTGGTCAGTTGCCAGTCGCCCGGCGCGGACTGCGTGACGCCGAGGATGCGGGTCAGCGGCTCGTTGAAGACCGAGAACGCATAGGCCTGGCCGATGCACAGGTGCACCGCCAGCGCCGCGGGCGGCACCATCCAGCGGTTGAAGCCCGGGCGGGCGATGATGGCTTCCTTGGAGAAGGGCGACGGGCGCGACGCCGGCCGGGACGGGGACGCCTGCTGGGACCGCTGTTGCGACCGCTGTTGCGACGATTGCGAGGGCGTTTGCGCTGGCGCGGGATATGACATGAAGTTGTCTCCTACCTGGAAGTGGCAGCCTCTTCTTGCGCGTGGTGCGATGGGCTGGAGCGTCTCGTTCAGCAAGAGCTGTGCCCAGGGCGCCATCCCTTTGCCGTCAACGGATTGCGCCGCGCGGCCGGCGCATCGGGGCACAGCCCTGGACAAAATGTCCGGACGGCGGCCCCTTGCCCGGGCCAATATGTCCACGCGCGGCAGCGCTTCGGTGGTCGGCTCGGTTTAACTCCCAATACTGCCGCTGAGCCGACTGTCGCTAGACTCTCTGCTTGCCCCCGCAACAACCAAAGTGATGAGCGAACGACAAAGCAACCCGGCCGAAGCCGACAACTGGCAGCGCCGCGCGATCCTGGTGGTGGACGACGAGGCCGGCATGCGTTCGTTCCTGTCCCGCGCGCTGGAACGCAAGGTCGACAGCGTGGTGACCGCCGACAGCGCCGAAGCCGGCGCGGCGCTGCTGGAGCAACGCCATTTCGACCTGATCCTGCTGGACGTGGCGCTGCCAGGCGCCAGCGGAGTGGAATGGCTCAAGGCCCTGCGCGCGGCGGGCAACCCCGCCGATGTGATCCTGATGACCGCCTTCGCCGACATGGAGACCGCCATCGCCGCGCTGCGCTCCGGCGCGGCGGACTTTATCGTCAAGCCGTTCCGCGTCGACCAGATGCTCAACGCCATCCGGCGCTGCTTCGACCGCACCCGCCTCACGCGCGAGAACTACCTCCTGCGCCGCGAGCTGGACAAGTACACCATCCACAAGCACTTCATCGGCGAGTCCGACGCCATGAAGAAGGTGATGGCGCTGGTGGCGCGCGTGGCGCCGATGCCGTCGACGGTGCTGGTGACGGGCGAGTCCGGCACCGGCAAGGAAGTGGTGGCGCGCGAGCTGCACCGCCTGAGCGGACGGCAGGGCCAGTTCGTGCCGCTGAACTGCGGCGCGATGGCGCCCGAGATCATCGAAAGCGAGTTGTTCGGCCACGCCAAGGGTGCCTTCACCGGCGCGGCCGGGGCGCGCCATGGCTTGTTTCTCTATGCCGACGGCGGCACGCTGTTCCTGGACGAGATCTCGGAGCTGCCGCTGGCGATGCAGGCCAAGCTGCTGCGGGTGATCGAGGACCGGCGCATCCGGCCGCTCGGCACCGAGCGCGAGATCGTCGTGGACGTGCGCATCGTCGCCGCGTGCAACCGCAACCTGGCCAATGAGGTGGCGGCGGGGCGCTTCCGCCAGGACCTGTACTACCGGCTCGATGTCGTGTCGGTCGCGATCCCCCCGCTGCGCACAAGACCAGAAGACATCGTGCCGCTGGCCGAGCATTTCTCGGAGCAGCTGTCCGCCCAGCTCGGCCTGCCGGTGGTGCCGCTGTCGCCATCGCTGGCGCGCCTGCTCAAGGCCTATGACTGGCCGGGCAATGCGCGCGAGCTGCGCAACCTGGTGGAGCGGGCATTGATCCTGGGCGAGTACCCGGCCGAGCTGCTGGCGCAAGCGGGCGATCCGGCGCAGGCCGGCCAGCCGGAAGCGGTCCACGACCAGGTGGTCCAGGACGACGCGGCCACGCCGGCCGACGAGGCCACGCTGCTGGAATCGGTCGAGCGGCGGCACATCCTGCAGGTGCTGGCCGCGGCGGGCGGCAATCGCGTGGAAGCAGCGCGCCGGCTGGGGATCTCGCGCCGCACGCTGGACCGGAAGTGCCTGCAGTGGGGCCTGCGTCCTTGAATCCCGCTCACGCGGCCGGCCCGGCCACGCTGCTGCGCCGCTATCGCGCTTCGCTGCGCGCCAAGCTTGTTTCCATCGTGATCGCGCCGCTGCTGGTGGCGCTGGTGGCGCTGCTGCTGCTGATGACGCTCTGGGGCGATCGCGTGTTCCAGGCGCTGCTGGCCTACAAGGTCAACAGCGACCTGCTGGTCGCCCACGAGTACTTCGGGCATATGGTCGGCGGCGTGCAGGACCGGGTCCTGCAGGAGGCCAGGTCGCATGCGCTGGCGGAGGGGCTTCGGCGCGCCAACGCCATGCCCGCCATCCTCGCCGACGCACGGCGCACGCACGGGCTCGATTTCCTGCAGCTGCTGGATCCGCAAGGGCGGCTGCTTGCCGCCGCGCCGGCCTCAGCGTCCGCAGGAGCGGACCTTGCCGCGTGGCGAGTGGTGGCCAGCGCCGCCGCAGGGCGTGCGGATGCCGCCACGGACGCGTGGTCCGCCGCGCAACTGGCCGCTGTCTCCGCCGAACTTGCCCGGCGCGCGCAGGTGGCGTTGCGTCCGACCGTCAACGCGGCACCCACCGAGAGGACCGAGGAAACCCGCGGCATGGTGATGCACGCCGCGGCGCCGGTATTCGACGAAGCCGGCAAGCTGGTGGCCATCCTGCACGGCGGCACGCTGCTGAACAACAACCTGGGCTTTATCGACACGATCAACGCGCTGGTCTACCAGCCGGAATCGCTGCCTCGCGGCAGCCAGGGCACGGCGACGCTGTTCCTGGACGACACACGCATTGCCACTAACGTGCGCCTGTTTCATGGCGAGCGCGCGCTGGGCACGCGGGTCTCGCGCGAAGTGCGCGACAAGGTGTTGCTGCGCGGCGAGAAATGGCTGGACCTGGCCTTTGTCGTCAACGACAAGTATATGAGCGCCTATGAGCCGATCACGGACAGCCGCGGCCAGCGCATCGGCATGCTGTACGTGGGCTACCTGGCCAGGCCGGTCAGCCAGGCCAGGGACCTGGCGCTGGGCGTGCTGGTAAGTCTGTTCGTACTGCTGGCCGTGGCGGGCGCGTTGTTCTCGCTGCTATGGGCCAGGCGCGTGTTTGCGCCGATGACGCGCATGGTCGGCACCATGCACGCGCTCAAGACCGGCAATGCGGACGCGCGCGTAGGCCCGGTCGGCAGCGAGGACGAACTGGGCCAGCTTGCCGCCCAGTTCGACCAGCTGCTGTCGGACCTGCAGCAGCGCAATGCCGAACTCAGAGACCTGGCGGACTCGCTCGACCGCAAGGTGGCCGAGCGCACCCACGAACTGGAAGCGTCGAACGCCGTGCTGCGCGAAGCCCGGGAGCAGCTGATCACGTCGGAAAAGCTTGCCGTCGCAGGCCAGCTCACGGCGGGCGTGGCGCATGAAGTCAACAACCCGATCGCCGTGATCCAGGGCAACCTGGACGTCGCGCGCGAGATCCTGGGCCCGGCCGCGGAGCCGGTGCGCCACGAACTGCGGCTGATCGACGAACAGGTGCGGCGCATCCAGCAACTGACCAACCGGCTGCTGCAGTTTGTCCGGCCCGAGGCTTATGCCGGCCATGTCGAGCGCCTGGACGTGAGCGAAGTCGCGGCGGGCTGCGTCGACCTCGTCCGCCATATGCTGAAGGGAGCGGCGATCCGGGTCGAACTGGACTGCCAGGCCACTCGGCACGTGCGCATCAGCCGCAGCGAGCTGCAGCAGGTGGTGGTCAACCTGCTGACCAATGCCATCCACGCCATGCCCGAGGGCGGCACGCTCACGCTGGGCACGCGGGACTGGGAGGGGCAGGGTGTGACGCTGTATGTGCGCGACACCGGCCACGGCATCCGGGAAGAGGACCTGCCCAACCTGTTCAATCTGTTTTTCACAACCAGGAAGCAGATGGGGACCGGCTTGGGTTTGTCCATCAGCTATGCCCTGGTGGAGCGGTATGGTGGGCGGATTACCGTGGAGAGCGTGGTGGGGCAGGGGGCCGAGTTCATTGTCTGGCTGCGCGAGGATGGAACGCCGGCGCAGCCGACGGCGGGCGGCGCAGGGGCATGATGTGCCATGGGCCAGAACGCGCCCGTCCAGCGATCAGCCGCCGCCGGACGTTGGGCCAGGCTCGGCCGTAGCCGCAGCCGGCATCTCCAGGCTGCGCTCCAGCAGCGTGAGGTCGTCCCGAAGCAATTGCAGGATGGCGACCGGACCGGGCTTTTCCAATGCGCGGCTGGCGGGCAACTCCACTGAACGCAGGGCCATGTCCGCGATCTGTCTTGCGACATCATCCATGGAAACCTGTCCGGCGGGATTGAACCACCACGCCGTCCAGTTGCACATGCCGATGATCGAAAACGCCGCGACTTTCGCGTCCACCACGCGAAATGTTCCATGATCGATGCCAAACTCGATCGCTTGCCGGAACTGCTCGAGCACCGCGCGGCGCGACTGCTCCGCCATCTTGCGCTGCTTTAGCGGCAGGTTGTTTTCGTTGCGCTCCACCACGCGGAACTGCAAGGGGTGCGACAGGATCAGCGTGGCATGGCGCAGCACCAGGTGGCGCAGAATGCCCGAAGGCGTGCGCATCGTTTCAGGGATGGCCTCGGTCGCCAGTTGCGCAGCGGTGCGCGTGACCGCCGTGGTCAATTCCTCGAGGATGGCTTCCTTGCTCTTGAAGTAGTAGTACAGCGCGGGGCGGCTCAGTCCCACTGCATCGGCAATGTCGTTGAGTCCGGTGCCATCGAAGCCACGCTCGATGAAGAGGCGGGTCGCAACTTCCAGGATCGAGTCCCGCAATGCGTCGCTCTTGGTCTGTGTCTTTGCCATGGACTGCCATTCAGTTTTTCGACGCAGGCGTCGACAAGCCATCACGATAAACAAAAAGGCGCGAACGCGCCATCCCAACGGCGCGTAGTTCGCCCTGAATTCCCCTCATAAATGGTCTATAGAGCATTTATTTCTGTGTTCAACGCGTTCGCAAAAAAATCTACGCCAACGTCAAAAAATGGACTATGCTGTAAAAAACGGAGTGAGATGATGACAAGCTTCAAGGCGCCCCCCAACGCATCGCCCGCGGCAAGCGGCCCGATTGCCGGCTTCCTCAATACCGACTGGAACCCGCGCGACGTGCCGCCTGGCACGGTGACCCGCAACGTCGTGCTGCGCACGGAAGATGGCGCCGCCACGGGTGGCTCGCTCTACGCCGCGGGCCAGCCGGATACGGTGGTCTGCATCATGCATCCGCGTGAATTCATGGCTTGCCACTACCTGATTCCCGACATCGTGGAGGCGGGGTACGCGGCCTGGTCGCAGTCTCCGCGTTCGGTCGGCAACGACCAGCGCCTGGAGCACGAGTTCGCGCTTTACGACGTCGCGGCAGGCGTGCGCTACCTGCGTGAAGCGGGCTTTCGCCGCATCGTGCTGTTGGGCAACTCAGGAGGTAGCGGGTTGTACGCCTTGTATGTCCAGCAATCCAACGCAGCCCCCGAGGCGCGCATTGCCCGGACGCCCGGCGGCCGTGCCACCAGTCTCTTGTCTGCGACGCTGCCAGCGGTGGACGGCGTCGTCTTTGTCGCCCCGCACCCGGGGCAGGGCGTGCTGCTGCAAGGTTGCATCGACCCGGCTGTGACCGATGAATGCGACCCCCTTTCCGTCGATCCGGCGCTTGACGCGTTCGCGGCTGCCAATGGCTTTGCGCCGGCCCCTCAGTCCTCCGCTTATCACGTCGGCTTTGTCGTGCGGTATCGCGCTGCGCAGGCCGCGCGGGTACAGCGCCTCGACAACGTGGCCAGGACCATGATTGCCGAGCGCATGGACGCCCGCGCCGAAGTGAAGCGCAATCCCGGGACCGTCAGCGATGCCATCCGCCGCCGCGCCGCCCACACGCAGCTCTTCACCGTGTGGCGCACCGATGCAGACCTGCGCTGCTTCGACCTGTCGCTCGATCCGTCCGACCGCAAGTACGGGTCGCTCTGGGGCGCGGATCCGTTCGCTTCCAACTACGGTTCAGTCGGCTTCGCACGTGTCTGCTCGCCCGAGAGCTGGTTGTCGACGTGGTCGGGGCTTTCGTCGAATGCGGCGCTGTACCGGACTGCCCCGGCTATTCACCAGCCTGCGCTGTTGATCGAATATACGGCCGACCAGGCCTGCTTCCCAGGCGTCATCGCGGACATCTTCCACAGCATTGCCAGCACTGACAAGCAGCACCACCGCGTTCGCGGCGACCATCACGGCCGCGCACTGGTCAAGGGCGACGAGCCTGGCCGCTACGCGGCGGGCCGCTTGCTGCAGACATGGCTGCGCGAGACCTTTCCTCAGTAACGCAACCCACCAATCCGATCCGGAGACGCAACGATGTTTGCAAGTACCGCTTCACCAGAGGCCGGCGCGCCGCTGTGCCTGCACGGCGTCGACCATACCGCCAGGCCGACCTGGCGCCTGAAGGAAACCGTCGCGTTCTACCGCGACATCCTGGGCCTGCCACTCATTCACACGATCTCGGCGCGCGGCTGGGGCCCGGCGACACATCCGGATTTCCTGCACTTCTTCTTCGACAGTGGCAAGGGCAGCACCATCGCCTTCTTCTACTACCTTGGCAGTGAGGAGCCGGACGGATTCGCCGGCCGCGACACCCGTCCCCCGTTCCCGGACGACCACGTCTCCGATGCCACCCACACGGCGTGGCTGGTCGATACGCAGGAAGAACTGCTGGCATGGAAGGCGCGCCTGGAAGCGCGTGGCGTGGAGGTGTCCACCGAGACCGCGCACGAGGTGATCGAGTCGATCTACTTTCGCGACCCCAATGGCTACTTCATCGAGATCACGCGCAAGCTTCGCCCCCTTGCAGCGCTGGACGCGCGTGACGCCGATGCGACGCTGGCCGCCGCGATCGAACTGGAGGACGAGGCCCGCGCCAGTCAGGCACGCGTGACCTCGATTGACGATATCTGGCTGCGCAAGGCAGAGATCCTGAGCCGCCGCCTGGACCTGGGGCAGGAGTGTCACGCATGAGCCAGTTTTCCCTGCGACTCTTCGTGCTGAATGTGCCCGAGTTCGCCTCGCTGACGGAAGCCGCACGCCGCTTGCCGGCTTGCCATGTCAGCGACCTCGGCGACTATACCGTGATCGCCGCCAGTGAGCCGATTGAGTTCGGGCGTCGCGCACTGGGGCTGAAGCCCGCTGTCTGGTACGGTCTGTTCACCGGCGGCCTGGATGGCAGGATCGAATCGTTCGGCCGCGATACCGTGCGCATCGTGCCGCGCGGTCATGAGACGGCCTGATAAGCAGGATACAAAGCGGGAGGCAAACATGACCGGCATTCAGTTTCCGATCGAAGGCGTGGCATATTGCCCGCCGGCGGACGCAGCAAGGTACTTCGACACCGGCGCGTGGGTGGACGACACCCTCGGCGGGGCGCTGCGCAAGACCGCGCGGCGCGACGGGGATCGCCTGGCCTTTATCAGCGACGAGCGCTCGATCACCTTCGCCGAACTAGACCACCGCAGCGAGCGCCTGGGCGCCGCGCTGCATCAGCTCGGTCTCAGGCCCGGGGATCGCGCGATCTTCCAGATGGGGACCACGATCGATACCGTCATTGCGTTGATGGGCTGCTACAAGGCGGGCGTGGTGCCGGTGTGTGCCGTGCCGCAATACCGTGAAGTCGAGATCGGGCAGTTGTCCGCGCAGTCGGAGCCGCGCGCCTATTTCGTGCAGGGCGACTTCAGTGCCTTCGACCTTGCCGGCCTTGCGCGGGGCATGGCGCAGCGTTATCCGTCGCTGCGGCACCTGATCGTCGCGCGCGGCAGCCCGATGCCCGCACGAGACTCGCACCAAGAGCACGACCTGGACGGCCTGATCGACGGCATATCCTATGAGCAGGCGGTGGACGTGCTGGCCCGGGTAGCGATTGGCAGCGAGGATGTGCTGAGCTTCCAGTTGTCCGGGGGCACCACCGGCGTGCCGAAGATCATTCCGCGCTTCCATGCCGAGTACATCGGCCATGCGCTCGCCTGCATGCGCCAGCTCGGCCAGACCGAGGACAGCCGGCTGATCTGGTCATTGCCGTTGATGCATAACGCTGGCCAGCTCTACGTACTGGTTCCCGCCGTGGCCGGTGGCATGACATCGGTATTGATGCCACGCGTGGATATCGCGCGCATGCTGCAACTGATCGCGTTGCATCGCGTCACGCATGGCATGTCCATCGGACCGGTTGCACCGCAGATGATCGCTTACCAGGATACCGCGCGGCACGATCTTTCATCGCTGGAACTGTTCGGGACGATGACGCGTGCCGACGCCCTGGAAGCGCACCTCGGGGTGCCTTGCTTCAACCTGTTCGGCACGACCGAAGGACTGCTCCTGGGCGCCGGCGCACGCTTGCCCGCGGGGATCCGTCATGGCACGCAAGGCTTCTCCGGCTGCCCGGATGACGAGATTCGCCTGCTGGTCCCGGGCACGGATGAGCCGGCGCCGCAGGGAACGCCGGGCGAACTCTGTTTCCGCGGCCCGTCGAGCCTGCGCGGCTACTACAAGGCGCCGGAGGCCACGGCGCAATCGCTGACCCGTGATGGCTTCGTGCGCTCCGGTGACCTCATGACCGAGCATGTGATCGATGGCTACCGTTGCTTCGCCTTTGAAGGCCGCCTGCGCGACAACGTGAATCGCGGCGGCGAGAAGATCGGATCGGAAGAAGTGGAGGCCTATGTCAGTCGCCATCCGGCGGTGGCGGACGCCAAGCTGGTGGCAATGCCTGACCCGCTATACGGCGAGAAGGGCTGCATTTACCTGATCCTGCGCGCCGGGCATGCGGCGCCGGACGTCGCGGATCTTGCGGCATTCCTGGTCGCCCAGGGACTCGCAAAGTTCAAATGCCCCGAGCGCATCGAAGTGGTCGAGGAGTTTCCGGTGACCCGGGTCGGCAAGGTCGACAAGGCTGCGCTGCGGGCGATGGTGGTACGCCGGCTCGAAGTGGAGGCGAGCATAGCCGGGACAGATGTACCGGGGAGGATGTCCGCATGATCTCTCGGCAACCCATTCCACCAAGGCAAACCAGCATGAACAGTCGTACCTACCGTATCGGGCAAATCGTGCCCAGTTCCAACACCACGATGGAGACCGAGATCCCGGCGATGCTGCGCACGCGGGAGCAGGTCCTGCCGGAGCGTTTCACCTTCCATGCAAGCCGCATGCGCATGCATCGCGTAGTGCGCGAAGAACTGGAGGCCATGAACCGCGAGGGACTGCGCTGTGCCGCCGAACTGGCCGACGCGCGCGTCGACGTGATGAGCACGGCCTGCCTGGTTGCCATCATGGCCATGGGTCCCGGCTACCACCGTCAGGTGGAGCAGGACCTGCTGCGCGTGGCACGCGAGAACCACTGTGACGCGCCCGTGATGACATCGGCCGGTGCACTGGTCGCGGGCCTGAGGTCGATGGGCGCGAGCCGGATTGCCCTGATGGCGCCGTACATGAAGCCGCTGACCGAGGCGGTGGTCAAGTACATCGAGCACGAAGGCATCGAAGTGCTGGACGCGCTGTCATTCGAGATTCCTGACAACCTGGAAGTCGGGCGTCGCAATCCCATGGAGTTGCTGGAGGACGTCAAGCGCCTGAACACGGCCAATGTCGACGTCGTGGTGCTGTCGGCCTGCGTGCAGATGCCATCGCTGCCCGCGATCCAGGCGGCGCAGGACGCCCTCGGCCTCCCGGTCACATCGACGGCCGTTTGCACGGTCCGCCAGATGCTGGAGCACCTCGACCTGGCACCGGTCGCCCCCAACGCCGGCGCGCTCCTTGCGCCGGCCAGCAAGTAAGAGGCTTACCATGAATGTCGTCGTTATCGGAGGCGGGCCGGCCGGCCTGTTCTTCTCGCTGTTGCTCAAACAGCGCCATCCTGAAGATCATATCGTCGTGCACGAGCGCTACGAGGCGGGCGCCACCTACGGCTGGGGCGTTGTGTTTTCGGACATCGCCCTGTCCTTCCTGGAGGACGCGGATCCGGCGTTCTTCCGGAAATTCACCGCGCATCACCAGCGTTGCGACTATATGGAGGTCACCCACAAAGGGGTGCGGATGCCGCTGCATAACAACCACTTTTCGCGCACCTCGCGCATCGACCTCTTGCGCGTGCTGCAGCAAGCGTGCGCCGATGCCGGCGTCGAAGTTCACTACGGCAGCCGCGTGTGCGACCCGGCCGAGTTGCCGGACGCCGACATCATCGTGGCGGCGGACGGCGTCAACAGCGAGGTGCGGACCCGGTTGGCGGAGCACTTTCAGCCGAGCTTCGATGTGCGCCGCAACAAGTTTGCCTGGTACGGTACTCATCAACTGTTTCACCCCGTCTCCCTGATCTTCCGGGAGACCGGGCACGGGGTATTCATGGCGCACGCATATCAGTACAGCGATACATTGTCGACCTTCCTTGTGGAAGTGGACCCCGAGACCTGGCATCGCGCGGGACTGGATACAGCCACTGAAGAGGAGAGTCGCGCATACTGCGAACGGGTCTTCGCGGAAGACCTAGGTGGTCACTCACTGCTGGGGAATCGCTCCAACTGGTTTCAGGCGAGCGTGGTACGCAACGAACACTGGTCGCATGGCAAGGTGGTATTGCTGGGCGACGCGCTGCGCAGCGTGCATTTCTCGCTGGGCTCCGGCACCCGCATGGCGATGCAGGACGCGATTGCGCTCTGCGATGCGGTTTGCGCGCATCGCGATGACGTGCAGGTCGCGTTCCAGGCGTTCGAGAACAGCCGGCGCGGCGCGTCAGCCAGGTTCCAGGACGCGGCCCGCCGCAGCCTCGACTGGTACGAGTCAGTCGACAGCAAGATGCACCTCGATCCGGTAGCGTTTGCCTATGACTACATGCTGCGCACCGGCAGGGTCACGCATGAAGACCTGCGCCAGCGCGACCCCGGGTTTATCGCCCGCGTGGAGGCGGGTGGCTATCACCATCCCGTCGACGCACCCGCGGCGGCATAGCCGTACCCCGAGGCGAAGTTCTCGCAAAGCACCGCTGTACCGCACAAGCCGCAGCATAGCGACTGTGCGCTGACCATCCCAGGAGACAACATGACTGCCCCAATCGCCCCCCATGGCGCGGCGGCCGGCGCGCCTGCGCGCGACGCCGTCAACGTACGCGAGTTCATTGACGCGGCACGCTTATCCCGTTTGCAGTTGCGCATCATCGCTCTGTGCTTTGCGATCGTCGCACTGGACGGCTTCGATATTGCCATCATCGGTTTCCTTGCCCCCCATATCCGCAGCGAATGGTCCCTGTCGATGGTGGCGTTGGGGCCGCTATTCTCAGCCGGGTTGCTCGGGCTGATGACCGGCGCCTTTTTCTGTGGTCCCTTGGCCGACCGCATTGGCCGGCGCCGTGTGCTGATCATGTCGGTGGCATGGTTCGGCGCCGCATGCGTGGCTTCGGCCGCGGCACCTGGCATCGGCTGGCTGATCGCGCTGCGATTTCTGACCGGGCTTGGGTTGGGCGGCGCCATGCCCAATGCCATCACGCTGACTGCCGAGTTCAGCCCGTCGCGGCGCCGTGGCATGTTGCTGACGGTGATGTTCTGCGGATTCTCCCTCGGTTCCGCGCTTGGAGGCGTGGTGACTGCGTACCTGATCGAACATGTCGGCTGGCGCGGTGTGCTGGCACTGGGCGGTGCGCTACCGTTGGCGCTGGTCCCGGTATTGGCGTTGGCGTTGCCGGAATCGGTACGCTACCTCGCCACGCGCGAAGGCATGCAGGCGCGGATCGCGGCCATCCTGTCGCGCGTCGATGCTGGTACGGCTTCTGCTGACGCGAGGTACGTCACCGACGAGCCGGACGGCCCCAGTTCCCCGGTCAGCCAGCTGTTTGCGTCGCGCTACCGGCAGGGGACGCTGTGGCTCTGGCTGGCGTTCTTTTGCAGCCTGCTGTTGCTGTACCTGATGATCAACTGGCTGCCGATTCTGGTACAGCGCAGCGGCCTCACGTTGAAGGAGGCGTCGATGCTTGCAGGCTTGCTGCAGGGCGGTGGTGTGGCGGGTGCCATCGTGCTGGGCGTGCTGCTGGACAGGTTCAACCCCTACGCCGTGGTGGCCGGTGCCTACACACTAGGGGCGATTGCCGTGGCATGCCTGGCTTCAGTGAGCGCGCCGACGGCAATGGCGGCGGCCATCTTCGTCACCGGTTTTTGCGTCAGCGGATCGCAGGTCTGCGCCAATGTGCTGGCGTCGGCGTTCTATCCGACTTCGAGCCGTGCCACAGGCGTGGCATGGGCGCTCGGCATCGGACGGGTCGGGGCCATCGCGGGCTCGCTCGGTGGCGCATGGCTGTTGTCGGCGGGCTGGAGCAACGCGGCGCTCTATCTTCTCCTGGCAGTTCCGGCAATGGTCGCGGCGGTCAGCATCTACCGGACGGGGCGCGTCCAGCTTGCACGCAATGCCCCGGAAGCTGAAATCCGCACGGACCTCACCCGGATCGAAGCCGCTACCCAATTCCGCAAATAAGGCGGTGGGCAAGAACATGAACATGACGTTTCCCAGGTTTCGCCTACGCTGACCTACCACTTCGATCGTGGCGGCCGCGTGCCACGCGATCAATGGACATCGCGCAAGCGTTCCGTGCAGTGACAGGGGCATGCGAAAACGGGGCCGTGCCGGGCCCCCGGCCTCAGATGCGGGAGATGCCTTGATGGCCTAAACTGGATGAACGCATTTGGCTCGCGATGGCCAACAGTGTGTCGCATTCGCCCAAGCGGGCACGGGCGGGCCGAATGGCAAGCAATGTGGCGTGAAACGCTGATAGGCGGGGACTACCATGGAACGCGATGCATTTGCCAGAGCCCTGGCCAGGGAGGGCTTTAACGAGCTCGTCACGGTGACTCGCGAAGCCGGCGCACTGGAAGAGCACACCCATCCGTTCGAAGCCAAGGCCCTGGTCCTGGCTGGGGAAATCCATATCCGCATTGGCAACGACGAGCGGCTTTACAGAATGGGTGAAGTGTTCCATCTGGCTCCAAATGTCCGTCACTCTGAGCGATATGGCCCGGAAGGGGTGGAGTATCTCGTCGGTAGAAAATGACGTTCAACCTAATCTTGCGCGCGCCTTTGCGGATCCGGTCGTCGATCAACATGAACATCGCGCCAGGCCAGCATTTCCAGTAACCGCTCCTCGCGAGCATCATCGAAGCCGCAACTGTGCTGCCACTCGGCCGGATTCTCATAGGTGCCGAAGAGCATGTCCCACCAGGTGATGTCGCCGTAGTTGTTCCGGTGATACCCCAGGCGATGGTGGATGCGATGCATTTCCGGGCGCTGGAAGACAAGGCCGACCCAGCGCGGCGTCCTGACATTGGTGTGATAGAAGAATTCGCCAAGCGCGGTGCATAGCGTGTAGACACCGCCGGCCTCAGGCGACAAGCCGAGCAACGTGTAGACCAGCAGGCTGCCGATCAGCGAGTTGAGCACCATTTCAGCCGGATGCTTGTAGAACGATGTGATCACCTCCAGTCGTTGAGGACTATGATGAATCTGATGGAACAGGCGCCAGAGCAGGTCAGACTCGTGGCGCCAGCGGTGCCACCAGTAGAAGAAGAAGGTCGCGACAAAATAGGCGAGTAGCCCCCCGACGATGGGCGAGACCTGCTGCGAGAGCCGGAGCACCGAATACGAAGACAGCCATTTCTCCCAGCTCACACCTGCAAGCAATACAACGCCAAGCTGCACAGCGTTGACCAGCAGCACGCGCACGGGCCATGTGCGCACACGCGAGACTTCTCGTACAAAGCGAGAACAGAACTGGCGGCCGGAATGAAGACCTCTGGCACAGCGTCGTGGCGTCGCCATGCTCCTGGCCGCTCGGGAGTGGGAGCCGGCGAGATTCGCGCAATTGCGCCAGCCAGTGCCTTCCCCCGCGCGCAAGCGAGCATGACAATTGCCGAAACTGGGCGGAAAAATGTCGGCCGGGAGGTGGTTAGCGCAGCCCGGCTTCCGCGCTGAGGTAGGTCTTCAGCAGTGCCGCCCCGCGCTCGCCCACGCGCGGTTGCCAGCTTGCCACTGCGCTCAGGCCCGCATCGCGCAGCGCCTGCTGCACGGCTGGCGCCGGATGGTCCTAGATCGCTACGCCGTTGGCGCGCATGCGGGCGGTGTTCTCAGCCAGCCGCGTGTTCAGCCGCACCCACTGCTTGTCTTCGGTCGCCCTGGCCGCGGCGGTCACGGCATCTCGCCGGGCCGGCGTCAGGGCCTGCCATGTGGCGGCGTTGACGGTCGTGAACGACAATGGCATGGCATAGCCAATGGCCGTGAAGTTGGGCAGGTAATCCCACAGCTTGCGGCCGGCTCCGCCATCGCCCGATGACAGTACAGCGTTCACCGAGCCGTCCTTCAGGTGCGGCATGGCGTCGGCAAACGACAGGTTCCGCGCCTTCGCCCCTGCCGCGCGCATGACCTCCGCGGAGGTCTCATCATAGGCGCGCACCGACAGCGCGCGCAGATCGTCGAGCGTGCCCACGGGATTGCGCGACCACAGGCCCGTGGGCGGCCAGGGCGTGATGTAGAGCAGATGCTGGCCCTGCTTCTCGAAGGCGCGCGCGTAGTCCGCTCGGGCCAGGTCGGCCAGCCGGCGCGCCTTGTCGACGGAGGTCGCCACAAATGGCAGCGACGACAGCAGGAAAATCGGATCGACCTCGCCCAGCGCGCCGCCGAACGCGTCGCCGGCTTGCAGCTTGCCGTCGCGGATCGCGGCCGGCATCTGCGCGGACCTGAAGCCCGCGCTGGCATCGAAGGTCGGCTGCGGGGCCATCGCGCCCTGCGTGCGGGCGGCAACCTCCTGCGCAAACGAGGTCAGTCCCTCGCCCGGCATCGACGTCGCCGGGTATTCGGTGGCCATCTGCCAGACCACCGGCGCGGGCTGCGCATGGGCGGCGGGCGCGAGCAGGGCAGGGGTGGCGACGACAAGGCCGGCGGTCATCGCAAACGATAGCGTGGCCAGGGCAAGACGATGGCGAAGAAGGCGCATGGCAGGGGGGAAGGGTGGGGAGGTTTCGGCGGGCCGGGTTCCACCATCGCGGGCGGTGCCGGCTGGCGTGCATTATAGGCATCCCCATGGCGGGCAGGCGGGTCGCTACACTCCGGTGTTGCATAGCGTGCCTTCTGGCCTGCCAGCGTAACCTTGGCTATTCCAGGAACACATAGTCCGACCGATACGGCATACGATTCTCCTGTCCCTCCTGCGTGCAGATCTGAGGGAGGGCCTGTCCGCCTTGCGTATTCAGTCGTTGCACATAACGCGTCCGCGCAAGCACGCCGGGTCCGCCAGCGCTCGTTGCCTGCAACAGCAAGAGTGGAATGCTGTCCGGCACTTGCGCATTGGGCGTTTGCCGCAATACCTTGCCGGTCACCTTGCTGCCATCGGGCGCTTCCCAGGTTGGTCCTGCGTAGTGCTTGACGACGAGTTGTCCGGTGTCGTCCTTCAGGGTTGCTTCCGGGGCCGAAAAGGTCCATAACAGCCGGCCGTCGTTCGCGCGCTTGCACTGATAAATCTGCACGCCGGATGCGTGCAGTACCGTTATCGTGCCGCGCGCGTCGGTGGGCTGGAGTTCGGGCGGAGCCAATAGCCTCGGTGTGGCACACGACGCGAGCAAGCCTGCCACGCAGAGAACAGTGAGATTCGCTTTGCGAAAATGCCGGGAGCGTTGCGACATTTGGCCTCCTTGCCTGAACCCATGGGAGGATAGTACTTCCCTTACCACCTTGCCAGTTCCGGGGCAAGATCTCACCGGGACGGAGCCAGGTCTTGGATTTTCTCCCCGAGCGATTCGGTCCGACGAGCCGCTACGCTCGAGCCGCGAGGCGAGCCTGCTCAAGGAAGTCTCTGATCAGGCTGGCGCTGTGCGACGTCCTTCGCCACAGCAGGCCGAACCGGCGTGGCTCCGGTTCTGACGGCAGATGGAGCTTCGCAATACGCAGGCCGGCAGTCAGCGGCGATGCGATGTCCGGGACCAGCGACACCCCCAGGCCACGATCCACCATCATCGCGATTGCGAGGAGGGAGCTCAGCTCGAAGCGCTCCTGTGTTGGTGTGATGCCGGCCTTGCGCAGGTAATCGTCGGCCTGCTTCCCGCCGCCGAGGCTGCGGTCGTAGCGGATCAGTGGACTGGTGCGCAGCAGCTCGAGCGGATCCGCTTCCCGGTCCCGCTGCGCGGCAAGCACGACCAGCGGCTCCTTGCGCAGCAGTTCCCAGGCAAAGGCTTTCGGGATGGAGAAGGGCGGGTGCAGGCAGACGGCGGCATCAAGCTCCGCCTGCTTGACCGCGTCGTAGAGCTCGCTCGACATGGCAGACCGGATGTGGACAGACACGCCCGGATGCCTGGCCGCAAAACGCGCAAGGGCGTCAGGCAGGAGACTGTGGAGTGCCGTATTGATGGTGCCGATGCGGAACTCGCGTATCTCGTCCGCCTGATTCACCCACCCCCTCAGCGCGTCGACTTCCGTGAGCAGCGAGACACAGCGCGCAGCAAGGCGGCGCCCGGACTCGGTGGGCGCTACCGTTCGGCCGGCGCGTGCCAGCAAGGCCGTTCCAAGTTCCCGCTCCAGCACCTGGATCTGTTGGGAAACCGCCGCCGGCGTCACGTTGAGCCGCCTCGCGGCTTCGGCGAGCGTGCCGGTTTCCACGACCAGGCTGAACGCCTTGAGGTAGCTGGTCTCCATAGAATTTCTATTGTACGAATGTAGAAAAGCATAGTTTATCTTCTCTTGTGACTGCGCCACACTGCATTGCATCCCACGGAGATACGGTGTTGGCCATGAGAAGCAAGCTGTTCGTCCCCGGTTCGCGGCCGGAGTTTTTCGCCAAGGCGCTCGCGAGCGACGCGGATGCGTTGTCCTTTGACCTGGAGGATGCGGTCGCCGAGGACAGGAAGGCCGAGGCCCGTGACCTGCTGTCCCGATGGCTGCGTTCCGCTGAGGCCCGCTCGACTGCAAAGACGTTGATCGTTCGGGTCAACGGCCTCGACACCGGGCATTTCGAGGCCGACCTGGCCGCGGTGGTGGTGCCCGGCGTGCACCTGGTCAACCTGCCAAAGCCGGAGAGCGTCGACGACGTCCGCCGCGCGGCGGCGGCAATCGAACAGGCGGAGCGGGCCAACGGTTTTACCGGAGAGGATGCGAAGGTCCGCTTGCTGCTGAACATTGAATCGCCAAGGGCGCTGCGTTGCGCCGCCGAACTGGCCGGCGCACATCCGCGCGTGGCAGGCCTGCAGCTTGGGCTGGGCGATCTGTTCGAGCCAGCCGGCATTTATCGGCGCAACACGGCAGCCATCGCATCGGCCATGTTCGCCGTGCGCATGGCGGCCGCCGAAGCCAACGTCTATGCCTATGACACCGTGTTCGCCAACATTCGCGATGCCGAGGGCTTCCGTGCCGAGGCGGAGATGTCCAGGCAGATGGGCTTCCTGGGCAAGAGCTGCATCCACCCGAGCCAGATCGCGCTGGCCAACGATGTCTATCGGCCGTCCGACGACGAGATCGCGCACGCGCTGCGGGTCGTGGCGGCTGCCGCCCAGGCGCAGGCCGACGGCGTGGGCGCCTACGTCGTGGATGGGAAGATGATCGATGCTCCCTTCGTCCGGCGTGCACAGGCCACGGTCGAGATTGCCAGGCAGCTTGGACTGATCGCGGCCTGACCCCGCATCACAGACCCATATAAAACCAGACAGGAGACAGATCATGACGACCTTACAGCCGCGTCGGGCCGCAGCATGCTTCGGGCTGATCGCCGCGTTCGGCGCGCTGGCGGCAGCGGCCGATGCAGCCGCCGAGAGCCCCTATCCGTCCAAGCCCGTCACGATCGTCGTGCCGTATCCGCCTGGCGGCTCGAATGACATCTTCGCCCGTATCGTGGCGAAGGAGATCGGCGAGGAGCTGAAGCAGACGGTGATCATCGACAACCGCCCCGGCGCGAGCGGCAATACGGGAACCGGCATGGTCGCCAAGGCAGCGCCGGACGGCTATACCCTGGTCGCGGTCTCGTCGAGCATGACGACCAATGCGGCGGTGCAGAGCAAGCTGCCGTACGACGCGGTCAAGAGCTTTGTGCCGGTGGCGATGCTTGCCAAGGGGCCGTTCATCGTGGCGGTCAGCAACGACTTTCCTGCCAGCACGCCGCAAGAACTGATCAGCGCGATCCGCGCCAATCCGGGCAAGTTCAACTACGCGTCTTCCGGCCCCGGCAGCGTCAACCAGTTCGGCACCGAGCTGCTCAAGGCCAAGGCCGGCAAGCTGGCCATCACCCACGTGCCCTACCGTGGCATGGGCCCCGCCATCACCGACCTGATCGGCAACCAGACACAGGTGCTGATCTCTAGCGGCCCCTCGCTGCTGCCGATGGTCCGCGCCGGCAAGGTGCGGGCCGTGGGTATCACCAGTCTGAAGCCAAGCCCGGTTGCGCCCGATCTGGTGCCGATGGCGAGCGCGGTCCCCGGCTACGAGTTTGAACTCTGGTGGGGCCTGCTGGCGCCGGCAGGCACGCCGCCGGCGGTTGTCGCGCGGCTGAATGCGGCGGTGAACCAGGCGCTTGCCAGGCCTGCCGTCAAGGCGGCCATCCTCAGGGAAGGGGCAGAGGCGAAGCCCGTCACCCCTCAACAGTTCGCCGAGACGATCGCTGCCGATGTGGTCCGGTGGAAGGCGCTGGCCAGGCAGCAGAACATTGTCGCGGATTGAACGGCTGGCTGATTCGGAGGCTATATGGAAATCAACATCACTGCCGGGGAAGATGTCTTCGGCTCAGACCGGGCGGGACAGCCAGGTCCACTGAGCGGCGTGCGCGTGCTTGACCTGAGCGCCTATATCGCGGGGCCCTACGGCTGCTCGCTGCTCGCCGACCAGGGCGCTGACGTCATCAAGGTCGAGCCCCCCGTGGGCGACAACCTGCGCAAGTATCCCTCGACGCTGGAGACCGAGAGCCGGGCCTTCCTGGGCGTCAACCGAAGCAAGCTGGGCGTCGTGCTCGACCTGAAGAACCCGGCCGATCTGGAGCGGCTGCTGGCGCTGGTGCGCAATGCGGATGTGCTGGTGCACAACTTCCGCCCGAGCGTGCCGGGCCGGCTCGGCATTGGCTACGAGCAGCTCAGCGAGGTCAACCCGCGGCTGATCTACTGCGCCGTCACCGGCTACGGCGAGACCGGCCCGCTGAAGGACAAGGCCGGTTACGACCAGGTGCTGCAGACCATGACCGGCATGTGCACGCTGCAGGGCAAGCACGGCGGGCCGCCGGAGATTCTATACGGCTCCGTGGTTGACTACTATGCCTCGGCGCTGGTCGCGGGTGCGGTGGCTTCGGCGCTCTACGAGCGGGAGAAGAGCGGGACAGGGCAGTATGTGGGCGTGTCGCTGCTGCGCGCGGCGCTGACCATGCAGTCGGCCCGGATGGTCTGGGCCGAATCGGAGCCCAGGGAGGTCGGGCGCGACATGCGCTCCGGCGGGATTACCGGCATTCATCCGACCCGGGACGGCTACCTCTATATATCAGCCAATACCCCGCATTTCTGGCGGGCGCTGTGCGAGAAGACGGGCCTGGCCGATCTGCTGTCGACCGATCGCTACGACAGCGTGCGCAAGCGCGCCGAACATCATGGGGAAATCGTGCCCCGCCTGCACGCGGCGCTGCAGGAGCGTTCGGCGCTGGAATGGGAGGCGCTGTTCGGCGAGGAAGTGCCGTGCGCGGCCGCCCGCTCGGTGGAGGACATGTTCGATTTCCCCCAGGTCGCCGCGGAAGGGATGGTGGCAACGTTCGAGCACCCCGTGGTTGGCCGTTATCGCGGCTTCACGCGCGCCGTGAAGTTCGGACGCACGCCCGGTCCGGAACCGTTCGCCGCTCCCGCGCTCGATCAGCACGGGGACAGGGTCCGCGCAGCAGCGGACAGGCTGGCACCGCATGGCTGACCCCCGCTACGGCGGTCCGGCCCCGCCGGTGCCGAACAGTTCGGCAAGCGGCGCGCCACACAGCGCAGTGCTCGCCAACGCCTGCGATGCGCACCTGCATATCTACGACGCGCGCTTCGCGGCGATTGCGCCAGTGGTGGCAAACGCCACCGTGGAAGACTACCGTGGCGTGCAAGGCCTGCTGGGTACTAGCCGCGCGGTGATCGTGCAGCCTCGCTGCTACGGCACGGACAACAGCGCCACGCTCGATGCGATCCTGAAGCTGGGTATTGCCAATGCGCGCGGCGTTGCCGTGGTGGGCCCGGATGTGACAGACGAGACCCTGCACGCCCTGCATGCGGGTGGGATCCGGGGCATCCGGTTCTCGCTCTACACCGAAGCCCACGCAGCGGTGAGCTTCGAGATGGTGGAAGTACTCGCCGATCGTGTTGCCGAGTTGGGGTGGCATCTGCAATTGCACTGGACCGCAGACCAGATTGTTACCTACCGCGACTTGCTGGCACGCCTGCGCACGCCGCTGGTGTTCGACCACCTGGCCCGCCTGCCGCTGCCTGGCGGCACAGCGCACCCTGCGTTTTCACGCGTAGCAGACCTGCTGGCGCGCGGCAACGCGTGGCTGAAGCTGTCCGGCGCATATCTGGATTCCGTCGTCGGCGCCGCCGGACGCTATGCGGACATCGACCCGGTTGCGATGGCATGGGTGCGCACCGCGCCGGAACGGCTGGTGTGGGGCAGTGACTGGCCCCACAGCACGGAGACCAGTTCCAAGCCGGACGATGCCTTGCTGTATGACCTGCTGGCCCGCTGGACCGGCACCGAGGCGCTGCGGCGCCGCATCCTGGTGGACAACCCTGCCTTGCTGTACGGATTCGGGACCGCATAGCCGGCCCGAGCCAAATACAAAATCGGAGACAACATGAAATTGACCCTGCAGCGTCTTGGCAAAGGCCTGGCGATTCTGGCTGCGGCGGTGCCGCTCGGTGCCTTCGCGTTCCCTGACAAGCCGATCCGCATGGTGGTGCCGTATTCGGCGGGTGGCGGCGCCGATAACACGGCGCGTGTCGTAGCCCAGAAAATGGGAGAGATCCTCGGCCAGACCGTCGTCATCGACAACAAGCCGGGCGCCGGCGGCGTCATCGGCGCCGACGCCGTGGCCAAGGCTGCCCCGGATGGCTATACGGTGCTGTACGACGCCTCGGCATTCGCGGTCAACGGCGCGCTGCGCAAGCTGCCGTTCGACCCGGGCAGCGATTTCATTCCGATCTCGCTGGTGGCCACGGCACCGCAGATCCTGGTGGTCGCGGCAAACGCGCCCTACAAGACTGTTGCCGACTTCATCGCCTCGGCCAGGAAATCGCCCGGCAAGCTGACCTATGCCTCCGCCGGCGCTGGCACCGGCTCGCATCTGGCTGCGGAGATGTTCAATGAGCAGGCCAGGATCGAATTGCTGCATGTTCCGTACAAAGGCGGCGCGCCGGCGCTGACCGACGTGATGGGCGGGCAGGTCGCGGCCTATTTCGGCAATACTGCGTCGACGCTGCAATACGTGACCGGGGGCAAGCTGCGCGCGCTGGCGGTGACGTCCAAGACGCGCATGAAAGCATTGCCCAATACGCCGACCCTGGCCGAGAGCGGCATGCCCGACTATGAAGTGCTTGAGTGGAACGGCGTGTTCCTGCCCAAGGGCACCGCACCGGATCGCGTGCAGGCCATTTCCAGCGCCGTACAGAAGGCCGTGGCGGATCCGGGAGTGCGCGCCAGGCTGCAGCAAGCCGCAAGCATTCAGGAGCTTCCTGCAGGCCGAGTCGGCGCGCTGGCACGCCCTGGTCAAGGCACGTGGCGTCCGCGTTGAATAACGCCGTCTCTGCCATTGAGGGGGGTGAACGTCAGGAGCGGCTGCGATGCCGCCACGCATAGGAACGGCCTCTGGCGGAACGCCAATCAGGGCAAGCGCAAGAACCGCTGCAGCATCGCCGTCAGCTTGGTTTCGATCAGATCCCCGTCAAAATGTAAAGGCCCCGGGTCGGTCAGCAGGGTAAGGGTAATGGTGCCCACGACCATCTGCATGGCGATCCGGACTTCTGACTCGGAGTCGCCCAGGGTTTGGGGCTGCATCTTGTGCGCGAGGACCGGCACGACCAGGCTCTGGACGTGTCGGTCCAGCCAGCGCATCGGGTTGGCATCCGGGTCGCGTGCGGCAAAGTGGCGCAGCACGGCTTTGAACATGCCCTGGTTCTGGCGGCTCATGTCGACGTAGTAGCTGACGACGCGTGCAGCGAGTTCCGAGGCCGTGCCTTGCGCCCAGGCCTCGTTGTCCCGGATCGCTTTGTCCGCCTCGGCCCGCATTTCCGCAAAGGCGGCGTCCAGGACAGACGCAATGAAGCCGTCCTTGTCCTTGAAGCGGCCATAAAAGGCTCCGGTAGAGGTGCCTGCGGTGCGGATGACATCGCCGATCAGGACGAGATCGAAATTCGCGTGCTGCTCGATCAGGTCCCGTCCGGCCTGGATCATCTTGGCAAGTGTTTCCTCGCTGCGTAGCTGGCGAGGGGGGCGCAGCGCCGGCTCCGCCGCTTCCGCAGTCTGCGCTGCGGCGTGCGCGGCGCGCCTCTTGTGATCTTCTTGGCGCTTTAGGGTGGCAGCCATGGAAACGGCAATCCTGATTCTGGGACAGGTCAGCATTATGCAGCACAGGAACAACCTCACCCGGGCGCCACATCCCTGAGCGCTTCGCGCCTCGTCGCGCCCACACCGATTTCTTCCGTAGGGGAAAGCCCGCATTGAAGCCGGATCGCTGCCTTCCAATAATAGAACCAGAGTTCTGATTCTATGGAAGACGGCGGACGTGCCTGGCCGTCCGGCCAATAGGACAACACGGAGACACCATGAAAATCACTGCTGCCGTGACACGGGCGCCGGGCGCGCCGTTTGTCCTGGAAGAGGTCGAGCTAGACCCTCCGGGGGCAGGGGAAATCCTCGTCAGGATTGTCGGCGCCGGGCTTTGCCATACCGATCTGGTCGCTGCCGAAGGCTTGCTCCCCATCACCATGCCTGCCGTGTTCGGGCACGAAGGTGCCGGGGTTGTCGAGAGGGTCGGTGCCGGCGTGACCAAGGTGAAGCCTGGGGACAACGTGGCCATTACGTTCGCATCCTGCGGCCATTGTCCGCAGTGCGATCGCGATGCGCCGGCCTATTGCCATGCGATGGCAGCACTGAATTTCGTCGGCCAGCGCGGCGATGGCTCGAAATCGATGCGAGATGGCAATGGGGAGATCTCCGGAAATTTCTTCGGCCAGTCCTCTTTCGCCACGCATGCGCTCACGACTGAACGCAACGTGGTGAAGGTGCCGGATGGCGTGCCGCTCGAGATTGCCGGCACACTTGGGTGTGGCATCCAGACCGGCGCGGGCGCGATCATGCGCTCGATGGCGTGCCACGAAAACGCATCGCTCGTGGTGCTGGGCGGCGGCGCGGTCGGGCTCAGTGCCGTGATGGGCGCCGTGCTGCAGAAATGCGGGACGATCATCGTGGTCGAGCCCAACGCCAACCGGCGCGACCTGGCCTTGTCGCTTGGCGCCACGCATGCGATCGATCCAGGCCAGAGTGCCGACCTGGCTGCCGCGGTCCGCGCCATTGCGCCCCATGGGGTGGACTTTGCGCTGGATACCAGCGGCATCCCCGCGGTCATTGAAGCGGTGCCGAAGCTCCTCGCTCCGCGCGGCACCTTCGGCTTTGTCGGCGTGCCGCCCACCCATGCAACGAACCTGGGCCTCCCGGGCACCCTGCGCGAGGCCATGCGCGGCGGCTTCACCTATCGCGGGATCATCGAAGGCGACAGCGATCCCGATGTCTTCATCCCGCAGCTGATGTCGCTGTACCTGGCGGGGCGCTTCCCCTTTGACAGGCTGGTCAAGACCTATCCCCTTGCCGAAATCAACCGTGCAGTCGCGGAGCAAAAGCAGGGGCTGTGTGTCAAGCCCGTGCTGCTCCCCTGAATCCCAACTTCACCATTATCGATACCATGAACCACACCGATCTTGATCTTCCCGGCGACGTGGCCAAAGTCCTGGTCGATCCCAGGGCCTATGCCGATCCCGCCCGGCTGCACGCGGCCTATGCATGGGCGCGCGCGAACAATCCGCTGGGGCGCGCCGTCAATGACGGTTTCGATCCGTTCTGGGTCGTGACCAGGCATGCCGACGTGACCGCGATCTCTCGCGACAACAATCTCTTCCGCAACGGGGACTACTCCGTCGTCTGCCGGCCCAAGGCGGCGATCGACCATGTGATCGCGACCACGGGGTGTCCGCACATCGTCAAGGCGCTGGTTCACGTGGATGGTGACGAGCACAAGGGCCTGCGTGCGCTGACGCAGTCGTGGTTCATGCCTAACAGCATTCTTAAGCTGGATGAGCGTATTCGGGGACTGGCGCGGCAGGTCGTCGGCAAGCTTCAGCAAAGCGATGGCAACACCATTGATTTCGCCAAGGACATTGCCCTGCATTACCCGTTGCACGTCGTCATGGACATCCTCGGCGTGCCGCCGGAGGATGAGTCGCGGATGCTGCTGCTGACCCAGGAACTGTTTGGTGGCGAGGATCCTGAACTCAAGCGGGCCAGGCAGGAAGAAAGCGCGAATGACGGCGCCCTGGCAAAGAGCCTGATGGCGGTGGTGGCGGACTTCCGGGACTACTTCGAGAAAGTCACCGCCGACCGGCGCGCCAATCCGCGCAATGACGTGGCAACGCTGCTCGCCAACGCCGTCGTCAACGGCGAGCCGATCAGCGAGATCAGCCGGCTGGGTTATTACGTCATCATTGCCACGGCAGGACACGACACCACGTCGTCCTCTTCCGCGGTAGCGATGTGGGCGCTGAGCCAGTTTCCCGAACTGCTGCCGCGGCTCCAGGCAGATCCGTCGCTGATCCCTCAGTTCATTGACGAAGCGGTGCGCGTCGCATCGCCGGTGCGGCACTTCATGCGGACCGCGACGGCAGACACTGAAATCCGCGGACGCAAGATTCGCAAGGGCGACTGGCTGATGCTGTGCTATGGATCGGCGAATCGTGATGAAGAAGTCTTCGACCAGCCCTTTGACTTCAATATCGATCGCAAGCCAAACCGCCACCTGGCATTCGGCTTCGGCGCCCATGTCTGCCTGGGCCAGCACCTGGCGAAGATGGAGATGCGCATCCTGTTCGAGGAACTGATTCCACGGCTGCAGCGCGTGGAGCCGGCGGGCGAGATGGAAATGATTGCTTCCTGCTTTGTCGGCGGACCCAAGCATCTTCCCATTCGCTGCGTCATGCAGTAGCCATTCCATCGCAGTCTGCAGCAAGGCATCGTGCCATGACATCCCAAGACACACTCTTCCTACGCATTGCGCAACGCAACCGCGAGACCGACGACATCATCAGCCTGGAGTTGCGCGACCCGAATGGGGGCGAGCTGCCGCCGTTCGAGGCCGGCGCCCACATCGATGTCCATGTCGCTCCCGGTGTCGTGCGGCAGTATTCGCTTTGCAATGCGCCGTCGGAACGCCACCGTTACCTGATCGGCGTGCTTCGCGACCCAGCCTCGCGCGGCGGTTCGGTCGCCATCCACGAGCGCTTCGAGGCGGGCGCCGTCGTCGAAGTCAGCGCCCCCCGGAACCATTTTCCGCTCAGGGAAGGCGCCCCAGGCATCCTGATCGCAGGCGGGATCGGGGTCACGCCGATGCTATGCATGGCCGAGGTCTTGCATGCGTCGGGAACCGGCTTCACCCTGCATTACTGTGCGCGCAGCCAGGACAAGGCAGCGTTCCGCAGCCGTATCGAGCGATCCCCTTACAGGCAGCAAGTCGCTTTCCACTACGACGATCAAGGCGATTCGCAGAAGCTGGATCCCGGGAGACTGTTTGCGCAAGTGGGAGGCGATGACGAGATCTATGTGTGCGGTCCCTCCGGCTTTATCGAATGGGTATGCCGCGCGGCCGAGCAAGCAGGTATCCCGAAGCAGCGTGTGCGATATGAGTACTTCAATGCAAAGCCCGTGGACACCTCGCGTGACGGCGCTTTCGACGTCAGGATCGCAAGCACCGGCCAGGTCTTCCATATTCCCGCAGACCGATCGGTCACTTCAGTGCTGCTTGCGGCCGGTATCGACATCTACACGTCGTGCGAGGAGGGGACGTGTGGAACCTGCGTGACGCGTCTGCTGGAGGGCGAACCCGATCATCGGGACGTCTTTCTTACCGATGAGGAGCACGCCTGCGGCAACCAGTTCACGCCTTGCTGCTCGCGCGCGAAATCCTCGTTGCTTGTCCTCGATCTTTGAATCGCCAATCCGCCATCCGGCGACGCAGGCCCCGCTTCGGGCAGCCGCGCGTCCCCGGTGTGGCCATCCGAAATCCGTTTGGTTAAATGAGGTCCGAATCATCATGGGTGACACCGCTGGATTCAGCATGACCATCGATGGCAAAGCCGCGCCCACGCTGGCCTGCTTTGATGTACTCAATCCCGCAACGGAGCGCGTCGTTGCCGAAGCGCCCGATGCCTCGCCTGGGCAACTGGACGAGGCCGTTGCCAGCGCGCGGCGTGCCGCGCCAGCATGGGCCGCCTTGCCACTGCAGGCGCGGCAGCAATATGTCGTCAGGATCGGTGAGACCATCACCGCCAACCTGGAAGAGCTGGCGCAATTGCTGATGCGGGAGCAGGGCAAGCCCCTTGCCCAGGCGCGGCAGGAAGTGCAAAGGGCGGCGTACTGGTGCGCCGAGATGGCCAGGCTCGAACTCCCCGTGGAGACGGTCAGTGAATCTGCCACCGAACAGGTTCGTGTCCTGCGCGTGCCGCTGGGCGTCGTTGGCGGCATCGTGCCCTGGAATTTCCCGCTGGCACTGGCTATGTGGAAGGTGGCGCCGGCCCTGCTGACCGGCAATACGATGGTGCTCAAGCCATCGCCGTTCACGCCGCTGACGACGTTGAAGCTGGGCGAACTGCTGCGCGACGTGCTGCCGGCTGGCGTGCTGAATGTCATCAGTGGCACCGATGCCCTCGGACCGTTGATGTCGGCCCACCCGGGCATCGACAAGCTCAGCTTTACGGGCTCGACCGTGACCGGCCGTGCAGTGATGGCCAGCGCCGCGGTCAACCTGAAACGGCTGACGCTGGAGCTGGGTGGCAATGACGCCGCCATTGTCCTGCCCGATGCCGATGTCGAGGCCATCGCGCCTGCGATCTTCTGGGGCGCATTTGCCAACAGTGCCCAGTTCTGTCTGGCAATCAAGCGGCTCTATATCCATGAGGATGTCTACGACCGCCTGGCGGGTGAACTGGTCAGGCTCGCGCAGGAGACGCGCGTCGGGCCGGGCGACACGGACGGCGTGCAGCTTGGGCCGGTGCAGAACCGCCGCCAGTTCGAGCGACTCAAGGATCTGCTGGAGGACACGCGCACGGCTGGCCATCGCATCCTTGCCGGCGGCGATGTGGCGCAAGGACACGGCTATTTTTTCCCTGTCACGCTCGTGGACAACCCGCCCGATACCGCGCGCGTGGTCCGCGAGGAACCATTCGGCCCAATCCTGCCCTTGCTCAGGTTTCGTGATGTGGACGACGCCATTGCGCGCGCGAATGACAGCGAATACGGACTGGGCGGTTCGGTCTGGGGGCGCGACGCGGAGGCCGCCATGCAAGTTGCGTTGCAGCTCAACACCGGTACCGTCTGGGTCAACCAGATTCACACCATCGGGCCCGACAAGCCCATGGCCGGCCACAAGCAATCCGGCGTCGGTATCGAGAACGGCGTCGATGGGTTGCTGGAATATACGGTGCCCAGAACGGTGTCGCTGAAGCGACCGCACAGCACTCAGCCAGCGCACCGTTGAATGAACTGCGTGATGGCAGGCAGGATGGATTGCCGGAATCCCTGGCCGGCGAAGGTGCCGTAGTGACCCACGCCGTCAACGACCAGGTGTTCTTTCCGGTCGGCGGCAAGGCCTGCGCAGAGCGCGTGAGCCGCCTGGGTCTGGCCGCGCCCGGTGATGTCGTCCTCGCCGCCCTCGATGGTCAGCAATGCAACGTTCGTAATGGCCTCGGGATAGATGCGGCGCTGGCCGACTTCCATGCAGCCGCGGCACAGGTGATGCTCCAGGAAAACCTTATGGATGGTTTCCAGGTAGTACTCGGCCGGCACGTCGAGCACGGCGTTGTACTCGTCGTAGAACTTGCGATGCCTGGCAGCCTCGCTCTGCCTGCCATCGACCAGGTGACGGTAGAAGTCGAGGTGCGCACCGGCATGGCGTGCGACGTTCATCGAGACGAAGCCGGCAAGCTGGAGGAAGCCCGGATAAACCTGGCGGCCTTTTCCCGGGTAGCCGGTGGGGACGTGTTCGATGAGGTTCGCCTCGAACCATGCCAGCGAGTGCTGTTGGGCAAACTGGTTGACTGCCGTCGGGCTGACGCGGGTGTCGATCGGCGCGGCGATGAGGGTCATGGAGCGGGGCTGCAGCTGCTCGTTGTCTTCGGCCATCTGGGCGACCGCGCAAAGCACCGGGACCCCCGGCTGACAAACCGCCACGATATGCGTGCCGGCGCCGAGGTAGCGCAGGAACTTCTTCAGGTAATCGACATAGCAGCCAAGATCGAAGTGCCCGGCGTCAAGCGGGACAAGACGCGCATCGGCCCAGTCGGTGATGTAGACATCATGCCCGGGCAGCAATGCCTCGACCGTTGGGCGCAGCAGGGTGGCAAAGTGGCCCGAGAGCGGAGCCACGAGCAACACCCGGGGACCAGGACTGGGCATGTCCTTCCTGAAATGCACCAGCCGGCAGAAGGGCTCCTCGATCAGCGCCGTTTCGGTGACGGCCACCCGTTGCCCGCCTACGATGACGTCGTCGATCTCAAAGCGAGGCTTTCCGTAGGCCTTGGTCAGCCGCGTGAACAATTCCAGTACGGCGTCGGCCTCGCGGATCCCCGGAAGCCAGGCGACCGACTCGCCCCAGAAATCGACTGCACGCGAACCTGCCTCGATCATCGCCTCGAGCGGTCCAAGGGATTGCAGCGTGAGTTCCCGCAGCGCATAGAGTGCCATTGCGATTCCCGCCTCTTGAATAGGGTTGTGGTGTGTTTTCGTCGCGCAGGAACCGGCAGGCCGGGCAGAAACCAGTGTGCTTTCCGGTGCTGCGCGATGAGGGCTTCAGCGCTGATGGCGCGCGCGACAGCCGCATGGCCGACATCGCGCAAGGTGGGTAGGCGGGCGACAGGTTTGTGCCGCGGGTGCGTCAGTGGGGCGGTGGCGCTGGTGCACCGAGCAGTGCTGCGCGCGGCTCAGGTGTCTTCGATGTCGGATTGACTGACTGCGGGAAGCGCCGGATTTGCCGTTGCGGCCTGACAGATGCGCGCGACCCAGGTCGCACGCGGATCGGCTGGAATGCTGCATGACGCCCCCTACCACTCAAAGCCACCAACATTGCATCGCAATGCCAGCGGAACAACGTGCAATCATGTTACACGATTTACATTTGGTAACACATGCGATCTAACCCTATTGCAACGCTTTGCATGGTTTCTGTGCAACGAAGGAGGCAGGGATAGGGCTTTCGATGCGAATTTTGGGGAGATCTGCTGGGGGAGGTGACCTTCTGGCGACAGCAAGCCAAGCGCAGTCGGGCTGTCTGCGGTGCGATTTGTAAATCTTTGCAAGTTACGCTCAGCCCCTCAGTCTCTGGCCAGCCATCCCATCCCCAGACACCAGCGGCAAGACCGCGTCACGCTTCTCCAGCAAGTGCCGCTTCAAAACGGCTGCCAGCTTCTTGCCGTCCCGGGCTTCCAGTGCCTTGATCATGTCTTCGTGATCGTCGATGGCCTGATCCCACTTCTCGCTTTGCTGGTTGGAACGAAAACGCATCGCCTGCAGGCGCCGGTTGATCGACTGATAGGCCTGGCGCAACGCCGAATTGCGCGCGGCCTCGTTGATGCGGTCGTGTATCTCCTGGTTGCGGCTGTAGTAGCCAGGCAGATCGTTCTGCGTGCGGCAGACCAGCATCGCGTAGTGCAGCGCCTTGATCTCCGCCAGCTCGGCGGGGGTGATGCGCTCGCAGGCCAGTTCGCCTGAGAACGCTTCCAGCCCGCTCATCAGCTCAAAGTTCTCCCGGACCTCGGACTCGCTCATCTGGGAGATGCTTGCGCCGCGGTTGGGGGAGAGATCGATCAGGCCCTCTGCCGCAAGCACCTTGAATGCCTCGCGCAGGGGCGTCCGGGAGATGCCCAGCGTCTCGCAAAGCTCACGCTCATTGAGCTTGGTGCCAGGAGTGAGGACGCCTTCGACGATGAATTGCCGCAGGTGCTCGACCACCGTGTCATGCAGGCGCGGGCGAGCCAGGCGCGGCAGCGACGGGGCGGGGCTGGCAACCATCTCTCCCTTCAGTGAATTTTGCATTCAATGTCCTCTATCCGTGTAGCGACGGATTCTACTGCAGGTTCATTCTCCCCTCAAAAGTCCGGGTATACACCCGGATTTCAGGCCAAATTCCGGCTTGGAGTCACGTTTTCTGTCTGCTATATTCTATTGAATTCAAAATTCAATATTCAAACAAGGAGGCGTTGCTCCCATGATTCACCTCGACTTCCACCCCGCTGGCCGCCACCCCTCGCCGGTTGCGAGATGGGACTGAAGCTGGCGGGCGTCCCGGTTGCCGGCAGCGGGGTGGCGGCGGCCATGGACCACCTGGCCTCGCACGCGGACACGCCCATGCTCAAAGCCGCCGCCTGAGCGGCAACAAGCAGAGGCCGGCGCCGGAGGATGCGCCGCCGGCCTTCCACTCTCGTCGGAGCGTCACAAGAAGATGCCATCGCTGCGCCGGTGCGTGGCAGGGCGGTCAGTCGCCCGCGAATTCTCGCCTTCGTTTGCCGAATGCCATGAACACTTCCTCGTCTTCCTTGCTGGTCAAGCCGATCCACCTGGTGCCCGCCCGGCATCGCGCTACCTCGCCGCTCTCCGCGCTCCTGCGCAAGGAGCTGCGGGGTGACGTGCTGTTCGACCGCGCCGGCCGTGGCCGCTATGCCACCGATGCGTCGATCTACCAGATCATGCCGATCGGCGTGGTGGTCCCGCGCGACCAGGCCGACCTGCTGCGCGCGCTCGACATCGCCCGCGACCAGCGCGTGCCGGTGCTGGCGCGCGGCGCGGGCACCAGCCAGTGCGGCCAGACCGTGGGCGAAGCCCTGGTCATCGACAACAGCAAGTGGCTCAACAACGTGGTCGCCTTCGACGCCGCGGCGCGCACGGTGACGGTGGAGCCGGGCATCGTGCTCGAACACCTCAATGCCTGGCTCAAGCCGCATGGGCTGTGGTTTCCGGTCGACGTTTCCACCGGCGCGCAATGCACCATCGGCGGCATGGCCGGCAACAACTCGTGCGGCTCGCGCTCGATTGCCTACGGCAACATGGTGCATAACGTGCTGGCCATCGACGCGGTGCTGGCCGACGGCAGCGAATGCCACTTCGGCTCGCTGGCGCAGCCGGTGGCGGCCGGGCGCGCGCAAGGCATCCTGCGCGGACTGGAGCGCATCGCCCGGCGCGAGCGCGATGAGATTGCGGAGCGCATGCCCAGGGTGCTGCGCCGCGTGGCCGGCTACAACATCGACCTGTTCGACTGCCAGAACCCGCTTGCCTATACAGATGATGGCCATGCCAACCTGTCGCACATCCTGGTCGGTTCGGAAGGTACGCTGGCCTACAGCCGACAGGTCACGCTGAAGCTGTCGCCGCTGCCGGCGCACAAGGTGCTGGGCGTGGTCAACTTCCCCACGTTCTACCAGGCGATGGACATGACGCAGCACATCGTGAAGCTGCGTCCGGTGGCGGTGGAGCTGGTCGACCGGACCATGATCGACCTGTCGATGGAGAACCCGGCATTCCGTCCCGTGGTCGAGCGCGCGCTGGCCGGCGATCCGCAGGCCATCCTCCTGGTGGAGTTTGCCGGCGAGGACCGGCAGGCGCTGCTGGCGCAGCTCGACCGGCTTGCCGAGCTGATGGGTGACCTGGGCCTGCCCGGTTCGGTGGTGAAAATGGCCGAAGAGAAGGCGCAGAAGGCCCTGTGGGACGTGCGCAAGGCCGGCCTGAACATCATGATGAGCATGAAGGGCGATGGCAAGCCGGTGTCGTTCATCGAGGACTGCGCGGTGCCGCTGGAGCATCTGGCCGAATACACCCGCCGGCTGACCGAGGTCTTCCACAAGCACGAAACCGAGGGCACCTGGTACGCCCACGCCAGCGTCGGCACGCTGCACGTGCGCCCGATCCTGGACATGCGGCGCGACGGTGCGGTGCGCATGCGCGAGATCGCGGAGGAGGCGGCCGAGCTGGTGCGCGAGTACAAGGGTGCCTACTCCGGCGAACACGGCGACGGCCTGTGCCGCGGGGAATGGGTGGCCTGGCAGTACGGCCCGCGCATCAACGCGGCATTCAGCGAGATCAAGGCGCTGTTCGACCCTGACAACCGCTTCAACCCAGACAAGATCGTGCGGCCGCCGAAGATGGACGCGCGCGCGAACTTCCGCTTTGCCCCCGGCTATGCGGCGCTGCCGCTGACGCCCGCGCTGGACTGGTCGGCGTGGAATGTGCGGCGCGACCCGATGACCGGCGCTGAGACCGCGCCCGGCACCGGCACCGATACCGCCACGCATGGCCTCGCATCGGCCGTGGAGATGTGCAACAACAACGGCCACTGCCGCAAGTTCGACGCCGGCACCATGTGCCCGAGCTATCGCGTCACCAAGGACGAGCAGCACGTGACGCGGGGCCGCGCCAACACGCTGCGGCTGGCGGTGTCCGGCCAGCTCGGCCCAGATGGGCTGGCCAGCCCGGAAGTGAAGGAAGCGCTGGACCTGTGCGTCTCGTGCAAGGGCTGCAGGCGCGACTGCCCGACCGGCGTCGATATGGCGAAGTTCAAGATCGAGGCCCGCCATGCCTGGACCACGCGGCACGGCATCAGCCTGCGCGAGCGCATGGTCGCGTTCATGCCGCGCTATGCGCCGCTCGCCAGCCGCGTGTCGGGCCTGCTGGCGCTGGCCGACAGCATTCCCGGGGTCTCGGGCTGGATCAGGCGGGCGCTGGGGTTTGCCCCGCAGCGGTCGCTGCCGCGCTTCGGCAAGCCGTTCCTGGCGGGACGCCGCAACGCAGCAGGCAAGACCGGCGGCCGGGAGGTCCTGCTTTTCGTCGATACCTTCAGCAACTACATGGAGCCCGACAACGCGCGCGCCGCGCAGGCCGTGCTGGAAGCCGCCGGCTATACGGTGCACTTCAACGTCCGTGAAGGCGAACGGCCGCTGTGCTGTGGCCGTACCTTCCTGGCGGCAGGCCTGGTCGACCAGGCGAAGCAAGAGGCCAGGCGCATGCTGGACGCGTTCCGCCCCTTCGTCGAGCGCGGCGTGCCGGTGGTCGGCCTGGAGCCGTCTTGCCTGCTGTCGCTGCGCGACGAGTTCCTCAGCTATGGCTATGGCGAGGAGGCCAGGCGGCTTGCCAGCCTGTCGTTCCTGTTCGAGGAATTCCTGGTGCGGGAGCAGGGCGCGGGCCGGCTGGACCTGCCATTGCAGCCGCTGCAGGCCTCCGAGGCCGTCGTGCACGGGCACTGCCACCAGAAGGCATTCGATGCGTTCACGCCGGTGCAGACCGTGCTGGGGTGGATCCCGGGGCTGAAGGTAGCGCCGGTGGAGTCATCCTGCTGCGGCATGGCCGGCAGCTTTGGTTACGAGGCGGAGCACTTCGCGGCATCGCAGGCCATGGCCGAGTTGTCGCTGCTGCCCGCGGTACGCAAACACGCGTCCGACGCCATCGTGGTCGCGGACGGCACCAGCTGCCGGCACCAGATCCTGGACGGCGCCGACACCGAGGCGCTGCACGTGGCCCGGGTGCTGGCGATGGCTCTCAAGGGAGGCCGCCATGTCTGAGCGCCTGCACGACCGTACGCGGCTGCGGCCGCCGGCTCCGGCCAGCATTGGCGACCGCGTGGAAGACGTGGGCTCACCGGCCTTGCTGGTCGACCTCGATGCCTTCGACCACAACCTCGCGCAGATGCAGGGCCTTGCCGATGCCGGCGGCGTCGCCTTGCGCCCGCATGCCAAGGCGCACAAGTCTGTCGCCGTGGCGCAGCGGCAGATCGCTGCCGGTGCAGTCGGGATCTGCTGCCAGAAGCTTAGCGAGGCCTATCCGTTCGCTGCCTTCGGCATCGCGGACATCCACATCAGCAATGAGTTTGTCGGCGCGGACAAGCTCGCCATGGCGGTGGAATTAGCCCGCCACGTGAACCTGAGCATCTGCGTCGATGACGTGCGGCAGGTGGCCGCGATGGCGTCCGCGGCCGAAGCCGGCGGCGTGCGCATCACCGTGCTGCCGGAGGTCGACGTGGGGCACGGGCGCTGCGGCGTCAACAGCACCGAAGCGCTGAGCCGGCTGGCCGATGCCATCGGCGAGGCGCCGTCGCTGCGGTTCGGCGGACTGCAGGCGTATCACGGTGGCGCGCAGCATCTGCCGGTCTGGGTACAGCGCCGGCAGGCCGCGCAGCGCGCCGCGGAAGCGGTGGACGGCTATGTGCGGCACCTCGATGCACGGGGCGTTTCCTGCCCGGTGATCACCGGCGGCGGCACCGGCACGGCCGAGTTTGACTGCCAGAGCGGGGTCTACACCGAAGTCCAGCCGGGCACCTATCTCTTCCTGGACGGCCACTATGGCGCCAGCGAATGGCTGGGGCAGTTCCGGCCCAGGCACAGCCTGTTCCTGTCGGCAACGGTCATGAGCACGGCGCGGCCCGGCGTGGTGGTCTGCGACGTGGGCCTGAAGTCGGTCGCGGTGGACTCCGGCCTGCCGCGCCTGTGGTCCAGGGACCGCAGCGGCTGGCTGCGCTATGTCGCGGCGAATGATGAACACGGTGTCCTGGAAGTGTTGAACGGAGACAGCCAGGCGTTGCTGGGGAGCAAGCTATTGCTGGTGCCCGGGCACTGCGATCCCACCGCGAACCTGCATGCGCAGTTCGTGTGCTTGCGCGAAGGGCGTGTCGTCGGCCTGTGGGAGGTGGATGCGCGCGGCCTGAGCCGCTGATGCGGGATTTGCTGCGACTGGCGCGGGCCTGCCGCGCCAGGAATGCCTCTTTCTGTTTTCCCCCGCTATTCATTGCCTGTCCAACGGATACCCCACTTAAGTTGGGTGTCTGCATCGCGATAATCAGCGTCCGTCATCCCCCACTTGCTATAGATTGTAAAGACATATAAAGCGGCCAGCCGTTGAAGCTTGCGCCGTCTAATAAGTGCATTTTCTGGCACAGCTGTTGGCGACGCCATTCAGCCGCTGCCGCCCATATCCGGGGAAATTATCTTGCGCCCGACGCTTGCGCGCTTGCTTCGCCCGCTTGGACGCCTTGGGTCGCGCACCATCACGGCGGGCACCTTGCTGCTTGGGGTGCTGACGACGGCCGTCGTCTATGCGTTCTGCACCGGTCTGCTGGAAAAGGATGTCCGCCTGCGTTTTGAGAACGATACGGGCGACGTCATCCAGCAGATCGATACCCGGATCCGGCTCTATACCGATGTACTGGTGACCATGCAGGCGCTGTTCGGCGCCAGCGACCATGTCTCGCGCGGAGAGTTTCGCGATTTCGTCAGCGGGCTGAACCTGCCGCAGCGCTATCCCGGCTTCCAGACGCTGAACTACGCGCCGTACGTGCCGGCGGCCGAGATCGACGCCTTTGTCGCCTGGCAGCGCAGCGATCCGATCCTGCGCGAGGCGGGCGTGACGTTCAACGTCCGCCCCCCCGGCCGGCGGCCGGGCCACTTCGTGCTGACCTATGTCGAGCCGCTCGACATCAACCTGGCGTCGATCGGCATCGACATGGGCGCCGAGCCACGCCGCCTGGCCGCGCTCGAACGCGCGCGCGATACCGGGCAGTCGGTCAGCAGCGGCCGGCTGATCTTCAGCGAGGCCAGGAACCCGCATGTGGGCATCGCCCTGCGCCTGCCGGTGTACCGCAGGGGGCCGGACCTGGACTCCGTGGAAGCGCGCCGACGCGCCTATGTCGGCTCGGTCGGCGCGGGGATCCGGGTGGACGACCTGATGAAAGACCTGGTCAGCAACGAGAATCTGCGCTGGATCCGCTTCCGCGTCTATGACGCCGGAGACTTCGCGGAGCCGGCGCTTCCCCCCTCCGCCACCAACCTGCTCTATGACAGCGTGACCGGCCTGGCGGCCCGGGGACGCAACCAGAGCGCAGGGGGCAGCGCCATCCACGCCAGTGCCGCGCAAGGTGCGACGTCTCTGGCGGACGACCAGGCGGTCCCGGGTGCGGGTCAGCATGACCTGGCCAAGAGCGAAGTGCGGAATTTCGGCGGACGGCGCTGGGTGATCGCATTTGCGGCCGATGGCAAGGCCATCAGTGGTCCCCAGCGTTACCTGCCGGCGCTGGTGGTGATTTCCGGCCTGATCATCAGCGTGCTGCTGGGCTGGCTGGCCTACGCGCTGTCGAGTTCGCGGGCGCGCGCCGTTGCCGTGGCTGACCAGATGACGCACAGCCTGCGCGACAGCCAGGCCGCGCTCGCCGAGGCGCAGCAGATTGCCCGCCTGGGTGACTGGCGCATCGACCTGGGCAAGGACATCGCGCACTTTTCCCGGGAAATGGCGCACCTGCTAGGCTGGCGCGGCGACAAAGCGACGCCGGAAGCGTTGTTCCAGGCGATCGACGCCGGCCATCGCGCCATGCTGCGGGAGAGGATGCGGGCAGCCCTGCAGGATCGCCAGCCATTCGAGTTCGAGTGCCCGTACCGGTCGCGGCGCGGACGCCGGGGCTGGTTGCACCTGATCGGCCACGCGCATGGGGCGCCGGACAGCGCCGTGCTGCGGGGAACCGCGCAAGACATCAGCCAGCGCAAGTCCGCCGAGCAGGCCAGGGCGCAGGAACACCAGATCGCCCTGCATCTGGCCACCGCCACCAGCGAAATCGAGGTGCTGGAGGATATTGTCCACACGCTGCTCGAAGGCATGGACTGGGAGGCCGGTGCCTTCTGGCCGAGCGACGACAACGAGGGACAGAAGCTGCCGCTGGTCTGCCTGGCCCGCGTCAGGGCGCTGGAGCCCTGGCTCGCCGAACGCCCCGCATCGCGGGCCGGTGCCGCGGTCTTGCAGGCGCCACAATGGTATGCAAACCGGAACGCGATGGCCCGGCACGCGCAAGCCAGGTGGCTCGACGCGGGCGGCATCCGGACGGTGTTCGCCTTCCCGCTGAGCAGGGGCCACGTGACGCTCGGCGTGGTTGAACTTTATTCCCGTGCCAAGCGCAGCCGCGATACGCACGCGCTCGCGATGGCGAGCGGCATTGCCAATCAGACCGGGCACTTCCTGCTGAGGCGCCAGGCCGAGGAGAACCTGCGCTTCATCGCCAATCACGATGCCCTTACCGGCCTGCCGAACCGCCTCTTGTTCAAGGCCGAGTTCGAGAAGGCACTGAACCGCGCCCGCGCCAGTGGCCAGTCCTTGCATGTCATCTTCGTCGACCTGGACGAATTCAAGGTCGTGAATGACACCATTGGCCACAACGCAGGCGACACCGTGCTGCGCGAGATGGCCGACCGGTTGCGCGAGATTCTGCACGGCGTGGAACTGATCACCCGCTTCGGCGGCGATGAATTCGTCGTGCTGCTGGACCCCAAGGGCGACGCGACGATCCTGGACCAGACCATCGCCAGGATCCAGGCTGCGCTCGCGCCAGGCTTCGTCGTCAACGAATCGGAACTGCGCATGACGGCAAGCATCGGCATCAGTTCCTTCCCCGAGGACGGCAACGACTGGCAGACGCTGCTCAAGCATGCCGACCTGGCCATGTACGGTGCCAAGCAACTCGGCAAGAACGGCTATCAGTTCTACTGCCGGGGCATGAGCACGACCCTGCAGCGGCGCATCGATATGGAGTCGCACCTGCATCGCGCGCTCGAGCAGAACGAATTCATTCTCTACTACCAGCCGCGCATTGCGCTCGCGTCGGGAGCGTGCACGGCGGTCGAGGCACTCATCCGCTGGCGCCACCCGGAACTTGGCCTGGTCATGCCCGGAGATTTCATTCCCTTCGCGGAGCAGAGCGGCGCCATTGTCGAGATCGGCGCCTGGGCCCTGCGCGAAGCGTGCCGCCAGAATGCCGCATGGCGCGCCCAGGGACTGCCGCCGATGCGTGTTTCGGTCAATCTTTCGGCACGGCAGTTCGCCGACAAGTCCCTCAGGCTGACCATCATCGACGCACTGCGGCAAGCGAGCCTGCCGGGCAATCTGCTGGAGCTTGAACTCACCGAGAGCATGGTCATGCGCGATGCCGAACAGGCTTCCCGCTGGCTCTCGCACCTGAAGCGCACGGGCGTGCGACTGGCGATCGACGACTTCGGCACCGGCTACTCCTCGCTCGCCTACCTCAGCCGCTTCCCGATCGATACGGTCAAGATCGACAGAAGTTTCGTCCGTTACATCCCGGAAAGCCGCAGCGATACGCAGATTACCAGCGCGGTGATCGGGCTCGGCCACCGGCTAGGGCTGGAAGTGGTCGCCGAAGGCGTGGAGAACGAGGCGCAACTCGAGTTCCTGCGCCACGAAGGCTGCGACGAAGTGCAAGGCTACTACTTCAGCCATCCGCTGCCGCCGGCGCAGATCACTGCCTTTCTGGCCAGCCTCATGGAAAACGGCCCCGCTTTCGAGCATGGGCCGCAACCGATGCGCGCCTGACCGCCGTCGGTCCGGCGCGCGCTTACGCAGTCCAACATCAAGCAGTCCAATCACAGGGAGCTGGATCATGCAGGACCGTATTGTTGAAACCATGTGGCAGGCCATCGACGCCCTCGATTTTTCCAGGATGAAGGCCAAGCTGCTACACCAGAAGCATGCGCACTGGACACCGGTATCACTGGAGCAGGCAGAAAGCGGCTACCGGCAGTTCCTCAAACTGGCGGCCAGGTATCCCGACACGCCAGCGGTGCCCAGCGAGCAGGTGGATGCCTTCTGGCATGCCCACATCCTGGATACCAGGCGCTACGCCGGGGATTGCGAGCACATCTTCGGCTATGTCCTTCACCACGACCCCTACGTCGGCATCGACGGCCCGGACGATGAGGCCCGCCTGCTGGCAATGGCCGCGGCTAGCGATGCGCTGAGCACGCGCGAGTTCGGCACCCCGCTGACCTCTGCCGCATATTGTGCCCGGGCAGCAGCCGACGAACCCGCGTACTGCGCACGCATGGCCAAGGCGGAGGACCCCGCGTATTGCGCACGTGTGGCCAAGGCGGAGGAACCCGCGTATTGCGCACGCATGGCGAAGGCGGAGGAACCAGCGTATTGCGCACGCATGGCCAAGGCGCAGGAACCAGCGTACTGCGCACGCATGGCCAAGGCGGAGGAACCAGCGTACTGCGCACGCGTGGCCAGGGCCGCTGAACCTGCCTACTGCGCACGCATGGCCAAGACCGCCGAACCTGCGTACTGCGCACGCACAGCCGTGGCCTGCTGAAGGCTTTGGCTCTCCGGCCGGCCGGATGGTCGGCACTCTCGATTGTGGCGCGATGCACAGGTGTTCTGCATCGCGCGCGCAATCAGGCCACGCGCCGCCCAGGCATCAGCCCGCCGTATTCCTTCCCCAGGAACTCCGCCGTGTGCTCCAGCAGATAGGCGCGGCAGCTCTCGCTGGCCGGCGACAGCCGCTTGCTGGACATATGCGCGACATGCCAGATGCGCTCGATCGGCGTGCCGGTCACGTCCAGCAGCGCGATCTCGCCGGTGCGCAGCTCCAGTGACAGCGTGTGCAGCGACAGCAGGCTGATGCCCATGCCCGCCATCACGGCCTGCTTGATGGTCTCGTTGCTGCCCAGTGTGATCACCTTGGCCGGCGTGAACAGGTGGTCCCGGAACATGTACTCCGCCACGGTGCGGGTGCCCGAGCCCGGCTCGCGCAGCAGGAAGGTCTCGTGACGCAACTCCTGCAGGTCGAACCCCTTTGCGTCGTGCAAAGGGTGCCGCGGCGAGGCCACCAGCACGTGCGGATGCGCGGCGATGGGTTCCGACACGGCGTCCAGTTCGCGCGGCGGGCGGCCCATCAGCGCGAGGTCGATGGCGTTGTCCTGCAGCAGCCGCAGCAGCGTCTCGCGGTTGCCTTCGGCGATGCGCAGGTCCACGCCCGGGTGCAGGGCGGTAAAGCCTGCGAGCAGCTTGGGCGCGAAGTATTTCGACGTGCTGATCAGCCCGATCGTGATCGAACCCTGCTCGACGTCCTTGACCGCCTGCAGGCCTTCCTCGGCGTCCTTGACCTCGCCGAGGATCCGGGACGCGTGGTGCAGCAGGCGGTCCCCGGGCTCGGTCAGCGTGAGCTGCCCCTTGACGCGCTCGAACAGCGCCAGGCCGACCACGGATTCGAGCTGCTTGACCTGCATCGAGACCGCTGGCTGGGTCAGGTGCAGTTCCTCGGCCGCGCGCACAAAGCTGGCGTGCCTGGCCACCGTGACGAAGATTTGCAACTGGCGAAGGGTGAGGGCGCGCAGGAAGGACATGGGCAGTGGGGGCGGCTCTTGGATGCTTTCCGTGATGTGCAGTCTGGATCGCACTTAAGGGATTGCTTATACAGCGGCTAAGAATATCTGAATTTACCTTATGTTGGTGGGCTTATATCTTTGCATCAACGCAGCCACGACGCTCAACCACGCAAGGAGACAAGCATGAACGCACCTGAATCGGTCCAAGCCAAGCCGCGCAAGCGCTACGACGCCGGCGTCATGAAGTACAAGGAAATGGGGTACTGGGACGCGGACTATGAGCCCAAGGACACCGACCTGCTGGCGCTGTTCCGCATCACGCCGCAGGACGGCGTGGATCCGGTCGAGGCCGCTGCCGCGGTGGCCGGCGAATCGTCCACCGCCACCTGGACGGTGGTCTGGACCGACCGCCTGACCGCCTGCGACATGTACCGCGCCAAGGCCTACAGGGTCGATCCGGTGCCCAACAACCCGGAACAGTTCTTCTGCTACGTGGCCTATGACCTGTCGCTGTTCGAGGAAGGCTCGATCGCCAACCTGACCGCGTCGATCATCGGCAACGTCTTCAGCTTCAAGCCGATCAAGGCCGCGCGCCTGGAAGACATGCGCTTTCCGGTGGCCTATGTGAAGACCTTCGCCGGCCCGTCCACCGGCATCATCGTCGAGCGCGAGCGCCTGGACAAGTTCGGCCGCCCGCTGCTGGGCGCCACCACCAAGCCCAAGCTGGGCCTGTCGGGCCGCAACTATGGCCGCGTGGTGTACGAGGGCCTGAAGGGCGGGCTGGACTTCATGAAGGATGACGAGAACATCAACTCGCAGCCCTTCATGCACTGGCGCGACCGCTTCCTGTTCGTGATGGACGCGGTCAACAAGGCTTCTGCCGCCACCGGCGAGGTCAAGGGCAGCTACCTCAACGTGACCGCCGGCACCATGGAAGAGATGTACCGGCGCGCCGAGTTCGCCAAGTCGCTGGGCTCGGTCATCATCATGATCGACCTGATCGTCGGCTGGACCTGCATCCAGTCGATGAGCAACTGGTGCCGCCAGAACGACATGATCCTGCACCTGCACCGCGCGGGCCATGGCACCTACACCCGGCAGAAGAACCACGGCGTGTCGTTCCGCGTGATTGCCAAGTGGCTGCGCCTGGCCGGCGTGGACCACATGCACACCGGCACCGCGGTGGGCAAGCTGGAAGGCGATCCGCTGACCGTGCAGGGCTACTACAACGTCTGCCGCGACGCCTACACCCATACCGACCTGACCCGCGGGCTGTTCTTCGACCAGGACTGGGCGTCGCTGCGCAAGGTGATGCCGGTGGCCTCCGGCGGCATCCACGCCGGCCAGATGCACCAGCTGATCCACCTCTTCGGCGACGACGTGGTGCTGCAGTTCGGCGGCGGCACGATCGGCCACCCGCAAGGGATCCAGGCGGGTGCCACGGCCAACCGCGTGGCGCTGGAAGCGATGGTGCTGGCGCGCAATGAAGGGCGCGACATCCTCAACGAAGGGCCGGAGATCCTGCGCGATGCCGCGCGCTGGTGCGGGCCGCTGCGGGCCGCGCTCGATACCTGGGGCGACATCAGCTTCAACTACACGCCGACCGACACCTCGGACTTCGTGCCCACCGCGTCGGTGGCCTGAGCCTGGCGACGCGACCAAAGCACGTAGAGCGAACCCAAAGAACGAGAGGACATCATGCGTATTACTCAAGGCACTTTTTCCTTCCTGCCCGACCTCACCGACGCGCAGATCACCAGCCAGCTTGAATACTGCCTGAACCAGGGCTGGGCGGTCGGCATCGAGTACACCGACGACCCGCATCCGCGCAATACCTACTGGGAGATGTTCGGCCTGCCGATGTTCGACCTGCGCGATGCCGCCGGCATCCTGCTGGAGATCAACAACGCGCGCAGCACCTTCCCCAACCACTACATCCGCGTCACGGCCTTCGATTCGACGCCTACGGTGGAGTCGGTGGTGATGTCGTTCATCGTGAATCGTCCTGCCGACGAGCCCGGCTTCCGCCTGGTGCGCCAGGAAGAGCCCGGCCGCACGATCCGCTACTCGATCGAGAGCTACGCCGTGCAGGCGCGCCCCGAGGGTAGCCGCTACTGAGCGGCACCGGCTGAACCGCCGCGCGGCATTACCACGACGCTGCGCAGGCGATTTCCTGACTGTGCAATCCCACGGCTGCGCTGCCGCAAGGCTGCGCGCCGGGGGGAGCTGCGCCTCGAATCCATCGAGGTGAACGATCCTCACGGAGCCTGCCATGTCCGCACCCGAAACGACCGCACCGCTGCAGCCGCCGGCTGCGCAGGCCGCATCGTTGCCCGGATCCCTGGCCGAATCGCTGGCCAGCTCGGGCATCACCGAGCTGCTGGCCCAGCTTGACCGCGAGCTGATCGGACTGAAGCCGGTGAAAGCGCGCATCCGCGATATCGCCGCCTTGCTGCTGGTGGACAAGCTGCGTGCCGCGCGCGGCTTCAGCGCCGGTGCGCCCAGCCTGCATATGTGCTTCACCGGCAATCCCGGCACCGGCAAGACCACCGTGGCCATGCGCATGGCGCAGATCCTGCACCAGCTCGGCTACGTGCGGCGCGGCCACCTGGTGGCGGTAACCCGCGACGACCTGGTCGGGCAGTACATCGGCCATACCGCGCCCAAGACCAAGGAGATCCTGAAGAAGGCCATGGGCGGAGTGCTCTTCATCGACGAGGCCTACTACCTCTACCGCCCGGAGAACGAGCGCGACTACGGCCAGGAGGCCATCGAGATCCTGCTGCAGGTGATGGAGAACAACCGCGACGACCTGGTGGTGATCCTGGCCGGTTACAAGGACCGCATGGACCGCTTCTTCGAGTCCAACCCGGGCATGTCCTCGCGCGTTGCCCACCATGTCGATTTCCCCGACTACCAGCTCGACGAGTTGCGCCAGATCGCCGACCTGATGCTCGCCGAAATGCAGTACCGCTTCGACGACCAGAGCCGCGCCGTGTTTGCCGACTACCTGGCCCGGCGCATGGCGCAGCCGCATTTCGCCAATGCCCGCAGCGTGCGCAATGCGCTGGACCGCGCGCGGCTGCGCCACGCCTCGCGCCTGCTGGACGATGCCGGCACGGTGGTCGACGACCGTGCCCTGACCACCATCACGGCGTCTGACCTGCTCGCCAGCCGTGTGTTTTCGAAGGCCGCGCCAGCCGCACAGACGCCGGCCAAGGAGTAAGCCATGCAAGCCCTGATCTTCGATGTCGACGGCACCCTCGCCGATACCGAAAGCGCACACCTGCAAGCCTTCAATGCCGCCTTCGCCGAGGTCGGCCTGGACTGGCACTGGGATGCGCCGCTTTACACGCGCCTGCTCAAGGTGGCCGGCGGCAAGGAGCGCCTGATGCATTACTGGCGCATGGTCGACCCGGAAGAGGCCCGTGGCTGCAAGGTGAAGGAAACCATCGACGCCGTGCACGCCATCAAGACCCGCCACTATGCCGAGCGCGTGGGCGCGGGCGGCCTGCCGCTGCGCCCGGGCATAGCCCGCCTGATCGCGGAGGCCGGCGAGGCCGGCATCCCGCTCGCGATTGCCACCACCACCACGCCGGCCAACCTCGACGCGCTGCTGCAGGCGCACCTTGGCGCGGACTGGCGCCGGCGCTTTGCCGCCATCTGCGACGCCGGCACCACCGCGATCAAGAAGCCTGCGCCCGATGTTTACCTGGCCGTGCTGGAGCGGCTTGGCCTGGAGGCCGGCGATTGCCTGGCCATCGAGGACTCGGGGAACGGATTGCGCGCCGCCCGGGCGGCTGGCATCCCCACCGTGGTCACGCCCACCGCCTTCAGCGCGCAGGACGCCTTCGAGGGCGCGCTGCTGGTGCTGCCGCATCTTGGCGATCCCGGCGAACCCATGCCCCAGCACGTGCCGGGCGCGGCGCACCGCTGGGCCGACCTTGCCGCATTGCGCGCCTGGCACCGCGGCACCCTGATCGAGGCGACCTGACATGCATGCCAGTGAACCCAACACCGGCCATGGCAGCCAGCGCGCCATCCGCCTGGCGCCATCCATCCTGTCGGCCGATTTCGCGCGCCTGGGCGAAGAGGTGTGCGCGGTCGAGGCAGGCGGTGCAGACCTGGTGCACTTCGATGTGATGGACAACCACTATGTGCCCAACCTGACCATCGGCCCGCTGGTGTGCGAGGCGATCCGGCCGCTGGTCTCCATCCCCATCGACGTGCACCTGATGGCGGAGCCGGTCGATGCGCTGATCCCGCTGTTCGCCAAGGCCGGCGCCAACCTCATCAGCTTCCATCCGGAGGCGAGCCGCCATGTGGACCGCACCATCGGCCTGATCCGCGACCACGGCTGCAAGGCCGGCCTGGTGCTCAACCCGGCCACGCCGCTGGGCTGGCTGGACCATACGCTGGACAAGCTCGACCTGGTGCTGCTGATGAGCGTGAATCCGGGCTTCGGCGGCCAGGCCTTCATCCCGGGCGTGCTGGGCAAGGTGCGCGAGGCACGGGCGCGCATCGACCGGCAGGTGAACGCCGGCGGGCGGCCGGTCTGGCTGGAGATCGACGGCGGCGTCAAGGCCGACAACATTGCAGAAATCGCCCGTGCGGGCGCCGACACCTTCGTGGCCGGCAGCGCCGTGTTCGGCGCGCCGGATGCCGACGGCGGCTACTGGAGCATCCTGCGCCGCCTGCGCGAGGCCGCCACGATCACGTAGCCGCCCGCACCGGCACCACACAAGAACACATAGCCAATCCAGAGGAGACCTGTCATGCCTGAAGTTCAAAGGATGACCCTGACGCAGTTCCTGATCGAGGAACGCCGCCGCTATCCGGACGCCAGCGGTGGCTTCAACGGCCTGATACTCAACGTTGCCATGGCCTGCAAGGAAATTGCGCGCGCGGTTGCCTTCGGCGCGCTGGGGGGCTTGCACGGCAAGGCCAGCAATCAAGCTGGCGAAGAGGGGGCCGTCAACGTGCAAGGCGAAATCCAGCAGAAGCTGGACGTGCTGAGCAATACCACCTTCCTGCGCGTCAACGAGTGGGGCGGATACCTGGCCGGCATGGCGTCGGAGGAGATGGAGGCGCCTTACCAGATCCCGGAACACTACCCGCGCGGCAAATACCTGCTGGTGTTCGATCCGCTCGACGGCTCGTCCAACATTGACGTCAACGTCTCGGTGGGCAGCATCTTCTCGGTGCTGCGTGCCCCGGAAGGCGCGAGTGCCGTCAACGAGCAGGACTTCCTGCAGCCCGGCAGCGCCCAGGTGGCGGCCGGCTATGCGCTCTACGGCCCCACCACCATGCTGGTGCTGACCGTCGGCAACGGCGTCAATGGTTTCACGCTCGATCCCAACCTGGGGGAATTCTTCCTGACGCACCCCAACCTGCGGGTGCCGGCCGATACCCAGGAATTTGCCATCAACGCCTCGAACAGCCGCTTCTGGGAAGCGCCGGTGCAGCGCTACATCGCCGAGTGCATGGCCGGCAAGAGCGGGCCGCGCGGCAAGGATTTCAATATGCGCTGGATCGCGTCGATGGTGGCCGAGGCGCACCGCATCCTGATGCGCGGCGGCGTCTTCATGTACCCGCGCGACACCAAGGATCCCGCCAAGCCGGGCCGCCTGCGCCTGCTCTACGAGGCCAACCCGATCGCCTTCCTGATGGAGCAGGCCGGCGGGCGCGCCAGCACGGGCCGGCAGACGCTGATGTCGGTCGCGCCGGGCGCGCTGCACCAGCGTATCGGCGTGATCTTCGGCTCGCGCCATGAAGTGGAACGGATCGAGGGCTACCACACCGACCAGACCGATCCCGACCTTCCGAGTCCCCTGTTCAACGAGCGCAGCCTGTTCCGCGCGTCTGCCTGAGGTGTCTGGCCATGTCAGAACGTTATCCCATTATCGCCATCACCGGGTCCTCGGGCGCCGGTACCACGTCGGTGACCCGTACCTTCGAGAACATCTTCCGCCGCGAAGGCGTGAAGTCCGTAGTGATCGAAGGCGACAGCTTCCACCGCTACGACCGCGCCGAGATGAAGGTCAAGATGGCTGAGGCCGAGCGCACCGGCAATATGAACTTCAGCCACTTCGGCGCGGAGAACAACCTGTTCGGCGAGCTGGAGAACCTGTTCCGCACCTATGCGGAATCCGGCACGGGCATGCACCGGCACTATCTGCACAGCCCGGAGGAGGCGGCGCCGTTCGGGCAGCAGCCCGGCACCTTTACCCAGTGGGAGCCGTTGCCGGCCGATACCGACCTGCTGTTCTACGAGGGTTTGCACGGCGGCGTGGTCACCGGCGAGGTCAATGTCGCCCAGTATCCCAACCTGCTGATCGGGGTGGTGCCCGTCATCAACCTGGAATGGATCCAGAAGCTGTGGCGCGACAAGAAGCAGCGCGGCTACTCGACCGAGGCCGTGACCGACACCATCCTGCGCCGCATGCCGGATTACGTGAACTACATCTGCCCGCAGTTCTCGCGCACGCACGTGAACTTCCAGCGGGTGCCGTGCGTGGATACGTCCAACCCCTTTATCTCGCGCGAAATCCCCGCGCCCGATGAAAGCATGGTGGTGATCCGCTTTGCCAACCCGAAGGGGATCGACTTCCAGTACCTGCTGAGCATGATCCACGACTCCTTCATGTCGCGCGCCAACACCATCGTGGTGCCCGGCGGCAAGATGGAACTGGCCATGCAGCTGATCTTCACGCCCTTCGTGCTACGCATGATGGAGCGGCGCAAGCGCGCCGCGCTGTAAGGAGCCGAGATGAACGCACCCGAACGCATCGATTCCGCGGCGCGCTGCGCCGACGCACTGCGCTTCCTGGCCGCCGACGCAGTGGAGCAGGCCAGGTCCGGCCACCCCGGCGCACCCATGGGCATGGCCGAGATGGCCGAAGCCCTGTGGCGGCGCCACCTGCGCCACAACCCGGCCAACCCGGCCTGGCCCGACCGTGACCGCTTCGTGCTGTCCAACGGCCATGCTTCCATGCTGCAGTATGCGCTGCTGCACCTGACCGGCTACGACCTGCCGATGTCGCAACTGCGCCAGTTCCGCCAGCTGCACGCGGCTACGCCCGGGCATCCGGAGCTCGGCGTGACGCCGGGCGTGGAAACCACCACCGGGCCGCTGGGGCAGGGCCTGGCCAATGCCGTCGGCATGGCGCTGGCGGAGAAGCTGCTGGCCGCCACCTTCAACCGGCCCGGCTTCGACATCGTCGACCACCACACCTATGTCTTCCTCGGCGATGGCTGCCTGATGGAAGGGCTCAGCCACGAGGCCTGCTCGCTGGCGGGCACGCTCGGGCTGGGCAAGCTGATCTGCCTGTACGACGACAACGGCATCTCCATCGACGGCGACGTCGCCGGCTGGTTCGGCGACGACACCCCGAAGCGCTTTGCCGCGTACGGCTGGCATGTGATCGCCGTCGACGGGCACGATGTGCAGGCCATCGACGCTGCGCTGCACGAGGCCAAAGCCGAGCGCGAGCGGCCTACGCTGATCTGCTGCCGCACCGTGATCGGCAAGGGCGCGCCGGCCAAGGCCGGTGGGCACGATGTGCATGGCGCACCGCTGGGCGCGCCGGAGATCGCCGCCATGCGCACGGCGCTGGGCTGGGAAGCCGAGCCCTTCACAGTGCCGGCGGATGTGGCCGACGCCTGGGACGCGCGCGCGCAGGGCGCCGCGCGCGAGGCCGAATGGGAGGCGCGCTTCGCTGGCTATTGCGCCGCGCATCCCGAGCTGGCCGAGGCGTTCCTGCGCCGTGTCAATGGCCGCTTGCCGCAAGGCTTCGATGCGGAACTGATGGCGTTGCTGGATGCGCCTTCGCCGCTGCAAGGCAAGATCGCCACGCGCAAGGCTTCGCAGCTCTGCCTGGAGGCGCTGACGCCCGCCTTGCCCGAATTGCTGGGCGGCTCGGCCGACCTCACTGGCTCGAACCTGACCAACGTGAAGGCTTCGGTCTGGGTCAACCATGAAGGGCACGGCAACTACGTCAGCTACGGCGTGCGTGAGTTCGGCATGGCCGCGGTGATGAACGGCATTGCGCTGCATGGGGGGCTGATCCCCTACGGCGGGACCTTCATGACCTTCTCCGACTACTCGCGCAATGCCATCCGCATGGCGGCGCTGATGCGCCTGCGCGTGGTGCACGTGCTGACGCATGATTCCATCGGCCTGGGCGAGGATGGCCCGACGCACCAGCCGATCGAGCACGCCGCCAGCCTGCGGCTGATCCCCAACAACCGGGTCTGGCGCCCGTGCGACGGGGCCGAGACCGCATATGCGTGGCAGGCCGCGCTGCTGCGCGAGCACGGCCCCACCTGCCTGGTGCTGTCACGGCAGGCGTTGATGCCGTTCGAACGCGATGCGGCCCAGCGCGCGGATATCGCGCGTGGCGGCTATGTGCTGCGCGATGTGCCGTCGCCACGCGTGGTGCTGATCGCCACCGGCTCCGAGGTGGAAATCGCCATGCGCGCGGCGCTGGACCTGGCCGATGCCGGCATCGCCGCGCGCGTGGTGTCCATGCCCTGCGTCGAGCTGTTCTACGCGCAGGACGCGGCTTACCGGGACAGCGTGCTGCCACCGGGCTTGCCGCGCGTCAGCGTCGAAGCCGGCGCCACCTGGTACTGGCGCTGCGTGGTGGGCGAGCAGGGCCTGGCGCTGGGCATCGACACCTTCGGCGAATCCGCGCCGGCGGAGGCGCTGTACGAGCACTTCGGGCTGACCCCGGCGCACGTCGCGGCCGCCGCGCGCGCACTGGTGGAGGGCAAGTGATGGCTACCGTATCCCTGCCATGCACCGCGGTGCTGATCGACCTGGACGGCACGCTGGTCGACAGCGCGCCTGACATCGTCGAGGCCGCCAACCGCATGCTGGCGGACCTCGGCAGCCCGGCGTTGCCGTTCGGCACCGTGGCCGGCTTCATCGGCCGTGGTGTTCCCAACCTGGTGCGGCGTGTGGTGGAGACCGCGCAGCTCGCGCCACGGGTGGACGCTATGGATGCCGAGGCGCTGTTCCACCGCCACTATGCAGACACCAACGGCCGCCTCGGGTCGGTGTTCCCGGGCGTGGAGGCGGGTCTGGAGATGCTCAGGCGCCAGGGCTACCGGCTTGCCTGTGTGACCAACAAGCCGCGCGCGCTGGCGGCGCCGCTGCTGGCGCTGACCGGGCTGGCGGCGTACCTGGAAGTGCTGGTGGCGGGCGATTCGATCGCACAGATGAAGCCGGACCCCGAACCGCTGCGCCATGCTTGCCGTTTGCTCGAAGTCGAATCGGCGCACGGCGTGTTGGTGGGGGATTCCGCGGTGGACGTGGCGGCGGCGCGCGCGGCCGGCATCCCGGTCTGCCTGGTGCGCTATGGCTACGCCGGCCCCGGCGGGCCCGCGGCGCTGGGCGCCGACGCGCTGGTCGATTCGCTGGAGGCGTTGCCGGCGCTGCTGACGCCGGCGCGGCTGGCGCCAGCCGCCTGAAATTACGCCGGCGCGACCGGCAAGGATACCAAGATCAAGTAAAGGAGACAGCATGACTATCAAGGTTGCCATCAACGGCTACGGACGCATCGGCCGCAATGTGCTGCGCGCCCACTATGAAGGCGGCAAGCGGCACGATATCGAGATCGTCGCCATCAACGATCTCGGCAATGCCGCCACCAATGCCCACCTGACCCAGTACGACACCGTACACGGCCGCTTCCCGGGCGAGGTCTCGGTCGACGGCGACGCCTTTCGCGTCAACGGCGACTGGATCCGCGTGCTGGCCCAGCGCAACCCGGCCGAGCTGCCGTGGGGTGAACTGGGGGTGGACGTGGTGATGGAGTGCACGGGGCTTTTCACCAGCAAGGAAAAGGCCTCGGCCCACCTGAAGGGCGGCGCGAAGAAGGTGATCATCTCCGCCCCCGGCGGCAAGGACGTGGACGCCACCATCGTCTACGGTGTCAACCACGGCGTGCTGAAGGCGAACGACACGGTGATCTCCAACGCCTCGTGCACCACCAACTGCCTGGCGCCGCTGGTCAAGCCGCTGCACGAGAAGCTGGGCGTGGTGAACGGCCTGATGACCACGGTGCATTCCTATACCAACGACCAGGTGCTGACCGACGTCTACCACGAGGACCTGCGCCGGGCGCGCTCGGCCACCATGTCGATGATCCCGACCAAGACCGGCGCCGCCGCCGCGGTCGGGCTGGTGCTGCCGGAGCTGGACGGCCGGCTGGACGGCTTTGCCGTGCGCGTGCCGACCATCAATGTGTCGCTGGTCGACCTGTCCTTCGTGGCCGCGCGCCCCACCACCGTGGAGGAAGTGAACGGCATCCTGAAGGCGGCCGCCGAAGGCGAACTGCGCGGCATTCTCGACTACAACACCGCGCCGCTGGTCTCGGTGGACTTCAACCACAACCCGGCCTCGTCCACCTTCGACGCCACCCTGACCAAGGTCAACGGCACGCTGGTCAAGGTGTCGGCCTGGTATGACAACGAATGGGGCTTCTCCAACCGCATGCTCGATACCGCGGTGGCGTTGGCCCATGCGCGCTAGCAGGTGACCATGATGAGCCTATCCCATGCTACGGACCCGCAACCGAAATCCGCGGCGGCGCCGCACACGCTGGCCGCACTGCTCGCCGCTGGCGGGCTGGCCGGCAAGCGGGTCTTTATCCGCGCCGACCTCAACGTCCCGCAGAATGCCGCGGGCGATATCACCGACGACACCCGCATCCGGGCTTCCGTGCCTGCCATCGCGGCCTGCCTGCAGGCGGGCGCTGCGGTGATGGTCACCTCGCACCTGGGCCGGCCGCAGGAGGGGGCGCCCGACCCGCGCCACAGCCTGGCCCCGGTGGGCCGCCGCCTGTCGGAACTGCTGGGCCGCCAGGTGCCGCTTTTGTCCGGCTGGACCGAGGGCGGCTTCCAGGTGCCGCCGGGGCAGGTGGTGCTGCTGGAAAACTGCCGCATGAACACCGGCGAGAAGAAGAACAGCGACGAACTGGCGCAGAAGATGGCCGCGCTGTGCGATGTCTATGTCAACGACGCCTTCGGCACTGCCCACCGCGCCGAAGCCACCACCCACGGCATCGCCAGGTACGCCCCGATCGCCTGTGCCGGCCCGCTGCTGGCCGCCGAGATCGACGCGCTGGGCAAGGCGCTGGGCCAGCCCGCGCGCCCGCTGGTGGCGATCGTGGCCGGCTCCAAGGTCTCGACCAAGCTGACCATCCTGAAGTCGCTGGCCGACAAGGTCGACAACCTGATCGTCGGCGGCGGCATTGCCAACACCTTCATGCTGGCTGCCGGCCTGAGGATCGGCAAGTCGCTGGCCGAGCCCGACCTCGTGGGCGATGCCAGGGCCATCATCGACATCATGGCCGCCCGCGGCGCCTCGGTGCCGATCCCGGTCGACGTGGTGTGTGCCAAGGAATTCAGCGTTAGTGCCGCCGCCATCGTCAAGGACGTGAAGGACGTGGCTGACGACGACCTGATCCTCGACATCGGCCCGAAGACCGCGGCCATGCTGGCGGAGCAGATCAAGGCCGCCGGCACGATCGTCTGGAACGGTCCGGTCGGCGTGTTCGAGTTCGACCAGTTCGGCAACGGCACCAGGGTGCTGGCGCAGGCCATCGCCGACTCGAAGGCCTTCTCGATCGCCGGCGGCGGCGACACGCTGGCCGCCATCGCCAAGTACGGCATTGCCGAGCGCGTGGGCTACATCTCGACCGGCGGTGGCGCGTTCCTGGAGTTCCTGGAAGGCAAGACGCTGCCCGCACTGGCCGTGCTGGCGCAGCGCGCCGCCACCTGAACCAGCCTCATCGAATCCGCATCAAGTAAAGGAGCTTCACCATGGCACTCATATCCTTGCGCCAGTTGCTGGACCACGCCGGAGAGTTCGGCTACGGCGTGCCGGCTTTCAACGTCAACAACCTGGAACAGATCCACGCCATCATGGAGGCGGCCGAGGAAACCGACAGCCCGGTCATCCTGCAGGCCTCGGCCGGCGCCCGCAAGTACGCCGGCGAGGCCTACCTGCGGCATATGGTGCTGGCCGCGGCCGAGACCCATCCGGACATCCCCATCGTGCTGCACCAGGACCACGGCTCCAGCCCGGCGATCTGCCAGGCGTCGATCCGCTTCGGCTTCACCAGCGTGATGATGGACGGCTCGCTGCGCGAAGACATGAAGACCCCGTCGGACTACGGCTACAACGTCGACGTCACGCGGCGCGTGTGCGAGATGGCGCATGCGGTCGGCGTATCGGTGGAGGGCGAACTGGGCTGCCTGGGCTCGCTTGAAACCGGCCAGGCCGGCGAAGAGGACGGCGTTGGTGCCGAGGGCACGCTGTCGCACGACATGATGCTGACCGACCCGGCGCAGGCGCGCGACTTCGTCGCCCGCACCGGCGTGGACGCGCTGGCCATCGCCATCGGCACCAGCCACGGCGCCTACAAGTTCTCGCGGAAGCCCACCGGCGACATCCTGGCCATGGACCGCATCCGCGAGATCCACGAGCAGATCCCCGACACCCACCTGGTGATGCACGGCTCCAGCTCGGTGCCGCAGGAATGGCTGGAGATCATCCGGCAATACGGCGGTGACATCAAGGAGACCTACGGCGTGCCGGTCGAGGAGATCCTGCGCGGCATCAGGATGGGGGTGCGCAAGGTGAATATCGACACCGATATCCGCCTGGCCATGACCGGGGCGATCCGCAAGTTTTTGTCCGAAGACCGCAGCGAGTTCGATCCGCGCAAGGCTCTGCTGGCGGCCAAGAAGGGCGCGAGGAGCGTGGTGAAGCTGCGCTTCGAGGCCTTCGGCTGCGCCGGGCAGGCATCGCGCATCAAGCCGGTGGCGATGGAGAAGATGGCCCAGCGCTACCGCTAGTGGACCAGGTGGCGATGCGCATCGCCCGCCCGGGACATGCTCAGGCCAGGGGGCACTATCGAGAAGCTCACTGAAGTCCGGCGCGCATGGTCGCGCCAGACTTCGGTGAGCGGCGAATCGGCATTGTCCCGGGCTTCGTCGCCGTGTCGTCGAGGTGGTGGCGAGCTCCTGACCCATGTAAACGATTTCCGCGCGAGCCCTGCGGCCTCATCCCGGCAGAGCGAAGGGATTGAACCCGGTGCGTTGATAGCCCTCCGCCGTCACAGCATCGTCCAGGGTCAGGGTGGCAAGGTCATCGGCGACGGCCTCGGCTTGCGGGTCGCGTTCCAGCGAGATGACTTTCAGATAACCGTGGCACACGCCGCAGCTTTCGGCGCGCACCGTGGCTTCGGCGGTGTCGAAGCTGAGGTAGTCGAGGTCCGAGGCGGCGCCACAGTTGGTGCATTTCGCCCGCACCATGTGCCACTCGCTCTCGCAGAGCGCGCAATGCAGATAGCGCATGCCCTGGCGATCGCCGATCAGGATCAGGCTTGCCACGGGGGCAGTGCCGCAGACCGGGCAAGACGCGTGCTCGGCCGGGCCGCTGTCGGGCACGGGAGCCGCCCGCGCGGCGCTGGCACATTGCAGCGATAGCGATGCCCAGAGGAAGGGCGCGATTGCCGCTGGAACCGCTTCAAAACGACCCTCGGTCAGCGCCTGGGCGGCGCCAAGGCGGGCATCCGCAGGAAGGTCGCGCAGCGCCGCAAGATGCGGGGCGACCGTGGCAGGAACATCGTGCGCAAGCCGCTCAATCAAGCGGTCAAGCAGGGAACCCCAATGCCCCTCACGCGGGATGGCTCTGGCATCCATCGGGCCGGACCCACCGGCCTCGGGCACGAGCGACGCCTGCGCTTCCGCCACGCGGGCGGCCAGACGCAGGTAATCGGCATGATCGTGCCCTTCGGCCAGCGCGCGCAGGCGCGCGGCGCGGCGGCTGTAAAGACCCGCAAGGTCTGGCTGGATCACCGGCATGAAATGGCGGGAGGCCTGGTCCGATTGCAGGGCTCCCGGCGTGTTCGGATGTTGGCTCATGCCTCGTGCCCCTTCGCTTTCGACTCTTTCGCCTTCAGCTCGCCATACCAGCGGTCATGGTGCTGCCTGGCCCAGGCACGCGAGACGTAGCCGGTCACCATGCCCGTGATTGAGCCGCGGACCCAGATCGCCAGATAAATATGACCCACGATCAGCAGGATCAACCCGATCCCCGCGACGGAATGGGCCAGGATCGCCAGACGGAGCACGGGAATCGGGAAATACTCGGCGAAATAGGCGCGCCACATGATCAATCCGGATAGCAGCAGGGCCAGTATCGAAGCCATGATGAGCCAGAACAGCACCTTCTGGCCGGCGTTGTACTTGCCGATCTGCAGCGGTTCGCCGCCATGCTGGTTCAGGAGCACCTCCCTGGCGCGGCGGAACCAGACTGCGTCGGTGCGCGCGGGCATGTTGTAGCCCACGAAGCGCACGAACATGTAGCAAAGCCCGGCGAAAACCGCAATGCCGAGGAACGGGTGGAGCAACCGCGCCATCTGCGGCGTGCCAAGGAAGCCGCTCAGCCAGCTCACCGTCGGGAAGAACCACGAGATTCCCGAAACCGCCGCGAGGAAGAAGCAGATCACGATTGCCCAGTGACACAGCCGCTCGGCGAATTTCGTGCGCAGGATCATGCCGTTGTTGGTCGCCATTTGCGGTCTCCGCTTATGCCGCGCCGTCAGTCGGGGCGTCGTGCTCGTCTGTTTCGGTGGTGTTGGGGCCGACCGCCATGAAATGCGCCGCCATGCCCACCACTGCCGCCGCGCCGACGACGGCGGCGACGGGTTTCAGGCCATCCTTCCAGCCCGAGACCACCGGGCTGATCCCCGGGTCCTTCGGCAAGCCCGCGTAACGCTTCGGGTCGTCGGCATGTTGCAGCACATACATCACGTGGGTGCCGCCAACCCCCGCCGGGTCATACAGGCCGGCCTTGGCATAGCCGCGCTCGTTCAGCTCGGCCACGCGCTCGGCGGCGAGGGATTGCATCTCTGCCTTCGAGCCGAAGGCGATGGCGCCGGTCGGGCAGGTCTTGACGCAGGCAGGCTCCTGCCCGACCGAGACGCGGTCCGAGCACAGCGTGCACTTGTAGGCCTTGTTGTCCTTCTTGGAAATGCGCGGCACATCGAAGGGGCAGCCCGCGACGCAATAGCCGCAGCCGATGCACAGGTCGGACTGGAAGTCGACGATGCCATTCGCATACTGCACGATGGCGCCGGGCGCCGGGCAGGCTTTCAGGCAGCCCGGATCCTCGCAATGCATGCAGCCGTCCTTGCGGATCAGCCATTCCAGCTTGCCCGCCTGGTCCTCATGCTCGGTGAAGCGCATCAGGGTCCAGGTGTTGGGCGACAGATCGCGCGGATTGTCATAGACGCCGACATTCTCCTGCACGTCGCCGCGCAGGTCGTTCCATTCGTTGCAGGCGACCTGGCACGCCTTGCAGCCGATGCAGATCGACACGTCGATCAGCTTGGCCACTTCCATCTGATGGTCGCGGATCCGAGGGGCCGGTGTCAGCTCCGACGAGGCCGAGCGACGGATGATGTTCTGCGAGTTCATGCCTGGGCTCCGGCTACTTTTTCAATGTTCACGAGAAATGCCTTGAATTCCGGCGTTTGCGAATTGGCATCGCCGACGCCCGGGGCAAGCGTGTTAGCGAGATAGCCCTTGCGGGTCGCCCCCTCGAAGCCCCAATGGCAGGGGATGCCGATCTGCTCGACCGTTTGACCGGCCACCTGGAGCGTGCGCAGGCGCTTGGTCACAACGGCCTTGGCGGTGATGTAGCCGCGCTTGGTCGTGATCTTCACCGTGTCGCCATGGGCGATGCCTTTGTCCGCGGCCAGCTTCTCGCCGATCTCGACAAATTGCTCGGGCTGGAGCATGGCGTTCAGATGCGAGTGCTTGGTCCAGTGACGGAACAGTTCCGTGATCGAATAGGTCGTGGCGACGTAGGGGAACTCGGTGCGGTTGCCCATGCGCTGCGCATCGTTCTGGAAGATGCGGGCGGTCGGGTTGTGGGTGACCTTTTCGTGCAGCGGGTTTTTCGCGATCGGACTCTCGACCGGCTCGTAATGCTCGGGAAAGGGGCCGTCGGTCATGCCGCCGACCGAGAACAGGCGCCCCACGCCTTCGGGCAGCATGATGAAGGGTCCGACGGGCGTGCCGGGCGCCGCGTTGAGCGGAAAGTCGGGCACGTCAGCACCCACCCATTTCTCGCCGTTCCAGTGCAGGATCTGGCGCTTGGGGTCCCAGGGGTTCCCCATCTCGTCCATCGAGGCGCGGTTGTACAGGATGCGGCGGTTCGCGGGCCACGACCAGGCCCAGCCCGGCGTGTTGCCAAGACCGGTGTCGGTGTTGTCGCGCCTGGCCATCTGGTTGCCGGCCTCGGTCCAGGAACCGGTGAAGATCCAGCAGTAGCTTGAGGTCGTGCCGTCGTCGCGCAGTTGCGCGAATGAATCCAGCAACTGGCCCTTGCGCAGGATCTTCTTCCCGGTCTCGTCGAACACGTCTGCCAACGCGTAGCCATTGGCTTCCTTGGCCATTTCCTCGGGGTGGGGGCTGTAGGGATCGTGATAGGTCTCCTCGTCCCAGGTCATGTGCAACACTTGCTCGGGGCAGGCGCCGCCTTCCTTTTCGTAAAGCCGCCGCAGCTCCATCATGATGCCGCCGAGGATGGCCGGATCATGCCGCGCCTCGCCCGGCGGCTGCTGGCCCGCGTAGTGCCATTGCAGCCAGCGGCCGGAATTCACGACCGTGCCGTCTTCCTCGGCAAAGCAGCTCGCCGGCAGCCGGAAGACCTCGGTCATGATCTCTTCGGTCTTGACGTCGTTGAACTTGCCTTCGTTGCGCCAGAAGTTCGAGGTCTCGGTCACCAGCGGGTCGATGACCACGAGGAACTTCAGTTTCGACAGCGCTGCCGAGGACTTGTTCTTGTCGGGCATCGCCGCCAGCGGGTTGAACCCCTGGACGACATAGCCGTTGACCTTGCCCTCGTACATCAGGTCGAAATACGCCAGCATGTCGTAGCTGTGGTCCCACTTCGGCAGCAGGTCAAAGGCCCAGTTGTTTTCCGCCGTGGCATGCTTGCCGAACAGGTTCTTCTGCAGCGAGACGAAGAACCTGGGCAGGTTCTTCCAGTAGTTCACCTGGTCCGGCAGCAGGGCTTTGGGCGTGGCATCGGCCAGGTATTGCTTGAGCGTCTGCTGCCTGTCGGTGGGCAGGTCCATATAGCCCGGCAGCCGCAACGACAGCAGGCCAAGGTCGGTATAGCCCTGGATATTGGAATGTCCGCGCAGCGCATTCACGCCGCCGCCGGACATGCCGACGTTGCCCAGCAGCAGCTGGATCATCGCCGCGCCGCGGATGATCTGCGCGCCGCCGGTATGGTGCGTCCAGCCGAGCGCATAAAGCCAGGTCAGCGTCTTGTCCTTCGCCGAGCACGTGCCGACGATCTCGGCGATCTGCAGGAAGTCGGCCTTCCTGACGCCGGTGATCTCCTCGACCTTCTCGGGCGTGTAGCGTGAAACGTGTTGCTTCAGCAGGCTCAGCACGCAGCGCGGATGGCGCATCGAGGGATCGCGTTTCGCGTTCCCCGCCCCGTCGAGTTCATAGTTCCAGGAGGATTTGTCATAGACGAGCTTCTCGGCATTGAAGCCCGAGAACAGTCCTTCGTCGAATCCGAAATCCTCGCGCACGATCAGCGACGCGTTGGTGTAGGCGCGCACATAGTCATGCTGGATCTTGTCGTGCTGCAGAAGCCAGTTGACCATGCCCATCATGAAGGCCGTGTCCGATCCCGCCCGGATCGGCGAGAAGATATCGGCAACCGCGGCGGTGCGGTTGAAGCGCGGATCGATGACGATGACCTTGGCCTTGTTCTTGATCTTGGCCTCGATCACCCATTTGAAGCCGACCGGATGCGCCTCGGCCGGGTTGCCGCCCATGACGATGACGACATTGGCGTTCTTGATGTCCACCCAGTGGTTTGTCATCGCACCGCGGCCGAAGGACGGCGCCAGCGCCGAAACCGTTGGCCCGTGGCACAGGCGCGCCTGGCAGTCCAGCGCCAGCATGCCGAGCGAGCGGGCGAACTTGAAGTCGAGAACCCCGGTTTCGTTGGAGGCCGCCGACGAGGCGAGCATGCCCGAACTCAGCCAGCGGTTCACCAGCTGGCCCTTCTCGTTGCGCGCGATGAAGTTCTTGTCGCGGTCGTCTTTCAGCAGGCGGGCGATGCGCTTCGTCGCGTCGTCCCAGCTGATGCGCACCCACTCCTTCGACCCCGGCGCACGGTATTCCGGATACTGCAGCCGGTTCTTCGAATGGACGATGTCCAGCAGCCCCGCGCCCTTGGGGCAGAGCGATCCATGGCTGACCGGGTGATCGGGATCCCCCTCGATGTGGAAGATGCGGGGCTTCGCGTTCCTGGCACCGTCACCCAGCGAATACATCAGGAGGCCGCACCCTACCGAGCAATAGGTACAGTTGTTGCGCGTCTCCTTCGCACGCAGCAGCTTGTAGGGGCGCACGCCGGCAGGAGCCTGTGCCCAGGCTGTACCCATGCCCAAGGCCGAGGCCGTAACGGCAACGGACCCAACGCCAAGAATCTTGAGGAACTGTCGACGTCCGATATTGGTGGGTTTAGTCATCGTGGTCTCATCGTCATTTCTTCTTCCATCCATCCTGGCTAGCAGGGTTGGGGGTCTCCGTTATTTTTTTGAATGTCTGATAAGGATTGCTGACGCGTGTGCCGAAGCTTTTACGCATGGCGTTCCGCGGTTGAAGTGAGAGCCACCTTGAACTGACTCGTCCCCCGGGCCGGCGGGGAATCACCGGCAAGACCAGCACCTTCCGCCCAAAGATATCCGGCTCCCCCCCTAAGGTAAATTCAGCGATTCTTTGCCCACCTATAAGTCATCCATTAAGTGACGGCTTGCTGATGAAGGTGAGCAGATTCAGCGCGTCTGTCGAAGGTCCAGGATGGACAGATTGACCCGCCGGCCGGGCTTACGCATGGACATCTTGTCCATTACCGCGACCCACAGCCCAGGCCGGGCCCTGCGGTGCCTGACTGCAAAAGGAATCGGTCATGGGCATGCCTCTTGCTCTCCCCTCCCGCGCAGGAGAGGGGAGCAAACCAGCAGCAAGTGTTGACACGCGTGATTAACCGCATCGCCGTTTCCAGAAAGCCTGGAGCGGTCCAAGGAGCAAACATGGCCAAACGACGCGAAGTGCCCGGCATTCGACAGTACGATGGTCCCGCCGGGGGCTGGGGCGCGCTGAAGGCAACCGCCACGGCGATCCGGACGCAGATGGATACGGTCAGGGCGCCGATCACGCTGATGCGGACCAACCAGCCCGATGGCTTCGATTGCCCGGGGTGCGCATGGCCCGACAAGGAGCACAGGTCGACCTTCCAGTTCTGCGAGAACGGCGCCAAGGCGGTGACCTGGGAGGCCACCACGAAGCGCGTGCCGCCCGAGTTCTTTGCGGCCAACAACGTGTCGTCGCTGTTGAGCCGGACCGACTATGAGCTGGAGGACTTCGGCCGGCTGACACATCCGCTGGTCTACGACCGCGCTACGGATGCGTTCCGCGCAGTGGAGTGGGAGGCGGCGTTTGCCCGCATCGGCGAGATCCTGCGCGGGCTGTCGCCGGAGCAGGTCGAGTTCTATAGCTCGGGCAGGGCTTCCAACGAGGCTGCGTACCTGTACCAGCTGTTCGCGCGGGAATATGGCACGAACAACTTCCCCGATTGCTCGAACATGTGCCACGAGCCCACCAGCGTGGGCTTGCCGCGCTCGATCGGCATCGGCAAGGGCACGGTGTCGCTGGACGATTTCGATGCCTGCGAGCTGATTATCTCGATCGGCCACAACCCCGGCACCAACCACCCGCGGATGATGGGGACACTGCATGAGGCGTCGCGCCGCAAGGTGCCGATCCTGGTGTTCAACCCGCTGCGCGAACGGGCGCTCGAGCGCTTTGCGGATCCGCAGAACATGGTGGAGATGGCCACCTATGGTTCTACCCGGATCGCGTCGTCCTACTTCCTGGTCCGCGCCGGCGGCGACGCCGCCGCCATCAAGGGGGTGATGAAGGCGCTGCTGGATCTGGAAGCCAGCCAGGGCAATGTGCTGGACCATGACTTCATCTCGGTCCACACCGAGGGTTTTGAGGCGCTGGCCGAAGACCTGAAGGCGACCGAATGGGCGGATATCGAAAAGACCAGCGGCCTCAGCCGCGCTGACCTGGAACTGGTCGCGGCGGCCTATGCGAAGTCGAATGCCACCATCGTCACCTACGGCATGGGTGTGACCCAGCACAACGAAGGCACGGCCAATGTCCGCCTGCTGTGCGACCTGCTGATGCTGCGCGGCAACTTCGGCAAGCCCGGCGCCGGTATCTGCCCCTTGCGCGGCCACTCCAATGTGCAGGGGAACCGGACCGTCGGCATCACCGAGAAGCCGTCGGCAGGCTTCCTGCAGCGGATCGAGGATACCTTCGGTTTCAGCCCGCCCAACGGACACGGGCACGATGCCGTCAACGCGATGCAGGCGATGATCGATGGCAAGTCCAAGGCCCTGATCTGCCTTGGGGGGAACTTCGCGGTCGCCTTGCCCGATCCCGACCAGTGCTTCCCCGCCATGGGCAAGCTCGACCTGAGCGTCCACATCGGGACCAAGCTCAATCGCACGCACCTGTTGGTGGCCAAAGAGACCTTTGTGCTGCCTTGCCTGGGCCGCACCGAACTCGATGTGCAGGAGACCGGGCCGCAATCGGTGACGGTGGAGGATTCGATGTCGATGGTGCATGCCTCGGCCGGCAAGCTCGCGCCGGCGTCGGAGTTCCTGCGCTCCGAGCCGGCCATCGTGGCGGGCATGGCGACCGCGACCCTGCCTGACAGCAAGGTGCCATGGCTGGAGCTGGTTGCTGACTACGACAGGATCCGCGACCTGATCGAAAAGACCGTGCCTGGCTTCGAGGATTTCAACACGCGCGTGCGGGTGCCTGGCGGATTCCGCATGCCCTTGCCGCCAACCGAGCGCAAATGGGAAACGCCGTCGGGCAAGGCCGAGTTCTACGTGTTCAAGGGGCTGCACGAAGACAAGCAGGTCCATGCCGACGATGTCCTGCGGCTGGTGACGATCCGCAGCCATGACCAGTACAACACCACCATCTATGCCATGGACGACCGCTATCGCGGCGTGTTCGGGCGGCGCGACGTGCTGTTCATGAATGAGGCCGACCTGGCCGCGCGGGGACTGGAGCATGGCGACCTGGTCGACATCGAGACCATCGCGGCGGGCCGGCAGCTGCGTTTCGAGAAGATCACAGCGATCGAATATGAAATTGCGCCGGGCTCCGTCGCCGCCTACTATCCGGAGGCAAACAAGCTGGTGCCGCTCGACTATATCGACGAGGACAGCGGCACGCCGTCCTACAAGTCGGTGCCCGTGCGCGTGGTGCGTTCGGAGGTGACGTAATGGCAGGCCACCCCACCATCACGTAAGCACGGCTCATGCCCGGGTTCAAGCGCCGTTGCGCGCGGCCCTGCCCGCGCGCAACGGCCCTCCGTTGACGCAATGCGACCTACCTGTGGAGGAAAGTCCATCATGCCGACCCTTTGTGAAATCTGCAACGCACGTCCCGCCGTGGCGCGGGTGACCGTGGTCCAGGACGGCGAGCGCAAGACGATGTCGATCTGCGACTACGACTATCGCCAGTTGTTGCGCCACCAGGACATGCTCAACCCGTTCGATTCCTTGCTTGGCGGTGGCGGCCTGTCCCGCTTCTTCCGGGGAATGGGCGGCGGGATGGATGACGACGAGCACCCGGGATTCTCTGCCGAAGTCCCGCGCGAATCCGTCGACCCCACCGATGCGTTCAGCGAGCAGACCATGGAGCTGCTGCAGCGCGCCGCGGAAAAGGCCCACGAGTTGCGGCGCAATGAACTCGACACCGAGCATCTGCTATACGTGCTGGCCGATACCGATGTCTGCACGGCGCTGCTCAAGGAGCTCAAGCTCTCGCCGCAGGACATCCAGGGATATATCGACGAACACGCGCAGACCGGTACCGCAGAGCCCGACGCGGCCATTGACCGGATGACGATCTCGCCGCGGCTGAAGAAGGCGTTCCAGTATGCCTTCCAGGCCTCGCGCGATCTGGGGCATTCTTACGTGGGACCCGAGCACCTGCTGATCGGACTGGCCTCGGTGCCGGACAGTATTGCCGGGACGCTGCTCAAGAAGTATGGGATCACCCCGGAGGCGCTGCGCCAGAAGGTAGTGAAGGTGGTCGGGAAGGGCGCCGAGGATGGCCGCGTCGATACGCCCACCGGCACGCCGACGCTGGACAAGTTCGGACGCGACCTGACCGCGATCGCGCGCCAGGGCAAGCTCGATCCGGTGCTGGGCCGCGCGCAGGAGATCGAGAGCACGATCGAAGTGCTGGCGCGGCGCAAGAAGAACAACCCGGTGCTGATCGGCGAGCCGGGCGTGGGCAAGACCGCCATCGTGGAAGGCCTGGCGCAGCGCATCGTCAACGGCGACGTGCCGGAGGTGCTGCGCGGCAAGCGCCTGGTGGAGGTGAACATCAACTCGATGGTGGCCGGCGCGAAGTACCGCGGCGAGTTTGAAGAGCGCGCCAAGCAGCTGATCGATGAGGTGACAGCCAAGAATGACGAGCTGATCCTGTTTATCGATGAACTGCACACCATCGTCGGCGCAGGGCAGGGCGGCGGCGAGGGCGGGCTCGATATCGCCAACGTGCTCAAGCCCGCGCTGGCGCGCGGCGAGCTGAGCCTGATCGGCGCCACCACGCTGAATGAATACCAGAAGTACATCGAGAAAGACGCGGCGCTGGAGCGGCGCTTCCAGCCGGTGCTGGTGCCGGAGCCGACCGTCGAGCAGACCATCGTCATCCTGCGCGGCCTGCGCGACAAGCTGGAGGCCCACCACCAGGTCACGTTTGCGGACGACGCCTTTGTTGCCGCCGCAGAAATGTCGGACCGCTACATTACCTCGCGCTTCCTGCCGGACAAGGCCATCGACCTGATCGACCAGGCCGCGGCGCGCGTGCGCATCGGCTCCACCTCGCGTCCCGCTGGAATCCAGGAGCTGGAGGCGGAGATCGCCCAGCTCAAGCGCGAGCAGGACTATGCTTCGTCGCGCAAGCGCTTTGACGAAGCCAAGGCCTTCGAGGACCGCATCGGCGACAAGCAGAAGCGGCTCGACGAGCTGACCGAGGCCTGGCAACGCAAGACCGGTTCGGAGACGCTCGAGGTGACGGTCGCGGCCATCGCCGAGGTGGTGTCGCGTCTGACCGGCATCCCGGTGACCGACCTGACCCAGGAAGAGCGGCAGAAGCTGCTGAAGATGGAAGAGCGGCTGCGCGAGCGCGTGGTGGGGCAGGAAGACGCGGTGGTCGCGGTCAGCGACGCGGTGCGCCTGTCGCGCGCGGGGCTGGGCCAGGCGCATCGCCCGATCGCGACCTTCCTGTTTCTCGGGCCGACAGGCGTGGGCAAGACCGAGCTGGCCAAGGCGCTGGCGGAAACCGTGTTTGGCGACGAGCAGGCCATCATCCGCATCGACATGTCCGAGTATATGGAGCGCCATGCGGTGGCGCGGCTGATCGGCGCGCCACCGGGCTATGTCGGCTACGACGAGGGCGGCCAGTTGACCGAGCGGGTGCGCCGCAAGCCCTACAGCGTGATCCTGCTCGACGAGATCGAGAAGGCCCACCCGGACGTGTACAACGTGCTGCTGCAGGTGTTCGACGACGGCCGCCTGACCGACGGCAAGGGCCGCGTGGTCGATTTCAGCAACACCGTCATCATCGCCACCAGCAACCTGGGCGCGCCCATCATCATGGAGAACCTCGAGAAGCCCGAGGGCAAGCGCATGACCGACAAGGACTTGCGCGAGGCGCTGATGAAGGTGCTGAAAGGACACTTCCGGCCCGAGCTCCTCAATCGCATCGACGACATCATCGTGTTCCATGCGCTCTCGCGCGAGAATATCCGCGCGATCGTGCAGATCCAGCTCGACCGGGTGGTGCGCACCGCCGCCGCGCAGGACATCACCATCAAGTTCGACGATGCGCTGGTCGATCACCTGGTCGAGGTGGGCTACCAGCCCGAGTTCGGCGCGCGCGAACTGCGGCGCCAGATCCGCCAGGCGGTGGAGACCCGGCTGGCCAAGGAGATGCTGGGCGACAAGCTGAAGTCGGGCGACAGCGTCGAACTGGGCTACGACAAGGACAGCGGCGAGGTGGTCTTCAAGAGGCTGGAAGCCGTCAAGAAGCCGAAGGCAGGTAAAGCGGCCGCCAGGAGTGCTCCGTCGAAGAAGGCGGACAGCACCGTCGCTGCCGGAGACGCCAGCGCCTGACCAGGCCAGGCGCAATCACGCCGATCGTGGGAGGTACGCAAATGCAGGAGTTCGACTTCTACATCAATCTGCAGAAACCGACGCTGGGGCTCTATGTGCGCAAGGGCGCGGGACTGCCCGACCTGGCGGACGCCAAGGCGTGGCAGCTCGAAGGCACGGTCGCCGAGAGCGAGGTGCCAGCCGGTGCCTTGAAGGGGCTGGAGGCCAACGGGCACGCCTTCCAGGAGTTGGGCGGCTGACTGACCGGACCGGAAGCCCGGCGCTGCGGTTGCGCCGCAGCGCCAGGGGCTCTGGCGCATGTCAGGACGCGTTGGTCTTGCGGCCTACGCTATGGATGAGCTTCGTGACGCGCGCCATGTACTGGTCGTACACGCGGTTCGCCTGTTCCTGGCTGTCGATCGGCTGTCCGACCGTGCGCCCCTCGGCCTCCAGCCTGGCCCGGATATCGGGCTTGGCCAGGGCTTCGCCGATCGCCTTTCGCAGCACCGCCACGCGGTCTGCCGGGGTGCCTTGCCTGACGAAGTAACCACCGCTGATGGTGTACTCGAAGTCCGGCACCAGCCGGCTTTGCGAGATCAGCGGAATCTGCTTGAGCGCCGGCGGCAGCGCCCTGGAGAAGCTGGTCAGGATCTTCAGCCGGCCCTGCTGCTGCATGCTGTCGTAGCTGGACTGGTAGGGCAGGATGGCAAAATCCACCTCGCCACCGGCCAGGCCCTGCAGCGCCGGTGCGCCGCCCTTGTACGGCACATGCAGGAACGGCACGCCCAGCCGCGTGCCCAGCGCATCGCCCATCAGGTGATAGATGGAGTCGATGCCGACTGTGGCGTAGGTCAGCGGCTTGCCCTTGCTTTGCCTGGCGTACTCGATGAACTTGTCCAGGCTATCCACGGCGATGCCGTTACGGACCATCAGCACGATGTTGGCGTCGCTGATGGGCGCGGCCAGCAGGAAGTCCTGCGGCTTGTAGCGTGCCGCCGGGTTCAGCATCGGCGCCAGGAAGACCTCGTTGATGGAACCATGGAAGAAGGTGTAGCCGTCGGCCGGCGCGGCCAGCACCTTGTTGGCGCCGATCAGCCCGGTACCGCCGCCGTAGTTCTCCACCACCACCTGCTGCCTGACGCTCTTGCTGATGGATTCGCCGAAAATGCGGGCCGAGGCGTCGCTGGCGCCGCCGGCGGGGTAGGGCACCACCAGCGACAGGGTCTTGTTGGGAAAGGCGTCCGCGGCAAGGGCCGGCAGGCCGGCCAGTATGGAGGAGCCGGCGGCAAAGCCAGCATATTGCAGGAAGCGGCGGCGGTTCAGTGAAGCCATGGTGGAAGTCTCCGGGAATGTTTTTTTTCAGGCCAGATAGCTTTGCGCCAGATGCGCCCAGAAGGCGGCGCCGACTGGCAGGGCCTTGTCGTTGAAGTCGTACAGTGGGTTGTGGACCATGCAGCCACCGTCCTCGCCCAGGCCATTGCCGAGGCGGATGTAGGCGCCGGGCCGGTGCTCCAGCATGTAGGCGAAATCCTCGCTGCCCATCACCGGCGCGCGCTCAACCACGTTGTCCGCGCCCACCAGCCGGATCGCGGCCTGGCGGGCGAATTCGGTCTGCGCGTCGTGGTTGACCAGCACCGGGTATTTGCGTTCATAGACGATCTCGGATTGCAGCCGGAAGCTCTGGGCCTGGGCCGCGACGAATTCCTTGATGCGTTCTTCGACCAGGGTGCGCACCTGCGCATCGAGCGTGCGCACGCCGATCTTGATGGTTGCACTTTCGGGTACCACGTTGTAGGTCGCGCCGGCCTGGAGGGCGCCTACGGTGATGACGGCAGACTTGAGTGCGTCGATCTCGCGGCTGACGATGGACTGCAGCCCCAGCACCATACTGGCCGCGCCCTGCATCACGTCGATGCCATGGTGCGGCATGGCGCCATGGGCGCCGCGGCCGCGCAGCGTGACTGTGGCGCGATCGAACGAGGCCATGGCGGGGCCGGCGATGATCCCGATCTGGCCTACCGGCAGCCCCGGGGAGTTGTGCAGCGCATAGATCTCGTCGCAGGGAAACCGCTCGACCAGGCCGTCCTCCAGCATGCGCAGCGCGCCGCCTTCGTTCTCCTCGGCCGGCTGGAAGATCAGGTTCAGCGTGCCGTTGAATTCGACCGACTCGGCCAGGTACCGGGCGGCACACAGCAGGATCGCCGTGTGCCCGTCATGGCCGCAGGCGTGCATCTTGCCGGCGATGGTGCTGGCATAGTCCAGGCCGGTCTTTTCCTGGATGGGAAGCGCATCCATGTCGGCGCGGATGCCCAGCGCCTTGCCGCCTTGTCCTTTCCTGAGCTGGCCCACGACACCGGTGGTGCCCAGGCCGCGATGCACTGCATAGCCCCATGCCGCCAGCCGCCCGGCGACGAGGTCGCTGGTCTGGCGCTCTTCAAACGCCAGTTCGGGATGCGCATGGATTTTCCGGCGGATCTCAACGAACTCCGGCGACAGGGTCTGGATGGTTTGCCGCAAGTTGGCGGGCAGGGCCTGGGTCATGGCGGTATCTGAGCGTGGTTGTCCACAGCATTCTCCACATATGCCCCTGCCGAAGCCATGACAACGATTGCTGCAAAACGTTGTATAAATTGCAACAATGCGAAGATCCGGCCATCCGCCCGTTTGTGAGGCGGTGCCGGGGCCTGGGGAGAGCAAGACATGGACGATGTGCTGGACCGCAAGCGGGCGCTGTGCCTGCTGCAGATCATCGAGACGGGATCAGTGCGCGGCGCCGCCGAGGTGCTTGACCTGGACCCGTCGGCGGTCAGCCGCGCCGTGGCCAAGCTGGAGCAGGACACCGGACTGACCCTGCTGGAGCGCCGCGGACGAGGCGTGGTCGCCACGGACGCGGGGCGCCTGCTGGCGCTGTTTGCCCGGCGCCAGCAGGACCTGAACGAGACCTTCCTGGCCGAGGTGAACAACCTGAAGAACGCCCAGCGCGGCCATGTCGAACTGGTCTTTGGCGAAGGCTTCGTCGACCTGGTGCTTGAGTCCGTGCTGCAGGGCTTCCTGCGCAAGCATCCCGACGTGACCTGCAGCATCCAGGTGGCTGGCACCGACGAGACCGTCCGGCATATCGTGGAGGATCTGGCGCATATGGGCTTCGCCTTCGAGCCGCCCGACGATGTGCGCCTGTGCTCGCACTATTCGCGGCTGGCGCCTATCCGCGTGCATGTGCGCAAGGACCACCCGCTGGCGCGCCGGCGCCGCGCGCTGACGCTGGCGGACCTGGCGCAGCACCAGGGCGCGGCCCTGGCCGGTTCGTTCGGCGTGCGCAAGCATGTGCAGGCCGCGGAACTGGACGAGCACATCACCCTGAAGCCGATGCTGGTGACCAATTCGTTCAAGGTGCTGTGGGAATATGCAGCGATGGGGCTGGGCTACATCCTGACGGCGCGCTCGACGCCGCTCAAGGAGCCCCAGTTCCGGCAACTGGTGTCGTTGCCGCTGGCCAATCCCATCCTGAACAACAGCCGCATCCACATCATTACCCGGACTGGCCGGCATCTTTCGTCGGTGGCTGACAGCTTGCTCCAGCATCTGGTGAAGACCTTTCCGCTGGTCTGAGGCGGCGCCATGCAGACGGTTTTCTCCCCTCTCCCGCTTGTGGAAGAGGGAGTAAGCACCCGGCAGTGCAGCAGGCCATCGCGCACGGCCGGCCATGCGGTGGCTGTGAACGGTGCGTTCGGAAATGCCAGAGGCGGGCAAAGCGATTAGCGGCGATCATGCAGTTTGATCCCGTCTGCTTCCCGAGCCACCATGCACGTCCATCTGCAGTCCCACATGCACGTCAGCCTGCAGCAGCTGTTGCTGGCCTTCCCGCTGTCGGTCTCCGCCGCCAACGGCAGGCTGGTGGTCAGGCGACGCGGCTACGAGCGCGTGCTGCTGCCCGGCCAGCAGCTCACCATCGAGCCGTTTGAAGCCTTTGCGCTGCACCTCGATGGCAGTAGTGCGCAGCCGGCGGCGTGCACCCTCTCGATCCAGCGCATGATCCCCGCGGCGCAGCAGGAATGCCTGCACCACCGCATTTGCAAGCGTGTCTTCCTGCAACCCCATTACGCCTGGAATGCCGCCTTTATCGCGGAAAGACTCGGCATGTCCGCGGCGCAACTGCGCCGCATGCTGTTTTCGCAGGGCACGGCGCTGACCGACCTGTGCCGCACGCAACGGCTGATGCGGCTGCTGTTCGAGGTCATGGCCGGCGACGCCCGCATTGGCGACTCCCGGCGCATCGTCGGGTGGCCCGCCAACAGTGATCTGGATAGCGCTTTCTATGACCGCTTCGGCTTATCGCTGGAGGCGGCCCGGCGGCTGGCGGTGGTTCGCCCCGCGCAGCGGCAGCGCTCGGTCGCCTGACAGCGCGGCGGGCGTGCGCCGGGGTTCCAGCCTGCAAAACGCACCCGCCGGGTGTACTGGGCGCCGCGCTTTGGGAGATAATCCCCGCCTTACGCCCGGGGAATGATGTCATGCGCTTTGATCTGGTCGACCTGAAACTGTTCACGCATATTGCGGAGGCCCAAAGCCTGACCGGCGGTGCACAACGCTCACACCTGTCGCTGGCCGCGGCCAGCACCCGCATCAAGAACCTCGAGGAGCATGTCGGCGTCAAGCTGCTGAGCCGCAGCAGCCAGGGCGTGAAGGTGACCGGGGCGGGGGAGACCCTGCTTGCCCACGCGCGCCGCGTGCTGCGCCAGCTGGAGCAGCTGAGCGGCGATCTGCAGGAATATGCGGCGGGCGTGAAAGGCCATGTGCGCGTCTTTGCCAACACCACCGCGATGAGCGAATTCCTGCCCGCGGTGCTGCGCACCTACCTTGTCAGCCATCCGGACGTGACCATCGACATGCACGAGCGGCTGAGCCCGGATATCGTGCGCGCGGTGCAGGAGGGGATGGTGGACATCGGCATCATCGCCGGCAACGTGCGCACCAAGGGGCTCGAGGTCATGCCCTACCGGCGCGACCGCCTGGTGCTGGCCACCGCGCTCAGCCACCCGCTGGCCGAGCGCAACAGCGTGGATTTCATCGATACGCTGGACTACGACTTCATCGGCCTGCCGGAGGCAAGCGCAATCCACAATTTCCTCATGCGTGCCGCTGCCGACCTGCAGCGCACGCTGCGCTGGCGCGTGCAGGTCAGCAACTTCGAGACCGCCTGCCGGATGATCGAGGCCAATGTCGGCGTCGGCGTGTTGCCGGAAACCACCGCCAGCCGCCATGCGAAGACGATGGCGCTGCGCATCGTCCAGCTCAACGACGAGTGGGCCGAGCGCAAGCTGCAGGTATGCGTGGCCGACCTCGGCGCCTTGCCGCTGTTCGCGCGCAAGCTGGTGGACCTGCTGGTCGAGGACGGCCTCGGGCGCCAGGACTGAAGGCGCCCATCAGCCTAAGCCTGGTCCGCGAGCATCAGCCGGAGCTGGTGCTTGAGCAGCTTGCCGCTTGCCGTCGTCGGGATCGCGGCCACGCGCAGGATCCGCTCGGGGCGCTTGTACGGCGACAGGCGATCGACCAGATAGTCGTGCAGCGCCGGCGCATCGAACTTTTCGCCATCCTTGATTTCGACAAAGGCGATCACTTCCTCGTTGCCGTCCGCGGTGGGCTGCCCGATGACGGCGGACACGCGCACGGACGGATGCGTGTTGATGACCGATTCGACCTCGATCGGATAGACGTTGAAGCCCGAGCGGATGATCAGGTCCTTGGTGCGTCCGACGATAAACAGCGCGCCGTCGGGGCCCAGCCGGCCGATGTCGCCGGTATTGAGCCAGCCGCCGGGGCGCAGGGCCTCGGCGCTCAGGTCCGGCGCGCGGTAGTAGCCGCGCATGACGCCCGGGCCTCTGATCCATAGCTCGCCGGGTTCGCCCTGCGGCACGGGCTTGCCTTCCGGCCCGACCACCCGCAGCTCGGCGCCTTCGACGATCTCGCCCGCCGAGCAATCGGTGCGCGGCCGGTCCATGCGGGTCACGAACAGCGATCCCGCGTATTCGGTCATGCCGTAGCCATGGTGCAGCGGCTGGCCGAACATCGCCTCGACGTCGTGCTTGAGCGTCGGGTCAAGCGGCCCGCCGCCGGTGTAGAGATAGCGCAGCCGCGGCGACGGCACCAATGGCGCGCCCGTTGCCCGCGCATGGGCGAGGATGCGGTTGAACATCGTCGGCACGCCCTGCAGCAGCGTGATCGCACCCTGCCGGATCGCCGCGGTGACGTCGGCGGCATTGAAGCGGGCGCTCAGGTACAGGCTGGCGCCGGCCTGCAGGGTCGAGACCAGCAGCGTGCCCAGCCCGAAGATATGCGACATGGGCATCACCGCATAGGCGCAGTCGTCTGCCTGCATGCGGCGGGACTCTACCGTGACGCGCGCAAAGTGCAGCAGGCCCCGGTGGGTGACCATCACGCCCTTGGGCTGCCCGGTGGTGCCGGAGGTGTAGATCAGCGCGGCAATGTCACGCGCCAGCGTTTCAGGCTCGCGCTCGCTGGCCTCGTCGACGGCGCCGGCCATCAGCGGGCCCAGACCGGCCGGGGCAATCTCCCTGGCCCGGTAGCGGACGCCGTGCCGCAGGGCATCGGGCGACACAGCGTGGGTGAACAGCATCAGGCGCGGCTGGCAGTGGGCCCGGATCACCTCGATTTCCCGCTCGGACAGGCGCGCGTTGACGACCACCGGCCACGCGCCCAGTTCCGACAAGGCGAATACCAGCGTGATCACCGCCAGGCAGTTCTCCGCCGTGACCAGCACGCGATCGCCGGTGCCGACCCCTTGCGACTGCAGATAGCGCTGCGCATCCTCGATGCCCGCCCACAGCTGCGCGTAGGTGGTGGTCCGGCCTTCCTCGAAGACGGCCACATGGCCGGGCGCCCGGGTGGCCCAGTGGCGTGGGATGTCGCTGATCCGTGGTGTGGTGTCTCGGTCCGGTGGCATCTCGCGGGAATCCTTGTGCTGGAAAAAGCCGTTCGGCAGGGCGGGGCGCCAGCCAAATGGCGCCAGTGTATGTGTGCCCGGTGTACGGTGCAATCGGTAATCGGCAAAGACGGATTTCTTGTCTGCCGAAAGAGTCTGGCTCTCTACACCACGCGCCTGGCGCGCAGTGCCTCCAGTTGCTGCGGGCTGAGTTTCAGGTAGTCGCCCAGCACCTCGTCGGTGTGCTGGCCCAGCGCAGGCGGGGCATAGCGCAGCGTCGGGGGTGTCTCCGACAGGCGCAGCGGGCTGGCGGCGGTGACTACCTGGTTGACAGACTCGCCGGTGGGCGCCTGTGCTCCCGGGTAGCGCTCCTGTTCGATGCGCAGGCCGCGGTGCTGCACATGCGGGTCGGCGTAGGCCTGGGCGATATTGTTGATGGGGCCGCAAGGCACGGAATTGGCCTCGAGCAGCGCGACCCATTCTGACGTGGAACGGGTGCGGGTGAGCGCCATCATCATCGCGATCAGCGTCTTCCGGTTGTTCACGCGGCCGGTGTTGGTCGCATAGCGCTCGTCGCGCGCCCAATCCACGCCCGCGGCTTCGCAGAAGCGCGCGAACTGCCCGTCGTTGCCGATCGCCAGCAGCATATTGCCGTCGGCCGTGGGGAAGTCCTGGTAAGGCACCACGCTCGGGTGGATATTCCCCTGGCGCCTGGGGACGTCGCCGGCGTTCAGGAAGCCCGCACCCTGGTTGGCCAGCACCGCCATTGCCACATCCAGCAAGGCGATATCGATATGCTGGCCGCGCCCGGTGAAGTGGCGCGCTTCCAGCGCGCTCAGGATGGCGGTGGTCGCGTACATGCCGGTGAACAGGTCGATCACCGCGACGCCTACCTTCATCGGGCCGCCGCCGGGCTCGCCGTCGGCGTGGCCGGTGATGCTCATCAGGCCGCTCATGGCCTGGATCAGCAGGTCGTAGCCGGGGCGCGCCGCATAAGGACCGGTGTGGCCGAAGCCCGTGACCGAGCAATAGATCAGGCGCGGATTGAGCGCACTCAGGCTGTCATAGTCCAGCCCGTAGCGCTTGAGGCCACCGGTCTTGAAGTTCTCCACCACCACGTCGCTCTGCCGGGCCAGTTCGCGGATCAGCGCCTGTCCCTCGGGGGTGGCCATGTCCACGGTGACCGAGCGCTTGTTGCGGTTGGCGGCGGTGAAATAGCAAGCTTGCCGGGTCGGCGCGCCGGCCTCGTCCGCCAGGAACGGGGGGCCCCAGTGGCGGGTATCGTCGCCTTCGCCGGGCTTTTCGATCTTGATCACGTCGGCGCCCATGTCCGCCAGGTTCTGGGTGGACCACGGCCCCGCCAGCACGCGCGAGAGATCGAGCACCCGCAGGTGGCTCAGGGCGCCGGTGCGGGGCGAAGGAGGAGGCAGGCCGGCGGTCTGCGTAGCGGTGGAATCTGTCATGTCAGGGCAGGCGGTCAAGGCAAGCTGCCCGTCCTGGGGCGGGCAGCGGTGCGCGGGGGTGCATGGGTCAGGCGTTACGCCCCGAAGCTTGCTCAGTAGCGTTCAAAGACTGCGGCGATGCCCTGGCCGCCGCCGATGCACATGGTTTCCAGGCCGTAGCGGCCGCCGCGGCGCTGCAGTTCGTGCAGCAGCGTGGCCAGGATGCGCACGCCGGTGGCGCCGATCGGATGGCCCAGCGAGATGCCCGAGCCGTTCACGTTGAGCTTCTGCTCGATCGCGTCCTGGTCGTGCCAGTCCCAGCCCTTGAGCACGGCCAGCACCTGGCAGGCGAAGGCCTCGTTCAGCTCGACCAGGTCCATCTGGTCCAGCGTCAGGTTCAGGCGCGCCAGCAGCTTCTTCACCGCGGGCACCGGGCCGATGCCCATGTGCGAGGGCTCGCAGCCGGCAGCGGCCCAGCCCACCAGCGAGGCCATCGGAGTGAGGCCCAGTTCGGCCAGCTTGTCCTCGGCCACGATCAGGCAGGCGGCCGACGCGTCGTTCTGCTGGCTGGCGTTGCCGGCGGTGACGGTGCCGTTCGGCATCAGGGTGCGCAGCTTGCCCAGGCTCTCGCGCGTGGTATCGGCGCGGAAACCCTCGTCGCGCGCGAAACGCACCGGATCGCCCTTGCGCTGGGGCACCTGCACGGGAACGATCTCGGCATCGAAGGTGCCGGCTTCCCAGGCTGCCGCGGCGCGTGCGTGGCTGCGGGCGGCGAAGGCATCGGCCTCCTCGCGGCTGATGCCGTAGTCGCGTGCCAGGTTCTCGGCGGTTTCGATCATGCCGGAGATCTTGCCGAAGCGCTCGACCGGCTGGGAACGTTCACGGCCGCGGTCGAGGCGGTCGAAGAAGCGCACATTGCCCGAGCGCGCGCCCCAGCGCATGTCGGTGGTGTAGTACTCGATATTGCTCATGCTCTCGACGCCGCCCGCGATCACCACGTCGGCGGCACCGCTCTGCACCATCATCGACGCGGTGACGATGGCCTGTAGGCCCCCGCCGCAGCGGCGGTCCAGCTGCATGCCCGGCACCTCGACCGGCAGGCCCGCCTGCAGCGCGGCCCAGCGGCCCACGCAGGGCACTTCGCTGTTGGCGTAGGACTGGGCAAAGACCACGTCGTCGATGCGCGCGGGGTCGATGCCGCTGCGTTCCACCACGGCGCGCACGGCGGTGGCGGCCAGTTCCTCCACCGACACCGGGCGCAGGCTGCCGCCGAAGGTGCCGACGGGCGTGCGAAGGGGGGTGACGATTGCAGCTCTGCGCATGGAAGTCTCCTTGGAACTCTGTGTTGGGATGAGCAAATAAGTCAGTCGGTCGACGCGTGCCCCGGCAGGGCGACGAAGGCCGCGCCGCACTGGCGCAGCAGGGCGTGGGCCTGGCGCTCCAGGTCCTCGCGGTGTTCGGGGGCGGCAATGTCGAGCATGCGGCGCACGCGTTGCGACAGCGTCTGGCCGCGCAGGTCGGCCACGCCGTGCTCGGTGACCATCAGGCCTGCGTCCGCGCGCGATGTGCTGACGGGGCCGGACAACTGGGCCACGATGCGGCTCGCGCCCTTGGCGGTTGCCGGCAGGGCTACGATGGGCAGGCCGCCGCGGCTGCGCGCGGCGCCACGCAAAAAGTCCGCCGCGCCGCCGACGGCGCCGACATAGACGCCGGCGGCGACTTCGGCATTCACCTGGCCGGTGAGGTCGACTTCGATGGCGGAATTGATCGCGGTCAGCTTGTCGACGCTGGCGAGCACCTCGGGGTGATGGGTATAGGCGGTCTCGCGCAACTGCAGTTGCGGATTGCGGTGGGCCCAGCGCCGCAGCCGCTCGCCGCCCAACAGGATGCCGGCAATGCCGACACCCGCGTCGATGCTCTTGCGTGCGTTAGTCAGCACACCGGCCTCGGCCAGCGCCGCAATGCCGTCGCCGACCGCGCCGCTGTGCAGCCCCAGGTCGCGGCGGTCATGCAGCGCCGCCACCACGGCCTCAGGGAGGTTGCCGATCCCCATCTGCAGGGTCGCGCCATCCTCCACCCAGCCGGCAATGTGGCGGGCAATGGCCAGTTCGGCCGGGCCGGGCGCACTGCGCTCCAGGCTGATGGGCGGGTGCAGCGCCTCGACCTGCAGGTCGATCTCGTCCGCGGTGAGGTAGCGGCTGCCGTGGGTCCACGGCACCTCCGGGTTCACCTCGGCGATGATGACGCGGGCGCGGTCCAGCGCCGCGGGAATGTACTCATGCACCAGGCCCAGGCTGTGGCGCCCCTGCTCGTCGGCGGGCGACACTTGCACCAGCACCACGTCCGCGCGCAGCGTGCCCTGGCGGATCAGTCCTGGCAGGTGCGAATAGTGGCTGGGCACGATGTCCAGCACGCCGGCCCTGGCCAGCTGCCGGTGCGGGCCGCTGGCGGCGTAGCCGAAGAAGTCGATGACGTCGGCCTGGGCCGGCTGCAAAGTGTCGGACTGGCCGATGCCAACAAAGACACTGAGCCGTCCTCCCCGGGCGATGGCGTGGCGGTGCTCCACCAGCGCGCGCGTCAGCGTCAGCGGCTCGGCGGTGGCCTGGCCCCACCAGAGGTGGTCACCGGGGCGGATCAGGGTTTGCAGTCGGGAAGCCAGGTTGTGCATGTCCACGGGGCAACGGTCAGTCGGCAAGCAGGCGGCGCATGCGCCGGATCGCCCAGAGCATGTCCCCAACGCGGGGTTTGCGCTATTTGACAATGCCAATGGTGGACTTTGGCGATTGCGAAAGGCGCTGGCGGCCAGAATCCGCCGGGACTTAACGCCAGTGGAAGGCGCGCTTTCGGAAAGGCTGATTGTCCAACTTGCCGAACGCCGCGACTATTGCGGCTATCACAAAGGAGGCGGCCGTCCGCCACAGACCGAACGCCAGACCAGCGCCATGATCGAACAGACCCAATCGAACAACTTCCACGAAATCCGCGATGCCATCCGCTCGCTTTGCGCGGAGTTTCCGGACGAGTACTTCCGCAAGGTGGATGAGCAGCGCGCCTATCCCGAGGCCTTCGTCAATGCGCTGACCGAGGCGGGCTGGCTCGCGGCCCTGATCCCGCAGGAATACGGCGGCTCCGGTCTGGGCCTGACCGAGGCCTCGGTGATCATGGAAGAGATCAACCGCTGCGGCGGCAACTCGGGCGCCTGCCACGGCCAGATGTACAACATGGGCACGCTGCTGCGGCACGGGTCCACGGCACAGAAGGAAAAATACCTGCCGAAGATTGCCTCCGGGCAATGGCGCCTGCAGTCCATGGGCGTGACCGAGCCCACCACGGGCACCGACACCACCAGGATCAAGACCTCAGCGGTCAAGAAGGACGGCCGCTACGTCATCAACGGCCAGAAGGTCTGGATCAGCCGCGTGCAGCACAGCGACTTCATGATCCTGCTGGCGCGCACCACGCCGCTGGCCGATGTGAAGAAGAAGAGCGAGGGGATGTCCATCTTCATGGTGGACCTGCATGAGGCGCAGAAAAAGGGCCTGACGGTGCGCCCCATCCCCAATATGGTCAACCACGAGACCAATGAACTGTTCTTCGAGGACCTGGAAATCCCCGAGGAAAACCTGATCGGCGAAGAAGGCAAGGGCTTCAAGTACATCCTTGATGGCCTGAACGCCGAGCGCACGCTGATCGCGGCCGAGTGCATCGGCGACGGCTACTGGTTCATTGACCGTGTGACCAAGTACGTCAAGGAACGCGAAGTCTTCGGCCGCCCCATCGGCCAGAACCAGGGCGTGCAGTTCCCGATCGCCGAGACCTTTATCGAGCTGGAAGCGGCCAACCTGATGCGCTGGAAGGCCTGTGAGCTGTTCGACAAGCACGAGCCCATGGGTGCCCAGGCCAACATGGCCAAGTACCTGGCCGCCAAGGCCAGCTGGGAGGCCGGCAACGCCTGCCTGCAGTTCCACGGCGGCTTCGGCTTCGCCTGCGAATACGACGTCGAGCGCAAGTTCCGCGAGACGCGCCTGTACCAGGTGGCGCCGATCTCGACCAACCTGATCTACTCGTTCGTCGCGGAACACGTGCTGGGCCTGCCGCGCTCGTTCTGAGGAAGTTTGCAGTGCGCGCCTGGCGCATGCGCCAGGCGCGGCAACTGAAGCATCAACCATCCCCCCGTAGCCGGGCAATTCGCCATGGGCAACACCATGCTCGGGCCTGCCCCCGGAATCGTGCACAAAGCCAGCTAAGGCATGGCGCCGGTCTCGGTACGCCTTGCATAATCGTCGCCCACTGCAGCGCGCCGCAGGCAATCAAGCATCGCCGCCACCGCCGCGCGCGACACGCCATCCTCACGCCAGTACATCGACACCGAACCGAACCCCGCCAGCCGCAACGGCACGATGCGCAGCGCGCCTAGCTCTTCGAGCCGGCGCGCGGTGCGGTGCGAGGCCAGGCCGATCATGTCGCTGTTATTGAACAAGGTCAGGTTCAGCACCGTGGAGTTGCTTTCCACGCAGTCCGCCGGCAGCGCACGTTCGGCGCTGGCCAGCGCGCCCTCCAGCGCATTGCGGATTGGCGTGCCGCGCGGCCATACCACCCAGCGGTAGCGATACAGGTCATCCCAGCCGATGCCGGCGCCCTGCAGCAGCGGATGGCGGGGCCGGGCGACGAAGTGGATCGGCTCCATATAGAGCGATTCCGTACGCATCTGCGCGTCCTGCAGTTCGGGGGCCGAGCGACCCACCACGATATCCAGCTCGCTGTGTGCCAACTGGCTCATCAGCCGGTCCATGGTGGTTTCCACCAGCCGCACGCTGGCGCGGGGCATCTGCTGCAGCAGATTCAACGCCGCCAGGGGCACGGTATCCGCCGCCGACGCGCCCGACGTCCCCACCACCACGAGCCCGCTGCCGCCGTCGCGCATGGCCTGCAGGTCGTCGCGCGCGGTATCCAGCTGGGCCTCGATCCGCCGTGCGTGCTCGATCAGCGACTCGCCGTAGGGCGTCGGGCGCAGGCCGCGCGCCTGGCGCTCGAACAGTGGCAGGCCGATATCGTCCTCGAGGTCTTTCAGCCACTTGGACAGCCCGGGCTGGGTCGTATTCAGCAGTGCGGCCGACTGGCTCATATTCCCGGTCTCGGCCAGGCTCAGCAGCATTTGCAGGTTGCGCAGCCGCAGTCTTTGGGTCCAGTCCATCGAGGTCTACCTATATGAAAAATCGTATCGATAAGATGAAATCTTCATTTCCTATCTTATAGGGACGGAGCGTATAACGACAACATCAGCGGTGCAAACACCGCGACACCGTCAAAAAGTTACGGAGACAGCATGTCCGAACACGCCCCTCAACACGCAACGGACGCAGCCCGCGCGGCTTATTACGAAGAGATCGGCCGCAGCCACATGACCCCGTTGTGGGAGTCGCTGCACGCGCTGGTGCCGCCGCAACCGCAGCCGCAGATCGTTCCCGCCATCTGGAAGTACGAGCAGCTGCGCCCGCTGGTGATGCAGGCCGGCAGCGTCATCAGCGCCGAGGAAGCGGTACGCCGCGTGCTGGTGCTGGAGAACCCGGGCATTCCCGGCAAGTCCAGCATCACCTCCACGCTCTATGCCGGCCTGCAGCTGATCCTGCCGGGCGAGATCGCGCCCAGCCACCGGCACACCCAGTCGGCACTGCGCTTTATCGTGGAGGGCAAGGGCGCCTGGACCGCGGTCAACGGCGAGCGCACCACCATGCACCCCGGCGATTTCATCATCACGCCGTCGTGGACCTGGCATGACCATGGCAACCCCAGCGTTGAAGACGGCGGCGAGCCGGTGGTGTGGCTGGACGGACTGGATATTCCGCTGGTGCAGCAGTTCGACGCCGGGTTTGCCGAGAACTACCCCGAATCCCAGCAGCCGGTGACCCGCGCCGAAGGCGACAGCTTTGCGCGCTTCGGCCACAACATGGTGCCGGTGCGGCACCGCGTGACCGACCCCACCTCGCCGGTCTTCAGCTATCCCTATGCGCGTTCGCGCGAGGCGCTGGACCAGCTGTATCGCAACGGCGAGCTCGACCCCTGGGACGGCGTCAAGCTGCGCTACGTCAACCCGGCCACCGGCGGCTGGCCGATGCCGACCATCGCCACCTTCATGCAGTACCTGCCGGCGGGCTTCCAGGGCAAGACCTACCGCAGCACCGACGCCACTGTGTACAGCGTGGTGGAAGGGCGCGGCACGGTGCGTATCGGCGATGCGCAGTTCCAGTTCGAGCCGCGCGATGTATTCGTGGCGCCGTCCTGGGCGCCGGTGCAGCTCGGCGCGCTGGAAGACGCCGTGCTGTTCAGCTATTCCGACCGGCCGGTGTTGTCGGCGCTGAATCTGCTGCGTGAATCGCGCACCTGAGCGCACGCCAACCCTGATCCGATCCGCCACGCGCGGTGCCCACCGCACCGCCGGGCTTTGCTTACCTGACAATTTCCTGGAAGCCATCACCATGTCCTACGTCTTCACGCCCCCAGCCACCGTTGCCATTCCCGTTGCCGGCAGCGATGACCAGTTCGCCGTTCGCCGCGTCTACTGCGTGGGCCGCAACTATGCCGCCCACGCCCGCGAGATGGGCTTCGACCCCGACCGCGAACCGCCGTTCTTTTTCTGCAAGCCGGCGGACGCGATCGTCCCCGTGCCGGCCGGCACCACGCTGGAACTGCCGTACCCGGCGCAGACGCAGAACTACCACTACGAGGCTGAGCTGGTGGCCGTGATCGGCAAGGCCGGCTCGGATATCCCCGTCGAACAGGCGCTCGACCACGTGTGGGGCTACGCCGTCGGACTCGACATGACGCGCCGCGACCTGCAGATGAAGATGCGCGAGATGGGTCGCCCCTGGGAAATCGGCAAGGCCTTCGACGCCTCGGCCCCGGTGGCGCCGATCCGCCGCGCCAGTGATATCGGGCACCCGCAGCAAGCCGGCCTCTGGCTGACGGTCAACGGTGAAACGAAGCAGCGCAGCGATGTGTCGCACCTGATCTGGTCGGTGGCCGAGACCGTGGCCTGCCTGTCGCAGTTCTTCCGCCTGGAGCCGGGCGACGTGATCTTCACCGGCACGCCCGAAGGCGTCGGCGCGGTCAAGGCGGGCGACACCATGGTCACCGGCGTCGACGGACTGGGCGAACTGACCGTGCGCGTGGTCTGAGCGCGCGTAGTGCAGCACACAGGCAATACCGATCATGCAGCTCTATAGCTTCTTCAACAGCTCCACATCCTACCGGGTGCGCATCGCGCTGGCCCTGAAGGGCCTGCCGTACGACTACCTGGGCGTCAATATCCGTACCGGCCAGCACCGCGAGCCGGAATATGTCGACGGCATCAACCCGTCCGCTTCCGTGCCCGCGCTGGTGGACGGCAGTTTCACGCTGGGCCAGTCGTTCGCGATCATCGACTACCTGGACGCGCGCCACCCCGAGCCGCGCCTGGTGCCGCAAGACCCGGTGCAGCGCGCGCGGGTGCTGGAGCTGGCCACGCTGATCGGCTGCGATATCCACCCGGTCAACAACCTGCGCGTGCTGCGCTACCTGCAGGACGTGCTGCAAGTCACGCCCGCGCAGAAGGACGCGTGGTACCGGCACTGGATCGATGAGGGCATGGCCGGCGTGGAGCGCTTGCTGGCGCTGCACGGGCACGGCAAGTGGTGCTTTGGCGATGCGCCGACGCTGGCCGACGTCACGCTGGTGCCGCAAGTGGCCAATGCCCTGCGCATGGGCTGCGACCTCGGCCGCTACGAACGCGTGCTGGCCGTCTACGCCCACGCCAGCGCCCATCCGTGCTTCGCCCAAGCGGCGCCCAAGCGCCAGCCCGACTACACCGCCTGACGTTGCCGCGCAGGCCAGGAGACAAGCATGAGCAAGACTCAAAACGCGACCGGCAAGGTCCTCATCATCGGCGGCGGTATCGGCGGCCTGGCGGCGGCGCTGGCGCTGGCACGCCAGGGCATCCGCATTGAACTGCTGGAGCAGGCCGAGCAGATCGGCGAGATCGGCGCCGGCATCCAGCTGGCCGCCAACGCCTTCGCCGCGCTGGACGCGCTGGGCGTGGGCGAGGCCGCGCGCAGCCGCGCGGTCTTTACCGACTACCTCAGCCTGCGCGATGCGATCGACACACAGGTGATCGCGGAGGTCGATGTCGGACAAGCGTATCGCGAGCGCTTCGGCAACCCCTATGCGGTGATCCATCGTGCCGATATCCACCTGTCGATCCTGGAGGCGGTGCAGGACCATCCGCTGATCACCTTCCGCACCAGCACACGCGTGGAGCAGCTGCTACAGGATGACCAGGGCGTGACCGTGATCGACCAGCACGGCGAACACCACCGCGGCGACGCCGTGATCGGCTGCGACGGTGTCAAGTCCGCCATCCGCCAGGCGCTGATCGGTGACGAGCCACGCGTGACCGGACATGTGGTGTATCGCGCCGTGGTCGATGTCGCCGACATGCCGCAGGATCTGCAGGTCAATGCGCCCGTGGTCTGGGCCGGTCCGCACTGCCACCTGGTGCACTACCCGCTGCGCGGCGGCCAGCAGTACAACCTGGTGGTGACCTTCCACAGCCGCGAGCAGGAAACCTGGGGCGTGCGCGACGGCAGCAAGGCAGAAGTGCTGTCGTACTTCGAAGGCATCCATCCGCTGCCGCACCAGATGCTGGACCGTCCCAGCTCCTGGAAGCGCTGGGCCACCGCCGACCGCGACCCGGTCGAGCGCTGGAGCTTCGGCCGCGCCACCATCCTGGGCGATGCCGCGCACCCGATGACGCAGTACGTGGCGCAGGGCGCCTGCCAGGCGCTGGAAGACGCGGTCACGCTCGGTGCCGCAGTGAAGGCGGCGGATGGCGACTATGCTGCGGCCTTCCGGCTGTATGAGCAAGCCCGTATCCCGCGCACCGCGCGCGTGCTGTACGCCGCGCGCGACATGGGCCGCGTCTACCACGCCAAGGGCGTCGACCGGCTGGTGCGCAACAGCCTGTGGACGGGCCGCACGCAGGCGCAGTTCTACGACGCACTGCAATGGCTGCATGGCTGGCGCGCGGACAAGTGCCTGAGCCCCACGCCGTGGCTGTAGGCCGCTGACCGCGGCATTCTTACCCGCAAAAAACCGGATAGCGAGCTGGCGGCCGACGAAGCTGCCAGCCCTCTCTCGCGCCTAACCCTGGCATCAAGGAGGAGACACCATGCCTGCCAGCCAACCCCTGAACGTCACCGCGTTCATCGACCGCCAGCCGCTGTCGGCGTTCCAGGTGACCATTGTCGTGCTGTGCTTCCTGATCGTTGCCGTCGACGGCTTCGATACCGCCGCGATCGGCTTTATCGCCCCCGCCATCCGCGCCGAATGGCAGCTGACGCCGGCCCAGCTGGCGCCGCTGTTCGGCGCCGGCCTCGGCGGCCTGATGGCCGGCGCCTTCCTGTTCGGCCCGCTGGCCGACCGCTTCGGCCGCAAGGGCGTGCTGGTGTTGTCGGTACTGTTCTTCGGTGCCGCCTGCCTGGCATCGGCCTGGTCGCAGGACCTGTGGACGCTGGTGCTGCTGCGCTTCCTGACCGGCCTGGGCCTGGGCGGCGCCATGCCCAACGCGATCACGCTGACCTCCGAGTTCTGCCCGGACAAGCGCCGCTCCTTCCTGGTCACCACCATGTTCTGCGGCTTCACGCTGGGCTCTGCCTTCGGCGGCCTGGCTTCCGCCGGACTGATCGAGGCCTTCGGCTGGCGCTCGGTGCTGGTCGCGGGCGGCGTGCTGCCGCTGCTGCTGGCGGTGGCGCTGGTGAGGCTGCTGCCGGAATCGGTGCGCTATCTGGTGCTGACCGGCAAGTCGCGCGAGCGCGTCGTCGCCACGCTGCAGAGGATCGCCCCGCATGAAGACCTGGGCAATGCCACCTTCGCGGTGGGCGAGCAGCGTGTCGCCAGCTCGCCGGTGCGGCACCTGTTCCGGCCCGAACTGCTGCGCGGCACGCTGCTGTTCTGGCTGGCGTTCTTCATGAGCCTGCTGGTGATCTACCTGCTGTCCAGCTGGCTGCCGACACTGCTGCGCAGTACCGGCCATTCCCTGCGCACGGCCGCGCTGGTGACGACGATGTTCCAGGTCGGCGGCACCGTGGGGGCGATCGTGCTGGGTTGGCTGATGGATCGGATCAAGCCGCACTATGTGCTGGCGTGCAGCTATTCGCTGGCGGCGCTTGGTATTGCGGCGGTGGGCAGCTTTGCTTCCGAGCCAGTGGCCGCGGGCATGGCGGTGTTCCTTGCGGGCTTTTGCATCTCGGGATCGCAGGTGGGCGCGAACGCGCTGTCCGCCAGCTTCTATCCGACGGACTGCCGTGCCACTGGCGTAAGCTGGGCCAATGGCGTTGGCCGCATGGGCTCGGTGGTGGGATCCGTCGGCGGCGCGACGATGCTGTCGATGGGCCTGGGCATGCCGGCATTGTTTGCGCTGATTGGCATGCCGGCGTTGATCGCAGGGGCGTCGATGTTCCTGTTGGGGATGGCCAGGCGCGAGGCGGCGGTGGAGCGCCTGGCCGTCTGACGGTCGGTCAGAATGCAGGTGTCGCCGGGATCATGGTAGCCGCTGTCCGTATTCTCACGTCGATGGCATTGCGATACGCAAACAACGCCGGCGCACCACCGGTATGCAGGAACAACACCGGACCATCGCCGGCAAATTGCCCGCGCGCGACACCATCGAGCAAACCAGCCATTGCCTTCCCCGTATAGACGGGGTCGAGCAACACTCCTTCGGTACCAGCCAGGATACGGATGGCTTCCAGCCCCGCCTGGTTGGGTTCACCATAGCGAGGCGCGAAGTACTCGTCCCACAGCTCCACCTGCAGCCCTGCCGGCACCTCGACATCGAGCAGCGCAGCGGTCCCTTCGATCAGCCCGGCCACCTTCGGCGTTTGCGCCGCGACGCTGCGCGACACGGTAACGCCGACGACCGGTGTTTCCGGCATCGCGTGCGCGAGCGCTACAGCAAGCCCGCCGTGGGTTCCGGCACTACCCGAGGCCAGCACGACCGCCGAGAATGCAAGACCCATCGCTTTGGCTTGCTGCGCCAGCTCCAGGCCGGCACGTACATACCCCAATGCCCCCAGCGGATTGGACCCGCCGATCGGGATGACATAAGGCTTGCGCCCCTCGCCACGCAGCCGTTCCGCAAGGGCTTGCAGCTGTGCTTCGGCGTTGTCGAGACTGGTAACCAGCTCGGCCTGTGCGTCGAACAGATCGAGCAGCAGGCGGTTGCCGCTGTGCAGGTAGTCGCCGTCTGCCGTGCCGGTCGGGTTTTCCAGCAACGCGCGGCAGCGTAGCCCGAGACGGGCCGCCAGCGCGGCCGTCTGCCGGACATGATTCGACTGTATGGCGCCGGCCGTTACCAGCGTATCGGCGCCCTGGCGCAAGGCGTCAGCCGCCAGGAACTCAAGCTTGCGCAGTTTGTTTCCGCCAAACGCAAGGGGCGTGGTGTCATCGCGCTTGATGTAGATATCGCGTCCGACCATCCCGGACAGGCGATCAAGCTTTTGCAGGGGCGTGACCGCGCCGACCAGATCGAGGCGGGAGAAAGAGGCAAGGCGATCCGAGATCTTCATGATTTCGACTTTGGGTGAGGTGGACCAGGACGAGGCGGCGGGCGTTGTCAGCGGGGACCTTGATCGCCCTCGACCGCCCCCGCCTTCATGCGGCTGGTGTGGGTCAATGCAGGATCTTTGCGAGGAACTCCTTCGCACGGGCCGACTTCGGGTCACCGAAGAAGGCTTCCTTGCCGGCATCTTCGACGATGGCGCCGCCATCCATGAAAATCACCCGGCTGGCGACCTTCTTCGCGAACCCCATTTCATGGGTGACGCAGATCATGGTCATGCCCTCGCGCGCCAGTTCGACCATGACGTCCAGCACCTCATTGATCATTTCGGGATCGAGCGCCGACGTCGGTTCGTCGAACAGCATGGCGATCGGATCCATCGACAGCGCGCGCGCAATCGCCACGCGCTGTTGTTGCCCGCCCGAAAGCTGCCCGGGGTATTTCCGCGCATGCGCCTTCAGGCCAACGCGCTCGAGCAGCCGCATGCCGTTCTCCTGTGCCTCCTCTTTGCGCCGTTTCAACACTTTGACCTGCGCCAGGGAAAGGTTGTCGAGAATGGACAGATGCGGGAACAGCTCAAAATGCTGAAACACCATGCCAACCCGCGCACGCAACTGGGAAAGCTTGATCTTCGGATCGCCGACCATGACACCGTCCACACTGATCCGGCCCTGCTGAAACGGCTCGAGGCCGTTGACCGTCTTGATCAGCGTGGACTTTCCGGATCCGGAAGGGCCGCAAATGACCACGACCTCGCCTTTTTCTACCTGGGTGCTGCACGCATCAAGCACCTTGAACTGACCGTACCACTTCGATACGCCTTCTAGCGCGATCATTGTTTTGTCTCCTACTTGCAGATTGCTTTCTTCAGCTTTCCGACCCGTTGAATCAACGTGTCACAGGCAACGTCAGACGCGCCTCGAGGCGACGCTGCCCCCATGACAATCCGGTGCTCAACAGCCAGTAGATCGCTGCTACCGACAGATACAAGGGAAGCGGCTGGAACGTTGAGGCGATGATCTCCTGGGAGGATCTGAGCAACTCGGTCACGGTGATGACTGACACCAGCGACGTATCCTTGATCAGGCTGATAAGGGTGTTGCCGAGGCTTGGCACGGCAAGCCGCAAGGCCTGCGGGCAGACGATGTAACGCAGCGTCTGCAGATGGCTCAGCCCGAGGCTGTGCGCTGCGCTCCATTGCCCTCTGCCGATACCGAGAATCGCGCCGCGCATGCTTTCCGACAGGTACGCGCCGGCATTGGCCGTGAGGGTAAGAATGCCGGCGCTGGTGGGGTCCAGGGAAATGCCGAGGTCTGGCAGGCCATAGTAGACGACGAACATCTGCACCAGCAGCGGCGTGCCGCGCATGACACTGACATAGGTGCGGGCAATGCCGCCGAGGATTGGACTGGTGCTGATACCCATAATGGCGACCACGATCCCGACCAGCAGGCCGAACACCATCGACGCCAGGGCAAATTTCACGGTGATCGCCGCTCCGTGCAGGAGTAACGGCGATGTGTGAACAACTAGATCAAGAGATTCCATGATTCGATCCGTAGAAGTGGCCGCGTGGCCGGCCAGGCCGATGCCTGCAGCGATGGAACGAGCCGGCCGGCGTGGTGGCGATTACTGGGCGACGGGTATGCTGGCGTCGGTACCCAGCCACTGGATGGACAGCTTGCGCAACGTGCCATCCTGCTGCAACGCGTTCAGTGCATCGTCAATGGCTTTGGCAAACCTGGGATTGCCCTTGCGGAACGGGATGCCCATCTCAAGCTTCGTGCCAGCGAGCAGCGCGCCGGTGCGTAGCGGCATCCTGGAGTTTTTGATCAGGTACGGCAGCATCAGGCGGTCATTGAGGGCGGCATCGATGCGCCCGGCCGCCAGGTCACGCAGGTTTTCCGACGTACCCGGATAGGTCTGCACCAGGATACCCGGCACGGATTTCGCCAGTTCGGCATAGTTGCTGCCCAGCGTGACGCCGACGGACTTTCCCTTCAGCGCTTCAAGCGAACTGAACTCGCGCTTGTCATTGTTGCGCTGAAGTACCTGGACCGCGGAATAGACGTATGGCTGGGTAAAGTCCAGAGCCTGGCGGCGCGCCGGCGTGATGCTCACCTGGTTGACGATGACGTCGAACTTGCCGGCTTGCAGGCCGGCAATGATGCCACTCCACTCGGTGGTGATGAACTGGATCTTGAGCCCCATCTTGTCGGCCACGGCTTTGGCTACGGCCACGTCAAAGCCGTCGAGCTGGCCGTCGCCATTGCGATAGCCAAAGGGTGGGTAAGTGCCCTCCATGCCGACTTTCAGGACGCCGCTGTCTTTGACCGAATCCAGCAGATCCTCAGCGTGTACGGCGGGTGTCGTGACATGCAGGAGGGTCGCGATGCACGCGCTTTGCAACAGCAACTTCAGGGATTTCATGCCTTGTCTCCAATGTAGGAATAGGTATTTTTTTTGCAGGGCAACGCTATTGCCCGACAAGTCGGCGGAACGCGGCTTCCAGATCGGCGATCAGATCCTCCTTGGCCTCAAGGCCCACGTGCAATCGAAATGCCTGGCCGGCATACGGCCAGGCGGCTGCGGGGCGCTCCTTCTGGGGATCGAAGGGCATCACCAGACTCTCGAATCCGCCCCAGGAAAAGCCCAGGCGGAACAGCTTCAGGTCGTTGATGAAGGCACGGAACGCCTCACGCCCATACCCGGGCTTGAGTACGACGCTGAACAATCCTGAAGCCCCCGTGAAATCCCGACGCCAGAGTGCATGGCCCGGCGCACCAGGAAGCCCGGGGTGCAACACCTGGGCCACCTCCGGGCGGCCCGCCAGCCATTCGGCAATGGCCAGTCCGCTACGCTGATGCCGCTCAAGGCGCACGGCCATCGTCCGCAAGCCCCGCTGCGCGAGATAAACGTCGTCCGGGCCCGCGTGCTGGCCAGTGGCGAAGACATAGTCGCGTACGGTGTTCCATGACTCACGGTTGGTCGTGATCACACCCATCAAAGCGTCCGAATGCCCAACGATGTATTTCGTCCCCGCATGTACGGAGACATCCACGCCGTGCTCGAATGGCTTGAAGAACAAGGGCGTGGACCACGTGTTGTCGATGACGACGACCGCGCCATGCCGGTGTGCGGCCTTCGCAATGGCCGGAATGTCCTGGATTTCGAACGTCTGCGAACCCGGTGACTCGGCGAACACGAGCGTCGTCGCCGGACGGAACAAGGCCGCGATGTCAGACCCGAGCGTGGGGTCGTAGAACGTCGCAGACACATTGCAGCGGGCCAGTACCGTTTCGACGTAGTGGCGCGTCGGGCCATAGACGCTGTCGCTCACCAGGATGTGATCGCCGGCTTTGACAAACGCCATGATGGCGCTCGTACACGCGGCCAGGCCGGACGACACCAACAACGAACGGTGCCCGCCTTCGAGCTGCGCCAGGGCGTTCTGCAACGCGAAGGTGGTGGGCGTGCCTTTGCGGCCGTACCACATGACATCCGTGTCTGCGCCAGACATGGCGCGCCCGCGCGCTTCCATGTCGTCGAGATCGCGAAAGGTCACGGTCGACGCATGGAAAACCGGCGGATTGACGACGCCGCCGAAATCGTCCGGATCGATGACGCCGTGCGAGAGGTAGGTATCGGGGGACATCCTGATTACCCTCGCCTGGCGGTCATGGAGACATGCAGGCCCGGCGTACTTTCCAGGTATCGCTGCGCATCGAGCGCGGCCATGCAGCCGGTGCCGGCACTGGTGATCGCCTGCCGATAGATGTGGTCCTGCACGTCGCCTGCCGCGAACACCCCCGGCACACTCGTGCCCGTGGCGTTGCCCGAGAGGCCGCCGTTGGTGATGATGTAGCCGTTGGTCATCTCGAGCTGGCCCTTGAAGAGATCGGTGTTCGGCTTGTGGCCGATGGCGATGAAGACGCCTTGCAGGGCGAGTTCGGTGGTCTCGCCGGTTTGCGCATGCCTGATGCGCAGGCCGGTCACGCCGGCCGCGTCGCCCTTCACTTCGTCGAGCACGTGGTTCCATTTGATCTCGACAACACCCTGCTTCGCTTTCTCGAGCAGGCGGTCGACCAGGATCGGCTCGGCGCGGAACCTGTCGCGGCGGTGGATCACCGTGACCTTTTTCGCGATGCCAGCCAGATACAGTGCTTCTTCGACCGCCGTATTGCCGCCGCCAACCACGGCGACATGCTGCTGCTGGTAGAAGAAGCCGTCGCAGGTCGCGCAAGCGGACACGCCGCGGCCCATGAAGGATGCCTCGGACGGCAGGCCGAGATATTGTGCGGACGCGCCTGTCGTGATGATCAGCGCGTCGCAGGTGTACTCGCCGGATTCGCCGGTCAGGCGAATCGGCTTCCCGTCGAGCTTTGCGGTGTGGATGTGGTCGAACACGATCTCGGTGTTGAAGCGCTCCGCGTGGTCGAGAAAGCGCTGCATCAACTCCGGGCCCTGCACGCCCGTTGCATCCGCCGGCCAGTTCTCGACATCGGTGGTGGTCATCAGCTGGCCGCCTTGCGCCAGGCCCGTGACAAGCACCGGCGACAGGTTGGCGCGCGCTGCATAGACGGCGGCGGTATAGCCGGCAGGGCCGGAACCGAGAATCAGGAGCTTGGCGTGCTTGGGCGAAGACATTGGAGAATCCATGGCTTATTCAAGAGACTTCAGGCGCTTGCCTGAAGCGATTGCCGGGCAGGTTCAAAGTCGAGGCCCGCCACGCACGGGCACCGCCAGTGTTGCGGCAGGCGATCCCGCCGACCGCAATGGTTGCGGTGGCGCGCCGGGCTGCATGGAAGGCCTCTTCACGCATGTCAGGAGGCGGGATGCGCCACACCGTACTGCGACGACAGGTATCGACGGATATGGTCGGGCGAATCGATAAAACGCGTCTGGCCGTGTACGTGAATCTCCACGCCGTCATCGACCGGCGCGCGCCCGGCGCCGAGCACCAGGACGGGGGCGGACTGGTTGGCTTCGCCGATCAGTTCGACAATTGCCATGCGAGGGCGGGGCGCATCGATGTATTCGACCTCAACTTCATTGCGCAACTGCGGGAAGAAGCCGAGCAGGCCTTCAACGGCAACGGAGTCTCCACAATAGAACGGACCTTCCGAGCCTGAGAAGAAGCCGGGGCGAAGCATGATTAGTTTGTCTTTCACTTTCACTCTCTCTGCGGGTTGAAATTGCTGGGGCACGCGCGTCGCTTGCCGTAGCGCGAACCACCGACCACAGGATAAGCAGTGCAAACTGAACCCACCAGTGGCACGAACGACAATTAGCGTAAAGATCGTGCCAACTTGAGGGGAGTGGCTGCGGCAATCAGGATCGCAGCACACGAACAGACTGGGGGGCGAGTCTTGCGCGACGTGGCGCAGATGGGGCAGAATCAATCGCTGGTGGCATCAATGCCTGTTTCCGTCCATATCATGCCAAAGACCAGATCACAATCGTCTGCCAACGCAGGACTGGTTGCCGTCGTCGTGTACGACGGCCTGAGCCTCTTTGAATATGGCTGCGCCGTTGAAGTGTTTGGTCTGCCAAGACCAGAAATGGGCGACAGCTGGTATCGCTTCACGACCTGTTCCGCCGAATCGGGGAGGTTGCGCGGTTCGGGTGGCATCCAGGTACAGGCTGACGGTGGCCTCGAACTCCTGGCCAAAGCAAAGACCATCATCATTCCGGGGTGGCGCGGTATCGAAGCGGACGTCCCGCCGGAACTTTGCCGCGCATTGAAAAAGGCGAACAAACGCGGGGCGCGCATCATGTCAATCTGTACGGGCGCCTTTGTCCTGGCGGCAGCAGGGTTGCTCGACGGCAAGCGCGCGACGACACACTGGCGCCATGCCGCAGCACTTGCGGCGCGATATCCGGACGTCCACGTGGAAGCGGACGTGCTCTACGTCGATGCCGGCGATGTCCTCACATCTGCCGGCAGTGCCGCGGGAATCGACTTGTGCCTCCACCTGATCCGCCGGGACCTTGGTCCGCGCGCCGCCAATCAGGTCGCACGCCGGCTGGTGATGCCACCCCATCGCGAAGGCGGGCAGGCCCAGTATATCGACGAGCCGGTATCAAAGCGTAGCGGCTCTTCGCTGGCACCGTTGGTGGACGCGGTGCGCGCAACCTTGGGCGAGGACTGGTCGATCATCAGGATGGCAAAGCAAACGGCGATGAGTGCCCGAACCTTTCAGCGGCACTTTGTCAGCACGATGGGGATGCCGCCAGGGGAGTGGCTGCTTACCGAACGCCTGAGCCGCGCCAGGTCCTTGCTCGAAGAGACCGAGTTATCCGTGGATGAAATCGCGGTGCAAGTCGGCTTTGGTGCTGCAGCCACGATGCGCAATCATTTCCGGATTCGGCTTGGAACCAGCCCGGGTTACTACAGGCGACGGTTCAGCGCATCCGAGGCACGGTGTTGACATAGACGGCAATGGCAAGCAAGCCAGAATCGTTCACATGTCTTAAGCTGTTATCAATGTCCCCGGCCGGGAGTGGCAACTGCCCTGTACGCATTGCAGGACTTTCGCGTCTTGAAAGCGCATCTCATCGGGCTAGTATGTAAGGGGTATGTTGGCTGCTTCACGAACTTACCCGCCAGGCCCAGGCTGCGTCTTGTTTCTGGGCCGAGACATCGACAGAAACTGGGGACTGCTATGTTGAAGAGTTTGGTCATTCCGCTGACTTTCGCCACGCTGGGCGCTGTTGGGGTAGCTTATGCGCAGGGCGTCGCTTCTCCACGCGACCCGTACACGCAAGGCGCAGATACTGGCGCACGCGATCCGTATTCTCAAGGGGCGCGCACTGGCAAATTCGACCCGTACACCGAGGGCGCGAATCAGTCCACAAAGCAGGAGTTGGCACCTAGTGTGAACGCGCCGCGCGATCCCTATACGCAGGGCGCAAACACAGGGGCACGCGATCCGTATACGGAGGGTGCACGCACGCTCAATCGCGATTTTCCGTTCGACGCATCCAGCCATGTAGGGGATCGCCGTAATCCATTCTTCCAGGGTAATTGATCCGGTTGCCGTAGGCGGTCAAGACACGTATTGAACACTTGAGGAAACCGCCTCGGCACCTCGGTGCAGCCTTGGGCTGGTGCCCGGTGTATGCCAGCGAGCTCGTCGACAGACTTTGATGCGGCCTCGCCGCTTGCCTGGCAAATCGCCATGAGAACCCGTCGACCTTTTGCGCTGGCATGTGCTGTTGCGACCAGCTTGCTCGCCGTAGCCACCCACGCTTGCGCAGAGCCGTCACCGCCCCGTGCTTCTGAAGCGTCCGGTACGCCGCTGCGCGGCAGTCCATGCGCGACCGTCTGGTTTCCTGGTGGGGCGCGCGTGCAGATGGAGTCTGACGGGGCCATGCCAATGTCCCGGACGGGGATTCAGTCGCCGCCGACCGAGACCGCCACGACCTGCCACACCACCGTCAAGATTCACTCGAAGAGCGCGCTAGCAGCCTTGATGGGGCCCCCCATCATTACCGAGCAAGACGATCAGATCACGATCACGCCGCCCACCCCGACATCGCCTGCGCGGATCGACGGTCATGCAGTGGTCAATGCAAGCGGACGTTATGGGCGGCTCTATGGCACTACCTCAAGCCGTGGTGAGGGTGTGTTCGACTATGCCGGCCAGGATCTGCGCGAGGGGGCGACGCTTGGTAGCGAATTCGTCGAGTCGAGTCTTTTGTTCACGATCTACGCGCGCGATTCCGGTGAGGAAATCGGAAAGCTCTATGCGCCGCACGCGACCCTGTCGGTGAGCGGCCGTCAGGTGGGCCGACGCCAGACTGTCGTGACCGCGATGGGCCGCAAACAGTGCGTGCCGATTACTTATGAGCGGCGTACCTGGACCGGGCCGCTGCAGATACTGGATGAGACCGTCAACACGGAGCCCCATGTCATGCATGTCACCGACTGGTACTGTCCAAGCGAAGGTTTTGTGCTGCGCACCGACATCGTCGAGGACGGTAAAACCCAACGGATCGATACGACCGAGGTCACTCCATTGAACGGCGCTCAAGGGGTCCTTGGCGCACCCGACTAGGCATCGCAGCGCGCCTGAAGGCGGCCCCTCTGCGGGCGAAGGCCACGAGTAGGTGAGCGGATTGCCTTTTGCAGCTCAGGAAAAATTCCTGCCGAAGACCGTCTCAACCTGATCGGAAATCCCGGTTGCGGGGATCCTTCCGATGGCCGGCAAGCCGATCATGCGCTAGCATGAGCCTTTGTCGTCGCCAGCATGTCGCGAGGGCCGTCGGGGGCGGAAATGGCCGGGCGCCGCCGGGCATGGGCGAACCAATCAGTGCTGTTCGGAACGCGAGCGCGCCCATGGCTACCGACTCGAGCGAATATCAATTCAAGCCGCACGAGCGCCCCACCATTCCTGGATCTCCGGCCACGCCCGAGCATCCGGCAGCACGGCGCATCGCCTATTTCTTCATTGGCTTCCAGATCTGCCTGACCAGCGGCTTCGGCAATGCGCTGGTGGTGGCCAACACCACCAACCTGCAGGGCGTGTTCGGACTGTACAGCGACGAAGTGGCGTGGCTGTCGACCGTCTACGTGATGACCAACGTGTGCGCGAGCCTGCTGCTGATCAAGTTCCGCCAGCAATACGGGCTCGAGAACTTTACGCGGGTCGTCCTGCTGTCCTATGTGGCGATCACCGGCGCGCATTTGCTTACCCACACCTTCGGCACGGCCCTGATGGTGCGCGCGGCAAATGGGCTGGCTGCCAGCGGACTGAGTACGCTCGGCCTCTATTACTTCATCCAGTCGCTGCCTGCCGCGCACCGGGTGAGGGCGGTGGTGCTGGGCATCGGCGTTCCGCAGCTCGCCACGCCACTTGCCCGGACCTTCTCGACCGGCATGCTCGAGGGCGGCAACTGGCGCACGCTGTACCTGTTCGAGCTTGGCATGGCGTTGCTGTCGCTGGCGGCGGTCAGTCTGCTGCGGCTGCCCCCCAGCGAACGGACGCAGGCCTTCGAGAAACTGGATTTCCTCACCGTCGGGCTGTTCGCGCCTGGCATGGCGCTGCTCTGCGCGGTCCTGAGCCAGGGCCGCTTCGTCTGGTGGATCGAGGCGCCGTGGATCGGCTATGGGCTATGCGCTGCGCTGCTGCTGATCACAGCGGCGCTCTGGGTTGAGCACAACCGCGCCAACCCGCTGCTCAACACGCGCTGGCTGGGTAGCTGGGCGATCCTGCGGTTCGGCATCGTGGCGATGTCGGTCCGGGTCCTGCTGTCGGAACAGCCCTATGGCGCGGTGGGCCTGCTGACGGCAGTCGGCATGAACAACGACCAGTTGATCTACCTGTACACGGTGGTCTCGATGGCCACTGTAGCGGGGATCGCGCTGAGTGTCGCCACGGTCAACCCCCAGGAACTCGGCCGGCCCATCCGCATATCGCTGGTGCTGATCGCCATTGCAGCGTTTCTGGACGCGAGCGCCACCAATCTCACGCGGCCCGCTAATCTGTATTTCACGCAGTCGCTGATCGCGTTTGCAGCGGTGTACTTCATGGGGCCGACGCTGCTGATCGGGATGACCAGTGCGCTCGCGCGCGGCATGAGCCATCTTGTCAGCTTTTCCGCGCTGTTCAGCATTACCCAGTCGCTCGGCGGCCTGGTCGGCACCGCGCTGCTGGGCACCTTCCAGATCTACCGCGAGAAATTCCATTCGCACGCGCTGGTGCAGTCGATCAGCCTGTCCGATCCGCTCGATGCGGCGCGCATCCAGGCGCTCGGCGCGGCCTACCAGCGCGTGTTGGGCGACGGCACGCTGCGCCAGGCCGAAGGCGTGGCCCTGCTGGCGCAACAGGTGACCCGCGAAGCCAATATCCTGGCTTACAACGATGTGTTCCTGCTGATCGGCGTGCTGTCGACCGTGACGCTGGCCTGGCTGGTGACCCTATACTTGCGCAAGATCCGGCCGCCGGGACAAGCCGGCAAGCAGGTTCCGCCAGCCGGGACATCCACGGAGCAGCGCGAATGAGCGGGGACAATCGCGAAGATGACCATGCCGGCGCGGCAGCGCGGCCGGCGAAGCCCACCCAGAGCCATCAGCGGCTGGAGGATCCGGTCGAGATCAGGCAGCAGGCGGAAGCGGACCGTGACGCGGGCGCCGCGCGGTCGGCGGCACCAGTCTCCCCGACCGGCTGGGCGCCGCCCAAGGGCGGTCGACGCACCACCATCGTGGTCGTGCTGGCCGCGCTGGCCGGGGTCCTGGTCATCCTCTATTCCTGGGGCCTGCCGCCGTTTTCGGCCGTGGTCCAGGGGACGGATAACGCCTATGTACGCGGCCAGACCACGATCATCAGCCCACAGGTCAGCGGCTACGTGACCGGCGTGCCGGTGCGTGACTTCCAGTTTGTCAGGACGGGCGAGGTGCTGCTGCGCATCGACGACAGGATCTACCGCCAGCGCGTGGAGCAGGCCCGCGCCAATCTGGACACCCAGGTTGCCACCCTGAGCAATTCGCACCAGACGGAGCGCTCGCGCGAAGCCGCAATCCAGTCGCAGCGGGCCAACCTGGACAACGCACGGGCGCAGCTGGAGCGCGCGCAGGCGGATATGGGGCGGGTCGACGAACTGGTCGGGCAGGGCTCGGTGTCGCTACGCGAACGCGACCAGACCCGCGCCTCGCTGCGCCAGGCGCAGGCGGCAGTCGAGCAGGCCAAGGCGGCGGGCGAGATCGCGAGGCAGGATGTGGAATCGGTCCGGGTCGGACGCGAGGGACTGCAGGCGGCGGTCGAGTCGGCACGCGCGGCCCTCCGGCTCGCCGAGATCGACCTGGCCAACACCGTGGTGGTGGCACCGCAGGACGGCCGCCTGAGCCAGATCGGGGCCCGGCTGGGGCAGTATGTCACTGCCGGCACGCAACTGATGTTCCTGGTCCCGCTGCAGTTCTGGGTGATCGCCAACTACAAGGAAGCCCAGACCGCCCACATGGTGCCGGGGCAGCCGGCGGTTTTCCGTGTCGATGCGCTCGACCATGCCCGCTTTACCGGGCGAGTGGAACAGCTTGCGCCGGCGGCGGGCTCCGAGTTCGCGGTGATCCAGGCGGATAATGCCACCGGCAACTTCGTCAAGGTGGCGCAGCGGATCTCGGTAAAGATTTCAATCGATCCCGGCCAGCCACTGGTCGAGCGGCTGCGCCCGGGCATGTCGGTGGAAGCGGAGGTGGATACGCGCGGGGCGCGCAATGCTCGCGTTGCGGCGCCGCCCGCGCCTGCCAGCCAGGTTGCCCCGGCCACGCCGGCGCCTGGGGTGCGGCCATGAACAGCCGCGCTGCCGCTGTTGTTGCCGCTGTGGTTGCGGCAGCGTTTGCCTCCGTTTTCCTCGCTGGCTGCATGGGGCCGCGTCCGCCCACGCCGGCCGCCGCTGCCGTGATCGCGCCGCCGGCCTGGCGTGTCGGTCCGGGGCCGAGCGCGCCGATCGAGAGCGACTGGTGGACGCGCTATGGCGACCCGCAACTCAGCCTGCTGGTGACCCAGGCGCTTGCCAATAACCTGGACGTCGAAATTGCCGCCGCCCGGGTGCAGGAAGCGCTCGCGCGCGAGCGCGTGGCCCGCGCGCAGCTGTGGCCATCGCTGGATTTCTCGGCACCGGCAAGCCGGGCGCGCTCGCTCAATGCGTTCGGGCAGGCGCGCTCGCTCGACTCGGCGCAGCCTACGCTGACGGTCGCCTACGAACTGGACCTGTTCGCCCGCATCTCCGATCTCGCCGGCGCCGCGCGCGCGAATGCGCTCTCGGCGCAGGCCGCGCGGGATGCTGCGCTGCTGTCGGTAGCCGCTGCCACGGCGCGTGCGTACATCACGCTGCGGGCGCTCGACGCGCAACTCGACGTGGTGCGCCAGACGCTGGAGTCGCGTGAGGCGGCGCTTCGGCTGGCGCGCAGCCGCGCCGATACCGGTTATACCTCGCAGCTTGAATTCGAACAGGCCCGTGCCGAATACGAATCCACGGCGCAGGCCGTGCCACAGGCTGAACTCGCGGTGATCCGGCAGGAGAATGCGTTGAGCGTGCTGGTGGGAGAGGCGCCTGCAGCAGCGGTCAGGCGCGGCGCCCCATTGAATGCGTTACAGCAACCGCCGGTACCCGCCATGATGCCCGCTGACATGCTGCGCCGGCGTCCCGACCTGGCTCAGGCGGAGTTCGACCTGGCCGCCACGGACGCCAGCCTGAGCGCTGCCCGCAAGGCCTTTCTGCCACGGGTGCAGCTGACTGCCAGCGGCGCCTTGCTCTACGCCACGGGCCTGGCGAACCCGGTGACCATCTGGTCTCTCGGGGGCAGCGTGCTGGCGCCGGTCTTCGAGGCCGGCCGCATCGCAGGCGCCGCCGATGCGGCGGCGGCTCAGCGCGACCAGGCGGCCTTCGCCTATCGCCGCGTCGCGCTGACCGCATTCCGGGAAGTCAACGACAACCTTGCCGCGGTGGACCAGCTCGGCACCCAGGTGCAACGCCTGTCCGAGCAGCGCGACGCGCTGGTGGAAGCGTTGCGCCACGCCACAAACCGGTACAAGGCCGGCTATGCGCCGTACCTGGATCAACTGGATGCGCAGCGCCAACTCTTTAACGCAGAGCTCAACCTGATCCAGGCACGGTCTGACCGGCTCATTGCCAGCGTACTGCTATACCAGGCGATGGGCGGGGGATGGCAAAGCCAGCCTTGATGCGGATCGTCACGGAGCGTTCCTTGAAGGCGGAACTACCCACGTACACGTGGGCAGTTCAATCTCTTACTGTGCGCCGACCTTGTCGATCAGTGCAGCCAGCATGGCCGCTTCTTCTTCGGTGAGGTCGGTAAGCGGGGTGCGCACCGGGCCCGCATCGTGGCCGACCAGCCTGGCGCCGGCCTTGATGATGCTGACCGCATAGCCTTGTTTGCGGTCGCGGATCTGCAGGTAGGGCAGGAAGAAGGTGTCGAGCAGACGGCCGATGGTCTCGTGATCGTCCCCGGCCACGGCCCGATAGAACTCCATCGCGGTCCTGGGGATGAAGTTGAAGACGGCCGATGAGTACACGGGCACGCCCAGCGCCTTGTACGCTGCGGCGTAGACTTCGGCGGTAGGCAGGCCGCCCAGATAGGCAAAGCGGTCACCCAGCTTGCGACGGATCGACACCATCAGTTCGATGCTGCCCAGTCCGTCCTTATAGCCGACCAGGTTCGGGCAGCGATCGGCCAGGCGCGCCAGCTGGATCGCGTCGAGGCGGCAGACCGCGCGGTTGTAGACGATCACGCCGCACGACACGGACTTGCACACGGCTTCCACGTGGGCGGCAATGCCTTCCGGGCTGGCTTCGGTCAGGTAGTGGGGCAGCAACAGCACGCCGTGCGCGCCCAGGCGTTCGGCCTCCTGCGCGTAGGCGATGGCCACGCGGGTCGGACCGCCTGCGCCGGCGATGATGGGCACCTTGCCGCGGCAGGTATCCACCGCCGTGCGGACGATGTCGCTGTATTCCCTGGGTTCCAGTGAGAAGAATTCACCGGTGCCGCCCGCCGCGAACAGGGCGCTGGCGCCATAGGGCGCGAGCCATTCGAGGCGCGCGGCGTAGCTTGCCGGGTTGAAGTTGCCCTGGGCGTCGAAGTCCGTCACGGGGAAGGACAGCAGGCCGGAACTGATGATTTGCTTGAGGTCGTGAGGCGTCATGTCGCTGGAACGAAAACCAATAAGGAGGTCGATGTGACGGGCTGCACGCTGGCTTGGGCCACGCCATGCACAGCCATCGAGGCGAAGCCGCAGCGGCGCGGACTTCATTGTAAGACATCGTATAACATAAGCATTCGGCTCGCAAGCCAAGGCCAAAGCCGCGCATGGCATCGGCAACACATCGGTATGGGCTAACGCGTCGGGTGGTGTTTGTGGCGCTTGACCCAGTCTGAGACCCCTGACTATACTCGGTCATCTCTTATATGACGACCGATGACGATGCGTGATGTCGTCCGGGCGTCACCCCGGTCGGCACATTGCTCAGGCCGGTCTTTCGGTACACGTACGACACGTTCTGAGACAGCCCCATGCAAGATTCCCAAACTCCCGCCCCCCAGGTGCATGCCACGCCAGTCGTTACCGAACTCACCGTCATTCCGGTGGCCGGCCACGACAGCATGCTGATGAATCTGTCCGGGGCACATGGACCCTTCTTCACGCGCAATATCGTGATCCTGAAGGACAGCGCAGGAAATACCGGGGTAGGCGAGGTGCCCGGAGGCGAAGGTATCCGCCAGACGCTCGACGATGCCAGGCCGCTGGTGGTGGGGCAGCCGATCGGCAACTACCACGCCGTGCTGAACCAGGTGCGCAAGGCATTTGCCACGCGCGATGCGGCCGGCCGCGGCCTGCAGACCTTCGACCTGCGGATCACGATCCACGCGGTGACCGCGCTCGAGGCCGCTTTGCTCGACCTGCTTGGCAAGCACTTGGGGGTCCCCGTGGCCGCGCTGCTCGGCGAGGGCCAGCAGCGTGACGCCGTGGAGATGCTGGGCTACCTGTTCTATATCGGCGACCGCCACCGCACCACGCTGGACTACCGCACTGAGCCGGACGCCGGCAACGAATGGTTCCGTCTGCGCAATGAAGCGGCGATGACGCCCGAGGCGGTGGTGCGTCTGGCCGAAGCCGCCTACGACCGCTACGGCTTCAACGACTTCAAGCTCAAAGGCGGCGTGCTGCGCGGCGACGAAGAGATGGAAGCGATCCTGGCGCTGGCCGAGCGCTTCCCCAGGGCGCGCATCACGCTGGACCCCAACGGCGCCTGGTCACTGTCAGAGGCGGTGCGCCTGTGCCGCGACAAGCGCGGCGTGCTGGCCTATGCCGAAGACCCGTGCGGCGCCGAAGATGGTTATTCCGGCCGCGAGATCATGGCCGAGTTCCGCACCGCCACCGGCCTGCCCACCGCCACCAATATGATCGCCACCGACTGGCGCCAGCTGGGGCACGCGCTACGGCTGCAGTCCGTCGACATCCCGCTGGCCGACCCGCACTTCTGGACCATGCAGGGCTCGGTGCGCGTGGCGCAGATGTGCGCGGAGTGGGGCCTGACCTGGGGTTCGCATTCGAACAACCACTTCGATATCTCGCTGGCGATGTTCACCCACGTGGCAGCCGCCGCGCCGGGGCGCGTCACCGCCATCGACACGCACTGGATCTGGCAGGACGGCGAACACCTGACCCGCAACCCGCTGAAGATCGAAGGCGGCCTGGTGCAGGTGCCCAGGACGCCGGGGCTGGGCGTGGAGCTCGACATGGATGCACTGGCGCGCGCGCACGCGCTGTACCTGCGCCAGGGCCTGGGCGCACGCGACGATGCCGTGGCCATGCAGTGCCTGATCCCGGGCTGGAAGTTCAACAACAAGGCGCCCTGCATGGTCAGGTGATGTGGCGCGGCTGGGGTGTGGCGGGTCGGCCTCTCCGTCCACCGTGGGGACGCGCCTGGTCGCGCGGGCACGTGCCCGGGTCACCGTAGCAGCCCGGATTGCCCTTGCCTTCTGCAATCGATTGCAGTAAATTGAATCCGGAAGGACAGCAGCGCTGCTGACGCAGTGCGCAATCGGAGTGGGATCCAAGTGACCCATACACCTGTCCTAACATTCATTTCTGCAATCGATTGTAACGAGAGGGCTAAATGGCAGAAGCTACGCAAGACAGATCGAACCTGGGTCGCCCATACTGGGGCGCCATTCTTGGCGGCAAAGTCGTCGAGGCTGACCGTGACCAGGAATTCTTTGTTGTCGAGGAAGCCGCGACCGCGAAACCGCTGGGACGCGTGGTGTCGGCAGACGAAGCGCTGGTAGGACGCGTGGTCGCAGATTCGCGACAGGCGTATGAAAATGACTGGCGCCAGCGTTCGCCCCGAGAGCGCGCGCAGTTGCTGCACCAGGTTGCGGCGAAGATTCGCGAGCACGCCGACGAACTCGCCGAGCTGGAGGCACGCGAAGTCGGCAAGCCGAAGCGCGATGCACTTCGCTTTGACGTCTCGTATTGCCACGCGTGTTTCGACTATTTCGCAGGGCTCGCCGATACGCTCCACGGCGAAATCCTTGACCAGGGCGCGATCGAGGCGCGCGTGCTGTTTGAGCCGTATGGCGTGGTCGCAGCCATCCTGCCGTTCAACTGGCCGCCGATTCACTTTGCGAAGAAGTCAGCGCCGGCACTGGCCGCCGGCAATACCGTTGTCGTCAAGCCGGGTGAGCAGGCCCCGCTGACCGTCATGCGACTGGTCGAGCTGGCCAATCAGGTTCTTCCCCCCGGCGTGCTGAACGTCGCCCCCGGCATCAAGGCCGGCCCCGCGCTGGCGTCGCATCACAAGGTGGAACGCATCAGCTTTACCGGCGCCACCGCTACCGGCCGCCGCGTGCTGCAGAGCGCGGCAGAGAACATCACGTACGCGACCATGGAGCTTGGCGGCAAGAATGCCCTCCTTATCCTGGAAGACGCGGACATGGAGGTTGCCCTGAACGTCGCCCTTGAAGGCATGTTCTATAACCAAGGCGAAGCGTGCACGTCAACCGCACGTATTCTCGTCCATGAATCCCGGTACGCTGAGTTCGAAGCAAAATTTGCCCGCGCCACCGAGCAGCTCGTGGTGGGCAATGGACTGGATCCGAAGACGGATATTGGTCCGATGGTCGACGGCAAGCAACGCGACCGCGTGATGGGATATATCGACATCGCCCTGCGCGAAGGCGCACGCCTCGTGACGCAAGGCAAACTGCCGACCGACACCCAATATGAACACGGCTACTGGGTGCCGCCCACGGTACTTGGCGATGTCGTGCCAATGATGACGGTGGCCCAGGAAGAAATCTTCGGGCCGGTCGCTTGCCTGATGCGTTTCAAGACCGAGGATGAAGCCGTCGAGATCGCAAATGGTACGGCCTATGGCCTGACCGCGGCGATTGTCACGACTGACGAGGATCGCGCGTGGAAGCTCGCGCGTCGTCTCGAAGCCGGGATGATCTTTGTCAATAACTACATGCGCAGGGCATTCCTCGGCTCGCCGTTCGGCGGCGTGAAAGGCAGCGGGTTCGGTCGTGAAAACGCGACCGAGACGCTCAAGGAATTCGTGCGCTCGAAGAATGTCCGCTTCCCGTCGGGAAAGATGCCGATCCCGACCTGGCCGCCGAAGGACTAAGCGTCTGCAAGCGAGCTGCTGATCGTGCGGAACGCCGGTGTCGTCCCAGGAGACAAGCACGGACGACGCCGGTGTCAAGTTATGCCATCAAGGAACAGACACAATGAAGAAGATCCTCATCAGGAACGGCTATGTCGCCACCGTCAACGAGGAGCGCGACGTATTCGAGCGGGGCGCAGTTGCAGTTGAGGGCAAGCGCATCACGGGCGTCTACGCGTACGAAGATACGCCGACCGAGGGTTTCGATGAAATCATCGATGCCAGCGGATGCCTGGTGATTCCGGGCCTGATCAATCTGCATCAGCATCCGTGGTACTCGATGTTCAAGGGTATGGCGGACGGGATGCTGCTCGAAGACTGGATCAATGACCTGGTCTTCCCCCTGGTTCGCCACCTGTCGAACGACGCGATGCGTCTCAGTGGATATCAATGCGCCACCGAGATGCTCGCAACCGGTACCACGACATCATTCAACCACTCGGTTTCAGTAAGCGACGAAGCCATCGTGAAAGCGAGCGTCGAGTCCCAGGCCGAAGTGGGTATCCGTCAGTTCTTCGGCAAGGAGCTGCGCTGCCGTAACAGCCGGTTCCTCGACCACCCACTCTCGCTGGATGAGTCGCTTGCTGCTGCCGAAGAGGACATCCGCCGCTGGGACGGAAAATACGATGGGCTGATTCGCATGGGCATGGTCATCGAGGCCAACGCCCATTGGACTTCGTCCGGCATGAGCACGGAAGCACTCATCATCCGGGGGACGGAACTGGCGCGAAAGCTGAATGTTCGCATCAGCAGCCACATCGCCGCGGGGACGTTCTCCACGGAGAAGGGATTCCTGAAGCATCTGCGGGAGACCGGCCGCACGGATGTGCGGTATCTCATGCAGCTCGGCGTCCTGGATGAACAGTGGATGTTGATTCACGGCATCCACTGCACTGAGCTGGACCTTGAGCAAATGGCGCATGTTGGTGCCGGTCTGGTGTATACGCCAACCAGCGAAGCCATGCGCGGCGGCGGCATTGCCCCGGCGGCCAATGCGCTGCGCATGGGCGTGCCGACGGCGCTCGGCACCGATGGCGCCATGGTCGACTACACCAATGACATGCTCGAGCAGGTAAAGGCCTGCGTGCTCTTCCAGCACCAGCGCCATCTGGATCCGACCCGCATGCCGTTCGAGCGGGCACTGGAAATGGCAACCATCAATGGTGCGCGCGTGCTTGGCGTCGCCGGTGAACTGGGTTCGCTAGAGCCCGGCAAGCTGGCCGATATCGCGGTCTTCGACATGCGAGGTCCTCACGTCGGTTCACTGCAACGCCCAGTGTCCGCATTCCTCGGCGCCGGCAAGGGAACGGACGCGAAATATGTCATGGTCAACGGCGATATCGTGTTCCGTGAAGGGGAGTTCACGAAGTTCAGGGAGCGCAAGGAAGTTCTTGGCAGCGTTGAACGGCTCGCGGCTGAAATCATTGCGAAAGCAGGACTGGCGTCCAGGCTGGAGATGACGTGGAAAGAAAAGTGTCCTCCGCTTCCCACTCCGCGTGCGTCGGCTTAGCCGGGTTCCGTCATCTCAACGATTCAGTGCCATGGCATACGTGAACCTCATCATCGCCTTCGCCTTTCTCTCGGCAGCTATCGTCAACCTCGCAGGTCCCCAGGGCATTCGCGCCGAGTTTGCCAAATGGGGCTATCCAGACTGGCTCAGAGTGGCGGTCTCGGTCGTCGAATTCGTTGGGTCGGTGCTGCTGCTCATGACCAGCACGCAATGGCTGGGGGCTTTGCTTCTTCTGGTCGTCACGCTGGGTATCCTGGTTTCGTTTGCCAGATCGAAAGAATGGATGCGAGTGCAGTATCCCTTCGTATTGCTCCTTCTTCTGGTGGCCAGTCTCCAGCAGACCTATGCATCCGGACAGGCATTGCCCGGATGACGCGATACCGGTTCTAGCCGCTTCGCCGGACGACCCCGGCATGGTGCCGTACTCGCCATCCCGACAATCGATTGCGAGCCAGCAGCATTTCTACATGGGTTCATCCTCCTGAGCCTGACAGGCTCTTGCCCGCAAAGCCGTTCAGGCGGTAAAGCGGGCGCTTATCTCTTCTTCGGTGGTAAACCCTCATTAGTGCTTGCAATCGATTGCATTAAGATTGGATCGTCAGCTGCAGGTGGATAGCTGCTGGAAACATACATTGCTACAGGAATTTACGATGCTTGCTCACCCCATAAACGTCAGGTCGTTGATCAACGAACGACCGATGTCGAGGTTTCAGATTCGGACACTGATACTGTGCTTTCTTGTCCTCGTCACTGACGGCTACGATACGGTCGTCCTCGGATTTATCGGCCCATCGCTGAAGGCGCACTTTGGCGCAAGTCCGGCGCAACTTGCGCCGCTCTTTGGCGCCGGCTTCTTTGGCCTGGCGGTAGGGTCCTTTCTGTTCGGGCCACTGGCCGACCGCTTTGGCAGAAAGACCGTGCTCACGATTACCGTCATATTGTTCGGGGTCCTGAGCCTGGTCTCGGCGTGGGCCGCTTCGCTCGAGACCCTGATCGTTCTTCGCTTCCTCACCGGGCTGGGACTCGGGGGCGCGATGCCCAATGCCTATACGCTGGCCGTCGAGTACTGCCCCGACCGCTTCAGATCGACGCTTGTGGCGCCGCTGGGCTGTGGCATCTCGGCGGGTGGGGTCCTGGGTGGCCTGATTGCCCCGCATATGATCAGCGCCTTTGGCTGGCAATCCATGCTGATCCTCGGCGGGGCACTGCCGATGCTCCTTGCCCTCGTCCTGTGGCGGGGCTTGCCTGAATCCGTGCGTTACCTTGTCGCGAAAGGCCGCCAGGAAGAAGCCCGTGCGATCGTGCAGCGTATCGATGCGGGCTATCCGGGTGGAGCACAGCTTGCCCTTGACGAGGAGGCCGCCAAGGGCTTCCCTGTTTCCCAGCTGCTTCGGCAAGGCCTGCGCGGAGGAACGGTACTGCTCTGGATAACCGCGTTCATGGCATTGCTGGTCGTCTACTTTCTGGGCAACTGGCTGACGATGCTCGTTCAGGAGACCGGTGTTTCATTCAGCCAGGCGTCGCGGATGACCGCGCTCTATCTGACCGGCAACGCGCTTGGCGCCGTGCTGCTGGGCTTCCTGATGGACCGCATGAACCCCCAGTACGTTGTGGCAGGTGCATTCCTGTGCGCCGCCATCAGCCTCGCTTCGCTCGGTCACCTGACAAGCGTGCCGGCAATAGCCGTGGTCGCGCTACTGATCACCGGCGTAGGCACCGGCGGCGCGATGACCGGCACGAGCATCTTGTCGGCGGGCTTCTATCCCACCGCGTCGCGTGCGACCGGCGTGGCGTGGACACTGGGCATGGGACGTGTCGGCTCGATCGTCGGTTCGATGGTCGGGGGCGCGATGCTTGCGGCCCATTGGGCTCCGACCGTCATGTTCGTCGCCGTTTCGATTCCCGTTGCGGTGGCTGCACTGAGCGTCTTCTGCCTGGCAATCTTTCGTCGCCGCCACGCGCAGGAATCCGTGCCGCACTTGCCGCGAGAGGCAGCTTCAGCCCGTGAGACGGCATCCGAAGCCTGAATACGATGCTCGATCTGAATGATGCCTGCTACTACGCCATTCACCGAGTTTCTCTCGGCGTACGTGCCGGCAGCCGTTCAATGATCCGCATCCAGTCACTGCGCACATCGGGCGCCTGATCGGCACGGTGTTGCAGCCTGGAAAATCTTGGCTCAGTTTATGCAAACGATTGCATCTGATATGCAATCGTTTGCTGAGATGGGCGCTCCACAACAAGGGACAAGAACCATGCGGCCAATGTGCAGCATGGTGGAGGAGACATCAAATGCAAAAAAGCAACTGGGTAGTCGGCGCGCTGGCGGCGGCCCCGGTCATCGCCGCCGCGCAGTCGGTGACGCTGTACGGCCTGGTGGATACGGGCGTGGAGTACGTCAATCGCGTCGGCGCGGCTGGCCACGATGTCGTGCGCATGCCGAATCTGACTGGCACCGTGCCGTCGCGCTGGGGCCTGCGCGGCACCGAGGATCTCGGTGGCGGACTAAAGAGTGTGTTCGTGCTCGAGTCTGGCTTCGCTCCCGATTCGGGGACTTCGGGGCAAGGTGGCCGTCTGTTCGGCCGCCAGGCGTTCGTCGGCCTTAGCGACGAGCATTGGGGGCAGCTCACCTTCGGGCGGCAATTCACGATGCAGTTCTGGTCGACCATCGACTCCGATATCCTCACTTCGAACGTGTATGGCGGCAACGTGTTGGATAGCTTTCGCGCCAATCCGCGCGCGGACAACGCGATCGCCTACAAGGGGAAGTTCGGTGGCGTGACCATCGGCGGTACCTATAGCCTGGGCCGTGACGCAGTCAGCGCGCCCGCCGGGGCCAACTGCGCCGGCGAGAATCCTGCCGACAAGTCCGCTTGCCGCGACTGGTCAGCGATGCTCGCGTATGACGCCAGCTGGTGGGGTGTATCCACGGCGTATGAGTCGATGCGCGGCGGCGCGGGTGCCGCCGGCGGCCTGACCAGCAGCAGCAAGAAGGATGATCGGTGGATCTTTGGTGGCTACATGCTGCTGTCGCAGGTGAAGCTCGGTGTCGGGGGTACGGTTCGCAATAACGAGGGCAGTGCTACGCCGCATAGCCAGCTTTACTACGGTGGTGTTTCCTACGACATCACGCCGGCGTTCAACCTGGCCGGAGAGGTGTACTTCCTGCGCTTCAATAACAGTCCCAACAAGGCCTGGCTCGAGGCGATTCGCGGGACCTATGCCTTCTCCAAACGGACCGCGGTGTATATCACGGCCGGCTTTATCGACAATCGCGGCAATCTCGCCTTGTCGGTCAGCAGCGGAGACACATCCAGTGCCGCGCCGAAGCCGGGAGGCAACCAGTTCGGCACGATGGTGGGTGTGAAACACACCTTCTGACGCGTCGGTGTCTTCCCCGCTCTGGAGACCTTGCCAGAGCGGGGAAGGCATGGAAGCCAGATGGCGTCTCCAGCGTTTCCGACGACCTTCGTCAGAACGTCAGGACGGCAAACTGGTTATTCCGGTAACGCTCGGCCAGCTCCACATAGCGCACGACGGTTGCACCCAGGCCCGCGCGCTCGTCGTCGGTAAGCGGTCGGAGCAAACGGGCGGGATTTCCCGCCCATAGTTCTCCGGCACCGACGACCTTGCGCGGTGACAGCACGGCGCCCGCGGCGAGCATGCCGCCAGACCGGACGATGGCGCCATCCAGGACGCGCGCGCCGAATCCGACAAAGGCCGCGTCCTCGAGCGTGCAGGCATGCAGGATGGCGCCGTGGCCGACGGTGACGTCATCGCCAATAATGCAAGGCAGCCCGTTGGTCGTCCCATGAAGAATCGAACCGTCCTGGATGTTGGTCCGACGTCCGACGGATATCCGCTGAACGTCGCCGCGCAGGACGCAGTTGAACCAGATGGATGCGTGGGCGCCGATCGTGACGTCCCCGATCACTTGCGTGCCTTGGGCAATAAAGGCACTGGGGTCGACGTCGGGCATGATAGGAAGGTGTGCCATGGTTACTTGATCGGGGGTACCGGGTGTGTCGGAATACCTTCCGCCAGCACGAATTCGCAATGCAGCGTGCAGTACGGCGCTTGCTGTTCGGAATGGAGGCCGGACCCTGCTTCATATCGCTCGAACTTGCCGATCAGGTCTCGCGTGACGCCGAACGTCACGTCAGAGTCCAGGTACTCGGCATCATCCGCAAAGATCTGCGAGACGAGCGTGGCATGACCTTCAGCAATCACGACGAAATGCAGGTGAGCGGGGCGGTACGGGTGCCGATGCTGGATGCGGAGCAGGTCGCCGACCGGGCCGTGGGTGGGTACCGGATAACCAGCGGGCTTGAGGCTCTGGAAGCGGAAGTTTCCGTGCGCATCCGTAAAGAAATGGCCCCTCAGGTTCATTTCCGGCTGGTCCGGATCCTGGTTCTCATAGAGCCCGATGGGCGATGCCTGCCACACGTCGACCTTGGCATTCTGGATCGGCTCCCGGCGCGTATTGAGGACCCGCCCGCTGAGAAAGATCGGTGTTGCCGCCGCGTTGTCCTGAACGATCGACGCGCCCAGTTCATAGCGCGGCGAGCCGCCACGAAAGAATGGTCCGAGCAGCGCGCCGCCCGTGCGGTCTTCATTCGCCGAGTTGTTCAACACCTTGACCAGAGTGGAGAAGCCAAGTACGTCTGCCAGCAGCACCACTTCGTTGTGGGAGTCCGTACACGTCAGGCCGATCCTCCTCAGAAAATCCAGCCCCTGTTCATACTCGTCGTCGCTCAGCTTCACCTGGTTCAAGAACGCATGCCCGTGCTGAACGAGAGCATTCAGTATCTCCTTGAGACGCGGGCTTTCGGTCCTGCTCATCGCGGCAAGCACGATGTCCGTTACTGACGCAGCATCGCTAACGATGCTGCCTAGCTGCACAGATTTCGTCATGATAGTTCTCATTGCAAACGTTTGCATACTAGTCTCGAACCTCGCGCTTGTCAAAGTCTCCGTCCTGGGTTGACCAGAGCGGCCGATACCGCGCTTGTGGGCGCATCGTAGATGCGGCGAGGGATCTGGCGGGCACAAAGTTGGCCCGCACGTTGCGCCAGTCTTGACGGCCAGGGAGTCTGACGTCTACGATGCAATCGATTGTATATCGATCTGGAGACGACAATGAACAATCTCACTATCCTCGCCTTCGAAGGCGCCTTCAACCTGCCGGTCTGGGTTGGCCAGCAGCGGCGATTCTTCGAAAAGCAAGGGCTGGAAGTCAGCCTCGAGTACGTCAAGGGATCGGTCGATATGGTCAACCGCTTGATTGCCGGTTCGGCGCAAATCGCGTTGACCAGCGTGGATAACGTACTGGCGTACCGAAGCGGGCAGGGCGAGACGGCGGACGGTAGCGCCGCGGACCTGGTGGCCTTCATGGGAGGCGATCATGGCTTCCTGTCGCTGATGTCGCGGGCAGGGATCACCGAAGTCTCTCAGTTCCGGGGCAAGACGCTGTCGGTCGACGCCTTGACCACCGGCTTTGCTTTTGTGCTGCGGGAAGTGCTTGTGGCCAACCGTATCGCGGTGACGGATGTGACATTCGATGCAGCGGGAGGCACGGGTAACCGCTATCGTGCGCTGGTCGCTGGCAAGCACGACGGGACACTGGTTCGTACGCCCTTTGAGCGGCTGGCGCAACGCCAGGGATGCAATGTACTGGTGAGCGGCAAGTCCCTGTTTTCAGACTATCTGGGAACGGTGGGCGCGGTCATGCAGTCGTGGGCATCCGCAAACCAGGACCAGGTGGTTGGCTTCATCCTTGCGTACCGGCAGGCGCTGAACTGGATCTTCGATGCGCGCAACAACGGCGCGATCGTCGACATCCTGCGAGCGGAATTCGACCAACTGACCGACGACGACGCACACGCCGTGCTCGCGGACCTGGTGGATCCGTCCCATGGGCTGATGCGCGATATGGAAATTCCGGACACAGGGCTTGAGCTGGTCTCGCGCATTCGTGACGTCCATGCGTCCGTACCGACGAACCGGCCGCCTGGCGATTGCGTGGATCGGCAATACCTCCGACGGGCACAGGATTCAGCTGGCTGGGCACGCTAGCTGTCGGGGTATCGCCAGAGATATCGCCAAAACTCGGGCGAGGATGCGCCAGCATCCTCGTGGCTTGTCAGGCCTGTCGGCTCCGATCGGGCGCGACGAAAGCCAGACGCCCTACGAGAGCCGCGTTGAAAGGCGGCCGGTCAGAACTCCGGAATCGCACCTGAGTTGGGGGGAGGCTCCCCAACTCATCTCTTGCGAGGCGAAGCGGTCGAGTTCCTGACGATCAGTTTTGGCGGCAGCACGACGTTATGCACCGGCTGCTCGCGAACGTTGATTGCCTGCTGGAGAAGATCGGCCACCTGGCGCCCCATCTCCTGGTGACTGATGCGGATGGTCGTCAAAGGTGGTTCGACCATGTCGACGAGTGGCATGTCGTTATGCCCCACCACGGACAAGTCGCGAGGACATTGCAGTCCGAGTTCGCGCAGTGCGTCGTACACGCCGAGGGCAAGCGAATCATTGGCGGCGACGATGGCCGTCAGGTCCTGATGCGCACTCAGCAACCGGCATGCCGCTTCCTTGCCGTGTTCCCGTGAATAGGCGGGGGCTACCTCGCATGGTGCTCCATTGCCATCAAAGCCATGTGAGGCCAGGGCCTGCATAAAGCCTCTGCGGCGAAGGAAGCCCGTCGAAATATCCGGCGGGCCGGCGATATGCCCGATCTTCACATGACCCAGTTCCACCAGATGGTCGACCGCCAGTTGGGCGCCGAGCACCTCGTCGGAAACAACGGCCGACAATCTCGACTGGTCCTCCGATCGGTTGACCAGTACGGTTGGCACGCCTTTTTCGATACAGAACGATACCAACGGATCGTGGCGCGTCACTGTGGCGAGGATGAGCCCGTCGACGCGCCGCGCGATGAGCCCGTGGGCAAATTCCAGCTGGGCTTCGCAGTCCGTGCCGACGTACCCGACGATCGCAAAGTATCCGTGCGCAGCGAGACGTCCCGTGGCGCCAGCCAGGATCGGGGTGAAAACGCTTGTTGCGATCTGGGGAATCAGAATGCCGATGAGCTTTGAACGCCCGGTGCGCAGACTTGCCGCCACGGGATCCAGCCGATATCCAAGCTTGTTGGCGGCCTTCAGGACTCGCGCCACCGCCTCGGGCAAGACCACGGAGCGCGTTGCGGGATTCAGCGCGCGAGAAACCGTTGACACATGAACGCCAGCGAGCTCGGCGACCTGTTTCATTGTGATCGGCCGCTGGCTGGCAGATGGTGCTGTTTTTCCCTTCACGACAGGCCTGGTCTGTTTCCGTTCTGAATGTAGCCGGGCCATTCAGTGAGTGAACAAACGACCATAACGGAACGTGGCAACGGCATTGGTCGTCTTGCACATGCCCGGGCAAGTCCCGCACTGCGGAGACAACCGATTGTATCAAGCTCCCCTGAAATGGCAAACAAGCACCGGCCGCAGGGGAGTTCGCGACCCGGGGTTGACGCCAGGCATGGCGGGCAAGGAGGGCTCCGGCCTGCCTCAGATGGAAGCTGCGGACGACGCCTCGCCTTGTGCCTGACCGTGCGGGCGCGTACGCACGAACGCCACGGCCAGCGCGCAGGCCATTACCGCCGCAATGGCTCCCACCAGGAAAGCCAGGTGGTAGCCGCTATTGAGCGCAATCACGGCATCGGCACCCGCGGCGGCAAGGCGATCGGTGCGCGCGGCCGCCAGGCTCGCCAGGATGGCCACGCCCAGCGCGCCGCCCATCATGAACGACGTGTTGACCACACCCGAGGCCAGGCCCGACTCATCCGGCGCTACGTCGCTCATCGCGGCCAGCAACACCGGGTTGAAGGCCAGCCCCGCCCCCAGCCCCAGCAGTACCATGCCCGGCAGCACGTCCGCCACGAAGCTGGCGCCGGCCGGCGCATGCGCAAACAGCACCAGCCCGACTGCCGCCACCAGCAATCCCAGCGACAACGGCGCGCGGATCCCGAAGCGCATCACCAGCCTGGCCGACAGCCCCAGCGAGAACACCGCCATGATGATGTTGGCCGGCAGGAAGGCCAGCCCCACCTGCATCGCGCTGTAGTTCAGCACGCGCTGCATGTAAAGCGCCGAGATAAAGAACCACGCGAACAGCGCGGCCGCCCACAGCACACCCACCACGTTGGCCGTGGCCACGTTGCGCAGCGCGAACATGTGGAGCGGCATGAGCGGATGCGACACGCGCGATTCGATGATCAGGAACGCGATCATGAGCGCGATGGCAATACCCAGCTGGGCAAGCGTTTGCGCAGACGTCCAACCGGCCTCGTTGGCGTGCACGATGGCGTACACCGCCAGCATCAGCGGCGCGGTAACGGTGATCGCACCCGCCACATCCAGCCTGGCGCGACCGGCCAGCGGCTTCCCCGCCGGCAGCAGCGCCACACACCCGGCATACACCGCCACGCCGATCGGCAGGTTGACCAGGAAGATCCAGTGCCAGCTCAATGCGCTGGTCAGCAGCCCGCCCAGCAGCACGCCAATGCTGCCGCCGCCCCCGCCCACGAACCCGTAGATACCCATTGCCTTCGCGCGATCCGCCGGCGAGGTGAACAGGTTCATGATGAGCGACAGCGACACGGCCGACACCACTGCACCGCCCAGCCCCTGAACGGCGCGCGCCGTGACCAGCAGCCCCTGCGAATTCGCCAGCCCGCAGGCCGCCGAGGCTAGCGTGAATAACGTGATACCCAGCAGGAACAAGCGCCGATGGCCAAACAGGTCGCCCAGCCGCCCGCCCAGCAGCAGAAAGCCGCCAAAGGTCAGCATGTAGGCGTTGACCACCCACACGAGCGAGGTTTCGGTAAAGCCCAGGTCCGCCCGGATGGACGGCAGTGCGACGTTCACGATGGTCGTGTCCAGCACGATCATCAGCACGCCCAGGCAGAGGACAATGAGGGCGAGCCAGCGTTTGCGTTCGTCAAGGCCATGCGTCATGGAACCGCTCCTGTCGGATGCTGGCAGTGCAAGACTGCGCAGTGGATTCTGGATTGGCGACGCCGGTTGCAAAAGCCTTGCCGCACGCGAGCGTTGCCGGGATGCGTGGCGGCATCGCCGAGGATGGCGCCACGGCAATGACCTTCGGTATCATCGTCAGCCTTCCCGCGCGGTCTTCAGCGCTCTGGTCCACCACAGCAGGTCGTCAATCGTTTGTTCGGCGACGGCGTCCAGTCCGGCCAGGTGCGGGCTGATGTCCTGGCCCTGAAAATGCGCGTACAGCGCCGCTGCCGGAACGTGGACCGCCGAGCGGATCGGTGCAATCTGCATTTCGACCGCGATCTGGCGTAGTTGCTCGATGGCGCGCGCGCCGCCGACGCTGCCATAGCCGACAAAGGTGACCGCCTTACGGCCCCATTCCGGATAGACCCAGTCGATCGCATTCTTTAGCACCGCCGACACTCCGTGGTTGTACTCGGGTGAGACGATGATGAAGCCGTCGGACGCTGCAATCGCCTGGGTCCAGCGCTTCACGACCTCGTGCTCGTAGGCCGGCCGGCCTGGCATCGCGGGCGGTACCGGCGCGTCGAAGAACGGCATCGGATAGTCTTTGAGGTCAAGCAGGCGTGCCTCAACGCCTTCGCGCTTCTTCAGGTGGTCGAGCATCCAGCGTGCGGGTTTCTCGGCGAAGCGTCCCTGGCGGACGCTGCCAATGATGACGGAAATAACGGTCATGATGTGCTCCGGTTGAGTGCAATAGCATCGGTCTGCGAAAGGCGGATCAACGCACCACGCCCTTGGCGCGCAGCTCGCGACCGATGCGCGCGATCTCGCGCTCGCCCTCGATCAGCGCTGCGGGGCTGGTGTGCACCGAGTAGTAGCCAAGGTGGAGATCGTGCGGATGCGGGATTGCCGTACCTAGCACGAAGCGCGCATCGGTCACCGCTTCGAATTCGATCGCCTCATCGGACTGGTCAAATACGGCCAGTTCACCTTTGTCGACGGGATCGGGCGTGCGCAGGCTGCCGTCCATCACTGCGATCCAGCCGACCCGGTAGTCCCGTGGCGGCTGGCAGGTCCAGCGCTGGCCGGCCTTGAGTTGCACAACGAAATAGTTGACGCCCGCAGGTGCATCAATCGGGCTGACCGCCTCGCCGCTACGGCCGAGCAGCACGCGCGCCGGGCCGTCCGACGGGATGTCGTCTGCCGAAAGATGCTGGCTGAACGCGGGAGCCAGTTCGCGCCCTGGCGGCAAGGCGACCCACAGCTGGAAGGCCTTGATCGGGGGCATGGCGAAGCCGGAATGCCAGACGCCACGACCGGCGCTCAGCCATTCGATGTCGCCCGCCACCATTGTTCCTTCGTGGCCGATGGATTCGGCAAAGCGACCTTGCCCTTCCATCGCCAGGGTCAGCGTAGCGATGCCCGAATGCGGATGCCAGCCGAAGCCCTGCTGGCCAATCGCCTCTTGCGTATCGATGAGATCGAGAAATACAAAGGGCTTGATCATCTCGCCGACGTCGGAGGGGCTGACCATGCGGACAACCGGACCGTGCGCGTTGCCACGCGTGCGGAAGATGACGTTACGGCCGACACCGGCGAGGGCGGTGGGCGGCGTTTGGATGACGGCATGCATGGGACGCTCTCCAGCTATTTGACTTGCCATAGATGAGGTTCTTGGTCAGGTGTCTGTATCGGTTCGCGCCGCGCGCCGGACGTGATCAACAGGATGTGGCGAGCGCGGCGCCGGGCTGACTCGTGCACGCGTCGACCTGACACCTTAAGTATGGGGACGAGAAGCGTTTCACACTAGATGGTAAAGTCGGATTGGATTCATCCATTTTTGGAGAAATATCATGCTCGATCTGAATGATCTGGCGATGTTCGTCCAGGTGGTCCGCGCCGGCAGCTTCTCCGAGGCGGCGCGCCGTCTGCGCATGCCGGCGAATACGCTGAGCCGGCGCATCGATCAACTCGAAGGGCAACTCGGCACGCGACTGCTGCATCGCTCGACACGCAAACTCGCGCCGAGCACGGAAGGCCAGGCGCTGTTCGAGCGCTATGCGCCGGCGCTGGACCAGATCCTGGAGATCGGGCGGCTCCATGCAGATGAGCAGGCACCGTCGGGCTCGGTTCGCGTCGCCGCGATGGCAGGCCTGTTCGAACTCATGGGTATGGAATGGCTGGGCGAGTTCTACACGCGCTATCCACACATCAGCCTCGACTTCCTGCTCGACGATACGCCCACCGATCTGATCGCCGAGCGCATCGATCTGGCCTTGCGCATGGGCATCGAGACCGGTAGCGGCTATAAGGTACGTCGGCTGGCGCCGAGTGCAATGATCCTCGCGGCGAGTCCGGCCTATCTGACACGGCGCCCTGCACCCCGCACGCTGCGTGAACTGGCCGAACACGACTGTCTGACGATTTCCAGTCGCCAGGGGCGCAACACGTGGCGTCTGCAGGGTCCACGCGGAAGTCAGGAGGTGTCGATCAACAGCCGGTTCGCGGTCAACGACATGCGAGTGCTGGCGCAGGCTTGTATCTCTGGACTGGGTATTGCGTTGTTGCCGCAGTTAATCGTTGAGCCAGTCATCGCGCAAGGGAAACTGGTGCGCGTGCTGCCGACCTATCGGCGCGCGAGCACCGGTCTCGGCCTGCAGCTCGTGTACACGAGCCGCCCGCCGGTGCCGCCCGCAGTGGCAGTCTTCGCCGAATTTCTTATGGAAAAACTGGGCGATGCGATGATAAGCCCCTCGCAGAACGATGCCAGCCGATAAGCTCGTCACCTTGCCCATGGCGGGCGAAGCGTAAGATCTCAAGCCGGGTTAGCGTTGGTGTCCGACTCGCAGGGCGAGATCCTCCAGCAGCGCTTTGGCCTGCTTCCAGTCGGCGAGGTCGAGGCCCTCGGTGAAGCTGCCATGGATATCGGCTAGCGTATCGCGCGCTGCCTCCAGCTTGCCTTGCTGGCTCCACAGCCTCGCCAGGCTCAGTGTTGCCTGCAGCTCCAGCGATCTGGCACCCTGCGCACGGGCCACCGCAATTGCCTTGTGGAAGCACGCTTCAGCCTCGTGCTGGCTCGCTGGCATAGAGGGCTTGTCTTCTGCGCGCCGAAGCAGCAATTCGCCCCTGAGCCTGTGCAACCTGGCCTCATCGACCTGCTCCCCGGTTTCTTCGACCAGCACCAGCGCCTCGGCCACCCGGTCAAGCCCGGCGACGATCTGACCGGCCTTTGCATACGCATCGGCCAGCTGGGCAAACAGACCTGGATTGCCGAGCGCCGCGCCGGTCGTCTCACATGCGCGGAGGCCATGGAGCATCCGCGCAATGCCGTCCTCATGACGTCCCTCCTGGGCCAGCGCCCAGCCCTGGAGAACGGCTCCCAACCCCAGAAAGAACGGAAGCCCCTGCTCATCCGAGACTGCGATGGCGGCTTCGGCGTACTCGCGAGTCAGTTCGAACTCGCCCCGACACTGATGGACTTCGGCCGCAAAGGTCAGGCAGAGGGCAAGGTTGTAGGCGTCAGGGCGCGTGCGGGCCAGTGCAACGGCCTTATGGCAATGCGAAAGGGCCAGATCCGGCTTGCCGAGATACCACAGGTTCCATCCAAGCGCGGCCATGGCGTGAACGGCCGGATCCCGCCCGTAACCCAGCAGAAAGTCATACTGTGTCTGGTCCGGGCGCTGCAGTTCCAGCACTTGCTCCATATGGGTGCGAGCTTCGTCCAGCATGCCAAGACGGAAAGCGGTGGCGCCCAGAGTGCGATGCGCCTCTGCGAAATGCTCAGGCTTGCGGGTCTTCGAGGCGAGGCCAAGCAGGCGATTCCCGAGCGATTTCGCGGTCTCGTACTGTGCGCGCAACTGATAGAACGTCCACAGGCCCAATAGCGCGGAGAAGATGTATTGGGTTTGCCCTTCGAGCTCGCACAGTGCCAGCGCACGCTTGTAGTTGGATTCCACCTCCGGGGAAGCCTGGCCTCGCGCGGCCGCCAGGGCCGGGCCGAGAGTCAGCCGCAGCGTAAGCTCCTGGCGCGCGCCTTCCGGGCTGTCGGGCGACTGCTTCTGCAGCTCGATGGCTGCCGAGAGCTGGCGGACCGCTTCCGTCAGGGCGGAACGCTGCAGGGCTTGCTGGCCGGCGCAGTGCAGATAGTTGACAGCCTTCGGGATGTTGCCGCTGTGGCTGTAGTGGTGAGCGAGCTCGCTGCAATAGTCCTTCAGGCGAGTCTGGAACAGCGTTTCGATGGCTTGTGCAGTGCGTTCGTGCAGCGCGCGGCGACGCTCCGTCAGCAGCGAGTTGCCAGCGACTTCCTGGGTCAGGGCGTGCTTGAATGCATACTCGATCTCTGGGTAGGCGGGGCGCTCGTAGATGAAATCCGCCGCTTGCAGGTCCGACAGGAGCGGGCGCAGCTTGTCTTCGGCGAGTGCGGTGATGTGCTGAACCAGCGTCAGGGGAAAATCCTTCCCGACCACGGCCAGTGTTTGCAGCAGTTCCTTGTGCCCGAAGGGGAGTCGGTCGATGCGGGCGGCGAGCACCCCCTGTACAGTCGTCGGGATGTGCAAAAGAGCGGGAGCTTCGTCGACGCGGTAACTGCCAGGCTGGCCGAGCAGGGTGCCTTCCTCAAAAAGGGTCTGGACGACTTCTTCCATGAAGAATGGATTGCCTTCGGTCTTCTCCAGGATGAGCCGCTTAAGCGAAACGAGGCTGCGGTCATCGCCGAGCAGGGCGGTCAGCAGGCCCTGGGCCTCAGCCGGCCCCAGGGGCTCCAGGTGCAATTGTGTGTAGTCGCGCCTGGTGCCCCAGTCATGGGTATGCTCCGGCCGGTAGTTGACCAGCAAGACGATCCGCGCATCTGGCACCGAATCGACGAAGTGGTTGAGGAACGCATTGGTTTCGCTATCCAACCATTGAAGGTCTTCGAAAACAAGCTGTAGTGGCTGATTGAGGCTTTCACGGATCAGCAGGCTTGCTATCGCATCAAACGTTCGCTTGCGCCGGATCGTCGTGTCCATGTCGGACAGTGCCGAACCGGGCTCAGTGATGCCAAACAGGTAGAGCAGGTATGGCAGGTGGTCTTCCAGCGAGCGCTCCAACGTAAGCAGCCGCCCCGTGACCTTTTCGCGGCAACTGCGGTCACTATCTGCCGAGGCAATCTGGAAATAGCTTTTCAGGAGCTCAATCAACGGCAGATAGGCGAAGGCCTTGCCGTGCGACACCGAGAAAGTCTCCAGCAACAGGCAGCCTTGACGTGTTCGCGCCTTGAACTCGTGGAACAGCCGGGACTTTCCCACCCCGGCTTCCCCCTGCACGCCGACGATTTGTCCGTGTCCCGTCTTGGCCAGATCCAGGGCGTTCTGCAGTGTCTGCATCTCATCCTGGCGACCGACAAACCGTGCCAGTCCGCGGTGCGCCGCCACCTGAAGGCGCGTGCGCAAGGCCCCGGGACCCTGTACCTCATACACTTCGAGAGGATCCCGGACACCCTTGACCTGTGTGGTCCCCAGGGCTTTGAACTCGAAGTACCCCTCTGCCAGCTTGTATGTCGACGCACTCACCAGGGTCGACGCCGGCCTGGCCATGCCTTCCATCCTTGACGCAATGTGGATAGTGTGGCCTACCGGATCGTAGTCGGTGTGCAGGTCGTCCTTGCGGATCGAGCGCACAACGACCTCTCCGGAGTGGATGCCGACCCGGATCTCCAGCGGAACGCCCCGGTCCAGGCGAACCCGGTCACTGTGGCGGCGCATCGCCTCCTGCATGCGCAGCGCCGCGTACAGGGCTCGCAGCGCATGGTCCTCGTGGGCAATGGGGGCGCCGAACAGTGCCAGGATACCGTCGCCCAGAAACTTGGCGACATAGCCTTCATAGTGGTGCACGGCCTCCATCATCAGTGTCACCACGGGATCGATCAGGCTACGCGCCTCCTCGGGATCCAGGTCCTGGATCAACGCCGTCGAGCCAGCCATATCGGCGAACAGCGCAGTGATGGTCTTGCGTTCACCGAAGGTCCCGCCCCTGGCTTCCATCGCCTCCAGCTCAGCCAGGATACGCGCTGCCAGATGAGGGGGCGTGTAGTGAACCGGAGCCAGGCCTTTGGCGTCAGGCACTTCAGGCGTCCCTGAAGTGAAATCGTTCAGGGACCCGCCACAGGCGCGGCAGAATTTTGCAATGGGGCTGGCCTCTGCGCCGCAACTGGGGCACCTTCGTACCAGCCTGGCGCCGCACGCCTCGCAGAAGTTCCCCGGCGCGAGGTTCTCGAAGCCACAATTCGCGCAGCGCATGATGCCCCCCTCACCGTCCTCGCACGTTCTGGATCATTAGAGGCTTGATCGGCCGGCGTGGCAAGCCAGGCCTTGCGCCAGCCTCCAGAACCACGAGAACCCGGTCAGCTGCGCATTGCCTTCTTGGTAACGGGGCGTTTGTCGTTCGGCTCGGAGGTTTGGCGAGAAAGTATCTTCTCAGTGTCACCCGGCTTTGGCTTGACCATGCGCAGGGCGCTGGGCTGGCCTCCGAACAGCAGCTTCTCAACCGTGCTCCAATAGGCGTCGACGACGGCGGGGTCGGAAGCGGAAAGCTTGCTGGTCGCCAGCATTTCCGAGCCAAAAGTGGAAAGTGTCGATGTCAGGCTGATCATCAGATAGTGGAGGATGACCGGATCTACGTCAGGCAAGACTCCTTCCCCCTGTGCTTCGCGGATTTGCGGCAGCACCCCGACGATCAGCGGCCGGAGTATCGTATCCGCGAGCCATTGAAGCCGCGGACTGTACTCGAGGATTTCCTGAAGCATGAAGCGATGAAACTCGGGGAAATCCACCGTAAATTTGAACAGGGCACGGTACAACAGCCTCACCCGCTCCGCGGCGCTGACGGGTGGGGCATCTGCCAGATATCCCTCCCACTCCAGGCGGATACGATCGAACACATGTTCGGCTACCGCCTCCCAGAGGATATCTTTGGTTCGGTAATGGTAAGTGATCAACGGATGTTGCAATCCGATCCGGTCTGCGATTCTGCGGATGCTTGCAGCCTCGAATCCCTTCACGGCGAACTCGGAAAGTGCTGCATTCAGGATCGCTGAGCGCGTGTCCTGCGCGCGCTGCTGTTCTGCCCGCTGGAGCTCTGGCGGTCGCCGGCCCTTCCTGGCCTGGCCCTGCGTGGAATCCGTATCTCGCGCCATCTGTCCTCCTGAGTAAAGTTTCCCCATCGGCGTACCGGTGGCTGGCGTTCGACTCGAACACCCAAACGATGCTGCCGCCGGTTGAAGGCCGCGGCCGCGTACGCTTTACGGACGTATTATATAAAGATCGGCGCACCGCGCTCGTTATTGAGGTTGGATCGTCGTTGCTGCCCGCATACCGCTGGAAGGCAGCAACCGCAACAAGCGGAAACAACCGGTGCCAGCCGCACGAATCGCTATCGTCACAATGATCCCCTCCGGGCCAACCCCCGTCCAGGCCCGGTGATCGGTTCTACACCAGCCCCGCCACGCATGGAACGGATGCGATGAACGGGGCTCCGGCACACCAGGCTGGATGCGAGCCTGCATGGCCGCGAGTGCGGCAGGCCAGTTCCCGCGCCCCAGAGTACACCGCTACATCGCCGCTTCCTTCCAAAGGAGGCGCCAGCCACGCCCGCTCGCGCAGCGTTCCGACCTCCTGACGCAAAGCTGTCCGGCTTCGTTAAGTACTTACAGACTTCATGGCACTTACGAGACGCGGGTCGTCGGGCTTTCATGTCAGCGGCGAGTGCGCAAAAAGGCCATAGGGATAGCCCCACCCACACAAAGCTTTACGAGTGGTAAATTTATTACTACTCTGACTGCAGGTCGGTTTCCCCAACCATCCCCAGCTCTTCAAGGAAAGGCAATGGAAAGTACAGAAGATGTTCGTCGCGACATGCGTGAATTCCTCGATCGAATGCCGATGGGGAAAAAGCAATGGGCGGTCTTTCTGGTCTGCTTTGCAGCGACCGCGATCGAGGGCTTTGACACCATTGTGATTGGATTCATCGCGCCGGCCATCAGCCAGAGCTGGAAGCTCTCTAGCGCAGCGCTATCGCCGCTGATCGCATTCGGACTATTTGGCTTGCTGATTGGCTCGATTGTTGGTGGCACGCTGGCCGATCGCGTTGGACGCAGGGCAGTGAGCATTGTGGCGATCGCGTGGTTTGGCATTGCGGGCATCGCGTCCTGCGAGTCTCAATCGATCGTCCAGCTTATTTCCTGGCGATTCATCACCGGGCTGGGCATCGGCGCTGCGATGCCTGCGACCTCGGCTCTCGTTGCGGAGTTTAGTCCAGGCCGTTCGCGCTCCGCGATGCTCGCATCAATGTATTGCGGCTTTCTCTTCGGCGCCGCTGCTGCTGGCTTTGTGACCTCCTTCGCCATTGGTGCACTGGGTTGGAGAGGCATGCTCCTCTTGAGTGGTGTTATGCCCCTTGGCGTCGTGATCCTGCTGATATGGCAGGTTCCTGAGTCCCCGCTCTTTCTGGTAGCAAGCAACAAGTCCGGCACAGTGGTGAGGCGAGTCGTGGCAAAGATGTTCCCGTCGGTGGATTGTTCGGGCATGCGCTTCTTTCTGGCGGCGCCGAGCGGGAAGCGGTCTGGAATCCGCGCGCTTCTGGGGAAGGAGTATCGACTCGGAACTCTCCTCACGTGGTTTGCCGAATTCGCGGGCTACCTGGTGTTCTTCCTGATCGGAAGTTGGCTGCCGACGCACTTGAAGCAGGCTGGTCTATCGATGCACGATGCCTCGCAATTGTCCTCGATGTTCCAGTTCGGCGCGCTTGGCGGGGCGATCCTGTTCGCCATCCTGGTTCGCCGGTTTAACGTCGCCGCGGTCATCTCAGCCGCGTTTGGCGCAGGTTCGGTGCTGATCGTAGCGCTCGGCATGTCAGAAACAGCGCCCTGGTATGCGGCCGTGGTCTTCCTCGCGGGGCTGGCTATCGGAGGCCCGCTGATCTGCGTCAACACCATACCGGGAATCTTCTATCCCACTGCGTTTCGTGCGGCGGGCGGTGGCTGGACGGTCTCGATCGGCAGACTCGGTTCGATTATCGGTTCGGCACTGATCGGCGTGATCGTCATTTCGAATCTTCCTTATCTGCTGGTATGCATCGTCTTGTCGGTACCGCTCTTGCTGGCTTGTGGAAGCATGATTGCCATGGCGCGTGTCCTCGCTGAACAACCGAAATTGGGCAGCATGCTGGCAGAGAATATCGGACCCGCATCAACCATTGCGACCGAATAAAAACATACGAGATTCCTGGTGGCATTGCATGCTGATCAAACCGATCAATGCCATTAATCCCTGGAGGCAAAGATAATGTCAAAACGAAAAATCGACACGCATCAGCACTTTCTGCCCAAGCTGTACGTGGACGCCGTAGGACTGGACTTGTTGAATGCGGCGATGCCGGGTGGTGTTGCGCCTACCTGGTCTGAAGAGGCAGCCATCGCAATGATGGATGAGAACGGGATTGATGAAGGCATCCTGTCTATCTCGTCCGGGCCGGCCCTTCCAGACGCGGCCACGCTGCTGAGGAAATGCAACGACCTCGCTGCAGACCTCCGGTCCCGCTTCAACGGCCGGTTCGGCTCCTTTGCGAGCCTGCCGCTTCCAGACGTCGACGCGGCATTGAAGGAGGTTGGCTACTGTCTCGATGAGTTGAAGGTTGATGGTTTTATCCTGTTCACCAACTACGACGGAAAGTACCTTGGCGACGACCATTTCACGCCATTGCTGGAGGAGCTTGACAGGCGCGGGGCGGTTGTTTTCATTCACCCCAATCAGCCGCCGCACGACATTCCGTCAGTCGCTCCGGCGTCAGTCCTTGAGTATCCCTTCGAGACAACGCGTACCGCCACAAGCCTGATCATGTCAGGGGCGATCAGCCGCTACAGGAACGTCCGGTTCATTCTCTCGCACGCGGGAGGGACGTTGCCTTTTCTTGTGCCCCGGCTCGCGCTCTCCATTTCCATGATGCCGTCGGTGGCCGAGCGCGTGGGTGACCCGCTCGCGGCAGTCAGATCCTTTTACTTTGACACCGCGCTGTCCGCTGGTAACCCGGCCCTGGCTTCGCTTGCGCAGGTGGCGGACCCTGAGCGCATCCTCTTTGGAACGGATTTTCCATTCGCGCCGACAAGCGCCATCCGGCGTTTTGGATCGGTATTGGATGGCATCGAGATCCCCGGGATCGAGATGACAAAGGTGTACGGCGAGAACGCCGCCCGGCTGCTTGGCCGCTAGCTGTAAGCGGGCCTGGAGGAGGGTCCGTGATCGCAGCGCGCCAGGGTGAAGGCTGGCGCGCAACCACAAGGCGGAAACAAGGCGGAGCGAAAAGCCTTGAACGCCATCTGTTCTGGGGAGACGCAAATGAAGACGTTGAGGAAGCTGCCATTGCCGTTCGCACTGCTGACTGCGGTTGGTGTGGCACAGGCTCAGTCTGGCGTTACGATATATGGCGTGGTGGATTCCAATATTGAATTCGCCACCAATATGAAGAACGCAAGCGGCGGATCGGACAACCGGTTTGCGGTGAACGGTGGCGGCCTGTCTGGCTCGCGCTGGGGCCTGCGCGGCGTCGAAGACCTGGGCAGAGGCCTACGCGCATTGTTTGTGTTGGAAGGCGGTATCGGCGTGGACACCGGCACAGTGCAGCAAGGTGGACGCTTGTTCGGCCGTCAGGCGTTTGTCGGCCTGGAGAGTGTCACCTACGGGAAGCTCACCCTTGGCCGTCAATATACCTCGCTGGACGAAGCGCTATCCAACTTCTCGCCTGCTTTTTATGCGAACACGTATGAGCCGGTGATTGCCGTGGTAGGGCCGGCATTCCGCGAAGACAACACCGTGAAGTACACCGGTACGTTCGGAGCCCTTACGGTGGGCGCCCATTGGTCCTTCGGCACCGGCGCGGGCTTTGGCAGCGTGAGCGGTGCCAGCATCGGTGGCTCCGGCGAATCCCCCGGCCAGTTCCGCCGCGATTCCGGATATGGTGCCCAGATCTCTTATCTGGGCGACGTGTTCGGGGCTACACTCGCCTATGATCAGGTCAACCCGGGCATCAGCAATGGTGCCACGTTCCTTGGCACCGGCGCGGTCAAGAAGGCCGCCGCGGCTGTCAGCTATGCCATTGGCCCGGCAAAGATCGAGGCAGGGTACCGCTGGGGCAAGTCCAGTACATCCGGGGCGACGCTGGTGCGCGATGACATCTACTGGGCCGGCGTCGCCTACCAGGTCACGCCCGCCCTTGGCCTGACCGCGGACTACTTTTACCAGACCTTCCACTCATCGACCTTGCCCGCGCTGCGTCCCCCAGGCAATCCCTGGCAGCTCATGTTTATCGCCGACTACAATTTTTCCAAGCGGACAGACGTGTATTTGACTACGGCTTACTCCAAGAATGCCGGCCTGGCCCTGGACACCGCGTCGATTGGCTTCTCCAACGGCTATCCGCTTGGGGGGACCAAGACCAATATGCTCGGCGTCGCGGTAGGTATCCGGCATAAGTTCTGAAGGACTCCCCACCGCAATGTTCAAAGGCACCTCACGGTGCCTTTTCCTTTTGCCTTCCGTTAAGTCCTCAGAGGACCGGCCGGGTGCTTTCTGACGTTCAGGTCAGAGTCGGCAACGGCATAGGCGGCCGCTGGTTCGCAGGTGCTCCGCCAGGGGAGGGTAGACCCCGAGCGCAGTTTACCTTGCAAACTTTACGGTCGTGAAATATAGTGAGTTTAAGCGACGGCGGGCAACGAAGTGGCGCCGCTGTCCGGCAGCGACTCCGCTGTCAGTTGCGGGCAAACATATGAACCAGGATGGAGTGAGACATGATTGAGGAGCGCGACGTCACAGTAACCATGCGAGACGGCACACGTCTCGCGGTCGACGTCTATCGACCGGACGGCGATGGCAGGTATCCAGTGCTGTATGCCTCAGCACTGCACAACAAGGATCTTCAGGGTCCGGACATTGCCGATGTGCTGCCACCACAGCCCGCGCATGCTCCGCTCTGGTTCGGGCCGATTGAAGCAGGGGACACCCGCCGCTTTATCGCCAATGGCTATGTGCATGTCATCGCTCAGCCCAGGGGCTCCGCGAAGTCCGAAGGACATTACGGTGAAGAGAACACCGACCATTACGACATGATCGAATGGATCACGCAGCAGCCGTGGGCGGATGGCAATGTGGGGATGGTCGGTATCTCAGGTTTTGCCGGAGAACAATGGCGTGCCGCGGCGCAGGGGCACCCCGCGCTCAAGGCCATCTTCCCGTACGACGCCTGCAGCGCCTACGGCGGCATGTTTGGATTTCGCGACTTCAATCCCGGTGGCGTGATTCATACCTTTCCGTACTTGCTTGACGTCTTCAGTACCGTGCACGAATCGCGCAGTCTGCCGGGCAAGCTGCCGGAGGAGCAGGAGGAACTCTGGCGCGCGGCCATGGCCAATCCCGACTACAAGATGTATATCAACCTGTACAACATCCTGACGCAGAAGGGGCAGCGGACATGGGTGATGTACCACATCATGACGAACCCCTGGGAGCCGGAGGGAACGATCGAGCGGGCCGAGGATACTTTCAAGTCGATCAAGATCCCGTTTTATACCGGTTCCGGAGCTTACGCATACACCTACAAGCTGCATTGGCTGGGCGCCCAGAATTACTTCAAGAACGTCAAACAGCCAAGAAAGCTGCTCTTCACCGGGCCAGCGCACCTGGAGCGACCATTCCATCAGTACCACGACGAGGTCATTCGCTGGTACGACTACTGGCTCAAGGGTATCGACACCGCCATCATGGATGAACCGCCGGTCCGATATTGGGTCATGGGCGCCAACGAATGGCGTACCGGCAGCGATTGGCCGTTGCCTGAAACGCAATGGACCAAGTACTACCTTTCCAGCTGGGAGAAGCTGACTGCGGAGGCGCCGCGGCCGGGCCGCGAGGTCGGCAATGCGCAGCGAGAGCCCGATGTCTTCTCGCAAATGCCGCTCAAGATGACCTCGAAGGTCGAGCGCTTGCGATACATGACGGATCCGCTCCCGCACGACGTTCTGCTTGCCGGCCCGATTTCCCTGACGCTCTACGCGGAAATCGATCAGACCGACACGAACTGGATTGTGGTGCTGAAGGATGTGGGCCCGGACGTATCGGTAGTCACTGCACGCGTTGGTGAACGAACCGTACCAGATACGTTGCCGGAACGGGAACTCACTCGTGGATGGCTGAAAGCGTCATATCGGGAAACGGACCCTGACCGATCCACGCCCGGAGAGCCGTTCCACAAGCTGACGAAGGACTCGATCAAGCCTGTTACGCCAGGCGAGATCGTCAAGTATGAGATTCAGGTGCTGGCAACGGCCAACCAGTTCAAGGCCGGGCATCGCATCTGCATCGAGATCTGCAGCCTCGACGCGCCCACGGGTACCGGGGCAATGACGGATGTTGAGTACATTCCATACCACGTCTGCAGCAGCAACACGGTCACCCACAAGATATACCGGGACGCGGATCGCCCGTCCCACCTGCTGCTGCCGTTGATTCCGCTCGAAAAGCAGGCTTCCTGAGCTCTGTTTCGTTCATCGAACTTATTAGCGCAGAAATGAATAGCGTTGGCATTACGTCATACCAAAGGACCAGGTCATGAAGAGCATCCGATTTGAATGCAATGGAAGCGTCGGGAACATCGTACTCGCGAATCCGCCATACAACCGTCTGGACACGCGTTTTGCCCAGTGCCTCGAGGAAGCCGTGCACGAAGCCAGCGAAGCCGATATCCGGGTGCTTGTGGTTCGCGCCGAAGGGCCGAACTTCAGCCTGGGCGGCGAGGTCCGTGAATGGCCCGGAAAGGACCTGAACTGGTTCCGCACCTTCGTCGCGCACGTCAACAGGTCCTATCGCGCAGTCGAGGCGCTGCGCGTCCCGACCGTGGCGGTCGTGCAAGGCGCTGCATTCGGTGGCGGCCTTGAACTTGCGCTGAGCTGTGACTTCATCGTCGCGGCAAGTGACGCGCAGTTCCAATGCGTTGAGGTGACGACGGCGATGCTGCCGATTGCGGGAGCACTCCAACGGCTTGCGGAGCGCGTGGGCCGTAGCCGGGCATCGCGTTTCGCCATGCTGGGCGAACCCATTCCCGGCAGCCTGGCGGGAGAACTCGGGATTGCTACACACGTGGCAGAACCTGATTCGCTTGAACGCGTCGCGGCTGACCTCGTTGCCCGGCTGGCGGATGGACCAACGCTTTCCTACGCCGCGACTCGCACGCTCCTGAAGGCCTGGTCGAGCGGCGGTGTTGCCGGCGCCGATACGGTGATGCTGGATGTGACCATGGGCTTATACAACACCGAGGATGCGATCCGGGGATTTGCCAGCACCGCCAAGGCATTCGATGCAGACCAGGTGCCGCCTGATCTGGTCTTCCACGGAAAATAATGGGAGCTTTTGGTTGCAGGAACGTGTGACAGCCCATCGCGTTCACAGCGATCAACTGCCGCTACCGCTTTGTCTGGCGCAGCACACGAGACCGTGGGCTCCTTTTTGTGTGCTGCCTCTTTTTCACGGAAGAACTTAAGTCCACGGGCCCACCAGTCATCAGGAGCGGGTCGGCGTTGGCCGGGCACTGACAAGGCCGGCGAGTCACCAGGAAGAAGCAATGCGCCCCCCCGCAATGGTCGGTGAGGCATGTATATAGCCGCCCCAGGATGAGAAATGGCGACGGCACTTATATCGTAGGAGATGAGGTATGCCAGAAGTAAAGACAGATGTGCTGATCGTTGGAACGGGCCCGGCTGGCTCCGCCTGTGCCGCACTGCTCTCGACATACGGCATCGAGAATATGGTCATCAACAACTATCGCTGGCTGGCCAACACGCCACGAGCGCACATCACAAACCTGCGCACGATGGAGGTTCTCCGCGATCTTGGCAAGGACGTAGAGCAGGAAGCTTACCTGCACGCGACCGATGAAGACCTGATGGGCGGAACGGTATTCTGTGAGAGTCTCGTCGGAGAGGAGATCGGTCGCGTGCCAAGCTGGGGCGCGCACCCGCTTTCGAGGGCAGAGCGCAGGCTGTCGAGTCCCGCGAAGATGAACGATCTTCCGCAGACGTTCATGGAGCCGCTGCTGTTCAAGACGGCTTGCGCTCGCGGTACCCAGGCACGGATGAGTACAGAATACCTGAGTCATACGCAGACCGACGATGGTGTGGTTACGCAATGCCTCGACAAGTTGAGCGGAGAGGAATTCACCGTCCGTTCAAAGTACCTGGTCGGCGCGGATGGGGGGAACTCGCGGGTCGCAAAGAACGCCGGTCTGCCATTCGAAGGACAGATGGGTGTGCGAGGGTCCATGAATATCTGGTTCCGCGCCGATTTGTCTGAGTTTGTCGCGCATCGACCCGCCGTTCTGTATCCGATCATGCAGCCGGGCGCCGAAGTGGGCGGGATCGGCATGGGACTGATTCGTATGGTCAGACCCTGGCACGAATGGTTGATTGTCTGGGGTTATGACATCAACGAGCCAACCCCCGTCGTCGACCAAGCGAGGGCTACTGAGATCGCCCGCCAGTTGGTGGGAAAGCCGGATCTCGAGATCGAACTGCTGGGCACCAGTACATGGACGGTGAACAATATGTATGCGACCCGCATGCAGGACGGGCGCGTGTTTTGCATGGGCGATGCCACCCACCGGCACCCGCCGTCCGGCGGGCTCGGGTCCAATACTTCGATTCAGGACGCATTCAATCTTGCCTGGAAACTTGCGGCAGTGATCAAAGGGCAGGCCGGAGAAGCTCTTCTGGAAAGCTATTCGACGGAGCGCGCCCCGATTGCAAAGCAGATAGTCACGCGCGCAAACCAGTCGATTGCCGAGTTTGCGCCGCTCTATAACGCGCTCGGCATTGCCGAATCGACGGATGCGGAAGTCATGCAGTCCAATATGCATGCCCGCAGTCAGGCAACCAAGGCCGCGGAAAAGCAGCGTGAGGCAATTCGTGAAGCCCTGGTGCTCAAGCGATATGAGCTGGACGCCCAAGGGGTGGAGATGAACCAGCGGTACCGTTCAGGCGCGGTGGCAACTGACGGGAGCACCGAACCCGCCTTCGAGCGCGACCCGGAGCTGTACTACCAGTCGACAACCTACCCGGGTGCCCGGCTACCGCATGCGTGGGTGTTTGACGCGCGCGGTCGGCAGCATTCAACACTGGACCTGACCGGCCACGGTCGTTTTTCCATCCTCACTGGTGTGGGAGGTGAAGCATGGGTGGAGGCTGCCTTCGAGGTGGGCAAGAAGCTGGGCGTACAGATAGACGTGCGCATTATTGGCCCGCGCCAGCAGTACGCAGACCACACCGGCGATTGGGCTCGCGCCCGCGAAATCGGTGACAGTGGCTGCGTGTTGACACGCCCCGACCATCACGTCGCCTGGCGTAGCTTTGCTTTGCCGGCGGACCCCGTCGCAGATCTGCTCCAGGTAATGCTTGGCGTGCTTTCTAGATAATGGCGTCGGTATGACTGTGATGGATGACGATGCAGCGCTGCGCTGCATCCTTGAGTAATCGGTAGCAAGGAAATCGAAGGCAGACGATGCGCAACATTGACGAAGACACCATTACGCACGCGGTGCTTGCAGCAATGTCAAAGTGCAGGGACGACAGGTTGCTGACCGTGATGACCAGTCTGGTCCGGCATTTGCATTCCTTTGCAAGGGAGGTAACGCTTACCGAGGAGGAGTGGGCGCATGCCATCAGCTTCCTCACCGACGTTGGCCATATTACCGACGAACGACGTCAGGAGTTCGTGCTCCTGTCCGACACCCTCGGGCTTTCAATGCTGGTGACGACGCAGAACAATCGCAAGCCTGCGGAATGTACCGAAGCCACGGTACTTGGGCCATTCTTTGTCAAAGGTGCGCCCGAGTACAAGAACGGCGATGATATGTCCAACGGTGCAAAGGGGCGTCCGTGCTTTGTCTCGGGGCAGGTACGAGGCCTCTTTGGGGAGCCCTTGGCAGATGCGGAGATCGAAGTCTGGCAGTCCGACGAGAACGGCTTCTACGACGTACAGTATGCCGATCCACTTGAGCAAGGCGGAGAGTTTCAGGCGCGTGGCCGCCTGAGCACGCTGCCAGATGGGCGCTTTCACTTCCGCTCCATTCTGCCGGAGGCGTACCCGATTCCCCATGATGGTCCGGTCGGCCGAATGCTTGATGCGCTTGGCCGGCATCCGTGGCGGCCAGCGCATCTGCACTTCTGGATCAAGGCGCCCGGTTACGAGCCGCTGATCACTCATGTGTTCCGCAATGGAGATAAATACCTGGATTCGGATGCAGTGTTCGGTGTGCGCTCGTCCCTGGTTGTCGATTGGATCGAGCACCCGCCTGGTGTTGCGCCCGACGGTGTCACGGTGACAACACCGTTCTTTACGCTTGATTACGACTTCGTTCTGAATCCGGCAGAGGAGCGCCAGTAAACCGGGCTGCGAGGTCGGAGCCTTCGGCCACGTGGGGCCGCTGAATACCGCACCGGGATATGACCCGCTGATGCAGACGTTCGGGTCTTCTCGATGAGGGGAGCGCCGGCTATTCGATCGGCGGTGCTTCCGGTGTCGGGGAAAAGTGGTGCTGCAGAATCTGCCACACCCCCAGGCGTCTGACCAGCACCCAAGTCGTCCGCAGTGCCGCGTCGGTTTCGCGCCCGTCTGCGAGCACGAAGCGGAAGTTTGCATGCCCCTGCGCCAGCAGCGTATCCGCGCCAAGCTCGACCAGGGTCTGGTCGGCCAGGGACATCGATGCCGAACGCAGCGTCCCGGTGTACGAGGCAAAGTACCCCAGGATCGCCGCCTGGCCCACCGCGTGGCCCGGGCGGCCCCCAAAGAACAGGGCTTCGGGCGCGTACAGCGCGGTCAGCGCGTCGGCGTTCCATGTCAGTGCGGCGGTGTTCCAGCGGCGCTCGACGTCTTGCAGGACGGCCTGCGCGCGCGCGGCGTTGGTGCTTGTGGCGTGGTGTTCGGTCATGGTTGCCATGTCATTGCCTGGCGCGGCCCGCGCGTTCCCGGCCATGCCTTCCTTGTGGCTTTGCGGACAATGCTACGACGATGACGCCCGCCAGCTCAACCGCAAAGACAGGGAGTTCCGTACCTTGGAACGCCATGGCGTGGGCGCCCCGGGGGAGCTTGCCGAGATGTTTCAAAGTACGGGAGAGTTCGCGCAGTACGATTGGCAATTTTCCTGAGGTACAGCATAGTGAACGCGTGCATGCCAGAAGTCGGTAGCCGTTGTCTCCATGCTCGCCTCAGCGAGCTTATGCCCCGTACGGCTCGCCGCGGGGCTCTTTTTTTCGCGCGATTGTCTAAGCCTTCACCGATACCGAACGCATCCGCAAGGTGCTGCGCGTTCGCGCTGATCGTGACGTGTGCGGCCTTCGCCGGTGGGTTGGGCGATTCCTGCTGCTTGCTATACCGCAGCGCCTCGACCAGCAGCGCGAACCCTGATGAGGCGTGGCGCCGGTTGGCGCAGTACAGGTGATAGCCCTCGAATGTCTTGCGCCAGTCGCCCAGCACCTGGACGAGCCGCCCCGATGCGACCTGCTCAGTGACGTATGCCTCGGGCAGATAGGCGAGGCCGACGCCCGCCACGGCGGCATCGCGTATCGGCGTGATGCTGTTGAACACCATCGGTCCGTCGACCTTGATGCGATGCTCCTTGCCCGCCTTCATGAAGGTCCAGGGCAGAAACTCGCCATGCGTGGGCAGCCGCAGGTTGAGACAGGCGTGCGCGACCAGGTCAGGAGGCCGCTTCGGTGCCGCATGCCTTGCGAAATAGGACGGTGCACCGGCCACGGTCATGGGAATGTCCGGTCCGATCCGCACTGCGATCATGTCTTTTGCCACCAGCCGGCCGCGCCGTACGCCGGCATCGAAGCGACCGCTGACGATGTCGGTCAGGCCATAGTCAATGTGATCTCGACGTTAAGAAGCCTTCCTTATAGTGATAAGCAAATCGTGGAGGATTATCACTGGAGGTTCCAGCCCTGCGACGGTTTGTGGCCCGAAATGTCGAGCAAAAAAATGCGCCTGGTCGCACTATTACGCGCGAGCAGGCGCCAGTTTCCCTTTACTTCTTCACTTCTTCTTGCTACATGATGGTGCCGCCGAACCCAAACAGACCCAGGTTGGAATTGTCCTTGTTGCGCACGTAGCCTACGCCCTGGAAGGCAGGCCTTGCGGTGTGCTCAGAACTTGTGACGGATGCCGATGGCGGCTCCGAACATATTGGTCTTGTCGCTCCCCAGGAAATAGCCGTTGGCAAAGCTGATCGCCGAAGTGTCGAAGTTCAGTCCCGAATTCTTGGAGAACGCGGTTGTCAGGTAGACGTCGGTCCGCTTCGAGAAGCTGTAGTCCGCCATGAAAGTGACCTGCCACGGGTTCTTGATATTGACCCCGCCAAGGTTCTTCACGTCGTCGTAGTAATAGGCCAGGGTCAGACTGAGCGCGGAAGTGGCCTGGTAGTTGCCGCCAATCCAGTAGTAGTTGTCGCGCAGCAAGATGGCGTCGGTGGCGCTGATGTTCCTGCCCCAGCGGTAGCCGCCCATGAGCTTGGCATTGCCAACGGCATAACTTGCCGCCACCGCTGCCTTCTTGAACGTCCCGGTGCCGCCCGTCGCATTCAGGGTGGGGTTGTACTGGTCATAGGCGATCCCTGCCGCGAACGCGCCGGCCGCGTAGTTGAGCGCCGCGCCATAGCCGGTATCGCGCCGGAACTGTCCTGGGACTTCACCCGCCCCGGCCGCGCCGTTGCCGAACGACCAATGCGCAAGCACGCCCAGGCCGCCAAACTGCCCGGTGTATTTTGCGACGTTGTCCGAGCGGAAATTCACGCCGGTCAGGGCGATCAGAGGCTCGTACTGAAGTGAATAAGCCATCGGCGAAAAGTTCGTCAGACCGTCAAAGAGACTCGTGTACTGGCGCCCGAAGGTGACCTTGCCGGCCTGCGCATGATCGAGGCCGACGAACGCCTGACGGCCAAACAGGCGCCCGCCTTGTGTCGATTTGCCGTCGTCGACGCCAAAGCCGCTCTCCAGTACGAACACAGCCTTCAGTCCACTGCCCAGGTCTTCCGCACCCCGCATGCCCCAGCGCGACCCGGAAAGTCCGCCCGAGTTGAGCCGCACCAGGTCGTGCCCCGGCCCGACGGCGAAGGCATTGGCCGCGCTTGGAGTCACCGACGACATATTGGTCACGTACTCCATGTTTGTGTCGAGTACTCCGTAGAGCGTGACGCTGGTTTGTGCCTGAGCCAGGCCCGCGGCCAGTACGGCAGGAACTCCGATGAACCATTTCTTGCGATGCCTGACTTGGCTGATTGACGGCATTCGACTCCTCCTTTTTTGGTTTTAAGAAAGGGTAATCACCCCAACTGCGAGGAATGCTGGATTGCGCTCCGATGGCGGTCAATCGTGCGGGGCGAAACGTCCCGTACTTCGAAACAATGAGACCGCTACGCGCCGCGGGCGGGAAATTTCGATGCATGGAAGATCACGCGGTGCGGATTGGTCCGCCTCGGGCCTGTGGTCAGGTATCGGGCGCCTCATTGCCCGCCCGTTCTGCGCCGCGCCAATTGCGGGCTACGGTGCCGATGTCATCCCGGGCGCCTGCGTCGTGGCGGCGCAGACCTTCGACCTGGGCGCTCGAGACGCCCTGCGATAGCCAGACTGGCTTGAACAGGCCGCGGCCCATGCGGCCAAGATCGGAGCGGATGCCTGTTCGGCGTGGGCATCGACTCTGACATCGTGTCGGCGTCGTTGAGGGCGATTGTCCCGGGCCTGCAGCGCGCCACCGCGGATGCGGCGGCCCGAACGCGCTAACCGCCGAGGCCTGCGCGGGCGCCATGCCTTGCGCATGGTGCCCGCAGCCAGGTGAGGCCGGACCTTAGCGTTTCCCGGGCCGCACGTCAGCCAGGATCGACGCGATGTTCCCCACGCTCTCCAGGTTCCGCACCGCATCGATGACGCGAGCGATGTTGGCCTCGGGGATGACATCGCGCGCGTTGTCGCGGAACTTCTGCACCAGCTCATCCGTGCTCATATGGCCGGCCGGATCGGGGGAGGGGCTCCCCTTTGGATAGCGCCGCTCGCCGGTAAAGGTCTGGCCGCGCGCCGACACCTCGATCTTCGCCGGCCGGCTGGCCGCGTGGCCGGTCAGCAGCGCCACATAGTCGGGGTGCACCGCGTGGTCGACCTTGTCCATCAGGCGCATCACGGATTCGCCGAAGACCAGTTCCGGATCCTGCCAGGCCTTGCCCGGCGGCACGCGATGCGCACCCATCGCGATGCCGTGCGCGATGCTGAACTGTGCGTCGTGCACATGCCGGATATCTCGGTTGAGCCATACCGGCTGCTCGACGAAGCCCTCGACCCAGACCTTGATGCCGTCGATCTCGTCCGGCCGCAGTTCGTTCTGGTCGACAATCTCGTTGAGGCTGTCCAGCAGGGCATGCAGGATGCGGCAGTGCGGGTAGGGCTTGTAGGCCTGCTCGGTGGGGAACTGCCAGTCGGTGCCCAGTGCTGCGAGGATGCGGTCCGGTTCCCAACGCGTGGTGCCGATAAAACGCGGGAAACCGTATTCACGGTCATCGAGGATCTGCAGGTCGCCGCGGTGGCCGAACTCGGCCATGTGGGCGGCGACCATGGCCGCCTGCGTCAGCGCGCCGGCAAGCAGGTACTTGATCGTGGAGCTGGGCGCATGCTGGAACCAGGCAACCTGCGAATTCACCGGGCTGATGCTGCCGGCAATCCCCAGCGCATGCGCTGTCGTCTCGGCGCCCAGGCCCTTGAGTTTGACGATGGCCGCCGTCGCGCCGAAGACGGTGCTGCTGTAGCCATAGATCTTCGGCGGCGACACCTTGCCGTCCTTGGTGTCGCGCAGGTAGTCCATGGCCTTGCCGAGGCGGTAGGACATCTCGTGCGAGACGGCCAGCGCGGTGATCAGGTCCTGGCCGGACCGGCCCATGGCTTCGCCGACCGCCAGCGCGCCGGGCAGGACATAGGGCGTCACATGGCCCGGCGGCACCACCGCATCCATGTCGAGGGCGTTGATCAGTTCACCATTGGCAAAGGCCGCGCCGACGACCGACACCCGCTGGTTGGTGCCGATGATGGTGGCGTCGCCCGCGGCGCCGCCCATCAGTGCGCCGTAGTCGATCCCGATCTTGCCCTTGGGCTGGTCGACGGCGGCCAGCGCGCAACCCAGGGAATCGAGGACGATGCGCTTGCATTCGTCCACGACGGCCGGGGGCAGCGTGTCGTAGGTGCTTTGTTGTGTAAAGCCGGCCAGTTGCTCGACGATGGTTGTTGCCATTGCATTCTCTCCAGGTCAGGTGTCGCGCCCCTGCAGCAGGGGCTGGCAGGGGCGCTCGGCTTGTCGTTCCGCTTACTCCTTCGGGATGCCCAGGTCCGCCACGACTTTGATATTGCGCTGCAGATCCTGGCGCAAGAATTCGGTGAATTCATCCGGAGACATGCTGCCGGCTTCGGCGCTGTCCTTGCGGAACCGCTCGCGCACGACCTCGCTGGCCTGCGCCGCCTTCAATGCCTTCGCCAGCCGCATGACGATCGGCGTTGGCGTACCGGCCGGCGCCGTCAGGCCCATATAGACATAGAAGCTGTAGTTGGGCAGGCCTTGTTCGGCCAGTGTCGGAATATCGGGAAACGCCGGCAGGCGCTTGGGTGACGAAACCGCGAACGCGCGCAGCTTGCCGTCCTGGACGTATGGGCCCGACGAGTTGGCGCCGTCAAAGATCATGTTGACGCGGCCGCCGAGCACGTCCGGCATGGCGCCCGCGTTCCCCTTATAGGGCACGTGAAGCATCTTGATGCCAGCCTGGTGCACGAACAGCGCGGCGGCCATATGGGTACTGGTGCCCGTGCCTGCGGTGGCATAGGAGAGCATGCCCGGGCTGACTTTGGCATGCGCGATCAACTGTGGCAGGGTCTTGTCCGGCTGGGCGGAGAATCCCACCATGATCAGCGGGGCCTTGTTCATCATGCCGATGCCGGTGAAGTCCCGCGCCAGGTCATAGCCCGGCTCCAGCTTGGTGGCCTGCGCCAGCGCCAGGGTGTTGGCGGTGGCGAGGATGGTGTAGCCATCCGGCTTCTGGGCCTTCACATAACGGATGCCTAGCATCCCGGCAGCCCCCGCCATGTTTTCCACGACCACGGGTTGGCCGAGGTTCTCGGCCATCTGCTGCGCCACGGCGCGGGTCGTGACGTCGAGCAGCGCGCCCGGCGCCGAGTTCACGATGATCCGAACAGGCCTGGCTGGATAGGCGTCCGCTGCGAATGTCGGGGCTGCGGCCAACGCCATGATGATCGCGCCGCACAGGCGGTGAAGGGGATGGGTCATTGCTGCGGTCTCCTGACTCGATATCTTTGTTGGCAGCCCTGCGTGCAGAGTGCCCCTATCCACGGATGATCGGAGTGCGGGGCAGACGAGGTCAATGCCGGGCTTGCCGGCGTTCCGTGCAATGAGCGGGCCTGGCAGGCCGGGCGGCACGGGCGCCGTGGTGTGGCGTCCGCGGCGCGTGGCCGGTGCGCGCATATGAGGGGTTAACCCCCCATGGAACTCCGCCGAACCGGTCCTCAGACTCTACCTAACGCTCGTGAGGTGGGGCGCAGCGCTATGCGCCGCGTGCTCGTGGGTATCGGTCGTGGCGATGTGTTCCCTTCTGCGAGCCGTACGGAGTCGCAATGAATCCGTCGACGCGATCCGGGCGCGCATTGTGCCGGAACTGAAGGCCGCCGCGGTGGAGTTGATGGTGCTGCTGCGCGATGTTGGCAGCGAGGCGTAGCGTGCCGGGCCAGGGCCGCGTCCCGTACTCCGGAAGCAGGTATCCGGGCCACGGACCTGGCGTGGGGAGGGCCCGCGCGCGCCGGCGCGCCCCCGTTCCCGGATGCACACGGACAGGCGCGGCGCTCCGGACCGCGCCACGGCATTCCAAAGTACGGCACAACCCCGCTGCGCTGATTGACTTGCTTCGGTGCGTCGCGCACGCTGGACCTATGCGATGGCCCTCCTGATGCTGCATGAACTGTCTTGACCACATCGCGCCGCAGCAACCGTGCAACCAATACGCTGGATTTTCGATGAGTGACTCTCTGCACAATGACTGGCTCCCTACGGGAGACGATATCGCCACGGCGAACGTGTCGGCGCTGGCTACGCGCCTGGGCCTGAAGGACTACGACGAACTGCTCGCCTTCTCAAATGAGAAGCCTGAGGAGTACTGGAAGGCGGTGATTGATTTCTGCGGCATGGTGTGGGACGTCCCGTACGAGCGATACGTCGATGCCTCCGGAGGCGAGCCGTTCCCGAAGTGGTTCCCGGGCGGCCAGCTCAACTGGGTCAGGTCGGCACTGCAGTGGGCCGATGATCCTGTCATGGCGTCGCGGGCCGCGGTGGTGGCCGAGAAGGAGAGCGGTGCGACCGAGACGCTCACGTACGCCGAACTGGCGCGGAAGGTGGCCGCTTTCGCCGGGGGCCTGAAGGCCCTTGGCGTGAAGCGCGGCGACCGTGTCGGCCTGCTGATGGAGAACGGCGTCGAGGCGACCGTGACCGCGCTGGCGATCGCCTGGATCGGCGCAGTGACGGTGCCGCTGTTCAGCGGCTTCGGCGTCGACGCGATCGTGTCGCGCCTGTCGTCGTGCTCGGCCAGCGCGCTGGTGGCCACCACCGGTTTCTCGCGCCGCGGCAAATGGGTCGACACGCGCATACTGGTCGAAGAAGCGCTGCAGCGCCTGCCGGACATCGGTACCATGATCTGGAAGCATGCGGGCGAGGCGATTGCCTTCGGCGGCAAGGTAGTGGACTGGCAACAGGTGGCAGGTGCGCAGCCGGATGCCGCGCCGCAGCGGATGTCGCCGGACGATCCCTTCATGATCATCTATACCTCGGGCACTACCGGCAAGCCCAAGGGCACAGTGCATACCCACGGCAGCTTCCCGATGAAGATCGCGCACGATGCGGCGGTGCATTTCAACGTCAGCCCGAAGGATGTGTTCTGCTGGCCAGCCGACATGGGCTGGGTTGCCGGCACGCTGGTGATGTCGTGCGCGTTGCTGCGCGGCGCCACGCTGGTCTGCTATGACGGCGCCCCGGATTACCCGGACTGGTCGCGCATGTCGCGCATCGTCGAACGCCACGGCGTCACGCACTACGGCTCGGCGCCGACGCTGATCCGGGGCCTGGCCGCCAACGAGGCCGTCGCCACGCAAGGCGATACGTCCACGGTCAGGCTGCTGATCACGGCCGGGGAGGCTATCGACCCCGAACACTTCCTGTGGTTCCAGAGGGCCTTCGGCGGTGGCCGCAGCCCGGTCATCAACTACACAGGCGGCACCGAGGTGTCCGGCGCACTGCTGTCCAGCGTGATCGTCAAGCCGATCAGCCCGGCCGGGTTCAACACCAGCTCGCCGTCGGTGGCCGCCGACGTGGTCGATGCCGCTGGCAGGTCGCTGACCAATACCGTGGGCGAGCTGGCCATCCGCCGCCCATTTGTCGGCATGACGCAGTCGTTCTGGCAGGACGACGAGCGCTACCTCGACACCTACTGGAACACCATTCCAGGCATCTGGGTGCACGGCGACCTGGCGCTGCGCCGCGATGACGGCACCTGGTTCATGATGGGCCGTTCCGACGACACCATCAAGCTGGCGGGCAAGCGGCTTGGCCCGGCCGAGATCGAGGACGTGCTGCTGGAGCTGCCCGAGATCGCCGAAGCCGCGGCAATCGGCGTGGAAGACCCGGTCAAGGGCCAGAAGCTCGTGGTCTTCCTGGTGCCGTCCGCTGCCATGGCGCTGACGAACGAGGGGCTGGCGGCAGCCGTCGGCAAGCATGTCGACGGCCGGCTGGGGCGCCCGTTCCGCCCGTCGGTGGTCCATGTGGTCGCGCAGCTGCCCAAGACGCGCAGCTCGAAGATCATGCGGCGCGTCATCCGCAGCGTCTACACCGGCGTGCCCGCCGGTGACCTGTCGGCGCTGGACAACCCGCCGGCCCTCGAAGAGATTCGCGCCGCCGCCGCGCACTGAGCGCGCGCATTGATTGACGGGGGCGTGTGTATTTCCTTGTTCGCTGCACACGCACCCGCACTTTTATTCAGGAGGTTCCATGTCGAAGAGCAATGCCGCGCCGGGCGCGGCTTATGAAGACTATTCGAGCCTGGCCTTTGACCGCCCCGGTGAAGGCGTGCTGCGTATCACGCTGAACCGTCCCGAACGCCTGAACGCGCTCGATGCGCGCGGCCACGACGAGATCGCCCGCGTCTGGCGCGATATCGACGCCGATCCCACCGTCGGCGCCGTGGTGCTGTGCGGCGCGGGCAAGGCCTTCTCGGCCGGCGGCGACTTCGACATGGTCGAGGAAATGATCGATTCCTTCGAGGCGCGCGCCCGCGTCTGGCGCGAGTCGAAAGACCTGGTCTACAACATCATCAACTGCTCCAAGCCGATCGTTTCGGCGATCCACGGCTCTGCGGTCGGCGCCGGACTGGTTGCCGCGCTGCTGGCCGATATCTCCGTGGCGGCCCGCACCGCGCTCCTGGTGGATGGCCATACGCGCCTTGGCGTCGCTGCTGGCGACCACGCCGCGATCGTGTGGCCGCTGCTGTGCGGCATGGCCAAGGCCAAATACCACCTGATGCTGTGCGAGCCGGTGAGCGGCGAGAAGGCGGAGCAGATGGGGCTGGTGTCGCTCGCCGTGGACGAGGCGGAGCTGCAGGACACGGCGGTATCGATCGCCACGCGGCTGGCCAATGGCGCGCCGTCGGCGATCCGCTGGACCAAGTATTCGCTGAACAACTGGCTGCGCCAGGCCGGTCCGACCTTCGACGCCTCGCTGGCGCTGGAGATGTTTGGCTTCGGCGGACCCGAGGTCAGGGAAGGCGTGGCCTCGTTCCGCGAGAAGCGGGCGCCCATGTTCCCCCGCACGACCACAGCCTGAGCGGGAAGGGCGACAACGGGCCGCAATCCGGTCTCGTTGTCGGCGCATTTCCCTGCCGATCCGGCCAGGCAATTTCAATGCACGGAACGTCTTGGGAGCCTTGATTGACCGGCGAAGGGCCGGCGGTCAGGATCGATCCATCAGCCGTCGTCTCAACAAGACGAGGCAACCAGTGAGATGGAAGCTAAAGAAGATGTCCAAGGTGCTTGAAGGTATCCGCGTCCTCGATTTCGGACGCTTCATTGCCGGCCCGTTCTGCGCAGCGCTGCTCGCCGATTACGGTGCCGACGTCATCCGCATCGACCGGGTCGGTGGCAGCGAAGACCGGTTCATCGTGCCGGTCACTGCCACAGGGGAGGGGGCGCTGTTCCTGCAGTGCAACCGCAACAAGCGTTCGATCACGCTGAACATCGACTGCGAGGAGGGCCGCGAGGTGGTGCGCCGCCTGGTGGAGCGGGCCGACGTGGTGGTGGCGAACATGCCGCCGAAAACGCTCGCGAACCTGGGGCTGGATTACGCAACGCTGAGTGCGATCAATCCCCGCATCATCCTGACCGCTTCGACGGCCTTCGGCTCGCATGAAGGCGCTGGCCACCGGGTCGGCTTCGACGGGGTGGGGCAGGCGATGAGCGGCGCAGTCTACATGTCGGGCACACCTGACAGCCCCACCAAGGCGATGGTGCCGGTGGTCGATTTCTCGACCGCCTTGTCGTGCGCGCTAGGCACAGTGATGGCGCTGTACGAGCGGCGCGACAGCGGGCGCGGGCAATGCGTCGAGGCGTCGCTGCTGCAGACGGCGCTGAACCTGTCCAGCGGGGCGTTGATCGAGGAAGCGGCGCTTGCCATCGACCGGCAGGCGATGGGCAACCGCAGCCCCTCTTATGGGCCCTCGGATATCTTTCGCGTGGCCGACGGCTGGATCATCGCCCAGGTGATCGGGCAGCCGCTGTTCCGGCGCTGGGCCAACCTGATAGGCGCGCCGGAACTGGTGGACGATCCCCGCTTCAGCGACGACTTGCGGCGCGGCGAGCACGGTGAGTTCCTGAGCGACCTGATGGGCAAATGGTGCGCCAGCCGCAGCCGCGATGACGCGCTGCGGGAACTGGAGAAGGCCAAGATTCCGGCGGCGCCGATCTATTCTCCCCGCGAGGCGCTGGACGATGCGTCGATCCAGGAGTCCGGCGCTTACATCTGGCTCGACTACCCCGGATTGCCGCGCAAGGCACCGATCGTGGCGCCGCCGGCAGTCCTGTCGCGCACCCCGCCGGATGTTGCGCGGCGGCCGCCCACGGTTGGCGAACACACCGAAGAAGTGCTGGCAGAGGTGGGTTACGACCGCTCGCAGGTGCAAGCCATGCGCAAGGCCGGCATCGTCTGACAGCACGACCGGCACCACGGGCAGTTCGCACAATGCGAACTGGTGGTTCGCCAGTGACTACTTGAGCGTAACCGGCCTGCTCCACTAGCATTGAATCAAAGCAAAGGGGTCTGCCCGAGCCAGGCCAGGCCGCGAAAGCACGGCGCCGGCGCGTAACTGACAGTTGTAAGGTAATGGCAGTGACAAGGGCCCGACCGCATGACGGCGGGCCGACAAGAAAGGAGACAGGAGTGCCAGCAAATCAATCACGGCCGCTCGAAGGCATCCGTGTACTGGACCTGACCGTGGCGCTTGCCGGGCCGTATGGCTCGCTGCTGCTTGGCGGATTGGGCGCGGAGGTGATTCGCGTGGAAGCGCCCGGTGGTGGGGACATCGCACGGACCAACCCGCCGTTCGTGGGTAGCCACGGCATCCACTTTGGCCAGCGTGAAGACGGCGAGGTATCGCTGACGGTCCTGAACCGGGCCCGCAACAAAAAGAGCATCACGCTGGACCTGAAATCGGAGCAAGGCCGCGAGCTGTTTATGCGGCTGGCCGAGGAATGCGACGTCGTGCTCGAGAACTTCAGCGAGGGCACCACCGCCAAGCTCGGCGTCGACTACGAGCAGGTGAAGCAGCGCAATCCGCGCATCGTCTATGCGTCGGTCAAGGCGATGGGCGAGCCGAGTGCGTTCCCGGGGCTCAAGGGCATGGACATCATCGTCCAGGCGCTCAGCGGCCTGATGGAGGTCACTGGCTACGCCGATGGCCCGCCGACGCGCTGCGGCCTGCCGATCGCGGACCTGGTCGCACCGATGTATGTCGTCAACGGCATCCTGGCCGCGCTGATTCACCGGGGCCGCACCGGCGAGGGCCAGCGCGTGCAGGTGTCGATGCTGGATTGCCTGGCATCGTGGGTGGCCGAAGAGCACTTTGACGTCATGGGACGGGAAGGCTATCCCTCGCGCACTGGCAATTACCACGACCGACTCGCGCCGTTCGGGGTCTACCCGACGCTGGACGGGCACGTGGCGATTGTCGCGTTCCAGCCGGACTGGATGCGCGGGCTGCTGGAATCGATCGGCCAGCCCGAACTGCTCGAGGACCCCCGTTTCAGCGGCCGCGGGCCGCGCATGCGCAATGCCGCGGCACTCAACGAGGTAATCGCGGGCTGGACGATGCAGCGCAGCTCGGCCGAGGTTGTGCGCGAACTGCTGGACAACCGCGGTGTGCCCTGCGCTCCGGTGCGCAAGCCTAACGAGGTGCTGCACGACCAGCGGCTGCATGACAGCGGCGCGCTGATGAACCTGGCCCATCCCGAGTTCGGCCAGGTGGACGCGGTCGGCATGGGCCTGCCGATCCGGTTCTCGGCGACGCCTTCGCAGTTTGACCGGCCTGCTATGGCGCTGGGCGGTGCCAACGAGGAGATCTACGGCAGGCTGCTCAAGCTCAGCCCGAAAGAGATCCAGGCATTGCGCGAAACGGGGATCGTCTAGCCATGCCCCGCCGGCTGATCGTTTGCACCCCTCTCCCGCGAAGTGGGAGAGGGGTGCAAACCGCGGTCACCGGCCCGATTCAACAGGAGATAACGCAATGATTTCACGCCGTACTTGCCTGCAGTTGCTACCCGCACTGGCAACGCTACCGCTGTCGGCACTTGCGCAGGCCTACCCGTCCCGCCCGGTCCGCTTTATCGTGCCTCTGAGCCCGGGCTCCGGTACAGACGTCGTGGCGCGCTACATGAGCGCGGAGTTGGCGAAGACGATGGGCGGGTCGTTCGTCGTCGAGAACCGCATGGGAGCCAGCGGGATCATCGGCACAGATCTGGTAGTAAAGGCGCCCGCCGACGGCTATACGATCCTGTTCAACTACGCGGCGCACTACTCGAACCAGTTCGTGGAGAGGACGCCGTATGACGCGGTCGGCGACTTCGAGCCGATCGCCCGCCTGGCGACCTCGGCGATGGTGCTGGTCACTGCGGCGAACTCGCCGTTGCATACGGTGCGGGACCTCATTGCCGCCGCGAAACGCAAGCCGGACGGGCTGTCCTATGGCTCACCCGGCAATGGCACCACGCCGCAGATGGCGGCGGCGCTAATGAGCAATATGGCCGGGATCCGGATGAACCACGTTGCATACAAGGCGCCGGCACAGGTCGCAATCGATGTGGCGGGCGGACAGCTGGATGCCGGCTTCGGCGGCGTGGCCACGTCGCTGCCGCTGGTGAAGGCGGGGCGCTTGCGGGTGCTGGCCGTCACCAGCAAGCAGCGGTCGAGCTATTTCCCCGACGCGCCCACCCTGGACGAGGCCGGCCTGAAGGGCTATGAGCTGGTCACCCCGATCTGGGCATTTGCCCGCCGCGGCACGCCGCAGGCAATCATCACTCAGTTGTCCGACGCCATGACCAAAGCCGCCGCGGCGCCGGCCTTCAAGGCGTTCTGCATCAGCCAGGGTCTGGAGGTCGACATCCAGGACGCTGCCAAAGCCGGCTCCAGTGCGCCGGCCGAACTTGAGCGCTGGAAGAAGCTGGTGGCGCTGTCTCAGGTGAAGGCAGGATGACTGTGCCTGCATGCTGGGGGCTTTCTCCCCTCTCCCGCGTGCCGGAGAGGGGGAACCCGGTCCGCCATCGGGAGGTGCTGCAGCATTGGCTCACGAAGCCACGGCCTGCGCCCGCCGCGCCGGCTTGCGCACCTGCTTAGGCCGGACGCCTTCAAACAGGATCGCGCAGAGTTCGTCGATCACCTTTTCGGGCGAACCCTTCTTCGGGTTGAACCAGGTCTGCACTGAAGTAATCGTGCTCAGGACGAACACGCGGCACAGGGCGATGTCGATGTCATCGCGCAGGTGTCCTTCGGTGCGCAGGTCTTCCAGCATGCCGCTCCAGAACGTCTGATGCTGGGCCCGTCGCTTGAGATGGCGCTCGCGCACCTTGTCCGGCAACTCGGCCAGCTGGCGCCCATGCGCCAGGGTGTAGTCGCCGTACTTGATCATCGCGCTGAAGAGGCCGAGCAGGCCGGCGCGGAAGCGCTGTTCTGCGTCGACGCCTGGTGGGAGCGCCGCGATGCGCGCCTGCGTGTGCGCAAAGATGCTTTGGGCGCCGTGTTCCATCACCGCGTCCAGCAGCTCTTCCTTCGAGGAGAAGTGATAGTAGATGCTGGCCGCTTCGATGCCGGCCTGGTCAGCAATCCCGCGCATGGTCGTGGCGGCATAGCCTTGCGTGCCAAAGGCGCGCGCTGCCAGGCGCATCAGCTTCTCGCGGGTGTCCACAGCGGTGGCGTTGGCCTGGCGTTTTGTCATGATTTATGAGGGCCTGAGCCGGGTTCATAGCAGGGGGTGAGGATACTCCCCATGGAAGTTACTTCATCGGGCGCGCAAAATCTACCTAACGTTTGTGGGAGTACGTCCGCGCGCCCGGACTGGAACACGGTCGCTCCCCGCGTGACGCACGGGTGTACCGTTGCACCACGCCCCTGGCCAACGTGAAGAAGAGCGCGGGGATGTCCATTTTCATGGTGGACCTGCACGAGGCGCAGAAGAAGGGCCTGACCCGTGCGGCCCATCCCCAGGCGAGCTCAGGACTCCTTCGACAGTTGCGTGATGCGCTTCCAGTGCGCATCCTCCTTCGGCAAGTCAGCCAGGAACTGGCGGCGATCGGCGATATCGACGTACATAGACTGATGAGCGCAGAACTCCTTGAACGCGGGCGATTGGGCGATCCGCACCAGTTCTTCGGACAGGCGCTCGACGATGGGGGCCGGCGTCGCAACGGGTGCCAGAGCGCCGATCCACGACGCGACCTGGTAGCCCGCAACCCCGGCTTGCGCCGATGTCGGGACGTCCGGGATCTCGCCCCAGCGCGCGGCGCTGGTGACGGCGAGGCCGCGCAGCTTGCCCGCCTTGATCATCGGCACCACGCTCGGCGCGCCCTGGCAGGTGAAGTCCACCTGGCCGGCCATGACGTCCGTCACAGCAGGCCCGTTGCCCTTGTAAGGGATATGCTTGGCCCGCGTCTTCGTCAGGTCATTCAGCATCACTGAGCAGAGATGAGAAGTGCTGCCCGCCCCCCCGGACGAATACGTGATCTCGCCCGGTTTGCGCTTTATGGCCGCGATCAGGTCGCCCAGGGTCTTGTAAGGCGAGTCGGCCTTGACCACGATCGCCAGCGCGGAACTGCTCACCTTGGCAATCGGCACGAAGTCCTTGACCGGGTCAAACGTGACCGGCCCGTCGGTAAACCAGCGCGTGGTCAGGTGGGGAACACTGGCGAACAGCAGCGTGTAGCCGTCACCGGGAGCCTTGGCCACGGCGTCCGTGCCGATGAGCCCGCCAGCGCCGGCACGGTTGTCCACCAGGACTGGGGATTTCAGGCTCTTTGCCAGTGCCTCGGCCATGAATCGCGCAGTAATGTCGACCGCCGTGCCTGGGGAGGCCGGCACGACAATTCGAATCGGCCGCGACGGATATTGCTGCGCAAAGACCGACGGCGCGCAGGCGATGGCACCTAGTGACGCCAGTGATTTCAGGAAATACCTTCTGCTGAACATGATGTCTCCTCTCTTATGCCTCGAAGATAGGCGCGGCTGGCGGGCTGGGCAATCGGCGCTGGCGTACCGTTCCGTGCTTTGAGAGCAGGCGCAGGTCCGCTTCTCAAAGCACGGAACGGCATGGGCTGGCGAGTTGAGTTTCGGGGGGAGGGCGCGCACGATCGGTAAGTGGCGGAAGTACACGCGGGGGACGTCGGCGAGCCTGAGTCAGGTGCATCGTCCCCCGGCAATAGACCGCTCTCGCGCCCATTACAGGTGGCGCGCGGAAACCGGGCATAGTTATCGGGAGACCATCGTGGGACCACTTGCTGGAGTGCGCATCGTGGAGCTGGCGGGCATCGGGCCGGCTCCCTTTTGCGCCATGTTGCTTGCAGACCTCGGCGCGACGATCATCCGCGTCGATCGGAAGGAGCCTTCGGGGCTGGGCCTGTCGCGGCCGCTACAGTTTGATCTGGTGTTGCGCAACCGAAAGTCGATTCAGGTCGACTTGAAGGATCCAGCCGAGCTGGAACTGGTTCGCACGCTGATCGACAGGGCAGATGCGCTGATCGAAGGATTCCGCCCGGGGGTCACCGAGCGGCTCGGGCTCGGGCCTGAGGCGTGCCTCGCGCGCAATCCCAGGCTGGTGTACGGCAGGCTGACGGGCTGGGGCCAGGATGGCCCGCTGGCCCAGACCGCGGGGCACGATATCAATTACATCGCCATCACCGGGCTGCTCAACGCGATCGGGCGTGAGGGCCAGCCGCCGACGGTGCCGCTCAATGTCGTCGGCGACTATGCCGGCGGCTCGGTCTATGCCGCACTCGGCATCGTGAGCGCCATCCTGGAGGCGTGTTCCTCGGGTAAAGGACAGGTGGTCGACGCCGCGATCGTCGATGGTGTGGCGTCGCTGCTGACTGTACATACCGGGCTGCGCGCGGCGGGCCTGACCGGATCGGAGCGCGGCACCAACCTGCTGGATTCGGGGGCGCCTTTCTACGATGTCTACGAGTGCGCCGACGGTAAATACGTGTCGATCGGCCCGATCGAGCCCAAGTTCTACCAGCAGCTGCTCGAACGACTGGAGATCGATTCGTCCGCGCTGGGTAAGCAGGCAGACCGTGCCGACTGGCCGGCCGCTCGCCGCGTGTTTGCTGCGCAGTTCAAGACTCGGACCCGTGCGCAGTGGACGGAGCTGCTCGAAGGCAGCGACGTGTGCTTTGCGCCCGTGCTCGACCAGGAAGAGGCGTTTGAACATCCGCACCTGAAGGCGCGCGGCACCTTTGTCGAGGTGGATGGCGTGATGCAGCCGCGCCCGGCGCCGCGCTTTTCGCGTACGCGCGCCGCCGATCCGGTTCCTCCGGCCGCGGCAACGCCGGAGAATGCCGCCCTGGCACTAGCCGAATGGCTGTCCAGGGAGGAGCTCGACAACCTGGCGGCCGCCGGCCGCATCCAAAACGGAGCATCGCAATGATGAAGCGTCGCACCTTCCTGCAGTCGCTGCCGGCGCTAGCGGCCATCCCGGCATCGTTCCCGGCATCGGTGCTCGCGCAGGCCTATCCCTCCCACCCGGTGCGAATCATCGTGCCCGTCAGCCCTGGCTCGGGCAGCGATGTCGTGGCGCGCTATATGAGCGCCGAGCTGACGAAGGCCATGGGCTCTGCGTTTGTCGTGGAGAACCGCCTTGGCGCGAGCGGGATCATCGGCACGGATGTCGTGGCCAAGGCGGCACCGGACGGCTACACGCTGTTGTGCACGTACGCCGCGCACTATTCGAACCAGTGGGTCGAGAAGACGCCATACGATGCGGTCAGGGACTTCGAACCGGTTGCGCGGCTGGGCATGTCGGCGCTGCTGCTGACTACCGCGGCCAATTCGCGGTTCCGCACGGTCCAGGATGTCATCGCGGCGGCGAAGCGCAAGCCCGGGAGCGTGTCCTTCGGGTCTTCCGGAAATGGCACCACGTCGCACATGGCGGCGGCGCTGATGAGCAGCATGGCCGGCATTGAGATGATCCACGTCCCGTACAAGGGGCCGGCGCAGGTCGCGGTCGATACGGCGAGCGGCCAGGTCGACGTCGGCTTCGAGGGCGTGGCCTCGTCGCTGGCTCTGATCAAGGCGGGACGATTGCGCGTGCTGGCAGTCACCAGTTTGCAGCGTTCGAGCCAGCTTCCGGGTGTCGTGACGATGGACGAGGCCGGCCTGAAGGGCTATGAGCTGATCTCGCCGATCTGGGTCATGGCTCCACGTGGCACGCCGCCTGCCATCGTCTCGCAGCTGTCCAGGGCAATGACTGCGGCGGCTGCGACGCCCGCTTTCAAGTCTTACTGCATCGGACAGGGCTTGGAGGTCGATATCGCGGATGCCGCGGCGGTTCGCGCCAGTGCGCCGGCTGAGCTGGAACGGTGGAAGAAGTTGGTGGCCCTGACGGAGGCCAAGTCAAAGGCCGGCTGAAAGCCGGCCGATAAGTCTCCGACAAGGAGAACGAGCCGACCAGGGTCGGCTCGCTTGCTTCATCACGAAAACGCCGGTAGTTACAGCAGCCGCAAAATCTCTTCGTCAGGCGCCCGGCTAGTCCTGAAGCTGTTCGCCGCATGAATGGGATCCGCGTAGCCAAACGAAATCGCGCAGATCATCTTGCGGTCGTCGCCGATGCCAAAGTGCGAGCGCACGAACCTGGCGTGCCGTGCCAGCGCCCCCTGCGGCGTGGTGGCAACACCGTGCGCGTGCGCGGCCAGCAGGAACGATGCGATAAACCCGCCGCAATCGACAGCAGCGTATGGCCCCAGATCCGCGGCCATCGTGACAATCGCCACATGCGGCGCCCCGAACAGCCGGAAATTCTCGAAGCCCTGGCTGGCGCGGCGCTCGCGGTCGTGGCGCTCGATGCCCAGCGCTTCGTAGAGCCGGTAACCCGTTTCCTGTCTGCGTTGGGCGTGGACGCCGCGATACTCTTCCGGGAAGGGCAGGTCCGAATCGACCTCGGGTGAGCCGGCGGCGTGCTCGACCAGTGCATTGCGAAACTGTTCCGTGGTCGTCTGCGAGCCGATGACCAGGTGCCAGGGCTGCACGTTGCACCAGGATGCGCTCTTCTTCGCAACGTTGACGATGCTTCGGATCACCGCGTCCGGCACGGGTTTGTCCAGGTATGCGCGGCACGTGAAGCGCTCGGACATCAGTCTTGTGAGGGTGTCGACGTCGCTCCCGGACGGGCTGCTGACGGGGTGCTGCTGCATTGCTATCTCCTGACTATCATGAGCGGCCGACCTGGCACGCTGGGTCGGGTCGGCGCGCGTCCTGCCTAATGCCATTACTTAGTGCGTCAAGGCCATCAGGTCCGCGGCCTTGATGCGCGGATCCATCTTCCTGAGTGTGGCCAGCAGCGTCTGCGCCCGGTCTTCGCCAAGCACGTCAACCGTCAGCTCCATGAACTTCGCGTCCTGCTCGGCTTCCGACATGGGGTTGGCCAGCGAGCCGATCGGGTCCTCCACGAAGACATGCTCGGACGAGCCATCGCGGAAGGTGACCGTGACATCGGCGACGAACTTGCCGGGGTAGCGCTGCTCGAGTTCCGGTGCTTCCGTAATGCCGATGCCGCGCGCGACTTCCTTCACGGGGACCATGTCGAGCTTGCCGTCCAGGTAGTCGCGGTGCACCTTGTAGCCATTGCCCATGCCGAGCACGGCAAATGCTATCTGCGTCGGCAGGCTGAACTGGACGTGCTCGATGTTCTTCGGCTCATACGCATTGGCGTTGGCGGTGCCGACGACGACGTTGAAGGCGGGATGGATGCGGGCCTGGATATCAGAAATGTCGGCGCGGCGCGGCGCGAACGGGCGGATTGCGTCGATATACGCATGGGTGCAATAGCAGGCGCAGTACGCCTTGAGCCAGACCGTGCCGATCTCGAACGGCTGGTCGAGGCGGAACCGCTCCTCGGCCCGATCGCCCGGGCCACGCTGCAGGAAGGTGCGGAAGAAGCCTTTGTTGCCGCTCAGGAAGGCGCGCGGCCCGGTGATGCCGGCCTGCGCCATGTCGGCGGAGACCATGCCGCTGCGCGTCCCGATGCCGGCGTGCACCCGCTTGACCGAGCCGCCGGTGGAGGTGTACTCGGTGGTGCCGGCCGCATGGCTCAGCGCGATGGAGAGCCCGTGCAGGGTGGTTTCCGCATCGAACCTGCGCAACTTGGCCGAGACTGCCGCGGCGCCGAAGCTGGACAGTACGGCATGCGGGTGATAGCCGCGCTTGAGCAGGTCCGGCGCCGCCAGCACGCCGATCCGGGTGTAGACCTCGTAGCCGGCCACGATCGCGGTGATGACCTCCTCCAGGGTCGAGCCCAGTTCCTCGCCGATGGCGAGCGCCGCGGGAATTACACAGCTGCCGGGGTGGCTGGCGCTGGCGCCGTGGGCGTCGTCGTACTCGAAGCCATGACCATAAGCGCCGTTGACGAAGGCGGCGTCCGCCGCACTCATGGTGGCGGTGCTCGCGGCCACCCGGCTGCGTCCGGGGCGTTGCTGGGCGGTGGCGAATGCCAGCACCTGGCGCGACCAGGGCATCTGCGAGGTGCCGATCTGCAGCGCGAGCTGGTCGCGCATGAGCCGGCTGACGCCGGCATGCGCCGGCGCATCGAGCTGGTCGAAGGTCAGGTCCTGGATCAGGCGAACCACTGCCTGCTCGAGGGGTGGGCAGCTGGCCGGCGAACTGGAATCGGATTGGGTGGTAGTCACAGGTGCGTCCCCTGGGAAAAGTGTCGTTGATGCGTCGCCCGGTCGATGGCGACATGCACTGGCATGGTGACCAGATTCCGCGCAAGCATTGGGGCTGTCAATCCGAGACGGACTCCGGTTCCGTACAGTGAGCGGAAGCCGCGCCCCGGGGTGAGCGGGTTATTCGCCGGTTGGTGTCAGGGCGATGCCGGGCAGGGGCAGCGTCATCTGGAGCACGACCTGGACCTGCTGGAAGTCTCTGCCTTGCATGGCAGCCGTGCAGGGCCGCCGGACATGACGGTATACTCGCGATGCGATTCGCGGCGCACGTAGCGCAATGACGCTATGCAGCATGAGCGCGACGCCAGACCCGGCGACAGACCGGTTCCAGCACTGAAGGAGACACCATGAGCACGCTGAGCGTGCATGGCCTGACCCGGCGGGTCGACCTGTTCACCCTGCGGCTGTTCCTGACCGTGGTGGAAGAGCGCCAGATCCGGCGGGCCGCCATCCGCGAGAACATTGCCGCCTCCGCGGCAACCAAGCGCATCCAGGATCTGGAAGACATTGCCGGTGTGCAACTGTTCGAGCGCAATCCCAGTGGCGTGGCGCCGAGCGCAGCCGGCGAAGTCCTGGCGCGCCATCTGCGCCTGCTGTTCGAGAACCTGGAGGACATGCGCCGGGAACTCGGCGAATTCTCCGAAGGCGTTCGTGGCCACGTCACCGTTGGCACCACGGGTGCCGTCATCATCCAGTACCTGGCACGCGAGATTGGCGAGTTCTCCCGCAACTTCCCGCTGGTCGAGCTGGAGTTGAAACAGGACGCCAATACCAACCTGGTGCGTTCGGTGGTGGCGGGTGATGTCGACATGGCGGTGTATATCGTCAGCCCGGATATCGACGATGAGCCGCTGGACAGCCTCCCGTATCGCCTCGACCGCCTGGTCGCGCTGGTACCGCATGGCCACCCGCTTGGCGAGCAGCCCGAGGTGGCCTTGGCCGACCTGATTCGCGAGCCGTTCATTGCCATGCAGCCGAACACCACGCTGATGTCCGACGTCAACCGCGCCGCGCGCGAGATCGGCCAGGTCGTGCATCCCAAGTTCACGATCAATGGTCCCGAGGCGGCGCGCAGCCTGGTAGAGGCGGGCCTTGGCGTGACCATCCTGCCTGAGTGCATGGTGTCGCTAGAGGCCAGCACGCGCTCGACAGTGCTGCGGATTCCCGAGCCATGGACGACCCGCAGCGTGCGGATCGGCACGCGCCGCGGCAAGGCGATCACGGCGGCGACACGCGCGCTGATCCGCCAGCTGACCGAGGAGCCTGATCCGGCGTCATCCTGAGCCAGCTGTCCGGCACACCCGATGCCGGATCGCGGTTGGCGAAGCGTCGCGTCGCGGAACACAACTTGGCGCATCGCCGCCTGCTGATTACCTTGAAGCGTAATGGGACGCTGCGTCGTGGCATTGCACATGCAAGTCCCACCTTTCAGGGGAATGCACCCATGCCCGACGCCGTGACCGGCCGCTATTTCGAGGATTTTGTCATTGGCAGCGCCTGCCGGCATGCCATCCGCAAGACCATCTCGGAGGCCGATAGCCTCCTGTTCAGCACGCTGACCTATGGCATGGAGCCATTGCACGTGGACCAGGCGTATGCCGAAGCCGCGCCATATGGCATGCGTGCCGTCAACAGCATCCTCCTGCTGGGGCTGGCATGCGGCATCGGTGCGGCCGGACTGGCACGGGGCCTGGTGTCAGGCACCGTTGGCTTCAGCGACGTGCGCTTCACGCGTCCCGTCTTCATCGGCGACACCATCCATGTTGAAAGCGAGGTGCTGGACAAGCGCGACGACCCCGCGCGCCCCGACGCCGGCCTGATCGAACTGGAGCGTCGCGCCTATAACCAGCGCAACGAGGTGGTGGCCAAGTTTCGCTGCCTGCAACGGTTGCCGAGACGCCATCCAGCGGGCTGAATCCGTCCGTGCATCGCCGATTCGCGCAATGCGAATCGGTGGTTCGCCAGTCACTACTTGAGTAAAACCACCTGGCCCACCTAGCATCAAGGTCACGGGATTTCCCAAAAATTTTTTGCCGTTCATCTAACGGTTGTAAGGCAGTAATGATTACCAGGAGACGAGGATGAGTATAAGTGCCATGAAACCGATGCGATCCATGATGTTCGTGCCGGGCAACAAGCCAGGCTGGATCGAGAAATCGGTGGCAGCCAAAGCGGATGCGCTGATCCTGGATTTGGAGGACAGCGTGCCGCCGGCCCAGAAGGTCGAGGCGCGTGAGATCGTCAAGTCCAAGCTAGACTGGCTGGCCGGGCAGAAACCGCGCATCTGGGTGCGCATCAATCGCAGCCCACACCTGTACGACTACGAAGACATCCTGGCTATCGTCAATCCGGTGGTCGAGGGCATTGTGATCTCCAAGCCCTGCGGCCCCGAGGACATTCATACCGTCTCGTCCATGCTGGCCGAGGCCGAATACCGCGCCGGCATGCCGGTGGGCCACACCCGGGTGATTCCGCTGCTGGAGACCGCCCGCTCGCTGCAATACGCCTACGAGATCGCCCAGCACGAGCGCGTGCCTGCCATCGTCGGCGCCACGGCCAAAAACGCCGACGTGGCCCGTGCTCTCAAGACCGTGTGGTCGCTCGAAGGGCGCGAGACCTTGTACCTGAAGTCGCGCATCGTCATGGCCGCACGCGCCGCGGGCAAGCTGCCCATCGGCGGAGTATGGCAGCAGGTGCATGACCTGGAAGGGCTCAAGGTCTCGTCCGCCAACGACCGCCAGCTGGGCATGAGCGGCGAGCTGGTGCTGCACCCCTCCAACGTCGAGATCGTCAACAAGACCTACAGTCCCACCGAGGAGGAAGTGGCGTTCTACCAGGGAATGATCGACGCGCTGGAAAAGGCCCAGGAAGAGGGTCGCGCCTCGTGCATTTATGACGGCGAGCACATCGACATCGCCCATGTGAAGACGGCGCGCGAAATCATCGAGCTAGCACAATCGTTCAACAACTGATTGCGACCCCCAAGGAGATAGACAAATGGCAGGCCTTTACTTCGAAGAATTCAAGCCCGGCATGGTGATCGAACACGCCATCCGTCGCACCGTAACCGAGACCGACAACGTCCTGTTCTCGGCCATGACCTACAACTGCGCACCGCTGCACATCGACGCCGAATACAGCAAGAATACGTTCTACGGCCAGCGCCTGGTCAACAGCATGTTCCTGCTGGCGCTGGTGGCCGGCATCACGGTGTACGAGACCACGCTGGGCACCACGCTGGGCAACCTCGGCTTTGGCGAGATTGCTTTTCCCAAGCCCACCTTCCACGGCGACACCATCCGCGTCGAGACTGAAATCATCGAAACCCGCATCTCCAAGAGCCGCACGGACTCTGGCATCGTCACCTTCAAGCACCTTGCCAAGAACCAGCGCGACGAAATCGTCTGCACTGCCGTGCGCACCGGCCTGATGATGCTGCGCCCTGCCGACAAGGCCTGATCTGACACCTGCAGGAGTGAAGCGATGGATTACCAACTCAGCGCCGATCAGCTCGCCATTATTGATGCGGCAGAAAAGATCTGTGTGGACTTTCCGCTCGAGTACTGGCGGAACAAGGACAAGAATCACGAGTTTCCGCACGAGTTCTTCGAGGCCGTTGCCAGTGGCGGCTGGCTCGGAATCTGTATGCCAGAGGAGTTCGGCGGCGCGAACCTTGGCGTGACTGAAGCTGCGCTCTTCCTGCGTACCGTGGCCGAGTGCGGCGGGCAGGCGGGCGCGTCCACTATCCACATGAACATCTTCGGCTTGCAGCCGGTCGTGCATTTCGGCACGGATGCACAGAAGAAGGCCTGGCTGCCGCCCTTTGTCCGTGGCGAACACAAGGCGTGTTTCGCGGTCACCGAGCCGGACACTGGCCTTGATACCACCAAGCTCAAGGTTGTGGCGAAGAAGCAGCCCGATGGCAACTACCTGATCTCGGGCAAGAAGGTCTTCATTTCGACCGCGCAGGTCGCCGACCACATGCTGATTCTCGCGCGCACCACGCCGGTCGAGGAGGTCAAGAAGCACGGCGAAGGGTTGAGCCTGTTCTACACCAAGCTCGACCGAAAATATGTCGACATTCGGGAGATCGACAAGCTTGGCCGTGCCGCTGTCGACACCAACGAGTTGTTCATCGACGATCTGCCGGTTTCCAAGGACTCGCTGATCGGTGAAGAAGGCAAGGGGCTGAAGTATATCTTCCACGGCATGAACGCGGAGCGCGTTTTCGTCGCCGCCGAGCAGGTCGGTATCGGCCGCGCGGTGCTCAGGCTTGCCACGCAATACGCCAAGGACCGCGTCGTCTTCGGTCGTCAGATCGGCAAGAACCAGGGTGTCCAGCATCCGCTGGCCCGCAACTGGGCGGAGCTCGAGGCTGCCAATCACATGCTGCTCGCCGCTGCCGATCTCTACGACAAAGGGATCTCCTGCGGCTCGGAGGCAAACGCGGCCAAGCTGCTGGCATCCGAGGCCTGCATGAACGCTTGCCAGACCTCGATCCTCACGCATGGCGGCTTCGGCTACGCGAAGGAGTATCACGTGGAGCGATTCATGCGGGAAGCCTGGATCGGCTACATTGCGCCCGTCACCCCGCAGCTCATCCTGTCGAACATCGCCGAGCGCAAGCTCGGGCTGCCGAAGTCTTATTGACCACAAGCAGTGCTGCCCTGATGGCCGCATCGTCTGAAGCCGGCCTCATTGCAGGCTGGGGAAGTTGGAGGTGGTGTGCGGCATCTCCTTTGGCTACGCCGACAGGGCACACCCGGTGAATGGCTACTGCACCGAGCGCGCCCGGGTCGACGATATCCTGCGCCTGGTCTGAGGCGCGCGCCGAGCCGCCAGCCGCCCGGCACGCGGGGTGCCGGATCGCGGTTGGCGAATCGCCGCGTCGCGGAACGCAACTTGGCGCATCGCCGCCAGCTGATTACGCTTGAGGCGTGACGGGAATAGCGGCTCGGCCCAATGAAGGCCGGGCCGGAAAAAATGGAGACAGCCATGGCAACCGTTCAAGCCGTGATGCAATCGAACCGTGATTCCGACAAGGGTGACGTGCGGGTGGTGCCGCTGGCCCGCGGCCTGGCCGTGCTGGCTGCATTCAGCGCTGAGCATCCGTGGATGGGCAACCAGGAGATTGCCGTGGGGACCGGCATTCCGGCGCCTACCGTGTCCCGGATGCTGCATTCCCTGGCAGCACTCGGCTATGTGCGCTACGACGAGAGCCGGCGCAAGTACCGGCTTGCCTCGGCCGCATTGACCCTGGGCTACGCGGCCGTCTCGGGCGACAGCGTGCAAAGCGCCGCCCGCATCGAGATGCGGAAATTTGCCGACGCCAGCGATACCCATGTCATCCTGGGTGCGCGCGACCGGCTCGATGTCATCGTCAATGAATCGCAGGTTGGCAAGGACGTCTATCTCGACACGCACCTTGCTGCCGGGATCCGCGTGCCGATTGCTTCGTCCCCGATGGGCTGGGCGCTGCTCGCCGCATTGCCGGAACGGGAGCGCTTTTACCTCCAGAGCAACGTCGAGCGCAAGAGCGGCCGTGACTGGCCCTCGCTGCGCAGGCAGATGGCTGAGGGCATGTCACAGCTCCACCAGTACGGCTTCTGCATGTCGCCTTGCGGACGCGAGCTGGCTTCGGTTGCGGTACCTGTCAGCGTGCCGGGACATCCGTCAGTGGTGCTGGCCAGCGTTGGCCGCAGCGCGGGCATGAATCGCGCCAGAATGGAGCGGGAGTTGGGCCCGAGGCTCGCTGCGACGGCGCATGCCCTGGAGGAGCGCTTGAGCACGCGTCACTGATACCGCAGTGGCGCCCGGGAAGGCGCCGCGGATTGACCGTCAGATCCGCGTATCAACATCCCGCAGCAGTTCGACGAGGTCGGCTGCTGCGGCCTTCAGCACAGGCGCGAGGCGTTCTGTGATGGCTGCCATGTCCGGCTCCAACTCAACCGCGCCGCAGCTCAGCGACATCAGTGTGGCCGAACGTCCCACCGTGACAGGCAGGGCAATCCCGTAAGCGTTGCGCTGATACTTGCCCAGGGAAGTGCAGACCCCAAGGCTCTGCAGGTCCTGGAAGGCCGTAGCGATGCCGCGTTCGAGTTCGGCGATGCGCGCGCTGTCCGCGCGCTTGAGGGTTTGCAGGTATTCATGCCGGGCATCGGGGTGCAAGCCGCACAGCCATGCGCGGCCAGTCGCCGTCCAACCCATCGGCAGCAGCGAGCCCACGCCGAGGCGTAGGGTCGCAATGCGCGAACTGGTTCGATGTGCGATATATAGCATGTCGAGCCGGTCGGGCACGGCAAGGGCGACCGACACATTAAGCTGGTCCGCCAGTTCCTGCAGAAAGGGATGCGCGCGATCGGTGACCGGGTTGGTTTCCAGGTAGGTGTCCCCGATGTGGAGGGAAGCCGGGGCCAGCTCGAACTGCGTGCTGCCGGCAACGCGGCGCAGGAAGCCCAGCGCGATCAGGGTGGTGGTCAGGCGCGACACCGTCGCTTTCGGCAGGCCGGTGCGCTTGACGATCTCGCTGTTCGTGAGCGGCGTACGCTCGGCACGGAAGGCACGAAGCACATGAAGGCCCCGTTCCAGGGTCATCGTGATCTGTGCGGGAGGTGTCATGAATGGGTTACCCTTTCAGCGCACCACTCCGGGAGGGTGCTTGTCTGATCTCTTGTCCGCGCCGGCGTGCGCTGCGTTTTACATACCACTGGAACTGATGGTAGAGGCGGCAACCGCGCGGCTCAAATGCCGATTCGCGACCCGGTGATTGCCGGAACGCGAACCAGGCCGGCAGGTGTTCGCAGGCGGCGACCCACGGCTTCGCCCTGCAGCCTATCAAGCGCGTTGGTCGTCCGGGAGATATCGCCGATGCCGGTCTGAACACTATCGCCGGCCTCGCGGTTGATTTGACCCGCGCCAGTTAGGAAGGTAACCTTGCAAGGTAACCTTCTATATTGCATCGCATGAACAAGAGCAACCCTCCCGCAAGTGACGCTTCGCTGCACGCCACGGCCGAAGACCTGCGCGCCCTGATCGGCAAGCTGCGCCGGAGGCTGCGCGAAGAAGCGCGCGCCGGCGAATTCACGCCTTCGCAGATCCAGGTGCTGCATCTGCTTGAACGCGACGGCCCAGCTACGGTCGCCGGGCTCGCTCGCGCCCTTGACGTGCGTCCGCAGTCCATGGGCGAGACGCTGGCAGTCCTGAAAGCCGCGGGTGCCGTCAGCGGGGCTCCCGATCCGAACGACGGCAGGCAGACCGTCCTTTCGCTCACACCGGCCTTCCGCCAGAAAGTCAAGGCAAGCCGCGCGGCGCGCGAAGACTGGCTTTACCCGGCAATCCAGAGCCGCTTCACCGCCGCCGAGCAACAACAACTCGCGACTGGCGTGGCGCTTCTCAAGCGCTTGATCGCTCCGTAACGTCCAACCCATCAGGAGAACGCCATGGCGCTAACTACGCTCGACCCCAACACCGCCCTCGTCGTCATCGATTTGCAGCAAGGCATCGTTGCGCTGCCGACCGTGCACCCGGTCCGCGAGATTGTGGCGCGCTCGGCCATGCTGGTTAATGCATTCCGTCAGCGAAGCCTCCCCGTCGTGCTCGTCAACGTGGCTGGTGGCGCGCCGGGCCGTGCGGAACAATCGCGCGGTACAGGCGATTACCCCGCCGATTTCATGCAACTGGTGCCCGAACTGCGGCCGCAACCCACTGACCACCTCGTCACCAAGCGTACCTGGGGGGCGTTCACGCACACCGATCTGGAAGCGTGGTTGCGCAAGCAGGGGGTCACGCAAATCGTGCTCGTCGGCGTAGCGACCAGCATCGGCGTCGAGTCGACCGCGCGTTACGCGCACGAGTTGGGCCTTAACGTGACGTTGGCCGTCGACGCCATGACCGACATGAATCCCGAGGCACACACCAACAGCGTCACGCGCATCTTCCCGCGACTCGGCGAAACCGGCACGACGCAGGAAGTCCTCGACCTGCTCACCCGCGCGCACGCGTAACGGCACGCCCGCGCAACGACGCGCTCAACCTCTCTGACAAGGAACCACGCCAGTGGCAGGCACATTCCGTTCGCTGCGCAATTTCAACTACCGGGTTTGGGCGAGTGGCGCGATTGTGTCAAACGTCGGTACGTGGATGCAGCGCACGGCGCAAGACTGGCTCGTTCTCACGGAACTCACGCATCACAGTGCGACTGCGGTCGGGATTGTCATGTCGCTGCAGTTCGGTCCTCAGATGCTGCTGCTGCCGCTCACCGGCTATGCGGCCGACCACTTCAACCGCCGCAAGCTGCTGTTCGCCACGCAGGCGGCCATGGGCATGCTGGCACTCGGACTGGGACTGATGACCGTCACGGGCCTGGTGCGGTTGTGGCACGTTTATGTGTTCGCGTTGCTGCTCGGTTGTATCACCGCGTTTGACGCCCCCGCGCGCCAGACCTTCGTCTCCGACCTCGTCGGCGAGGAAGACCTCCCCAATGCGGTCGCGCTGAACTCCACCTCATTCAACGCGGCGCGGATGGTCGGTCCCGCGATCACGGGCTTGCTCATCGCTTCGGTGGGCACGGGCTGGGTGTTCCTGATCAACGCGCTTTCGTTCGTCCCCGTGCTCGGGGCGCTGCGCATGCTGCGTCAGAAGGAATTGCACCTGAAGCCGCTCGCGCTGCGCACGCGCGGCAGCTTCGTGGAAGGTTTCAGGTATGTGTGGAAGCGTCCCGACCTGAAGGCCGCCCTGCTCATGCTCTTCCTGATCGGAACCTTCGGCCTGAATTTTCCGATCTTCATCTCGACTATGTCGGTCAGCGCATTTCATGCTGGCGCGGGCCAGTACGGCTTGCTGAGTTCAACCATGGCGATCGGTTCCGTCACCGGCACGTTGCTGGCCGCACGCCGGCCGAAGCCGCGCATGGCGATCCTGCTTGGCGCGGCAGCCATCTTCGGCACGGGCTGTATGCTAGGCGCGCTGATGCCTAATGCTGTGCTGTTTGGCGTGGCGCTTGCGGCGATCGGCGCGTCGACGCAAACATTCACCACCTCCACCAACAGCCTCGTGCAGATATCCACAGAACCGGCGATGCGTGGCCGGGTGATCGCCATCCTGCTGGCAATTGCGCTTGGTACCACACCGCTCGGCGCACCGGTGGTCGGGTGGGTGGCGGACCGCTTTGGTCCGCGTTGGGCGCTGGGCGTCGGGGCCGCCTCGGGCTTTGCCGCAGCCCTGGTCGGCTTGCTCTATCTGGTCAAATATCGCCGGCTACGCATGTATATCGAGGTGGGCCGGCTGCGCTACAGCATCGACAAGCCGCGCCAGGCGGCGTTCACGGGCGCCCCCGCCACCGCTGTGCGCAATGTGGTATTGAACGAAGCCGAAGACGAGTGACATTGAAGAGCTGGATCTTGAGTCGCTCGGGTTCGAAGGTGCCAATCCTTCGACTACAGGTCGCCCCTCATATCATCCTGGCGTCCTGTTGAAGATATACATAATCACTGCCCGAGCGCCCTGGAAAGCGTCGCCGCCTCTGCCACCAGCAATCGGGTGAACTCGGACACCCTGTCTTCCGACATGCGCACTCCGGGGCCGAAGATGCATATTGAGCCCGCGACGCGATCCGCGCCATTGAAGAACGGCGCCGCCAATGCAACCGCACCTTCGATCAGTTCGTTGCGACTGACTGCGTAGCCACGCTGGCGAATGGCGGCCAGTTCCGCCGGATCGACCGGGACATCGAGCGCATCCGCGGAATCACGATCCATATGCGCGAGGATTGCGCGTCCGCTGGCGCCCAGGGCCAGCTTCTCGCGATACCCCAGGCCGCGACGGAAGCTCAGGGGCTGCACGCTCTCGATCTCTGCCACGCACACGCGGTACGCGCCCTCCGGTACGAACAGGGCCACGGTTTCTCCCGTCGCCTCCCACAGGCGACGCAGCGGGGCCTGTGCGATATCGGCAATCCGGTGGCTCGCCGCCCACACGTAGGTCAATCGCGCCACGGAACTCCCCAGCCGGAAGCGCTGCGGCTCCCCGAACGACACCAGAAAGCCGTTGTGCTCGAGCGTATTGAGCAGGCGGTACAGGGTCGGCCGGCTCAGATCGACCCGCTTGAGCAGGTCCGCCACCGTCAGGGCGTCGTCACCCGGGCGGAATGCGAGAAGGATGTCCAGCGCGCGGTCCACGGCGCGCACGCTGTCCTGGTTCTTTTCGACTTCCATGTGATCTGTTCCCGTCATCTTTGAGCTTTTCATATTCGCCATTGTATTCAAAGTCGAGCTTGACCTTTGTCAGATTGTCCGTAGAATGGATTTCAATCTCACCAGATGGACATGGCAAGGAGGAAGTGGAGATGGACAAGCAGATGTCGGAAACATTGGTGCGCACGGGCCCCGGCACGGCGATGGGCGACCTGATGCGCCGGTACTGGGTGCCGGCGCTGTTGGTCAGCGAGATTGCGGAGCCGGACTGCCCGCCGGTGCGCGTGCAGATCCTGGGCGAAAAGCTGCTGGCGTTTCGCGATACCGATGGCAAGGCGGCGCTGGTTGACGAGTTCTGCTCGCACCGCGGCGTGTCGCTGTATTTCGGGCGCAATGAAGAGAGCGGCATCCGCTGCGCTTATCACGGCCTCAAGTTCGACCGCGACGGCAAGTGCGTGGACGTGCCCTCGGCGCCCCAGGCCTGCAAGCACATGGGCATCAAGGCCTATCCGTGCATCGAACGCGCGGGCATCGTCTGGGCCTACCTGGGCCCGAAGGACAAGCAACCCGCCCCGCCTGACGTGGAGTGGTGCAGCCTCCCGGAGAGCCACGTGTACGTCTCCAAGCGGCTGCAGGAGAGCAACTACCTGCAGGCCATGGAAGGCGGCATCGACACCAGCCACGTGTCATACGTGCACCGCTACGAGGTCGACGACGACCCCATGCATCAGGGCACCGAGGCGCTGAAGTACATCAAGGCCGACGGCAACGTGATCTTCGAGACCGAGAAGACGCCGGTCGGCCTCACGCTGTTCGGCCGCCGCAACGGCGACGCAGACACCTACTACTACCGCATCACGCAGTGGCTGTTCCCCTGGTACACGCTGATTCCGCCGTTTGGCGAGCACGCGCTCGGCGGCCACGTGTGGGTGCCCATCGACGACCACAGCTGCTGGGCCTGGAGTATCAACTTCCGCCCCGACCGCCCGCTCACCGAGCAGGAGCTGGCCGACATGAAGGCGGGCAAGGGCATCCACAACGAATACGAAGAAGGCACGTGGCGCACCAGGGCCAACAAGGACAACGACTACCTGATCGACCGCCAGGCGCAGAAGGAAAAGCGTGCCTACAGCGGTGTGTTTGGCTTTGCGGCGCAGGATTCGTCGCTGCAGGAAAGCATGGGCCCGATCCAGAACCACGAGGCCGAAAAGCTGTTGCCCACCGACCGCGCGATCGTGATGTGCCGCCGCATGCTGTATGAGGCCGCGACGAACATGCAGAGCGATGTCGAGCCGCCAGCGCTCGACGCCAGCGCCCAACGCGTGCGCGCCGCTGGCGTGCTGCTGCCCAAGGACCAGAAGCCGCAGGACTGGGCGCGCGTGCACCTGGACGACGGCAAGGACCAGCCGGTCTACTCGGTGTGAGATGGCGACCATGGAACAACGACAACGACTCCAGGGCAAACGCGCCCTGATCACGGGCGGCGGAGGCGGCATTGGCGCCGCCACGGCCCGCCTGTTCTGTGCGGCAGGTGCTTCGGTCATGCTGGTCGATGCCAATGCCGAGGCGCTGGAACGCACGGCCGCGGCCATCGTCGATCAGGTTCCGGGTGCCCGGCTGCAGACGCTGGCTGCCAACGTGAATGACCCTGCGCAGGCCAAGCGCGCCGCGCAGCAAGCGGCGGACAACTTCGGCGGCCTGGACGTGCTGGTGAACAACGCAGCCACGCGCAACTATTCGGCGGTGGCAGACGCCACGCCGCAAGAGTGGCACGCCATGGTCGACGTCAACCTGGTGGGCACCTCGAACTATTGCGGAGCCGCACTGCCGCTGCTGCGGGCTTCGGGGCAAGGCAGCATCATCAACGTCTCATCTTGCTACGCCGTGACGGGGCGCAAGGGCATGGGCCTGTACGACGCCACCAAGGCCGGCATGCTGGCCATGACGCGCACCCTCGCCTTTGAAGAAGCGGCGCACGGCGTGCGGGCCAACGCGGTGTGCCCGGGCTCGACGCTGACGGACTTCCATATCGGCCGCGCCCAGGCTGCCGGCAAGAGCCTGGACGTGCTCAAGGAGCAGCGCCAGGACACCTCGCTGCTCGGGCGCTGGGCCTCGCCCGACGAGATTGCCTGGCCGATCCTGTGGTTGGCCAGTGACGAGGCCTCGTTCATCACCGGCACCACGCTGATGGTGGATGGTGGCTTGCACGTGATGTAGGAGGTCATCATGGGCGAATCCCAACTCACCGTGCGCGTCGTGCGCAAGCAGGTCGAGGCGGATGGCATCTGCAGTTTCGAACTGGCCGACCTGGGCGGTGCGCCGCTGCCGCCGTTCTCCGCCGGCTCGCACATCGACGTGCACATTCCGGGCGGCTTTACACGGCAGTATTCGCTGTGCAACCACCCTGACGCGCGGCACCGGTACGTGATCGCCGTGTTGCATGACGCACAGTCGCGCGGTGGCTCACGCGCCATGCACGAGGTCGTGCAGGAAGGCAGCACGCTGGAAATCAGCACACCGCGCAATCACTTCCCGCTCGAGCCGGGCGCGCCGCGGCATCTGCTGCTGGCCGGCGGCATCGGTGTCACGCCAATGCTGTGCATGGCGGAGAGCCTGGCAAGCGACGGGCACGCATTTGCCATGCACTACTGTGCCCGCTCGCGAGGGCGCGCCGCCTTTATCGACCATCTTGGCCGCGCGCCGTATGCTGACCGGGTGCAATGCCATTTCGATGACGAGGACCCGGCGCAAAAGCTCGACATCCCGGCCCTGCTGGGCGCGGCCAGCGCGGATGCGCATCTGTATGTCTGCGGCCCCAAAGGCTTCATGGACGCCGTGCTCGAGACGGCACGCCGTCTGGGCTGGGCGGAGGATCGTCTGCATTATGAGTTCTTTGCAGCCAGCGTCGATACCACCGGCGGCGCATTCGAAGTAAAGCTCGCCAGCTCCGGCAAGACCATTGCCGTGCCGGCGGAGCAGACCGTGGCGCAAGCGCTTGCCAATGCCGGCGTGGAGGTGCCGGTGTCCTGTGGCCAGGGCATTTGCGGGACCTGCCTGGTGCGCGTGCTCGAGGGCGAACCCGACCATCGTGATCTGTACCTCTCCCCCGAGGAGCAGGCCAGGAACGATCAGTTCACGCCATGCTGCTCACGCGCCAGATCGCGTACGCTGGTGCTCGATCTTTGACTTGTATCCGGTGACAACGGCAACCGCCACCACCGGCTGAAACCACGCAGCAAGAAGAGCGGAAAGCCGCCTACAACCAATGTCCCCGGACACCTGTACCGGGACACCCCTGACACTACGCGGAGCGCCCCAACTCAGATGCCCGCGACGGAGGAGACCATGAAGACAAGCCTTTCGATGGCGGAGAAGGCGGTCGACGCCGCGTCGCCCGCCCAGGCCGCCGCGTCACGATACCGCTGGGTGGTGCTGGCGGTCGTGTGGGCAGCGTTCCTGCTGAGCTATGTGGATCGCGTGGCGTGGAGCAGCGTCGCCGCGCCGGTCGGTCATTCACTTGGTTTGACTGTGTCGATGTTGGGCGCGTTCGTCACGGCGTTCTACATCGGCTATGTGCTCGCCAATATCGTGGGGGGCATCCTGACCGATGTGCTCGGCGGCCGCACCACGTTGACCCTGGCGCTGGTGCCGCTGGGCGTGCTCACGTTCTGCTTTGGCTTTGCGCATACCTTGTGGACGGGCATTGCCATCCAGTTCGCGATGGGCCTGGCCGCCGGTGCGGACTATTCAGCCGGCATGAAGATCATCGCGGCATGGTTTCGCAATGACCGCGGCCGCGCGATGGGGCTGTACACAACGGCCACGTCGCTGGCCGTGGTGCTCACGAATGCCACCGTGCCAACCATCTCGCTGTGGTATGGCTGGCAAACCGCCTTCCGCCTGCTTGGCGGCATTACGCTGGCGTGCGCGGCTGTCGCCTGGTTCGTCTTGCGCGACGCTCCCGACGGAGAGCCGCCGCTCGCGCGCATCAAGGGCGCCGACATCCTGGCGCTGCTCAAGAGCCGCAACCTCATCCTGCTTGCGATTGCCGGTTGCGGCGGCTTGTGGGCCACCGTGGGATTTGGGGCGTGGGGCAATGCGCTGATGACCAGGCAGTACGGCATTTCTCCGGTGACGGCGGGTTCGATTGCCGCTACCTTCGGCATTGGCGCCGTCATCGCCAAGCCGTTGCTGGGATGGATCTCTGACATGCATCGCCATGCGCGCAAGCGGATCTCGATCCTGTGCCTGGCTGCATTTGCCGTGATGTTGATGATCTTCGGGCAGAGCTCTACGGTCACCCAGTTTTACTTGCTTGCCCCCCTGCTGGGCGCAGTGGGATTTGGCTATACACCCGTGCTCATGGCCCAGGTCAGCGACGCGTGCGGCCGCAATTCCGCCGGTGCCGGTGCCGGCCTGACCAATGCCATCTGGCAGTCCGGCAGTGCCATGTCACCGCTTGTGGTGGGCTACTTCTACGGGCAGACGCATTCGTTCTCAGTTGCGCTGCTGACGCTGGCCGTCGGGCCGGTGGTGGCGGTGGCAGCGCTCTTGCTCTTGCCGGGCCGGTCGCAAAAGTAGGAAGTGACGTGGCTGGTTATTTCGGGTACGGGTTGAAAGACTGCATTCAAACTTGACAAGGAGCAAACCTCGGCAACGGCAAGGCCGCTCCTTTTTCAGTCCGATTGTTCGTTATCGAATTCCTTCAGTGAGAAACATAGGCAGAAGATGTCGTGCGACAAGGCACTAGATGTCGCATTTCTCACCAAAAAAATGATTCATACGCCTCGTGCTGAGTTGGCCAAAGAGCCAAAACATGTCGTAATTTTTTTTCGACAAGGCATGAGATGTCGTTTTTTCTGTGAGACTAAGCCATTGTTTTTTATGTATATTTTTTTGCACCTGTCGTCCCATGGCAAGGCACTAGATGTCGCGCAAACAACATATGTGATTAATTGATCTCTTGTGTTCTTGGGTTCGACGCAGTTGATGAAGGCCATCCTTGAGTCAAAGGGGCACGCCTTTCCGCCTTCTAATGGGAAGTTCAAGCCGTCTACTCAGCAGACCACACGCCGCTATGCACATCACCACTCTGCTGTAGGCCTGCGACTCGACTGGACAGCACACGTCAACTTTGGCGGGACAGTAGAGCAGCCCTAGTCTCAAAATGTGTTTATTTGTGCACGTTTAGACAATAGACGGATTATGTCTGGACACCTGCTGGCTCTGCGCTCGCTGGCAACGTGCGCGGGGCGTGGACCTCTACGCTTACATCAGCGATCTGTCATCTCTGTTGGGGGGCAAGCGGGTTCCGCTTGCCAGGAGGCTCTGCTGCACGTGTTCGGGAGAACTGGGGCGCGGGGCGAGACAGGACCGGCTGACTCGTCGGTTCAAACATGTGGTGCGGTGCGGAAGGGCAGGCCGCAGTAATGCCGACGAGGGCGTGCTCACGCTGCGGCGATCCTCATCGCTGACTGCTGGTTTTGGAACATATGCTGCATCGTCTAGTTTCTCTCGGTTGAGTGCGGCCAGTGCCGGCTACGAAAAACCGCCTCTCCTAAACGCCGCTTCCCTGAAACTCTTCCATGTAGTGCGCGGGCATCAAAGGCGTAAACGTGCTCAGCGTTCCGCCCTTGTTGAAGTGCGTTTGCGCCCAGGCTTGACTGGAATGGCAGCCTCGCTCGGTTCCACCAGGAGTTCGGTCACTGATACGCCGAGCGCCACAGCCAGCAAAACCAAATTGTCGAGAGAGACATTGACCAGTTGCCGCTCGACTTGGCTGATGTAAGTGCGATGCAGACCGGCGCGATCGGCCAGTGCATCCTGCGACAGTTCTCGTTTACCCCGGAGCACCTTCATGTTGGCGGACAAACGCTGTCTCGCCGCCAGTTGTGCGGAGTTGATGTTCTCAGTCTCATCCATGGAGCGAGAGCATCACCTAGAGCACAAAATGAATCTACAGCATATAAATCTACATATAATAAATCCACAGTCTTTACATGCGAGGGCTAAACTGCGTGCTTTGTTGAGGGCATGCTGGCCGCGTTGGGTGGCGTGGAGATATTCCAGTCTATGCATTGAATCCTAAAGCCGGGTTTAGGCCCTTCCCGGTGATCAAGGCCATCCACGAACAATTCTTCCTGCGGTGAGAAAGCCTCGGAATGACTGCATGGTCTTCAAGACGGAACGGGGTGCTCGACGGCACGAGCCTCAAGACCTTGTCGCCGCAGATCCGCAGCATGCCCAAAGCCGAGGTTAAGAGTTATCCGTGTTGGTCCGCACCTGACTAGGGGGATCTCGTCGCTCCGTCCGCCCACAGGCCCGTCGCATGCCTTGGTGCTAATTCATCAACCTGTGATGGTACGTCCTATGTCCGACTGGGAGATTCCCGAACCAGCGCGTACCGGTGAGCTTTCAAGGCCGGATACTGAAACTCCATGTGCCACTCATTACAGAACCCCATCAAGACTCTTTTCCACGATGCTACTAACGAAGTATGAATGGCAGTTGGGCGTCTTAACGGATTCAGACAACGCCCCGGTCGGCACATGGAAGGGTGTCGTTATTTCCCAGCCTGCCTTTCTGCTGTACCACCAGCTTGCCAATTCCGAGGCGGAGGGTGGGATGGTTCTCATTGATTCCATCGACGGATTGATCGAGGAACTCGCGTGCCTGCAGTCTGAACAGCCCGATGAGCAAGTTGCGGTCGATATTCTTTCCCCGACCCGGGGCGCTCAGCCGGTCTGTGAGCTTTGGAGCTATGAAAGTGAGCAGGAGCCTACCCTGTACTACGCCTACATGGGTCGGGACGGCCGCTTGGAACCATGCAATCGTGAGCAACCACGCTACATGACACGGCTTCGGCGCCTGTACACACTCGGTACACACGCTGCTATTGATGGCGATCTGTGCGCGCAAGGCGCGTGAGTTGCCGAAGCAGACTGCCATCTCGCCACGGGCTAAATCCTATTTCTAGTATCTACGATGCAAGTCCCCGACGATTTTCCGCGCAACCCATTCCCGGCGAGCCTTGCCGGCACACAGGCCAAGTTTGCTGCCCGGAGGATCAACGGCCGATTCGTCGTCGGACTGACCGACGACGAGCGCGCCGAGCGCTATGCAATATGCCTGGACCTGGTCGAGCAGCTCGTCGCGTACTGCCGACGCAAAGCCCTTGACCAACCGACCCGGAGCCCGACCGAACTGCTCGACTGGGTGGAACGTGGCGTGCGCAACAAGCAGGCCGTCTGGCAACTCGGTGGGCCGGAGGTCGACTGGATCGTGGCTCAAATGCGTAGGTCTTACGAACTGGCATCCGATGACATCGATGATTCGGAAACTTGAAAGGGGGGCGAAGCGAAGCCATGCTACGCGTAACCGTTGAACTGATGCCCGGCGGCGGAGGCCAGGGTCGACGCACCCTGGCGACGGCCGATATCGGTCGAATTCGCTCCGGCGCTCTGGCGGACTATCAGATCGATATGGAAGAGGATCTGTTGCCGAACCCTTGGAACGCAACGCTCCAGGACTATCCCCGCTGGTCTGCCAGCGTGTGGGATCTGGTGGCGCGCAGCATTGCCGTAGCACTTACCGGAAAAGAAGAGTTGCCCCCGCGGCCGGTTCTGCCGCAGGTGCCAGTTCACCTTTCGATGGACCGGACTTCCTATGTCAGACTGGATGAGATTCCTGAACCGACACGCAGCTACTTCGCGCACAACATTCGAGCCTCCACACGACCCATTATCGACGAAGCGCCGGATCCACTCGGATGTGCCTATTCCTGGGACTGGAACGACTTTCTCGCGGGCCTGAGATGAGAGGAGGAATTGATGTTTTGGCAAACACCTGACGTGGCGGTAAAGCCCGAGATCGATCTGGCTTGCTGGGCGGTAGTCGAGACCGACAAGGGGGAACGGCACCTGGTCGGGATCGATCTGGCGACGGGGGCGGGGCAGGTCAGCAGTGCCATTGCGGTCTTCGATGCGAGCGCCATGGAGTTCAGAACGGTCAGTGGCCGGCTCTATCGGATGCGCGACGCCAGCCACTTGGCGGACGATGCTCGTTATGCATGGGATCGCTGGGCGACCTTTAACGGGGTGCAATCATGGCGGGACGTGACCACCGAGTACAAGCCAGCCATGGAAGCGTATCTGAGGAGCCATTGATGTTCCGACCAGCCCCTGACGTGCCAACCGAGCCTTCGATTGAACTCGCCGGCTGGCTGGTGATGGAAACAGAGCGTGGCGAGCGACATCTGGCGGGTATCAACGTGTCCAGAGGAACGCCTCGGGTCAGCAGCGCCATCGAGACGCTGGAGGCGAGCACCATGCAGGTCACCACTCGAAGCGGCCGTGTCTACTCGCTTCGAGGAATTGGCAATGTCGCCACGGAAGCTCGCCTGGCGTGGGGACTCTGGTGTCGCGGCAATGCTGTGCTGGGATGGCGCGATGTCACGGAAGAGTACGAGCCGGCGATGCGGGCATACTTGTCCGGATCCGATTACCTGCAGTAACCCACACGGGAGGGGATGCACATGCTGCGTGTAACCGTCGAATTGCTTCCAGGTGGCCGCGTGCAGGGCCGCCAGACGCTGGCCACGACCGACATTGGTCGGATTCGTTCCGACGCTCTGGCGGACTACCAGGTCGAGATGGAAGAAGGGCTGTTGCCTGATCAAATCTGGAGCGGCACGCTGCAGGACTATCCCCGCTGGTCCGCCAGCGTGTGGGACCTCGTCGCCCGCAGCATTGCGGTCGCGCTTACGGGAAGGGAAGAACTGCCCCCGCGGCCGCAGCTACCGCAGGTGCCGGTTCATACCCTCGATGGCGGAATGCCGGTTGTTCACCTGGATGAAATCCCCGAACCGACCCGGACCTTCTTCGCGCGAAACCTGCGTGGCTCAGGCACTCCTGGCGCCGGGATGGCGTTTGCTTGGGATTGGGACGACTTCCTGGCTGGCCAACGATGAACGATAGCCTGGAAGCCGCAGCGCGCGAAATGGTTGCCGGTCTTGCCTGGTACCACTGCCTCACCGATGAGCAGCGGGCGGTCTGGCAGTACAAAGGCGCCGCATTCGCCCGCGATCGAAACGCCCACTCAGCGTGGCTCGCGCTCAAGGCGGAGCGGCCGCGGACCGCCCAGCGCATTGTGGACAACGCCAATCCCGCCGAGGTCGCTTTTGTTGCGCAACTGATCCTGCGCATGGACTAAAGCATCTCATGCACCTTTCGTCACGGCTCATGCCATGGGGAGCTAATGAAGTAGCAGACCGTACCCGACGTCGGACGAGGGATGGAGCTTTGACGTACCGCTTATGACGCTGGGGGGCGCGGGGCGTGACTTCTACGAGCGATCAGTGGTTCGAGGCATCGAGGACGCGCCAAGCCCTGCAAGGCTTGGCGGGCGACGCCGTAGGTCCCGCCCACGCCCACCGCGCTCGCTGGGTGCCACCCGCGGACAACGGCGGCACCGACTGCCAAGAAGGGAGGTGGTTGACATCGCAAGAATGGTGGTAGATGGATGGTGGCCCACCAGTCTTCCCCGTGTGAGCGGTGCGGGAAATGGTGGCCAGTGACTCATCGCGCGGCACTCGCAATGGATTTGTCGTCATTCGGATGGAAGCGAAAGGTGTGAAAGAGTTGCTATGAGATCGGATTCAGTGAAAGACGGGACACCGCGAATCGGTACAAATTATTTGCTTGCCGAGGTGGTCGGGAGGAGTGAAGGGCGGCTCAAGCTAGAGGAGAACCTTTCGCCGTTGGCGTGGGAAATCTGCGACTACCTGTATTTGCTTGCCTATCGGGACAGGCACTCAGCAGAGGCAAGTTCAGTGTCATATCACGAACTCCTGTCGCTATTTCGCCATGGGGAGGGCGAAGAGGCGGTTGCCGCGGCTGTGCGCAGTTTGCAATCCACGCTCATCGAGATTGAGCGTGGTATGGATTTTTACTATTCGGCCCAGGTCGTGATTACAGATGAGCTTTCCCCATATGGCTTTCGCTTTCGGGTACCTGCCGCCATACAGTGGTTCTGGGCGCAATTAGAAAAAGAGAGTCTATCCAAAGACGGGGCGGCGCAAGCAGTCTGCAGACGGTGAAGCATGTTCTGGGCAGTTCCTGCCGTCAATGACAATCCTTGTATTTAACTGGCCGGCTGGGCCGACATGGAAACGGAGATCGGTGAGCGCCATCTGGTCGGATGCAACGTCGCCAACGGGCTCGGCCGCGTCGGCAGTGCGATCGAGCAGTTCGATGCGCGCGCGCTGCAGTTCACGACCCGGAATCAGGCCCGAGATTCGCTACACCGGCGCCGGCCGGCAGAGGGGATCGACCTTCCCGAATCGACGCTGGGTGACTGGGTCGGCGGCTGCTCGGCATTGCTCAGCCCGCTGGTGGCGGCCGTGGAGCGCTACGTGATGAGTGGCAACAAGGTGCACGGCACTCTCTCATGGAGTGCTTCTCGTCGGCGCTGGACACGGGAAAGCCATGATGGAGAAGGCGCGGGAGCAACTAGGCGTCGGTGCACCAGGAGTCTCGTGGAAATTTGAAAGTTCTCCGGATTTGGGAGTATGAGGATTTGTCGTGCCTGCGTATTGGACCAGATCAGATACCAGACGCACTCATCGCCACATGGCACCAAATGCAAACTTATGGGCGGCTCGGGCAAAGCCATGCCTCCGCGTTACGCGTACTTTGGTATCGAGTTCGCCGGATTCTATCGGACGAATGGGTCACCAAACGCTCCAATCCGCGCGGCGATTAGTTCACAGCTCGCCCGGCTGGAAGTAGGCGGCACGAATCTCAATCTTGGTAACGAAGCACCCATCATGAGCAAGACCATCGCGGCTATCCTAGGAACCGGCATTCTTACGGCGCCGCTCTTCTGCGCTCTAGTTGGTCTTGCCATTGGCTTTGCGTTCGGCCGCGGCCGCTCTCATACGCTCTCGTTTCAGAATCGCGGAGAGGCACGACTTTCTCGCGAGATACGAAGGCATTTCGCTGCGCCAAACTATCACCTGATGAATCACATCACCTTACAGGTGCAAGATGGCACGACCCAGGTTGACCACATCCTAGTTTCAAGGTTCGGTGTATTCGTCATAGAGACCAAGAACTACAAGGGCTGGATTTTCGCCAATGGCAAACACGCAAGGTGGACTCAAGTCCTGTTCAAGCGGAAGTTTCAGTTCCAGAACCCGATCTCTCAGAATTATCGGCACGTTCGAGCGGTTCAAGAATTGCTCGACTTTCTTCCTGCCGATTGCATCAAGTCAGTTGTGGTTTTCACAGGAGATACCCAGTTCAAAACTGCAGTCCCTCCTGGTGTTTTTAGTCTCTCGGGGTGTGTCGATCACATCCGCCAACAGACCCCCGAGTCCATGTCTCTCAATCGCATGCAGTTTTGCGTTGGTCGTCTGGAGGCAGCGCGCCTCGCAATAACCAATGAGACAGATGTTGAGCACGTTGAGAATCTGAAGCGCAAGCATGGGATTGGGGTCTAACCCGTAAGCCCCTGACAGTAATCATCGAAGCACTCACGAAATCCGGCACGCCAGACCGCTCATCCCTTTGTGCTACGAAGGCCCACGAGTAGTCGTCGCGTGTCCAGAACAGACGACCGCCTTCAGCGCGTCAGAATAACCGACCGCCTCTGGCCGTCCTGTGTAGGCTCCCCAATCGCCAGGCCACGGCAGTCTCTGACCGACCCATTGCAGCCGTTCAAGCCGCATCGACCTGCGACTGCTGAGCGGCGATCTCGGTCCTTCGACGCCGCGCGTCGTGTTCACGGTGAAGGCCTCTGGCCGTTGTGCGACCGTCGCAAATCGACCATTGCATTCCCTTCTACCTCGCTGGTCTGTTTCTGCTGCGCGTGGCCTCAACCTGCGCAATCACTGCGGATTCCGGCTCGGGAACATTGCCGTCAAACACGAGCTGCGGCGCCACTGCCTGACCGGCGATGTCCCCCATTGGCCCGCCCCTCGTCGGTGAGTACGTTGGGATAGCTCCAGAGGCTCAGGAAGGCCTTGCGTGTCAGGCCCGCTAGCGCACGCTCTGAGGCGGTCGTACCGTCTGCGGAGGCCGCCTTCTCCCATGCCGTCTCTTGTGCCATGGATGACGTGGCCCCCGTTACTGCGCCGAGCCACCCGCCGCGGCGGCCGCGGCTGCTTCTGCTGGAGGCTTCTTCTTCCAGAACTTTGCGTAAGAGGGGCCTTCCGACTTAGGCGGATACTCCGGCTCAGTCACCTTGATAGGCGTGGGCATTGGGAAGTCGACACCGACCAGTATTGCCTCCCCTTGACCCAAGGTAGGCAGGAAGGCGGCTGCGCTACCGTCCAGATTGCCACAGGCCTTCTCGACGATGTCGCGGTCCCGCTCGTTTATCAGGCGGTGCACGATGAACATGCCCATCTGGCTCAACACATCCTCAGGGATGTCCCGCGGGCGCTGCGTCGCAAGCAAAGTCGTCAGACCGTACTTTCGACCCTCTTTCGCAATCAGGCCAAACGCGTCGAGCGATACGCGGTTGTTCTCGTCACCGATGGCCTTGCTCAAGAACTGGTGCGCTTCATCGAGAACCACCACCGTGGGCATCTGTTGGAACGCTCCATTCCGAGCCAGGCCTAGAAGATGCCGCCCGATGGCGTTGATGAGCAGTTCACGCGCGTGATGCTCGAATGGCAAGTCGGCCAAGCTGACCCTCAGCACGGAATCGTCGGACGCAAAGAACGATTGAATCTCTTCCGTCAACGGAGCGAACTGCTCCGGCGCGAAGAGACATCGGAGCGCTGGCGAACGGGTGATGCTGTAAATCTTGGACACCAGCGTGTCGCAGTAGCCCCGAATCCGCTCGTCGGGACCGCCCCATATTTGATAGTTAGGTTCGCGCGATGTGCCGCCACTCTCGTAGACACACTCTTCGTACACCTGCCTCGCCAGTGCCTTAATTACATACCTAGCACCCTGCGCCTCGACCTTGGCCTCGTTTTTGTTCACTTCATAGTTGAAGGTCTTCTTCTCCGCGTTCGCCTTCACGTAGTGATGAGGTTCCTTGTCACCGTTCAGGATGTAGTTCAGCTTCAGGCTGCGCAACGCTTCTCGCAGTTTCGGGACCTGGGCGCCAGGTGACGGCTGGAAGATGGCGAACAGGTCCGCTTCGTTGAGGTCCCAGTACGGGAAGGCAACAAACTTCCTTGTGTCTGCCCCACCCGCAGGCGCGCCGCCGAGATGAACAGAACGCACGCCTTTGGTAAACGTGTGGAACTCGCCACTGGGGTCCACGAGGAGAACCTTGCCTCCGAGCCTGGCGACTTCCTGAATGATTCGAGCGACGGTCCAGCTTTTGCCGCCCCCGGTAGCTCCCAGCACCGCGCAGTGACGCCCAAACAAGTGGGCGGGACTCACGTTGACCATTGTGCTCGGGTCATGCGGAATCGTGGCGAGCTCGACGGCTCCTGCGCTCGATACTGCCTGCCCCTCGACAATGTGCTTCACCAGAAGTGGGTGCGCAGAGAAAACGTGCTGTCCGATACGGGGGTGAAATGGAATTCCGGAAATGACCTTGGCGGTCGCAAGCTCGAGGGTCGTCAAGAGCTGGACAAACCCGATGGGGTTGGCGTCTGGTGGAGCGCCCAGGGAGGGTTCGGCCTTGAGCCGCTCGTTGTCAGGCAGCTTCACCTCGGTGACGCGCCCCAACACTGCAACGCCTTCGCCCTCGATGAAGATGAACTCGCCGACTTGGCCGCCGAGCACTGCATATCCCGAATACTGCCGGGGAGCGACACTCGCAGCTTTCGGCAGATTGATGCGAGCACTGTCCGGCCCCACGAAGGTGACCGCACCAATATAGCGGCTGGGGTCAAACGGGCTTGTTGCGAGCCTGCCGGTCATCCTGCCTCCCGCATCAGTCGGATGCGCTCGTAGTGCTGCTCGAGGTCGGTTTCAGCCGCGATGTCCGGCATCAGCGGCACGGCTTGCTCAAAGGTGGCGGAAATAAGCGCCAGGCGCGCATCGCCGTGCTCAATCAAGTACCTGAGCTTTGAAAGGTACGGGTGCTTTGCATCGTTGCCATCCTGGACGCCTTTGTCCTTGCTTTCCCATGGACCAAGGCCAGGGTCACAGACCACAACCTTTAGGTGCAGATTGGAGTTTATGGCCGATAGTATTGGCTCAGCCAAGTGGTTGTCATTGAATCCAAATCCCAAAACGAGAAGACCGGTATCCGGCTGCCGCAATGCAGTTTGGAATGCCGACATCATCTCGAGATACGGTTGTTCGAATGACAACTCGTATTTCGTATTTCGAGGATAGATAAGCAGCGGTGATTCAGAGGTGGGGTCTTTCTCAATCTCTCCGGAGTTCTTGTTCTTTGTCCAATCTACAGAGCCGTGAAGTTTGTAGAGATGGAAGACATTCGGAATGAAATCGTGACTGTCTGGGCTGCTTTCCCGTTTCACGATGTCGTAGGAGAAGTAGAGCGAGTCGAAGACCTGTGGCGTTGTATGCGAAAAACCGTCAACGATGACGTAGCGTCCTTTGCGCGCGGCGTACTCGAAGCACAAGTCATAGTTGGTTGTAAAGACTTTTGTGCGCAGCTTTCGCGTGGACCGACGAACAAGCCGGCGAAGAAAGTCGGCATGAAGGCCGACTTCATCTTCCACATCCAAGAAGCGCACGCAATCGCGAACTGTCTGTTCGACGATGGCAATGAACTCCTTGACCTGCGTTTTCTCTTCCCCGTCACCAAGGAACTCTTCCGCAATCTTGCAATGCGAGAGCAGCGCTTCGATATTTTCACCCTTGGCCGTCGGGAAATGCGTGAGCATAATGACCTTGTTGAAGCGGTCCCCGCAATTGGCCTTGCACTCCCGCCACAGGTCAGCCATCGTGGGGGCGATGCGCTTCCCCGCTTGTGGCGCCCGTGGACCAGACTCCTCTGGAGCTTTCGGCTGCACGTTCACATGCAGGGATGTACCGAGCCCTGTGAGAACGACAAGGTTGGTGCACCTGAAGCAGTCGGAAAGGTTGCGGTTGATTTCTGCAAGTGCGGGGTCAGGGATGGTGCGTCCATTGCCATCCTCTTGGGCGTCTTTAACTTCGCGCCACGCTCCCCCATTCCGGTAGGTCAATACCTGCATATCTCAGTAAGCGTTAGGAGTATTCAAGGTTTCCGCCGGGCCCTGAGGGCACAACGCGAGCTGCTGCCGATAAACGCCAGATATCCGCATGGTAAGCCACATTGGCAAGCGTGCGTAGGTTCAGGCAGCCTTGGATATTCTTGAATACGACTGTCCGCCCCATGGGCTGAGGCCTGGGCTTGACGCTTTACGAAAAGTTATGAACCGCTCTCATAATTGACCGGTTTCAGGTGTACAGCGGACCACCGCGCTTGTCGGACGTGAAATGGCGGGTTATTGCAAGCGGCGGTCACTCAGGCAAAAACGCTCAAGGTCAGCAACCAGCCTGAAGCTGTCGTTCCGATGTCCACTATGGCTGTCCGCTCTTGGGCCGGTCTCTGCCGTCCCCCCCAACGCCAGGACCGCGGCTGTCTCTGATCGGCGGACTCGGGCGATGGCGCCAGGTCTGACCGTTGCGGAGTTTGCCGGGCACTGGCTCTGATTCCAACTCTGCCACTTCAGGCCAGCACCACCGCCCTACGGGCCCCATCAACGCTGCACCGCACAAAACACGCCTGGCGAACATGTAACCTAGATTCGGTTCGTGCAATTTTCGGCCGCCCCAACTGCGCAAGTTTCGATTGGCGTTGACACGAAGGCTCAATCCACTGCTTCGCGGGTTGGCTAACTATTATCGGCATGTCGTGTCAAAGCACACGTTCAACAAGGTCAGTTGTGCAATGTGGCAAAGTCTGTGGCGCTGGGCGAAGCGTCGGCATCCCAACAAAAGCGCAAACTGGATGCGACGGAAATACTTCCGTACCGTCGGATTCCGGCACTGGGTCTTTGCCACGGAGCCGGACAGGACGCTCAGTACAGGGGCTTCCCAGCTTCTGGCGCTATACGACATTGCCAGCACGCCGATTAAGCGGCACCGGAAAATTCGGGTCGATGCCAATCCGTATGATCCAAAGAGTGAATCCTACTTCGAGGATCGGTTGGGTCTCGCCATGCGGGACTCGATTAAGGGTCGCACTCGGCTGATTCGGATGTGGCTTGATCAGGTGCGCAAATGTCCTGTCTGCCAGCAGTTGATCACGAAATCTACCTGGTGGCGTCTCTACCATGTGGAACGAACGGTTGACGGCGGGCGGGATACCAACGCAAATCTGGTCATGCTGCATCCGGACTGTCATCAGATCGCGCGGGGACGCAGGTTCAAGGTTGTGAAACCGGTTCCCTTAACGGGGCTTTGAAAGGCTTGAGCCGTGTGCGGTGAAAGTCGCAAGCACGGTTCTTAGGGGAGGGCACGGTGGTAACACCGTGTCCTTTCCCGGCGCGCGACGTGGGGCCTCTTGACATCGCTCTGTGTGCGTATCATAGTCACACACAATCTTGATGAGATATCCGAGACGCTTGTGCCCACTTCGACCCGCTTCGCTGTTGCCGTTCATGCCCTTAGTGTCCTGGCGTTCAAAGCAGATGGCGCGGAGCGATCGGAGGATATCGCGCGAAGCGTGGGGACCAACCCAGCAGTCGTGCGCCGAATACTGGGACTGCTCGTGAACGCCGGTTTGGTTCGCACACGACTTGGGCTGGGGGGAGGAGCAGTGCTGGCGAAAAACCCAAAGCAGATTTCTTTGCTGGACGTCTACCATGCCGTGGAAGATGGAGGCGTATTTGCTTTGCCTCGCTCAACTCCGAGTCCCACCTGCTACGTTGGACACAACATTTTGCCGGTGCTGGAAGAGGAATTTCGGCGTGTCGAGGCGATTGCCGAAACCGCGCTGTCCAACACCACCCTTGCTGACATTGCCGATCGCATTGAAGGGCAGGCTGGCTACCAATTTGATGGCGACTTTCGTTATGTCGCGAGCAAGAAGATTGCGACGTGAACTTAGGCGTTTTTTTTTTTCGTTGTGAAACTGTGTGAGTTACACACAATCTATTGAGGGGGCAATGATGTTCAATCCACTAGCTAAATGGGTCTTATGCCTTGGGGTAATGACGGCCTGCATCAGTGCAGGCGCCCAACAGAAACCCATCGCGTCGACCCCATCAAAACTCAGTTACGAGACATTGGTGACTGATGGCTTGCCACGTGCGAGTGGAGCGAAGCTTCCAACTGGCGAGGGCATCGTCTCTTCGCCTATTACGTCTGTACTGATTTTTGGTAGCACAGATGCGCTGTTGGTCGATCCGCCATTCAGCATCGAACAGACGCGACAGGTGATCGATTGGATCTCGCGCTCAGGTAAGCATCTGAAGTACATCTACAGTACGCATGGGCACGGTGACCATTGGTTCGGCACAAAGCAAATCCTTGACCGCTTCCCTGAAGCCATCCCGTATGCCATGCCGGACAGCATCGCCATGATGCGTCAGCAGGCCACGGAGGGAAGACAGAAGATCTTCGACAAGGACTTCCCCGGCCAAATCGGCGACACGCCGGTGCTTGCTCGTCCAATGCCAGCGGGTGGCCTTGACCTCGAAGGGAACTCGATCTTAGCGATCGACATCGGCCATACCGATACCGACGCTACAACGGTGTTGTACGTACCATCGATGCAATTGGTTGCGGCTGGTGACTCAGTCTACAACGGAGCGCATCAGTATCTGCTGGAGGGCGGCAAGGGGGGGCTGGATGCATGGCTCCTCGCGCTCGACAAGATCGAAGCCCTGAAGCCCAGCATCGTCATCGCTGGACACAAGAACAAGGCGCTGCCGGATGATCCACGAACGATCGGAGAAACGCGGCAGTACATTCTCGACGCCAAGCGATTGTTGAGCGCCAAGCTGACGCCGCTCGACTACTACAAGCAAATGTTGGCCCTCCATCCCACGCGCATAAACCCCGGCCCCTTGTGGTACAGCGGTGTGGGGCTCCTGAGTGGTGTGAGTTTGATTGGTGGACAGGACGCAAACAAGTCCGCGTCGGTCAGCAAATAGTCCGCTTTTACAGAGGAGAGCCCGGGGGCTTGGCAAGGGAAGACGAAGTCCATGTGCTCCGTGACTGCAGATCAGATCCTTGCCAATCGCGATGTGCATCCGGCAATTCGGCCGCCTAAGGCTGGATGCCTTAATAACTGGAGACATAAGTGAATAGACGTAACTTCCTTTCGAGTGCCGGCGTGTCGGCACTGACGTTGACTGGTACCTCTATCGCCCCGGCTCAGGGCGCGGGAACCAATTCGGGGCCTACCATGAACACAGGTGAAATCCAACGCATCGACGTGTCCTTTCCCAGCGACGGCGGGATCGAACTCGCCGGCTGGCTATTTCTTCCCAAGGAAACCGGACCACGTCCGGCGATCACGATGTCGCACGGATATGCCGGAACGATTCACCACGGCTTAGAACCTTTCGCCCGTGCGTTCGCGCAGGCCGGATTTGTCGTCTTGGTGCACGACCACCGAAGCTTCGGCGGCAGTGGCGGACAACCTCGCCAAGACATCAATCCGTGGCAGCAGGTGGTCGACTGGCGTCGAGCCATTTCCTATCTTGAGACTCGCCCAGAAGTGGATCCCAAGCGCATCGGCCTGTGGGGGACGAGCTACTCCGGCGGGCACGCGCTCGTACTCGGCGCAACAGACCGGCGCCTGCGTGCGGTCGTAGCGCAGGTTCCCACAATCAGCGGCTACGAGGCCGGACTCCGGCGCGCCAACGGCGACGCGCTCGTCGCGCTGGAACAGTCGTTCGATGACGATGAGCGCGCGCAACTCAAAGGAGAGCAACCACGGTATTTGGCCGTCGTGAGCGCGGATCCGAAAGTGCCGGCAGCGTATCGCACTCCGGACGCTGTCAGCTTTTCCCTGGAGCCGAACGGGCGGCCGTTGCCACCCGGGGTCTGGGAGAACAAGGTCACGCTCCGCTCTACGCGATTGGCGCGCATGTATGAACCCGGCGCATGGATTGCCCGGGTGTCACCGACGCCACTGCTGTTGGTCGTAGCTCGCGATGACTCCGCCACACCAACGGACCTCGCCCTCGCAGCATACGAGCGAGCGTTGCAGCCCAAGAGACTGGTTGTCCTGCCCGGCGTGCATTACGAGATCTACCAGAAATACCGCGATGGCGCGATTGCTGCCGAACTTGCTTGGTTCAAGGAACACCTGTAACTGCTAATTGGCCCGCGGGCGCACCGATTCCTGTTCCTGCCGATTAGCACGAAACCGACATGTCCGTCGCGCGGTCGAATTGCGTGGACCCAAGCGTATCGGCCTGTGGGGGACGAGCTACTCCGGCGGACACGCGCTCGTACTCGGCGCAACAGACCGGCGCCTGCGTGCGGTCGTAGCGCAGCGTCATTCTGCCGGCGCGACGCGTGACGTGGACGGATGTGCCGGCGCTAATGGCACGACTGGCCTCGCGCCAGACGCAGGGCTAGCTGCTGCCACTACCGGACCCAGTCGCTTTTCGGGGGCTGGCCGCCGCCTACGCGGGGCGACGAGTTTTCTGCGGGCACTACGGTGTATTTCAGCAGCCTGCTTGGAGTGCACCGATGCCCTCAAGCGATACTTTGGAATGTGAAGGCGCCCTTGGGTGCGCCGCTTCCGTTTCCACTTGGGGTGCCGCGGCACCGCTGGAGATCTCGCTGGCCCGCGTCGATGGCGCACCCGCAGGCTTCAGTTGCCTCACGTCATCGCGATAAAGTCGGCTCGGGATGTGCAGTCACTGCACTGATGAGCGACGTTGGCCGGGCCGATAAAGAAACGAAGTCGCTTTTCACGTTAAAGCCTATTTGAGCAAACCCCACAATCAGCGGCTACGAGGCCGGACTCCGGCTCTCGTGACGCCTTGGTACTGGAAGCCATGGCTGCCGCGTTGAAGAGCGGATCAACTCCGCTCGGATTCCGAAGCCTGATGCACAAGCTTCGACATTCAATTCTTGCTTCGAGGCGAATTGGTTGTAGAAGCCCGTTGTGTTATGCCAGCATGCGTCATGACGTCGGCGATGTTGGCGGCAGACACGCCGCCGTGCTTCGTAGCGCTGCATCTGCGTGCTCGAGTATGCGTAAGCGGTTCTCGTCTGCCAGCTTACGATTCGAAGGTCTTATGGACGAATCCCCTACGTCGCACGTCGGAACACGACAAGCCGAGAGACCAGTCGCTGGCATACATCACCGTGCTGGTTCTGCGTTTCGCTTTGTACGGTCACGATGCCCCGGTCGGGCTTGGACCTAGATGGTGCGACCGTGAGGATTGTGCTGATCACGCGCAGGATGTCGCCCGGTCGAGTGGGGCGCGGCCAGGAAATCTCCCCGCCGGCGCCGATGATGCCGTTCGCCAGGGGCAGGCTTTGCACCAGCAGCTTCATTGTGATGGCTGCCGTATGCCAGCCGCTTGCCGCGAGCCCGCAAAACAAGGTACCGCGCGCCGCCGCGTCGTCCAGGTGGAACGGCTGTGGATCGAATTCACTTGCAAACGCCTGGATCTGCGCGGCTTCCAGCGTAAGTTGCGCGCTTTCGTACACCATGCCCTCGGAAAGATCCTCCAGATAGACCTTTTCGGTCGCCATGCCATTGCTATCAGCCATCTCATTGCTCCTGCGTCCAAGTGTTCTCTTCTCGGCGTTGCTACGCATCGAGGCTTGCAAATCAGTGTGTCGCCTACCTCGAATAAATTACAAGCTATGCCCCGTCTGGTGCCACCGCCAGGGAGGCCTTGCGGTAGCCGACCCCGCTCGCCACAAGGGCCAGCAGTGCCAGCACGGCGCCAACGAGAGCAAGTCCCGTCCAGCCGTTATGCTTTGCGGCAAAGCCCCCTATTGCGGCACCTGCGGCACCTCCAAGGAAGTACGAGACCATGAATGCCGTGTTGAGCCGGCTGCGGGCTTCGGGACGCAGCGAGTAGATTCGTGCCTGATTGGCAATGAACGCCGCCCGATTGCCGAGGTCCAGCAGTACCATGCTGGCGACCAACCACGAGAGGTGCAGCGCGCCTACCGAAAGCGATGCGAAGGCCAGGAGGACAGTGACTGCGCCCGCGGCGGATACCAGGCTGGGATGAATGCGGTCGACTAGGGAGCCGATGTACGGCGACGCCACGAGGCCGATCAGGCCGACCAGTCCAAACGCGCCTACCGTGGCAGGCCCAAAATGATACGGCGGCTGCGCCAGCAGCGCTGCGAGCGTGGCCCAGAATGCGCTGAAGGCACCGAATGCGAGGAAGCCGGTCGCAATGGATATGCGCAATGCAGGCTCGATGCGAATCAGCGATACAAGCGACCGTATCAGATCCCGATAACGCATTTCTGCCAGGCTGGCCGCGTGGGGAAGCCGGGCGACGACGGCAAAGAGCGCGAGATCTAACGCTGCGGCTGACGCGAACATGGCTCGCCACCCGAAATTAGCGCCGACAAATCCACTCAATGCCCGGGCCAGCAGTACGCCGGACGATAGTCCGCCCAGGAGCATGCCGACGGTACGCCCGCGCTGTTCTGGCGATGCCATGCCCGACGCCGACGGAATGATGATCTGAGCGGTGATCGCCGTGGCGCCAGCGACAAAGCTGCTGACCACCAACAGTGAAAACGACGGTGCCATCGCGCACGCAAGGAGCGCGATGGCATTGCCAACGATCGCTACGGTGGCCAGCTTGCGTGGCTGCACGCTGTCGGCCAGCGGCACAAATAGCAACAGGCCTGATGCATAGCCGAGCTGAGTAACCGTGGCTATCAAATTTCCCTGCGTCGGCGAGACGCCGAACGATGCGGCAATCTGCGGCAGAAGTGGCTGGTGGTAGTAGATCGCCGAGACGGCCAGGGCGCAAGCCAGGGCCATCAGGAACACCTGGCGCGACGTGAGGCCAGAGGCCGCGCCATGCTGTCGGTCAGACATGACGAATCACCCCTGCGGGAGGGCGGCAATGAACTCGCGCGTATTGACGATGCTATGCGCGAAGGTCGGCCCGTTCAGTTCGTGGGCCGAATGCATCATCTCTCTGCGGAAGGCGGCTGTGGCATCCTTGATCAACGTTACGTGATAGCCAAGTTCCTGCGCGTATCGCGCGGTGGCCTCGATACAGGTATTGGCCAGAAGACCCACCACTGCCACGTGCGTAATGCCCTGCTGCTTCAACTGGAAATCTAGGTCGGTATTGGCAAAGCCGCTCGATCCCCAGTGCTCGTGTGCAACGATGTCGCCCGGTTGAGGTGCGAAATCCGGATGCCATTCGCCACCCCAATCGCCAGCCGCGAAGTGATGGCCTTGCATGACCTTCTGCTGACTGGGACTCGGGTGGCACCAGCACTCGTAATCGCCCGGCCGCCAGCGGCGGTGCGGCACGATGACCACCCGGATGCCGGCAGCCCGCACCGCCTTCGTGATGGCGCGGAGATTGTCCAGCAGTCCCACTTCCTCGGCGACGTCCTTAATGAACGGCCATACCTTGCCGCCGTCCGACAGGAAATCGTTGTAGGGATCGACCAGCAGCAGCGCCGTCGACGCGGCGCGGTAGGTTGTATTGCTCATATTGCGTACTCCTTTGGTAGGGAATGCCGCTGGCTTCTTCGCTCTCGCGCAGCGTGGGTTTTCGATGATTGGCGGACCCGTTGCCTTGAACGCGCGGTGAGAGCGGCACGTTCGTGGTGGGCTGGACGGATATCCGTTGCTAGCTTATTTGGCGGGCACCACGAGGGGCAGTCCTTTCTTGACAACATAGGTAGCCAGTTCCGAGGCCTTGCCTGTTCCGACATTTCTTGCCGAATGCGGCGTGCCGGCTGGGATGAACAAGGAGTCTCCAGCCTTGAGGGTGGCTGGCACTTGATCTCCAAGTTGATACTCAAGCGTTCCCTGTAGCACATGGGCGATCTCTTCGCCTGGATGGGAATGCTTGGGCGCAATCGCTCCTGGCTCGAAATCGACGCGGACCTGGATGCCTTCCCGATCGGGCGCGCTCAGATCGTGCTGGACAAGATCCGTCCGGTGAATGCCTGCGGTCTGGGCATTGGCGGGCGCCAACGTCAGCCCGGCGGCCGCGAGGAGAAGTGTTGTGGCAATGCGGTAGGGAGCGGTCATGGTGAAGGTCTCTAGTTAGGCTGCTTCAGGGCAGGTGATCAGAAGCCGCCTCTTGGGCCAAAGCCCGTATAGGGCTTCAGTGCGATGACTGTTGGCGAGTCAAGGAACCCCGACTGCACCAGGGGCAGGGTGGTGAAGATTTGCCCAACAGCTTGGGCATCGCTGCCCTCGGCCAAAATGACCGCGCCGCCATCCCGCAGCCAGATCTGCCTGACCACGCCGTCTCGATAGAGATGACGGATCGTCTCCGACTCGACTTCGCGTTCGGCGGGCGTCGGCGGCGTCTCGGGCCCCTGGGGGTTGCGTGAAACTTGAACGAGAAATTGCATGGTTGTCTCCAGGTTCGAAAGGGCCATCGCGGCCATCCAGTTGCAACGAATTTGCATCGAAGTATAGCTATGAAAATCATAGTGTCAAGAAGCGTTGGGCGATGAGAATCAAACCAACCTATCCATGACTTGTGCCGTGTGTTACTATGAAATAAATAGGTACTTGGAGGCGCGCTATGACGCAGACGCAGGAAGATTCCCAAACCGCATGCCCGGTTGCGCGCTCCGTGGAAATCGTTGGCGACAAATGGACGATCCTTGTCTTGCGCGAGCTCTACATGGGCGCCACCCGTTTCGAGGAAATCCAGATTCAGACGGAGGCCAACCCGCAGATGCTGGCGTCTCGACTCAAGGCGCTCGAGGCCGATGGGATGGTGGAGCGGCGTGCGTACAATCAACGGCCGCTGCGCTATGAGTACCACCTGACGAAAAAGGGCCAGGCCTTTTATCCAGTCATTTACGCGCTGCGTGCCTGGGGTGAGACTTGGTGCAAGCAGAAGGGTGAAGGGCTGGCTGTGCGCTTCGTGCATCGAGCCTGCGGTCATGACGTGGGCACCGCAAGCTTTTGCAAGCATTGCGGGGTGCCGGTCGATCGCAAGGACCTCGACGCCGCTGTTAGCAAGCGCTTCTCGGCTGAACGTGCCGTGAGGGCCGATGCCTTTACAAGCGCACGGCGTGGCGCCAACGTAGCAGCTCCCAGAAGAAATTGAATAGACGGATCCCGTCGTTGGGAGCACGGTTGCGACATCCGCGCGGACTGGCGCTGTCCCTTGCCCTCGATGTCGGTTGTCCCCTCTAGGCGCGCAGTGGTCTCAGACCTGCGCAGATCTCCTGCACGAGGAGTTGTGGTTGTTTCCAGGATGCAAAATGGCCACCTTAATCTGGGCGGTTGTAGTAGACCAGATTGTGATAAGCCTGGCTGGGCCGACTTTGCGAAGCTTGTGCCCCTAGAGTCCGATTCGATTCTCGTCTCCTTCGGGCCGTTGCTGCAAATAGGAGATCGCACGTCGCCAGTCGGTGACCTGCTGCCAGGGGTTATTAATAATGTCAAGCCTGATCTGACCGTCACTATCGCTGAAGCTGTTGAATCCACGCCGGCGAATCAGCACCAGCGCGTGCTCGAGTAGTTGTTCGCGAACGGAATGGGTTTTCATGGCTTCATGACATCCCGATCAGGCCGGCAGGGCTTGCGCCACCAGCGTGGCGAGGGAACCGCTCAACAGGCACAGTCCCACCCATCCCGCTAGTATCAAGACGCTCTCTCGCAGGTTCATGATCAACTCCAAGGCCGGGCGCAACGCGCCTGAGGCGGGTGCGCACGGCAGGCGTCAGGAACGGCCGGCGTCATGCCGGCCACGGATTCAGGCAACGGCGCCGTCGGTGTACGGGCCGGCGCTGCGCGCCGGCGAGGGCGACATGCCGCTGCGGTCCAGGCCGGCCACCATGTGGGTGCCGTCGGTGTACGGGTCAAACTTGCCGGTCTTGGCACCGTCCGTGTACGGGTCGGCGCTGCGGGCCGGCAAAGCTGACACGCCGACGCGGTCCATTCCGGCAATCGTGTGGGCGCCTTCAAAATAGGGGCTGCGCGGATCCTGCACGGAACGGGCACCTTCGGTGAATGGGTCGCGGGCGTCTGGCACCGAACGGGCGCCTTCGCTGAACACATCATGAGCATCCTGGACGGATCGGGCGCCGTCCGAGTAAGGGTCACGGCTACCAATGACGGAAGCTTGAGCGCCGGCGGCGGCAACGAGCGCGACGGCGAGGACAAGGCGCTTGGCGAAGGTGTTGGACATGATCAGTTCCTTTACGTTGATTGAGGTCGCAATGTTGGCGTTGCTGGTAAGCCAAAGCAGCGTTTTCGCTTTGTCTGTAGTTGCGTCGCGCTGCCATGGAATGTATTTAACGCGCTCCACGTATCTCACCCGTAGCGCGCCGGGGGCGTTTCTGTCGGGGTACGTATCGGCGCCGCGGCCTGATACAAAGGCGTACAAAAAGGGAGGGGGCCAGCAGCAGCCGGCGGACGCCTGGGGGGGGAGGGGGAACACACGAGAGGTGTCGCCAACGCAACATGGTCGCGTCGGAATCTGGCGCGGCCGTGGGAAGGATGATGACGGATGGGGGCGGAGTTCTTGAAATCCTGACCTCGTGGCTGACCGGGACCAGCGGCCAGCCATAAATGGAATCAGAACTTGTGTCGAATGCCGATCCCGGTGGTTGTTCCGCTGCCCTTGTTGCTAAGCTTGTCGTACAGGACGTTGACGTAGGCATCCGTGCGCTTGGAGAAAGCGTAGAGATATCCGAGGCCGAAGTCTCGACGCCACGTATCGGGTTGGTTGTCCGCTCGGATGTTCGTCTGTACCGCTGCTGCCATGAGTTGTCCGTTCAAGAAAGGAATATTCGCTCCTAGCTGAAACGTGTCAGTGCGAAGGCTGAAGCCGCTTGTCCGTGTTCCTGCATATTCTAAGATCGCTTTTGCCCAACGAAAGTCATAGGCGGCGGCAGCAACGAAAACGCTCTGCGCCCAACTGCCAGTTGGCAGGCCCGGCCCCACGCGAGTGCGCTGGTATACCAACGTCGCAGTGAATGGGCCTTTATCCAAGTAGAGCATGGCAACGGCGTTGTTACTCGAATTCGTCCCCGCTGCCTCGCCGAGCGCATAGACAAAGCGCCCTGAGAGCCCGCTGAAGTCAGGAGTGTAGTAACCGATGGCATTGTTCCAACCCGTATCGCCGGAGATATAACCGCCATACCGGGGTTGCCAAAGAGGATTGAGTAAGGGTGAGAACTTGGTGGACCCTCCGAACGCATCGAACTGCACCGTGGCTAGGAACATTGGATTGGCCAATCGTCCCAGTCGCATTTCACCAAGTCTTCCTTCGAGGCCTACATAGGCGTTGCGTGAGAGAAGTGCGTCAGTTGGGGATCGTCCTGCACTTCCTGTGTCGGTGAGAAAGTAGCCCTCCAGGCGAAAGCTCGCTTTCAGTCCATTGGCGAGATCTTCCGTCCCGGTCATGCCCCAAAACGAGGTCGACATACCCCCGTTCTGGACACCGACCACACTACTAGCTTCGCCGCTCGCCTTGGACGAGGCGAGGTAGGCATCTACGATGCCGTAAAGTTCCACGGCATTTGCCGAGCAGGCGCTTGCTGTCAGGCATGTCGCTAAAGCTGCGTGGACGATTGTGCGCCGCCGCTTTAATCGAAGATGCATGGCTTCTCCGTGTTGAGTGATTGTTTTGAACGAAATCTGCCGAGCGGCGAGGTGTCTCCCTCTGCCACTTCAATGTTGTGAATCTCGGAAATTCGGGCTTTTGACTAGGGGTACCATTCTCGTAAGGGGGGGGCGCTCGGAGTCAGCGCGTAGCGGGTACTGCATCCTGCTAAAGAGGTCGGCCCGGGGCGAGAGGCCGACAGCCGGGATACCTATTCGGGCGAAGGGGGGCCGCATGGTTTGTCTCCAGCCGGGCTACGTGGGCAATTGGCGGGAGAACTCGCTTTGCTCTATGCTTGGAGGTTGGCCATCATTGATTTTTTCGCGCCATGCTCCCGGAGCATGGATCGTGAGGACGCCGTCTTTGTCAGAGACTCCAAACACGACGCCGAGCGCAAGGTGACCCAGAAGAGTGGATCCGAACCAGGTTTTGTTTTGGGCATAACATGATCGGGCTTTGAGCAACTGAGCCAGCTTCATGATTTGATTCAAGTGGCGTGCCACAGCAGGAGCCTCTGCAACCTGTGAAGGATGGCGAAGCCGATTCGAGAAAGTGTTGAAGCTTGGATCAAGATTCGTCGATTGACCTCGGGCGACTTTCTGTTCCCAAGTCGGCACGTTCGTCCCCCATTTCCCACTCCCGTGTGCTAATCCGTTTCGGTCCCTGCTACGCGCAAGTCGATCCCTTTAGTTTCAGGCATCGTAGCCACTGCAATAGTCGCCAAGATACAAAGGATGACGGTGTACGACGTAAACAACCAGTGTGCTCCAATCGAAGTCAGCCAGGTATTTAGGTATGGGCCCGTACCTCCGAAAATTGCCGCCGAAAGTGACGAAACTAGGCCGATACTGGCGCCTCGATGGGAAGTCGCAAGCTGCTCAGAAAGGAGGGCCGGATATATTGCTCCAGTGGCTGCGAACATTAGCAATGCGATGGTCTGACAAATGAAAAGCGACCACGCACTGCTTTGAAACAGGAAATCAAGCGGAAACGAAAGCAGTGTAAAACCAATGGTTGTGAAAAGCGCAAGGGGCTTTCTCCCTACTAGATCTGAAAGCCATCCGAAAAACGGCATTGCCAGCAAGCAGATGAGTTGAGCAGCGAGGCTGGCAGAGAACGCAAGTTTCTCTGATATACCCTTATTGACCACCGCGTATGATGTCGCAAATCCGAGCCAGGTATAATAGACAACTACGGTGGCACTTATTAGAATAAATAACCGTAGGCGGGTAACGCCCGCAGACCGAGAACTGCGTGCCCGTTCCGGTGACACCAATGCCTCTCTTTTGTTGTCCTGAAAGGCTTCCGACTCTATGGCCGATCGCCGCAGGTAGAAGGTAAAAATGGCAAGCCCGCCACCCACTACAAACGGAATGCGCCAGCCCCAAGATTGCAGTAAGGCCGAGTCAAGTGTTTGTGTCAATACGACGCCAAGAAGGCTTCCAAGCACCACTCCTCCCGTCACGCTAGCAAAGGCGCTGCTGCACCATAACCCTCGAGAACGAGCCGGTGCTAACTCAGCTATGTAAACGTACGATGCTCCGCTCTCTCCGCCATGAGCAAAGCCTTGCACGAGGCGAGCGACAAGAAGTAAAGCCGAGGCCATAACGCCGACTTGCGCGAACGAAGGCGCCACGGCGATCAACAGGCTGCCGGTTGCCATCAGTAGCATTGAGGTGACGAGCGCCCCTCGGCGCCCGTGAGTGTCAGCAAATTTGCCAAACATGAGTCCGCCAATTGGTCTGGCGACGAACCCGACAGCAAAGACTGCCAACGTCTGCAGCATTGCGGAAATCTCATCCGACGGAGCAAACATAGTCTTCGCGATATACGGCGCGAAAGTCGCATAGATTGTCCAATCAAACCACTCCAGTAAATTTCCTGCAATCGTGATCCATAAAGCGTATTCGCGCGACGTCGTCCGAGTTGCTCGAGCATCGATTTCAACATAGCTATCCAAGATGCGCTCCAGTTAAGTTGCTTGTTACTGAACTGATAGAAATTACATTTCTTTTTTTAGATTCATTGTGTGTCGACAACCACGATGGTCATCCCGATAGAGAGGCCGATATGTCGAATAGGAGCCTGTCTCGCGTCGGGTGCTTTGACAACCTTGGCTGCTACCACGGTTCCTAATCAACTCCAGCGACACCACTAGCGATCTAGGCGCCGAGAATTGCACGCGTTCCCTAGCGCGCGGGACTCTGCTCGTCCGGGTACGAAGTCATACATCAGGTGATGCCAGTTTCGTCGTTGATTAAATTCCTACATATAGGAATAAACCCGTACGAGTCGGACTAGATTGTGGTCGCGAAGGCAACGAAAGCGACTCGGGAACTGAACGCACAACAACTGGCGCCCATAGTAGTAAGCCGCCGCCTGGCCTCTCGTACGATGCGGGCGCCCGAGCTAAGCTGCTCAAGCTCGGCCAGTTGTCCACCGAGGCACATTCCGAATTAGGATTCGGGGCAAAGTCCTGGGGTTGAAGTTGTTCGCCGGTGGCAGAGCGGATACCATGGCATCTTGGCCGATCTTGAGAAACATCGGACCGCGCGAGTCATATCCACTTCATCCCTTTCATTCGTCTGATCGTGAAAAGCACCGAACCATCTGCCATCGCAGAGCAGCACACACCCAAAAAGCGACGAAAGGGGCGTCCGTCCACTTTGGACGAAAACGTGGGACGTGAAAAGATCATCGCCACTGCAATCGCGCTACTGAGGAATCACAAGCCCGGAGAGATCACGCAAAATCTCGTCGCAAGCAATGCAGGAGTGGACCCAAAGCTGGTCCGCTATTACTTCGGCGACCTTGAGGGGCTGATGACCACTGTCCTTGAACGGCTGATCGACGGACTTGGCATGGTCATGTCGAAGGCCAGCACGACGGGCGGGACTGCAACGGAACGCATCCGCAGGCGTATCCGGGCGCTAACAAATTACGTAGTCGCGAACCCGAACCTATGGGAGATGATTTCAGACCGTGTATACGCGTCCAAAACGGACTGGGCCAAGAATGTGAGAGCCGAGTTGACTAGTTCAGCCTATAGCCGTTTACAAACTGTCATCGAGGATGGGCAACGAAATGGTGAGTTTGCCGAAAATATAGATACGCGATTCCTCTATATCGCACTTATCGGACTGAGCGAGATTTTCGTGACGGCGCGGTCAATCGTCGACGAACTGATGCCTGGCCGGCGAACATCGACCGAGAATCTCTACGCAGACTTCATTATTGACCTCGTGCTGCGTGGTATCGCTAAGAGGCCTTAGCATCTGATTCCACAATACTTGCCTCTAGCCACGCCATCGTGCGGCAGTACGAGAAGTACCGGGCCCGACATTGACTGCAAAACGATAAACCTGTGCTGCCGAGACCGTACTTACTCGGTAGGCGACGTATCCATGAGTGACTATGCGCGTCGATGGTTTGCCCGCAAGTGTCGGTCTTGACTCCTGCACTCTATGATCTTTTGATTTGTGCCGTTGACGCCGCCAGCCGTCCGAACCGCGTCGATCTGTGGCCTGAGTCCACCTCAAGGCGATAACGCTTATGTCTTGTCGTATCGCAACCCTATGCCTTGAGTTGGCTATGGATAACCTCTGTAATTGGTTCAAAAAGGCATGCGTAGCGAACCTCGGCCAATGAGTCGGTCACTGGCATTTCAGTCGTGCCGATGCGAGCTTGTAGGCCGTCGATGACGTCCTGTGGCCCGGGGGCGTCGCAATCGTACAGCGCCATATACTCCCATGGTTGAGGGACCGAGATTCTCTGCTGCGCCATGCGCCGGAATCGCTGGGCGCTCACAATCCCCGGTACACGGAGGACGTCAGCAAGATGCTGTTCGGTGTACCAACGGTTGAACGTATCCTCTCGCCCGGGGACGGGATTCGTCAGTACCAAAAAGGTGAACTTTGCCATGCTAGCCTCCTTGTATGCATTGAAACGCGGAACATGATTGTCAGCGGGCGACGCCGGTGACGGTTTGCGCCGATGAGCGCGGGGCGGCCATGCAGGGGCAATTCGCATGGCCTGTCCTTTGGGATGCTTGGCTGGACTACACGCGAGTACGACGTACGCCGGCCTCCCGCAGCGCCGCCAGATCGGGTAATCCGTTGACCGCCATGAGAAGGTCCGCCTCTGCGAGAATGGCTCGCACCACGTGGACGATGCCGGCCGTGCCGCCCAACGCCAGGCCGTAGGCGTAGGGGCGGCCGATGCCGACCATGCTCGCGCCCATCGCCAGCGCCTTGATGACATCTGATCCAGAGCGGATACCCGAATCGAACCAGACCGGCACATTGCCACACGCGGCGATTAGCGCAGGTAGAAGGTCGATCGACGCGATGCCGCCATTGGCCTGCCGGCCGCCATGGTTGGAGCAGTAGATGGCATCGACCCCAGCATCGATGGCGCGCTTCGCGTCGTCGGGATGCTGGATGCCTTTGACGATTAGCGGCAGGCGAGTAAGGGAGCGCAGCCAAGAAAGGTCTTCCCACGTAACGACCTTGCCAAAGACCGAGGTCCAATGCCTCACGGCGGCGGCAACGTCGTCATCCGGTGTGGTCGTTAGCTTTGAACGGAAATGCAGATCCGAGAAGTAGTTTGCCAGCGCCACGCCACGTAACTGAGGGAAGTTGCTGTCGTTGAGATCGCGCGGACGCCAGCCGGTCAACCAGGTGTCCAGGGTCACCACGATGCCTTTGTAGCCGGCGGTCTCGGCCCGCTGTACGAAGCTCTCGGCGAGATCGCGGTCCCGGGGGGTGTAGAGTTGGAAGAAGGCGTCGCCTTCACCGAGCGCCTCGGCGACGGTTTCGAGCGGATCGTTCATGAGCGTGGAGGCGATCATCGGTACCCCGGCCGCTGCCGCCGCCTTGGCCGTTGCGATATCGCCATGGCCATCCTGTGCGCAGGCGCCGATCACGCCGATCGGGGCCAACATCAGGGGCGACGCGAGCTTCTTTCCGAAGACATTGACGGACATGTCGCGGACGCGGGTATCTACAAGCATACGCGGAACGATTCCCCAGTCATGGAAGGCTTCCGCATTGCGGCGCTGGGTGAACTCGTCGCCGCAGCCTCCCTGGACATAGCTAAGGAGGGAGGGCGATAATGCTGCCCCGGCGCGCTCTTCAAGTCGTTTGAAATCGACGGGAAGGGCTGGCTTGATGCCCTGCAGCCCATTGAAGTAGATCTCGTTCTGGAAGTCACCGAATTGACTCATGGTCGTCCTTGCTGGATGTGAGGTTGTCTGCTGGCGCTTTGACCGGGAACGAGAACTCATGACGCCCGTGGGGATTCCGCAACTCTTGCCGCTTTGTCGAGTGCGGAGCGCGAGGGCGTATCGCCCTCGCGCTCCGCTATACTGCAGGGCCGTCAGTAGGAAGATGAGCCCAGGTTCCGACACTCGCCAGGCTCCCGCACGACCTCAAAGCCGGACCTGATCAACGCGTCCCGTACCAGCAACACTTCCTCATCGGAAAATGCGATGCGCGGCAATCGCGCGTAGGGGTTGGGCACCTTGCCCAACAGCCAGGCCGCCAATTTGTACCGATGGGGGAAGCGCCAGAACGGCAGGGTCTTGCTGCCGTGCCTTCCGCGAACGGCCTCAGTGGCAGCCTCGATTTTCTTCTGAATGGCGAATGCTTCATTCAGGTCGCCACGGTTGACGGCCTGGTAGATGGCTACATCCTCGCGGCCCCTCCACGACGCAGCTCCGTTGAAATTGCCCTCGGCGCCATTCATCAGGCACTCGACCAAGGACTCATCACCTCCGCGCAACGGGCTAATATGTCTGCCCGTCACCGCTTCGGCCTCTTGCAGGCTCCAGACAAGCTGCTTCATGAGCCTGAGGTCTTCGCCCGCATAAAATTTCCAAGCGGCGATGTTCTTGCACGCCAGCGAGATCTCCTTAATTACGGGCACGGGGACGCCAACCATCAGGGCGATGATGGGCACGTCAAAAGCCTTGTCGAACGTCTTGTAAAGATTGACGAAGTCCTCCATGTTGTCCCCTTCGGGCCATGGATGTAAGTAAAGAACGTCTGCGCCGGCTTCGATGACCTTCTCGGCTTCCTGAATCAGGTCCCACGTCCACTGACCGTTCCTGGCCTCGACCTTTCCGGTCACCGGAACCCTGCCTCGCACCTCCTCCTTGGCAATCTGCATCAATCGGATGGTCTCTTGGCGGGAAAGACCCTCAACCTCATTGGGGTCGATGCCGGCGATGTCCGATTCCAATAGGTCCCTGACCAAAATTCGGAAGGCGTCCTCGTCAATCTCTCGGCAAGTACGGTCGGTGAACGGAATCACAGTGGCCGGGTAGCACCCAGACCAGTCCAGCCCTAGCGGGCCTTTGCCGGCCGCTTTGCCCCACTTGTTCGTTGTCACGCTTGTAATCGTTTCCATCAGTCTGCCTCCGGGAAATTTGCGCCTATTGGAACTGAATCTGGAACTGCAGCTTGCCCAACGTTCGTCGGGTGACCGGTGCAGCCCATCTTTCGTCGTCTTCATACTCAAGCACTGAACTACCGCTTCAATTTATTCCTCCCAGAAGGAATTGTCAATTCCTACGAAGAGGAATTTGCGCGGTAAGCGAGAAGCAGGAGATCCACGAAGGAGGGCATGATTAATCGCGATCTCAGTGCACCATCATCTCCCCGGAGATGAGGACCGCACGTCTCTGGCGGCCTTCTTTCAGTTTTCCGTGGCGCGATCTGCAGGACATGCGCGACGAGGTTATCGCGGCTTGGGCCAGTCAGTTCCCGGCGGTAATCCGTATCATTTGTGCGACGCGGTTGGCATCGGCCTCTTGATCGACGAGTTGATTTGGCACGGCTCGGGAATAGTGAACCTAGTGATCTGAAAGGTGCTTCCGAACGGGGCTACCGCGCCGGTGGCGACTTGCGCGCTGCCAGGAGCTTCTGAATATTAGCTTCGGTTTCTTTGTACTGTCCCTCGCCATAGTGCTCATAAACGATGCGGCCGTCGGCGTCGATCAGGTACATGGCGGGCCAGTACTGGTTATGATACGCCGACCATGTACCGTACTGATTGTCCTGTGCCACTGGATAGCGGATGCCAAATTTCCTGATCGCAGCCTGCACGTTGGCAGTCGATTTCTCAAATGGAAACTCTGGTGTGTGCACGCCTACCACTACAAGGCCCTGATCTTTGTATTTGTCGTGCCATTGCGTTACATACGGCAGCGTGTTCACACAGTTGATGCATGAGTACGTCCAGAAGTCCACCAGCACGACCTTCCCGCGCAGTTGCTGCATCGTCAGCGGTTCGGAGTTCAGCCAGTGGTCAATGTACTTGAACTCCGGTGCATAGCGTTGATCGCTGACCTTCTGGCTCTCGGCAACGGCACCTGAGCCGAAGATATGAATGGCGGCGATGCCGGCGGCAGCCAAGATGCCGCGAATGAGGTAGCGCATAATTCAGATGTTCACAGGAAATAGGGATCAGGAACTATGTCCCTCGTCCAGACGGCGGATGAGGGGCATGTGGATCAGCGCAGGAAGGTTTCGACGCGGATGTTGTAATGCAGAAGTAGGACGTGCTTTGTTCACCAACGCCTAGGCGATGTCTCGGTCGATGCCGTGGATTGCACGCGCCGACGTGCGTGCAAGTAGTAGTCGATACCTGCCGTGCCAAGGTCAAGCGCTCATGTACGGGGACCATCGAGGTATGGCTCGACCGAGCGGGCCGGTTTGGCCGACACGCCAGTACGATCCAATCCAGCAACGGTGTGTGCACCGAAAGTGAGATCCAGACCGCGTGAGCCATCGAAGTAGGGGGTACGTTGATCCTGCACGGCGCGGCTACCGTCCGTGTACGGGTCGTGGGGATCGGTCACGGGGCGGGCGCCTTCGCTGAATGTGTCGCGAGCATCCTGGACGGAGCGTGCGCCATCCGTATATTGGGAACGGGAGTCGAGGACGGAAGCCTGTGCGCCGGCAGCCGCCGCTGCTAGGGCGATGGCGAGGACGCAGTGTTTGACGAAATTCTTGGTCATGATCGTTCTCCTTGGCGTTGAATGAGGTCGGGTGGATTGAGGCTTCTATTTCCGGAAAGTCAGACAGCGCTCGTGCTTTGCCTGTTATGTGTGGCGCTGCCACAGAACGCATTTAAGCCGTTCCATGTATCGCGACCGTAGGGCGTTTGAGGGCTCTTTGTTTGGATACGTATTGGCACGGCGGCCTGATACTTAGGAATACAAAAAGGCTCTGCACTCTGCGCTGCGCCATAGTTGACCGCGTTGGCTGAAGCGTGGGCAAGAAAGGGGCGGAGCGTCAAGGCTGGTTCGAGGACATGTAGCAAGTTCCCCAACTTTGTCTCAGCAACGCCAAAACGCAGCGGATACTCTATTCAGAGTTGCTTCCCGCACGAATATGCAGAATATCAACGTGCGCGCGTGCAGCCGCGGGGAAGAATTCCTTGCAGCGGCGCGTTACCGCCGGAGGCGGCATTCATCCATTTGTCCTGCGCGGCAAAACCCCATAGTTGTCAGGCAGTAAGAGCGTGACCCGGGTGCATGGGGCAAAGTGGTCGACAGATCAAACCTGTGTGTCGGCATTTGAAGGTACGTCGCCAGTACTTATGAGAGGCTTTGAGGTGCCCCTTCTTCGAATGCCCTGCAACCGGAGAAAATCTCCTCCAGGCTTGCAGTTCGTGGCGAGTGCTGTGCAATTGCCACGCACGAGGTGCGTCCATCAATGGGTAAAGAACGCTGCATCCTTACAGAGTTGGGGGGAGACTCTCTTGTCCGCCCACTCGAGCCAAGCGCGGGTCTTTGCATCCATGAAGTGTCGAGAGGGGAGCAATGCGAAGACGCCGATATCCGGCGAACGCCAGGCGGGAAGCACCCTTTGCAATCGTCCGTCTCGGATTGCATCGATCACGGAGAACAGTGGCAGCAAGGTAATGCCGGCACCCTGCAAGGTCACGTCAAGAAGCAACTCAGGCGTGTCCGCCACCAGGGGACCCTTCGGGGACAAATCGAGAATCGTACCGTCGCCAGTTGTCAGTCGCCATTCCGGCGTAATGGAGGGATTCACCAGTCGCAAGCAGGCGTGGCTATTCAGTTCGGCAGGGGTCGCTGGCGTGCCGTACCGGTCCAGGTAGGCTGGCGAGGCGCACACAACCGCAAAAGTGGTACCCAGACGCCGAGCTACGAGTCCTGAGTCCGACAGCGACTCTGCCAGATACAGGCTGACATCTACGCCCCGGGCGAGCAAATCGGGGAAGTACTGAGACGTACTGTAGTCGACCGTCAGTTCAGGGTAGGCTTTGCAGAAGTCAGCGAGTATGGGAGCGACGTAATGCTGGCCGAAGTTGGCCATGCATTGGACACGTAGCCTACCTTTTGGCTTTGAAGTCGTCCTGGATGCATTGACCTCGGCTTCTTCGATTAGGCCCAGTATCTCGCGGCATCGATTCGCGTAATCTGCACCCGCGTCGGTCAGCACGCGACGGCGGGTCGTGCGTTGCAAAAGCTTGACTCCTAGACGCTTTTCCAAATCGGTCACTAGCCGTGAAACCTGGGCCGTGGTGAGGTCCATCTGGTTTGCGGCAGCCGTGAAACTTCCGCTGTCAACTACTCGCAAGAATGCGCGTAGTGCGTGAATGAGACCCGATTCCAGTGTTTTACGCATGGGTAGTTATGGCCTATCGACTGCTCCATTTTTGCGCCAACCGTGGATTGCGCAGTAGTCTCTTGTGCTCGACCTCCTGACGACTGGCATCTTGAAGAGGACCGGTGGTGAGCTAGCTGGGCTCCGGCGTTGAAGCCTTGCGCGAAAGAGTTTCGGCGAACCGAGTCAGTTCGCCGAAACATTGCTAGGAGGCCCGTGAACGCCAGATGCTCAAGTCATACTCGCTTGGATTTTGGCCTTGTATAGCTTCGCTGAAAGTTCATCCCAGCGCGCCGACGCGGTTTGCATTGCCAACATCTTCACATGTCCAAAGCCGCGCACATCAGAGGGGATTCGAGCAATTTGGTTTGCGAGGGATAAATCGAAATCTCCTGCGGAGCGAATCAACGATTCGACGAAGGAAATATACCGGTCGCGCCAGGCGCGTTCCTTTCGCCGCTCATCGTTTCGCCCAAACGGGTCGAGCGGCGTTTCGCGCAGCCCTTGCATGCGCGCGAGTGCTAACATTGGCCAGCGAATCCAGGATCTGTACGAACGCTTGCGCACGCCCGGTCCTGTGCCAAGCGTAGGCGGGGCCAAGTGGTATGTCAGTCGCGCGCCTTTTCCAAATTCAGACTCGACGGATTTCTGGAAGTGATCGGAAGTCAATAGTCTGGCTACTTCGTACTCGTCCTTGTAAGCCATAACCCGGTAAAGCTGCGTTGCAATTACAGTTGCCAAGTCCTCCGGCAAACTATTTCCAGCCGCTGTTGCAAGGGTGTGGTACTTCCCAGCATACGCGACATTCCAGTACGCCCGCAGACGGTGAGAACGGTCGTCAATCAACTCACGTAAGGAGCGGTGTGTCGGTGTGTCGGAGCTTTGCTTTGATGGCAACAAATTGTCGACGCATCGCGGATCATCGGCTAGGTGGCATCCAATCCGGAACGCTTCAAGGTTCTTCGCCACGGCGGTACCGTTTAGCGAAATAGCCCTCTCGATGCTTTCTCGGGAAAGCGGAATACGTCCAGACTGCCAGGCCAAGCCAAGCAACAGGAGATTCGCAAAGATGGCATCGCCAAAAACCGCCGTGGCAATGCGGGCCGCTGGCAGAGCAATCACGCGACCATTCTTCACTCGGGATCGCAGACGTGTCAGCAGATCATTTACCGGTATCGACCAGTCGCGGGAACGAATAAAGTCCGAGGTCGGTGAGCCGTCTTCGTTCACAACCGCCAGTCCTTCCGCGCGCAGCCGTGAGAGAGTGGCGCTGCTTCCTGCCACGACGGTGTCCGCCCCGATCAGAAGGTCGCACTGGCCGGTAGCTACTTTAGTCGCTGCTATCGTGTCATCATTCTGCGCAATCTGAACATATGAGTATACCGTGCCGCCTTTTTGTGCCATGCCTGCCATGTCCATCACACGAGCAGCTTTGCCTTCCAAGTGGGCCGCCATTCCCAACAGCGCTCCAATAGTCACGACCCCGGTTCCACCGACGCCGCCAACGATGATACGGACGGGCGACCGAAGGTCTACACTCTTCGGCGCTTTGGGCCAGCCCTTGATCAAGGCATGGGGCTTTGTTGCTGGCTTCGAATCGCGGGTGTGGACCGTGACGAAGCTGGGGCAGAATCCTTCGACGCACGAGAAGTCCTTGTTGCAACTGCTCTGATTGATTTTCCGCTTGGTACCAAGCGGCGTTTCAACCGGTTCGACGGAGAGGCAATTGGACTTCTTCGAACAGTCTCCGCAACTTTCACAGATTTCCGTGTTGATGAAAGCGCGTTGCGGAGGATCAGGGTACTCATTACGCTTGCGCCGGCGTCGCTTTTCGCTGGCGCAAGTCTGCGCGTAGATTAGTGCCGTGACACCTGACACATTGCGCAGTTCGCGCTGCACGGCGTCAAGCTCATTGCGATGGCGTATTGTGACGCCTGGGGCGATACCCGCGTCCTCACTAAGCAGTCGGGGTTCGTCCGTGACGATAATCTGCTGCCCCACCCCCTCTGCAGCCAGTTGTCGCGTAAGTTGTGCAACACTGAGTTGTCCATCGACGTGCTGTCCGCCGGTCATGCCGACCGCGTCATTGTAGAGAATCTTGTATGTAATGTTGACCTTGGCGGCAACAGACTGGCGAATCGCAAGATAGCCGGAGTGGAAGTAGGTCCCGTCTCCAAGGTTGGCAAATACATGCCTCTCCTTGGTGAATGGCGATGCGCCGACCCAGCTAACGCCTTCCCCACCCATTTGCGAGAACGTCTCGGTTCCGCGGTCCATCGTCAGCGTGAGGAAATGGCAACCGATACCGCCGAGCGCACGGCTTCCCTCCGGCAGAACGGTCGAGGAATTGTGCGGACATCCGCTGCAAAAGTAGGCCTTCCGCTCCGCAATGTCGATGACACGGCGAGACTCCTGCTCCGCAAGTTGCAGAACTTTCAAGCGCTGTCCGATCATCTCTCGGATGTCCGCCGGGAGGTCCACGCGCAGGAACCGTGCGGCAAGCATCCTTGCAATCGGCTCGGGTTGAAGCTCATAGTGACTAATTAGGGGGGCATCATTGGCCGGCGTGCTCCATTCACCATGGCCATCGGACGATTTGCCGATCACGCGGGGGCGTGCATAATCGGGAAGAGAGTAAAGTTCGTCCTTGATTTGGGCTTCGAGGATCGGACGCTTTTCCTCCACGACGATGATCTCTTGGAGGCCGTGGGCAAAGTGTCGAAGTCCGTGAGGCTCAAGGGGCCAGATCATACCGACTTGGTAGAGGCGTAGCCCGAGCCGGCGTGCAGGTTCCCCTTCTAGGCCAAGGATTCGTAGCGCTTCGACCGTATCGAGATAGCCCTTTCCGCTCGCGGCAATGCCGATTCTCGCTTGCTGGCTGTCCCACGTCACGCGATTGAACGGATTAGCGCGTGCATACGCCAAGGCTGCAGGCAGCTTGTGAAGGTAAAGGCGCTCTTCCTGCGCGAGCGAACGATCTGGCCAACGAATATTCAGGCCACCTGAAATGGACGATAAGTCTTGCGGAAGGATGGATTGCGCACGGCCCAACTGCACACTGACAGACGCTGACGTCTCTACGATCTCACTCACCAACTTCATTGAGGTCCAGACGCCTGCGCAGCGGGACATCGCCACCGCATGTGCACCATAGTCGAGAATCTGCTGGACCGAGGTGGGATAAAGGATTGGAATTCCACACCCCATCATCACATGCTCGGACTGATGTGGGATGCTGGAAGATTTGCAAGAGTGGTCGTCGCCATAGAGCGCGACCACTCCGCCTCGCTCTGCTGTTCCCGCGAGATTCGCATGGCGTAGCACATCGCCAGAGCGATCGACGCCGGGACCTTTTCCGTACCACCATCCGACGACGCCGTCATACTTTCCTTGTCCCGCAAGATTGGCTTGTTGTGTACCCCAAACCGCGGTGGCCGCTAGATCCTCATTGACGCCCGGTTGAAAAACAACATTTTGCGCGCCGAGGAGTTCGTCGGCCTGCCAGAGGGCAGTATCGAAGTTACCGAGTGGCGAGCCCCTATATCCGGAAATAAATCCAGCGGTTTGATGGCCGATCAGTGCATCTCGTCGTTTCTGTGAGAGGGCCAGGCGCACCAGGGCCTGGATCCCCGTCATGTAGGCACTGCCTTGGTCACTGACGTACTTGTCATTCAGCGATGCATCTTTCACCGTCGCTGTCGACTGCAAGGATATTGCTGCAGATTTCATGCTGTCTCCAACTTTCTAGTTGCCCGCGCGGTCATCTCGTCGAGAGGCTGCGCAAGGAAGGACGTCTGGGCTCAAGAGCCGACTCGGTCGACAGATTATTTTCTTAAATTAAGACTGCAACAATGGCCGCAGTAGTAAATGATCTTTACGTTTTATGTAAAGATCGATGTGCGGCGGCCGCGACGGTCTGCGGGATAAGTGGTGTGTCGTCAATAGCCGGTTGGATGGCAAGACGCGATGCAATGGCACTCAGAAGACTCGGCATCGATGGCATGCATACCAAGCAGCAGCCTAGCTCCTTGGCGGAAGATTGGCTGGATTCTCTGGCGTCCAAGAGCGGGCTAAACGGCTCCCTCAAATTTCGCCTGTGGGCGCTGTCGCGAAAGCCATGCGGAAGCCGAGGATGCCAACTACCCACTGGCAGCAGGACCAGCGGTGCTCACGGCTTTCGGGGCCGGCCCAGCAGCAGTGCTGGGTCCCATCCCCTTGCAGCAACCCCCGACATACGAAGTCACGAATGCCGTGTTAAGCCTGCCCGTGGCCTTCGCGGTACAGCGTGTGGATCCGCGCCTGCTTGGCAGCGAAGGCGACCCGGTTACCCTGGTTCAGCAATAGCAGGCTGTGGGCCAAGGGTATGAACCGCAAAAGCACAGATGCACAGCCGAACTGAGTGATTGTGCAATCAGATTGCCCTATGTAGGTGGAACGCCGAAAGCGGTTACAGTCTGCGGGAGAAGCGGCTGTTGATAGTAGATGGCCGAGACCGCCAGGGCACAGGACAAGGCCCAGAAAGAAGTGACGAGTTATCCCTGCGGCAGCAACGCGATGAACTCCCTTGTGTCGATGATGCTGTGGGCAAAGGTAGGTCCGTTCAGTTCGTGTGCGGAACGCATCATCTCTTGCCGGTACGCCGCCGTGGCGTCCTTGATCAACGTAACGTAGTAGCCGAGTTCCTGAGCATATCGTGCGGTGGCCTCGATACAGGTGTTGGCCAGCAGGCCCACCACTGCGACATGCGTAATGCCATGTTGCTTCAACTGTAGGTCCAGGTCGGTATTGGCGAAGCCGCTGGATCCCCAGTGCTCGTCCGCCACGATGTCGCCTGGTTGTGGCGCAAAATCGGGATGCCATTCGCCGCCCCATTCGCCGGCAGCGAAGTGACGACCTTGCATGATCTTTTGCTGGCTTGGGCTCGGGTGGCACCAACACTCGTAATCGCCGGGATGCCAGCGGCGGTGGGGAACGATGACCACTTTGATACCGGCAGCCCGCACTGCCTGCGTGATAGTGCGGAGATTGTCCAGTAGCCCGACTTCCTCGGCGATATCCTTGATGAACGGCCATACCTTTCCACCTTCTGACAAGAAGTCGTTATAGGGATCGACCATGAGGAGCGCTGTTGATTCGGCGCGATAGGATAGATGACTCATGTTGTACTCCTCCCGATGCGTTGCAGCCGCGCATCCTCTTCGTCAGGACGCGGCATGGATGCCGGAATCTTGCGTAGATCCATCACCAAATACGTGCCAGTTGGTGGGCGCGTTCGTTGTGGCTGAGACGCCGGCGATCACCGCTGACATTCCTAAGCCAGTGCGGCGTGGCGGCCATACTCCTTCACTCACCGACAAGGAAGGCCTGGGCGCCTCCTTTCAGTTGCAAAGTGCCTGGCTCATGACGCGGACCGGACGGTGACTGATCCGCCCAACGTTAGAGATGCGTGTTAAACCAGTCAATGGCAGCGCGCGATGCATTGAGGAACTCACCCAGATATGGGTCAAAGTGGCCTCCCATTAGAATCACGAGCCGCTTCGGTTCCAATGCCCGTTCGTATGCCTCAAGCGCGAGATCGGTTACCGCAATGTGGTCGCGCTCTGCGACCAACATCAGCAGCGGTGTGGGGGATACGCGTTTGACGTATTCGCCTGGCGAGTACATGCGGGCCCACCGGGTCGAACGCAGCGTGACCTTGTTCTCCCAAACACCGTCCGGCACGGGGCGAAGGTAGAAGCTCACAGCATCGGTAGCCTTGTACGAGGAATACCGGGTGGCATCGGCACTGACAATTGGCTGCGTCGCCGGCGGTTCACCCTTGAGTTGAGCATGCTCATCCGTCGAAAATTTTTCCTCGAGTTCAGTGACCAATTCCGGAGCGACGCGACGCAGGCCTGCGGCGTGACCATCGATTGTCGGCACCTGCGCGACCACCGCCTTCAAGCGGCGGTCCGTAGCACCCAGTACGATTGCATGCCCACCGGCGAAGCTTGTGCCCCAGAGTCCAATGCGATTTTCGTCTACCTCGGGTCGTTGCTGCAAATAGGTGATCGCACGTCGCCAATCGGAGATCTGCTGCCAGGGGTTAATGTCATGCCTGATCTCGCCGCCACTATCACCAAAGTTTCGATGATCATGAAGGAGTACCACGAAGCCCGCTGCGGCAAAGGCTTCGGCCATTGGTTCGATGCCGTGGTACTTTGTGCCAGCAAAGCCATGCGCCATGGTAATAGCCGGCAGCGGGGAGTTAGACCGCTCAGGCAAGAACAGCCAGGCCGACAACTCGATGCCTCCTTCGGCAGCGAAGCGGACTTCTTGCTTTATAGTCATCTGTGTTCTCTGTTCGTCAACCGTCCAACGTACCAAGCATCCTGGCCAGTTCGAGTTCCCCGTCCTGTGACTGAAACCCGCGCGCCATCGCTGCGCCAATGCGATGTTGTATTTCCGGACGCCGTACGTTCTCGCCGAAAAGGTTGGAGTCGTGCCGAAAGTCTTCGATGGGTGCCAGCGTGGCGTCATTTACACGATTCTTCACGACTGTGTGGCCGGACGAGGGGAATTTCGCTATTCGTCGTGCAAGAAAAGAGACAAAAGCATCCAGTTCCGCCGCAGGCAGTGCACGATTGACCCATCCATACCTTTCCGCGAGATCCGCATCGTAGTCCAATGCGCCCAGCATCACCTCAAGCGCCCGTCCGCGCCCCATCATTCGCGTGAGGTACTGCACGGCACCGCCTCCAGGGATAAGGCCGAAGGCGACCTCCATTTGGCTAAAGATCGCTGATTCACGCGCAGCGAAGCGCATGTCGCATGCCAGGACGAACTCGCTACCTGCGCCGCGCACGCGTCCTTCAATCTGCGCAATGGAGACGAGTCGACTGTTGCTTAGATGGCGGAACAGCACGGCGATCGATGCTTCGCCAGTCAGTTTTTCCGCCTCTTCGCGATACTCTTTGACCTGCTTTACGTCGACGTGGGAAATGAAATAGTCGCGGTCGGCACTCTTAAACACGAGAACCTTGATGCTATCGTCGGCTTCGGCTGTACTGAGAAGGGTAACGAGGTCTCGAACCATCTCTGGCCCGAGCAAGTTCATTGGCGGTCCAGAAATTTTGACGAACAGAACCGGCCCATCGCGGTCAATTTTAAGCGTTTCGAAGTTCATGGATGGCTCCCAATCGGAAGGTCCGGCGCAAAGCGATTGAAAACAAAGTCTCGACTCTTCGCCGCGGAGTGACATGCAAAGCAGACTTGTGGGTCAGCGGTGGTGTATGACTTTCCCTGGTCAAACTGCGCGAACCCCCATCCCCCCGTGGAGGCATATTTCTTAGAGTCTTTGACCATAAATTGGACGCCATTCTTCGGATGCCCGGCGACATGGGTCTGGGGCTTTCCAAAGGCCTTGGCGCTCTCATCCAGCATGTCATAACTCCATGCTAGCCGCGCGATAATTGCGCCGTCGGGTACCGGATATTTGCTTACCTGCAGAGCTTGGATCGCTGTCTCGTTGCCTAGGATGGCGCGGAGATCATCGAGTTGGCCTTCTTCGCGTGCCACGGAGACCAGCGTCCAGTTTCTGAAGCCAGCCGGGATGGTGATATCGGTGGACGCCTTCACATTGGCGTCCGTGGCTGCATGAGCTAGACAGAGGCCACCGGCTATGGCCGCGGTGGCGACCAATGTCAGGACGAAAGGATTCATAGCCCTTTGCCTCCTTGGCGCAACGAGCGGAATGCGGCGCGAAGCTCTTCAGAAAAAAGCTGAGGCTGCTCCCAAGCCGCGAAGTGTCCGCCCTTATCTGCTTCATGGAAGTAAATCAGGTTTCGGTAGGCACGCCGTGCCCAGGTCTCGGGAGGGCGATAGACGTCCTCAGGAAAAACTGTGACTGCCACAGGGATGGCGATCTCGTTGGTTCGCTGCGCGGCTGCAAACAACGGACTTTTTCCCATGTTTTCCCAATAGAGTCGGCCGGAGGACGCTGCGCTATTTGTCAGCCAGTACAAGGAGAAGTCGTCCAGCACTTCGTCTTTGGTTGGCGTCTGCTTTGAATTCGCGCCGTACGACCATCCGGCGAAACCAGGGTGTCCAAGCATAAAGGCGGCAAGGAAGGCCGGTGAATCCGTCACGCCGTATCCGATCGTCTGCGGTCGCGCACCCAGCATCGAGATGTAGGCAGAGTTGCCCTGCTTGCTGAAAGCAAGCACGGCATTGAACGTGGCGAGCTCCGCTTCAGAAAGGCCCGCCGGCGCGGGTCCGCCGGTGGCGAGTGCAGCCGCCACCTCTGGCGGTATCGTCGCCGGAAGATTGAGGTGGATACCTGCCAGTCCCGGCTGTGCCTGCCGAGCCATGGCACTGGTGATGAGAGCGCCCCAGTCGCCCCCCTGAGCAACGTAGCTCTTGTAACCGAGGCGATGCATCAGTTCCGCCCAGACACGAGCGATATGGTCTGGATCCCAACCGGTGCCTGTGGGCTTGCCCGAGAAGCCGTACCCGGGAATGGATGGAATGACGACATCGAATGCATCGGCGGCGCTCCCACCGTATGCTGTCGGGTCCGTGAGCGGGCCGATGACTTTGGCGAACTCGAAGACGGATCCTGGCCATCCGTGTGTCACGATCACCGGCAGTGCATTCGGCTGTTTGGATCGTACCCAGATGAAGTGGATGTCTACCCCATCGATGTTGGTGACATACTGAGGCAAGGCATTGAGCTTGGCCTCCGCCTTTCGCCAGTTATAGGTGGTTCCCCAATACCGAACCAGTTCCCTTAGCTGCACCAGATTCGCGCCTTGGGCGGCATCCGGTACCGTTTCTTGATCCGGCCAGCGCGTGTCTGCAATCCGATGACGCAGGTTCGCAATGGCCGCTTCGGAGACATGCGCTTGAAAGGGTCGGATGAGCTTTGGGTCGCCTTGAGACGCCGTATCGGCAAGCGCGGATGTGGAGAGTACGAGCGCTATCATTAGCGCGGCAGGAAGTCGCTTCATGTTGGGTTCCTCAATTCGGGGAAGCAACCACTTCACTTGTGGTCAAGATGACGTGAGAAAACGCCTGATAGCCAGTACGTCGAGGGGTATGCTGTGCTCTGGAAGACATGAAGGCCCTGATATGTTGTGTTGATCACGTGTATGCGCCACTGCAGGCACGCACAATCTAGGCTTCTCTCGACCATCTGAATAGCCGGTAGAATCGGGAAGTACCCTCTCACTGGTGATAGGCTGTGGACCGATTCGAGGCGATGACCATCTTGTTGGCGGCGATCGACACTGGAAGTCTGTCGGCTGCCAGCCGCAAGCTCCGAATTCCTCTGGCTACCGTCAGTCGACGGGTGCTGGATCTTGAAGAGCATCTCAGTATCCGGTTGCTTGTGCGCGGCAATCGCAAGTTGACATTAACTGAGGCTGGGCGTGGCTATGTGGCGTCGTGCCGGCGAATCCTTGACGAGATCGCAGAAGTAGAGCGCACTGCCTCCGGCGAATATCACACGCCGCAAGGGGAAGTCGTCATCAGCATGCCGCCGGTGATGGGTCGCATGCATGTATTGCCGATAATCGTGGAGTTCCTAGGCGCGTTTCCACAGATCCGCATGCAGGCACAACTGACCGACAGGTTCGTGAATCTATTGGAAGAGCGCGTCGATCTGGTAATACGAGTCGGAGAGCAGCCGAGCAGTAGTCTCATAGGCACGCCAGTTGGAGTGCTACGCGAAGTGGTCTGTGCCAGCCCGGAGTACTTAAGTAGACGTGGCGTACCCAAGAGGCCCGAGGATCTTCCGCTGCACGATTGTGTGGGATACGCCGGTTACGCGATTGGAAACAATTGGAAGTTTCGCTCCAAAGGGGTCTTGCATACTGTTCAGGTCCCGTCTCGGCTCGCTGTGAACTCTGTGGAAGGCGCGGTGATTGCTGCGGTGGAGGGCGCGGGAATTGCTAAGGTCGCGTCGTATCAAATCGATGATCTGGTGAAGTCGCGCACACTGGTAAAGCTGCTTGATGGATTCGAGCCGCCTCCTTTGCCAGTCAATATCATGTATGTCGGCCAAGGCCAGATACCGCTGAAGCTACGCGCCTTTCTTGATTTCGCAATCCCGCGGCTCCGAAAGAAGCTCGGCTATGAGCAGCCTAGCGTGACTGGTGAGAGGGAGCCGCCAGGGCGGCGTCGATCCAAGGCAGTATGAAAGTGGAGGGCGAACTACTACACGTGGTCATTGGGCGCTTTGAGTTCTGTACAAGAGGGGGCGGCAGCCCCTTGGTCCATTGGCAGCCATATATCGGCCCAGGACTCTAGCGCTGCGAGGGTGGGTTGAAGCGCGCGGCCTCTGTCGGTTAGCAAGTAGGCGGGCCGACAGCCGCAAGTAATGCACTTTCTTGTAAGCACACCTCTGGCCACCAGTGACTTTAATCGAGCGCTAAGGATGTTTGGTGCGATACCGAGGCTCCTTGCAAATTCATCAAAGCGAGTACTGCCATTGAAGGCCTCGCGAACGATCAGAATTGACCATCGTTCGCCGAGAACAAGCGTTGCCCGTACGATCGCGTGTCGGGAAGAGGCAGCCAATCGGACATCCGGCGCGTGTGGTGATGAGTGGTTTTCCATTGCTCCGGCGTCCGCAGGGCGGATGGTTGACTGAACCATTCTGCGCACCTCTGCCCCAGTCGGTACGTCGTATCAGGAACCGTGCTTGGACTCATTGAAGGGCTCAATGGAATCTAGACAGTGCATTTGTTGTCGAGATCATCTCAGCTTCAATGCGTTCAATGATTCTTGCCAGAGGTTCTCTGCGGTCGGCAAAGGCCACTGCCTGACCGAGAGATAGCGCGCCAGAGGAGGCATCTCCTGACAGGTAGGCTTGCCTTCCTAGGGCCCCAGCGACATGGGGACGTAGGACGCTGAAGTCGCCTGCTTGGGTGCGCTCCAGATCGTTGACAATTTCTGTTGTGCTATTGCGCAGCGCGCGTACCGTATTGCGAACACTTTGCATCATAAGTGCGGTATCTGTTTCCTTCAGTGTAATGAGCAGTTCCTTGTAGTCGTCGTGCGCCCAGATCTCATCCGCTACAAGGAAGCGAGTCCCGATAGTCACACCATCAACCCCAAGAGCCAATGCGGCCATTACTTGCCTTCCGGTGCCGATACCACCACCAAGCAACATGGGAATGTTGATAGCGGCCCCAGCGAGAGCACCTTGAATCATGCTTCCGATCAAGTCAACGCCAGGATGTCCTCCGCATTCCGCGCCGACTATCGACACTGCATCGACACCGAGTGATTCCGCTTTCTTGGCGTGCCGTAACGATGGTGCCTTGTGCAGCACTTTGATGCCGGCTGCGTGAAGGCGGGGAAGAAATGCCTCTGGACTCCGGCCGGAGGTCTCTACGAACCGGACGCCGCCCCCGATGATTTCATCGATGTACTCGTTGACTTTTTCATCGGGTGTTGGCTTGGGAAGCATCGAGATATTGACCCCAAAGGGCCTACCCTCAGCGAGATCCCGGCATCTATCGATCTCCGCCCGCAGTCGGGCTCCGTTTTCGAAACTGGAGGCGGTGATGAAGCCAATGATGCCGGCTCGTGCGGCGGCGGCGACATAGTTCGCGTCGGCGAGCCAATGCAAGCCGCCGGCGACGATCGGCAGCCGCGTTCCGAATAGGTCGGTAATTGCTGTCCTGAACTGCGCTTCCATGCACTTTTCCGTATGTTGATGTAAACATTTAAAAATGGAACAGTGGTTCCATTGCAATGGCGTGAATGCAGCGTACTGCAGAGATGTGGCGTATGTCAACGTTATTGTATGGATATTTGTGTGCGGGTTGTTCAGTAAACTGCTACTATTGCGGAACTTATGTACCGTTTTTGCTAGGGGGGTGAATGAGCACGGCGAGCAGTCTTGATAGGGATTCGGGTGGCAAGGAGCAGGTATCTGCACTTGTGCGAGGCTTGCAGTTGCTTGAGTGCTTCCGGTCATCGCAACGCTTTCTCAGCATGCAGGATCTCGTAGATCGCACCGGGCTGCCGAAGGCTACGGTGTCGCGCTTACTGCATACATTGGTCGCGCAGGGGTATTTGGAACATTCCTCGGTCCAGGAGCGTTACTACCTTGGGACTGGATTGCTTTGTCTCGGCTTTTCAGCTCTCGGTTCGATGGGTCTGCGTCAGATTGCAAGGCCCTTTATGCGAGAACTCGCTGAGCAGTGCTCCGCGTCTGTCGGCATTGCTGCACGAGACCGGCACACCATGGTCTATGTCGAAAACTGTGCAAGCGCCGCCAATCAGAATTTCCGCCTTTCGACGGGCTCACGGGTGCCGTTGGCGACGTCCGCTCTTGGTCGAGCGTATTTTTGTGGCCTGGGTGAGCAGGCGAGAGAGGACTTGCTGATTTCTCTGGCCGACCGTCAGTCTGTCGATTGTCGCTCGGACCGGCAATCGCTCGAAGAGGGACTGAAGTATTACGAGCGAACAGGTTTTTGCATCTCCGTTGGTGACTGGCAGAGCGATGTCAACGCTGTAGGCATACCGTATCGATCCCCTGACGGCACCGCTGTTCTGGCATTCAACATCTGCGGCCCGGCATATCAGTTGCCTGAAGGCCAACTTTCTGAAGTGTGGGGTCCGCGGCTGGTGAATCTGGTGCGGAATGTTGATGCTGCTATGCGACCGATTTGATGCCGGTGCAAGCCGAGTGCAGTTGCAGTAGTGGTGTTACCGAGAGGTGTTCAATGAATACAGTTCATCAGTCTTTTGATTCTCCCTTCTCAAGGATTCATGATGTGCCGGCGTACTGGGCAAAAAGGTCGCCTGAAGCGATAGCGCTGCTCGACGACAATCTCGAGTTGACTTACTCGGCGCTGCAGGAGCACATCGATGGGGTTAGGACGCTGCTTACGGAACACGGGGTTTTGCCGGCACACCGGGTGATGTTGGTGGGCGAGAATAGCCTCGCACTTGTGACCTTCCTCTTCGCGGTGGCCGCGATTGGTGCGTGTCCAGTGGTAGTCAATGCGCGACTTTCTCCTGGGGAGATTGAAGGAATACGTGAGCATTGCGATCCCCAGGTCATCGCTTTCCTGCCTGCAGGGTTGAACGCCGCGGTAGAGCATGCTAGGACCCATAACGCGCGCTCGTGGGACCTGCCGGAGCTCGGGTGCCTTCATTTTTGGCGGTCTCCGCAAGGAGCCTCTCGTGATGAGGGCATGGACGAGATTGCGGCGATGATCTATACGTCGGGTACCACTGGGGCGCCCAAGGGAGTCATGCTCAGCCATTCAAACCTGATATTCAGTGCATCCACCATGGCGCGCTATAGAGGGCTGACCGAATACGATCGAAGCTACGCTGCGCTGCCCATGTCGCATACCATGGGGCTGACCAGCGTTATGCTCAGTACACTAATTGCCGGTGGCTCGGTGCTGGTGGTACCTCGATTTGAAGTTGCTCACCTGGTCGATGCGCTGGAATCATTCTCGGTTACCTTGTTTCAGGGAGTGCAGGCAATGTACACGGGCCTGCTCGGCTTCCTCAAGACTGAAGGGCGCAGCGGGTTGAAGCATCGGCTTCGCTATCTCTATGCAGGGGGATCACCGCTCGATCCAACGCTGAAGGCTTCCGTAGAGGACATCTTTGGACTTCCATTAAATAATGGCTACGGGATGACGGAGACATCGCCCACGATTTGCCATACTCGCCTCGAGGACCGCCGCAAGGACGCGTCCGTCGGACCCGCGATCCCGGGAATCAGCATCCGTATAGTCGATCATGCAGGAAGAGACGTTGCGCAGGGCGAATCCGGAGAATTGTGGGTGAAGGGCCCAAACGTCATGCAGGGCTATTTTCGCAATGCGGCCGCATCAAGTGAGGTACTTCAAGATGGATGGCTCAAGTCCGGCGACTTGGCTAGTGTCGATTTAGACGGGAACGTCCACTTGGTCGGGCGTCTGAAGGACGTAATCATCCGTTCGGGCTTCAACGTCTATCCGCTCGAGGTTGAAACAGCTTTGAACATGCATCCGTCGGTCGCTCGGTCGGCCGTCGTCGGTCGAAACGTAACGCTCAATGAGGAGGTGGTGGCATTCGTAGAACTGCGCAAGAACATGCAAGCGACTGCCAGGGAGTTGCTGGAATGGCTGAAGCCGAGACTGTCACCCTATAAGCGCCCCGCCGAGATTGTCTTCCTGCCTTCGCTGCCGTTGCTGACTAGTGGAAAAATCCGTAAGGCAGAACTGAAGGAGCGTGCAGCAGGGATGGCGAGCTGATCTAGACCCGGCCTGGTAGTTGAAGAGCTAGCCAGGCCATGAAATCCCGCACCTGCGATCGGCTGGCATGCTGCTCCGGGTACACCACGTAGTACGCGTCACTTATTGGCAGGACGTCTGCGCTCAACCTCAGCAGTGTTCCCCGGATCAACTCGTCTTCGCAAAGTCGCATTCGCCCCAAGGCAATCCCGTGGCCTGCCAATGTGCTTTGCAGAAGGAGGTTGGCGTCAGTGAATGCTATCCCTTCGCGGCGCGGGACATAGCATGCCTTGCCGATCGACTTGAACCACAAGGCCCACGAAAATCGCTCATCATGGAGAAGCCTTGAGGTAGCAATCTCCTCCGAATTTCGCGGTACCTTTCCTCGATTAAAAGTCGGACTACAAACAGGCAAAAGCGCCTCATCCATCAGCTTGTGGGTGATTAGGCCCGGCCATTCGCCGTCTCCGAAACGGATGGCTAGATCGATGCCTCCAGTTTTGAAGTTGGTCAGCGTCAGCGATGTCCGGACACGGATTTCCATCTCAGGATAAAGGTCACTAAATGAGTGCAGGCGAGGTGCCAGCCAGCGGGCGGCAAACGCCGGATGCGAGTTGATCGTCAGCCGCCTTGGCGAACTGTGGCCTTGTGTGCTCTCGATTCCTTCATTCAGTTTTGAGAAGGCCTCCGACACATACCTCAAAAGCTCGGCTCCCTCAGGAGTCAAACGCATCTCTCCAGACCGCCTAAAAAAAAGCTGCTTACCAACGGCTTCTTCCAGCGCTTTGATCTGTTGACTAACGGCGCCGTGCGTGACATGGAGTTCCTCGGCTGCCCGCGTGAAGTTCCGATGGCGAGCAGCAACTTCAAAGAAGCGAAACGTGTTTAGCGGAGGTAGACGCATGGTGCCTACATGTTAGTCAGGCTAACGCCTCCCGTCAAAAAATATCGCTGGCTCGATGCAGATAGACGCATGGATACTTATCGAAAGAGTTCGAGTCCTTAGTTTTCGGTGCTTAAAGGCGGGCTCGCGAAGTAGGTCCGCTGAAGGCGCGTCGAATGAATGCGTCAGGTGCGAACAATCATTGGAGCATGCTGATGAGTCCAGGCCAGATGTCAACGAACCGCTACCTCGACGACCTCGCCATTGGTGAAGTCTGGTGCTCGAAACCTATCGTTATTTCCGCGGATGACATCTTAGCCTTCGACCTCGCTCGCGGAACATTGCAACAAACGCTCGTCAACGTAGCCAAGGCGAGTCAAGAAGCCAAGGAAGAGATTGTCGCCAGCGGCTGGCATCTGATTGCCATTGCCATGCGTGAATTTGTATGCGCGCGAACGATGGGGAGCACACCAATCATAGGCATGGGTGCTGACGAGATCCGGTGGCTAAAGCCTGTGCATCCGGGTGCGAGCCTAACGTTTCGACGGGAAATCATAGACATACGACGCTCTTCGTCTAAGCCAGATCGTGGGGTCGTGACGACCAAACTATTGGCGGAGGACCAATTCGGCGACATCGTCTTGGAAATGAAAGTCTTGACGCGAGTGCCAGTACGCGCTTGATCTCTATCTGACGTTTGCTAAACACGAATGTGCATCCGAGCGGCAAAGCAAATTCCCTAAACGATTTACGTAAAACGGAGTAAGTATGAGACAAGGTCATTTCACCATTCCTCCCATGGAACGCGTCTACTTCGGGCGCCCATATGTTGAGGTCGTACTTGAGGAGGTCGAGCGGTTGGGCGCCCAGCGAGTATTCCTGCTGGTCAGCAACACGCTGAACAACAAGACTGACGAGATCAACAAGTTGCGGGATGCTCTGGGAGAGAAGTTCGCGGCAATCTATGACGATATCCCCGCCCATATCCCACGTGATGCGGTGTTGCGGGGAGCCGCCGTTGCGCGTGCTGCGGATGCGGACTTGATTGTATCCGTTGGGGGCGGCTCTGTAACAGACGCCGGCAAGAACATCGCGCTCTGCCTGGAGCACAACATCACCGAGCTTGATCAGTTCGAACCGTTCCGGCTCAAAACCGACCCGCTGACTGGTATCGTCGAGGCGCCGGTTTTCCGCGGTCCCTCCGTGCGTCAGATCGCTGTGCCCACAACGCTGTCTGGTGGTGAGTTTCATCAAAGCGGGGGTTCAAACGATCCCGTGAAGCACCTGAAACAGAGCATCCGCAATCCGCTGATGATTCCGCGCACAGTGATTTTCGACCCCGCGTTGACATTGCATACCCCGCTTGGGCTTTGGTTGTCCACGGGCATGCGTTCCGTCGATCATGCCGTCGAGTCGTTCTACTCCCCATTTGGAAGTCCTTTTGTTGATGGCACGGCCCTGCAAGCCCTGCGTATCCTGCCGGAAGCCCTGAAACGGACCAAGACGAACCCGGATGACCTCGAGGCGCGCGCACAGGCGCAGGCGGGCATGTGGTTGTCTCAGATGGGCATGTGGTCGCTCGTCCCGATGGGTGCCAGCCACGGCATCGGTCATGTACTGGCAGGAACCGCAGGCGTTCCGCACGGACATTGCACTTGCGTGACGCTTCCGGAAATCCTGCGCTTTAACAAGCCGGTGACGCAAGCGAAGCAGAAGCTCATCAGCGAGGCGCTTGGTGACCCCACGCGCGAAGCAGCAGATCTGGTAGCAGACCTGATTAGTTTCCTTGAGATGCCGGATCGTCTGCACAAGGTCGGGGTAACGCCGGACAAGTTCGAGCAAATCGCGAAGAACGCCATGCTCGACCGATGGGTGCATAGCAATCCGCGCAAGCTGACGGGGTCGGAGGAAGTCCTGGAGATCCTGAACGCAATCGCCTGATAACGGTGGGAGAGCGGACCGAACACAGTCGGTCCAACTGGACACTATTGCCAAGGCAGAGCTAACCAGTCGCGTTGGCTGCCACGCAAGGAGACAGAATGTTTGGCTGGTATCAAAAGGTCAGCCAGCGGGAGCAGCGTACCTTCTGGGCGTGCTTTGCTGGTTGGGCGCTAGACGCAATGGATGGGCAGTTGTACGCCGTAGCAATTCCCACGCTGATTGGCATTTGGGGATTGACCACCGGTGAGGCTGGAATTCTCTCGACCGTCGCGCTGATTAGCTCAGCATGCGGTGGCTGGCTGGCAGGATTGCTATCCGATCGCTACGGACGCGTACGGGTGCTACAGGCAACGATCCTCTGGTTCTCCTTCTTCACATTGCTCAGCGGTTTGACGAACTCGTACGAGCAACTCCTGGTTGTACGTACCCTGCAAGGCTTCGGGTTCGGTGGCGAATGGGCAGCCGGCGCGGTACTGATGGGTGAGGTGATTCAAGCGAAGTACAGAGGCAAGGCTGTCGGCTTGGTTCAGGGCGGATGGTCTGTCGGCTATGGTGCTGCAGTGCTCCTCTACAGCATCATCTTCTCATTTGTTCCTGCCGCCGTTGGATGGCGCGTGCTGTTCTTTATCGGCGTGCTTCCGGCCTTCCTGGTCTTTGCAGTGCGCCGTTATGTCGAAGAGCCCGATGTATACATTGCAACCCGCAAGGCCATTGAGGCAGGAGCGGCACCCGCACGAGCGCGTGAGTTGTTCTCAACGCAACAACTGAAAACGACTGTGCTTGCGTCACTGTTGGCTACGGGCGTACTCGGCGGCAACTATACGATCTTGACGTGGTTGCCGACCTATCTCAAGTTGACGCGTGGGCTTTCCGTTTCAAACACCGGAATCTATCTGTTCATAAATATATGCGGATCATTCCTGGGATACATGGTGAGTTCGAATCTAAGTGACAAGTTTGGTAGAAGACCGACATTCGTAGTTTTCGCGATGCTGTCGACGATCACTGTGCTTGCCTACATGTATCTGCCGCTTGAGTCATTCAGCCTGATGGCACTCGGTGCAGTTCTCGGGTTCAGTCAATCAGGGTGCTTAGGCGGCATGGGTGCATTCTTCACAGAACTATCCCCATCGCGCATTCGCGGAACTGCCCAAGGGTTCAAGTACAACGTAGGTCGGGGAATCGGCGGCTTGTGCCCGGCGTTGGCAGGTCTCCTGTCGACTCAGCTCGGTCTTGGCGAAGCCATTGCGATCTTGGCTGCCGGCGCCTACGCGATGGTAGTCATCGTCACAGTCGGCTTGCCGGAGACACGTGGAAAAGAGCTTCAAGTGTACTCCTGACAACATTCCTCGGCCCCGTTGCCGGAAGGTTGGGAAAGCACCTTGAAGAAGGGTTGACGGCGATAGCCCTTCAATCGCGATGGTCGTTCGATCAACGTGTCTGAGGATTGGAATGACTCTGAAGGTCGACTACGCTCGCCTTTGGTGCAGGGCTGGAGTTGGCGCTTGCAATGCACTACCGGTTGCGTCACCGGGCGCCCGGTTGGCACTTCCCGACGTGAACTTCGGCTTCATGCCAGGGGCGGAGGGTACACAGCGTCTGCCACGATTGATTGGATTGGAAAAGGCTGCTCGCATGATGCTTACCGAAGCCGCTGTCACGGGGCATGAGGCCTGTGAGTTGGGCCTTGTCGATGAAGTGGTACAAGGCGATGTGGTTGATGGCGCGCGAAAGTTTGCACGGTGCCTGATTGAACAGGGGACTCCGACACGTCGGACAAGAGACCTGCCCGTGAAGGTTGACAGCGTGCACGTCCAGGAACTGTTTGCGGGACTGCGTGCCGATTTTCAGCGAGCGTTCCCGGAGGATAACGGCAGGCAGTTCATTATCGGGCAACGACAAATCTCGCGTCCGAAGAGGGTTTGCGAGTTGTACGAGGGCGATATCTAAGTTTGATGCTACTGCGCAGGATTGGGGAATGGCAGTGGATTCCCTCTCGGTGTCGGATTTGAGCGGTATTCCCGTGGGGGTATCACTGGCCACAGAGAGGAAAGTTGACGGCCGACGCGCTCTCTCACGCCTGATGAATCGTCGATCACCATGGCTAGTGAACTGGTCCGGGGAACTAATTCCGAGTCGTCCCGACTCCGGAGCCCACGTTCGAATGACCTATGTAGTACTGGGGCGCACACCGGATTCGCCTCGGTCCAAAGACGGAAGAACTGTGATGATAAAGGGATATTTAGAAGATCTAAAAGTGGGCGACTCGTGGGTAGGGACGACAGTGACACTGTCGTTAGAGAGCATTGTCAGTTTTGGTCTTAAGTTTGATCCTCAGCCGTTCCATACCGATGCGGCCGTTGCGCAGAAGTCTCCTTTCGGAGGCCTTATCGCAAGTGGTTGGCAGCTTGCCGAGATTGCGTCAAGACTATGCCCGGATATTCCTGTCCTTCCTGACAATCCGTTGACATCAATAGGCATCGACGAATTGCGTTGGTTCAAGCCTGTACGAGTGGGCGACACCGTGACCACCGTGCACCAAGTTATTGATCTAGACAGGGCCCCGCACCGTCCGGCGTTGGGTATCGCGCGCGTCAGGATCGATATGAAGAACCATCATGGCGAGCTTGTCATGCGCCTCGTTGGTCTGAATATGCTTCCCTCTCGCGCCGCCGTAGATCGCGAGACTGCTGGATAGCCGGGAGGTCCAACATGACGGACCCAGGAACAAGGACCAGGCCGGCTGAGTATGGATTCGAAGCATGGCACCATTTCACATGCCAGAGCATATCCGCTTCTGAATGCTGGAGGAGTCCTGGCGCCGATTTTCGTGCGCGGGTAACAAGGCGACGCCTCGGCGCCTTGCAAGTCAGCGAGGTGGCGTCCGTGGCGACCGATGGCGTATCGATACGCCGTGGGACTCGGGAGATCCGGAAGGACCCACGGGACCACTTCATGTTCTATCTCCTTCTGGATGGACGCGTCGAGTTGGCGCAGTACGAACGCCAGACTAGTGTGCAAGCCGGTGACTTGCTGTTGTATGACCAGGCGATGCCATTCGCGTTGAATCTATACCAGCATCATTCCATCTTGGTGAGTATTCCGAGAGAATTACTCGCTTCCAGGCTACCGGACGCTACCAAGTTCGCTGCGCGTAGGATAGCCGGGACGTCGCAGCTTGGCGCTTTGGTTAGTGACTCGTTACAGCGGATGGCAGGGCTCGATACCTTGGGCTCGGCCGCCGTAGAGCATCGATTGGTAACGTCGCTGCTGGATCTCATCTCTGCGGCTCTCGAAGCGGAGTTTGCCGACGAGCGGGTGCTGCGCACACCGGATCGCGGAGTCATGTCTCAAGTGCAGCGCTATATTATCGCGCATCTTCAGGAGCCGGATCTCGACATCGATCGAATTTCCGCCGCCCATCATATTTCACCGCGGACCCTGAATCGCATCTTTGCTGCGGAAGGGACGACCCCAATTCGTTGGCTTTGGAAAATGCGTCTCGCCGCCTGCTACCGGATCTTGTCAGAAGGCTATGTGACGAGCGTTACGGAAGTGGCGTTCCGGCTTGGCTTCAGCGACGCGTCGCATTTTAGCCGTGCTTTCAAGCGGGAGTTCGGAGTACTCCCATATGCAGTCTTGCGCAACTCACGAGCGTGCGTGCAATAGACGGCCCACCTTCTGCCCCCCCGCGGCGGAGTAGATGTCGCCCTTTTAGAATTTGAACCCTGGGGGAGATAAGAAGAAAGTAGTGGCTCGATACGGACAAGAATTCAAGGACCGGGCGGTAGCACGGTTGTTACCGCCGGAGAGTGCGGCGGTGGAAGTGGTTTCAAGGGAATTGGGTGTGGCAGGGCTACGCTGGATGAGCCTGAGGATGCGCGCGCCACCCATCGTGAGACAAAGGCCGATCGGCGCCGCATCAAGGAACTCGAGCGCGAACTGCGCCGCAAGGAGAAGGCGCTGGCCGAAGCCGCCGCCCCGTTGATACTCAAAAAAAATGCTCGAAGGGGGGGCCGAGCGGCCCACGCCTGCGCACGCGCTGAACATCGAGGAGCGCGACCGCATTCTTGCCGTTGCCAACGAGCCGCGTTTCGCCGACATGCGCGCCGGCGCACATCGTGCCCATGCTGGCCGATGAGGGTGTCTACCTGGCCAGCGAATCGAGCTTTGGCCGGGTGCTGCGCGCCCATGGGCAGACCCGGCATCGAGGACGCGCCACGGCACCGCGTCAAAGCCACCCACCTACCACGCACGTGGCCACGGGGCCGCGCCAACTGTGGTGCTGGGACATGACCTACCTGCCAGCCGAGGTCGCCGGGCGCTGGCTTTATCTATACCTAATCCTGGATGTCTACAGCCGCAAGATCGTGGGCTTCGAGGTTCACGATCGGGAGGACGCCAGCCACGCCGCGCATCTGGTCAAACGCACGGCGCTGGCCGAGGGTATTCACGCCATGGAGGCCAAGCCGGTGCTGCATGGTGACAACGGCGCCACGCTCAAGGCCACTACGGTGCTGACGATGTTGCACTGGCCGGGCGTCAAGCCCTGGTATTCGCGTCCGCGCGTGAGCGACGATAACGCGTTTGTGGAATGCCTGTTCCGCACGGCCAAGTACCGTCCGGGGTTCCCGTCCAAGGGCTTTGGCGATCTGGCCGCGGCGCGCACCTGGGCAGCGCGCAATTCTTCCACTGGTACAACCATGAGCACCGCCACAGCGGCATCCGCTATGTGAGCCCGGCACAGCGCCACGCCGGACAAGACGACACGATTCTCGGCGCGCGCCATGAATTGTATTATCAGGCCCGTGAACGCAACCCGCGACGTTGGTCACGCCACACACGAAATTGGTCGCCAATCGGGATGGCCACGCTCAACCCCGAGCGCGATGTTGTGGTGTCCAGCAGCGTCAACCCGGAGGCCGAGAACCGGCGTTTGGCTGCATGAATGAGGGGACATCTACCTTGACGCGCGCCGCTGAATTGCGGGCGATACCCAGAGGCGCTCAACATGGCAATCGTAGTCTATCAAGATGGCCGCCTCGGTCGAGCCTCTCAAAGGCAAAGTGGATAGTCTGTGATTGGTCGAGTTTCCCCTCCAAGACGATCCACTATGAGCAACGTTCATCAAAGTAGTTCCGATCTGTGCGACCTGTCACTCGCTGCAGCAGCTCGGGCAATAGCGACTGGTTCTCTCTCGGCTACAGACTACTCCACTGCGCTTCTTCAGAGCGCGCGGCTTCATGTGGACCTGAAAGCGTTTATTACGCTGGATGAAGACTATGTTCTGGAAGCTGCCAAGAAGGCGGATCAGGAACGCCAAGCCGGTAGTATTCGCGGACCACTGCACGGCGTACCCATCGCTGTCAAGGACAGCATCAATACTCAAGACCTGCCGACGTCTATTGGCACGAGCTTGCTTGCAGATTTTAGGCCGGCAGAGGACGCAGTAATCGTCAAGGTAATGCGCAGTGCTGGCGCCATTGTTTTTGGTAAAAGCAATCTCGTCGAAATGTCCTATGGACTCACGGGGCTGAATGCACACTATGGGCAAGTGAAGAACCCATATGACATCGATCGCATAACGGGGGGGTCCTCAAGTGGAGGAGGGGCTGCGGTCGCGGCTCGTATTGTTCCTGCCGCGTTGGGTGGCGACACGGTCGGCTCGATTCGTGTGCCATCTTCGTTGTGTGGCGTGGTCGGCTTCCGGCCGTCCACTGGCCGTTGGCCGGCAGGAGGCGTCGCGCCCATCTCCGACTCCCTTGATACCGCCGGACCAATGGCAAGAACCGTTGAGGACTGCGCAATCTTGGACGCGATTGCCACTGGCGAGGTGTGGCATTCCCGCGCGCCGGTAGCAGGGCTAAAAGGGCTCCGATTCGGCTATGCACCTAGACAACATCTCGATATTGTCGATTCCGACGTCGAGTCGTGCTTTTCGAGAGCTCTTGCAGTACTGGCCGAAGCTGGCGCAGAGATTGTTGAAGTGGACCTAGGTGCGGACTTTCATGCGCTGGCATTCAAGGCGAACTGGCCGATCTTTGCGAGAGAGACGCGCCCGTCCGTTACAAATTTCCTGGCGGAGCACGGTATTGCGACGACATTCGAGAAGATCTATGAGGGTCTAGGTACGGGCATCAAATCCGTTTGGGCCAATAGTGTTGTGCTCAATGCACCGAATTCTGTATCGAAGCAAGACTACTACGCTTCATTGAATCTTCATCGGCCGGTCTTGCAACAACGCTTTGCACAAGCCTACCGCGAGCATCGGCTGGACGGCTTACTCTTTCCGACCACGCCAACCGTTGCACCGCCGATCGCATCGCATGCACAGTTCGACGTGGCAGGCCATGCCGCCAACCGCATCACGCTAGCGCGGAATACGTTTCCTGGCAGTTGCGCCGGCTTGCCTGGGATCTCAATTCCGATTGGTCTTTCACCGGCAGGCCTGCCTATCGGGATGGAGATTGATGGGCCACGGAACGGCGACGTGGCGTTGTTGGAAGCCGCCTCGCGGGTATTCGCTGTCCTCGGTCCTATCGCAGCGCCCAAGCTAGCTTGATGCGAATTCTGGGCCGCAGGGATAGGGAGACAATCCCAACGCCTCCTTCTACTAGAACTATTCAACTGGAAGCAACGTCATGTCAGTCGAGACAGGTAATGCAAGACGCGCCGCAGCAGGCGCCTTCATTGGCACCACAATCGAGTTCTATGACTTCTATGTTTACGCTACCGCGGCTGCGCTTGTCCTTGGCCAACTCTTCTTTCCCGGTGATAACGTCCATCTGAGCACGCTTGCCGCATTTGGTACGTTCGCCGTTGGATTCATCGCTCGGCCGCTGGCCGGAGTTGTCTTCGGGCATCTGGGTGACCGACTCGGGCGCAAAAAAATGCTGCTGGTTACTATGGGGATTATGGGTGCCGCAACCACGGGCATCGGCCTCCTTCCCACTTATGCGGTAATTGGGTACTGGGCACCAGTAGGATTGGTTGCGTTACGCCTCCTACAAGGCATATCGGTAGGTGGAGAATGGGGCGGTGCCGTGTTGATGGCGAGCGAGAACGCGCCAAGTGGGCGAAAGACTTTCTACGCATCCTTTGCTCAGCTCGGAAGTCCGGCGGGACTCTTGCTGACCTTGATCGTGTTCAAACTAGTCTCGCTATTGAGTGAGCGCGAGTTCCTGGCTTGGGGATGGCGAGTTCCATTCCTGGTTGGCAGCCTTCTGATGCTGGCGGGTCTCTACATCAGAAGTGGCGTGCGCGAGTCTGCGGAGTTCGCGGCGGTCATCGCAAGTCGGGATACGGCGAAGTTTCCCATTGCCGAAGTCGTGCGCGATAGTTGGAGAGAGATTGTCTGTGCCGCGCTCGCCGTGACAATCGGAACGGCCGGCTTCTTCTTTACTAATACGTTCATGATCACATACGTGACCCAGTATCTCGGCGTTTCACGTTCAGTCATTCTCGATTGCCTGTTCGTGGTAACGGTCATACAGTTCGTCTCGCAACCCGCTTCTGCATTGCTGGCTCAGAAGGTTGGAGAAACGCGCTTTCTGCAGGGCGCGGCCGGGCTGTGCATCCTCGCGCCATATCCGATGTTCTGGCTGGTTTGTACAAAGAATGTGTATCTAATGACAGCCGGAATTGCGCTAAGCGTAGTGCTCCTCTCTGCAGTCTATGCAGTCATTGCCGGCTACATTACGCAGGTTTTCCCCGCACGTGTCCGATACTCCGGCATTTCCTTGTCGTATCAGTTGTGCAGTGCGCTGGCCAGTGGGACTGCGCCAGTGATTGGCACACTGCTGGCTGAACGCTATGCCGGGCAATGGACACCACTCGCTGTGTTTTTCAGCCTGCTTTCCGTTCTGTCGCTACTCGGAATTTGCGGACTCGCCAAGCTAAACAAGGGGCGTCGCGTGGGCGATGCGGGGGAACCGGCTGCACAGCCAAGTGGAGCATAGTGTTAATTGCCTCCGGTGGCGCGCGTGAAGTTATTCGTTCGCACCCGCTACGATAATGAGGATGCTGGTTTGCGGATCGACTCCTCGCACGTGGTGCTGGATGTGCCCCGGAAATTGGGCGTAGTCGCCGCTTCGCAAAACCAGCGTGTGCGCAGCGAGTTCAATTTCAACCGTGCCGGAGAGCACAAAAAACATCTCTTCGCCGCCATGATAGGCGCCTTTGTTCATACTAGACTCGGCATTCAGATGCACAATAAATGCCTCATACGGGGCATCCACCTGTGCCCGAGAGAGAGCCGCATAGCGGTAACCGCCCTCACTCGGTGAACTGGTCAAGACTTGCCGGTCTGCCGCCCGCACGACATGTAAGCCATCGGCTCCCGCCGATTCCCCTAGTAACGTCGACACGCGCGTCTGCAATGCCTCCGCCAGGCGAATCAAGGCCGCAATCGAAAGTGATTTTTCCCCTCGCTCGAAGCGAGAAAGATGCCCTTTGCTTAAGCCTGTGCGCTCGGCCAGCTCATCCAGCGTCAGATTTTGTCGCCTACGTGCGGCGCGTGCGTAGTGGCCGGGGTGTGTGCCCGCCGGCCCTAGCCTGCTGCCGGTGGGCGCCGTCGTTCCATCCAGGACTTTGTCCTGGCGGTGCTCAGAAGTTGTCTGCTTCGTTTGCGTTAGACGTTCAGTTCTTGCCTTCATCCTGTAGCTCATGCCGCTCTTTGTCTGTTCGTCGCTTACCCATTCCTAGGGGAAACCCTAAATCTAAATTTCTACATCCTAGCATCTTTCCCTGCTTGAACTCCCTTCGTCTTCGAGGTAGAGTTTTCCCAAGGACAACTTTGTTGTCCTTGGGAGATGCGGGTTTTTGAGCGCGGCGTATCGGACGCCTCGGATGGGAGCGGATTGTGGACTCATCTCATCAGGTCGTGTGCCTGGGAATCCTGCATCACGAATTCCAGTGGGAAGTGTCCGGTCTTCAGTGTCGATGCGTTGATGGTGAAGTCTTGCAGTAACAACGAAGGGAGGCTGCATTTGATGGTGCTTTACGACCACCCGTTATCGGGAAATTGCCACAAAATCCGACTACTTTTATCAATGCTCGCTTTGCCATATGAAAGTAGATTCACTGACGTAATCAATCACGCCACCAAAACTGAAGAGTTCGGGACTCTCAATCCTTTGCGGCAAATTCCGATATTGATGGACGGTGACTATGTCGTGCAGGATAGTCACGCGGTCCTTGTATATCTTGCGGAGAAATACGGCGCGGAGTGGAGCGGTGTCGATGCACCTGAGCGGGCGCGGGTAATGGAGTGGCTGTCATTCTCTGCAAACGAGATTGGGAACAGTCTCCAACCGGCGCGGGTCTACTATCTTCTCGATGAGATGATAGATATCGAGCGTGCGACGAACTCCGGCCTTCGGGTCCTTAAGGTTCTTGACGAGAGGTTGGCCATGCGTGATTGGCTCGCACTCGACCGTCCCACCATAGCCGATCTCGCATGCTTTCCCTATGTGGCGCTCTCGCGCGAAGGCCGTCTGCCACTGGATGACTTTGCGAACGTATGTGGCTGGATTGAGCGTGTCATGGCGCTGCCGGGTTTCATTGAGATGCCTGGCATAGCGAAGTCTGCTGCTGAGAATTACCAGCACCCGTAGGTTCTGATTTGCCACGGAACCCGCTGTAGATATTGCCATTAACAATGGCATAGCCACGAACGATACTGGGATTGATCATGAAGAATACGGAAAGACAGCTTGTCACAGAACAGGCCACAACAAGGATGGCGGCCGGACTGGATTACGGAGACTGGACCGAGGCTGAGAAATTGGCGCTGACATGTCGGATTCTTGCCGATCATGGGCATTCGGAGACGCTTGCCGGTCAGATTAGCGTACGCTGTGACGATGGAACTTTCCTGACGACGCCAATGGCAGTTGGTTTTGATGAGATCGATGTCGATCGCATCCTTCGCCTGGATGCGGACATGAATGTTCTAGCCGGGAAGGGGATCCCGAATCCTGCGATTCGCTTTCATATGTGGGTGTACAGGGGAAGACCGGATGTCAACTGCGTCGTGCATACACATCCGCCATATGTTTCGGCGCTCTCCATGATCGGAAGTCCGCTACGGGTCGCGCATATGGACGCAACTCCCTTCGCCGGCGATTGCGGCTATCTCGCAGAGTGGCCCGGATTGCCAATCGCGGATCAGGAAGGGGAGCTGATTACCGCCGCCCTTGGTGCGCACCGTAGCGTTCTGCTTGCCAATCACGGCTTCTTGTGTGCCACTTCCTCGGTTGAGGAAACCGCATATCTTGCTGTCCTGATAGAGAAGGCCGCTCGGGATCAACTCCGTGCCCAGGCAGGAGGTGAGCTTCGAGAAGTTGATCCAAATCTCGCCCGCGAGTCCCACGACTTCCTCCTCTTACCCAGTGTTGTGCGTGCAAGCTTTGCCATGTTCGCCAGGCGTCTGCTGCGCAAGGAAGCGCGGACTGTGTAACGGTCCTGAAGCGTCTCATGTACCAGGAGGGGTTCAGCAGGAGCCCAATCGTCCGTCAAGTCAGATGCTGTCGCAGACGGATCCTTAGGTGATTGACCGCACGCATTGGGTAATGAAGCCGGGTTGTGTGGATCGATAGCCCCGAATTGAAACATAAATTCCTATTGAGGGGAATTTATATTGAGCGGTACCAAACCGCATTGCGGCTGCAAAACCGGCCGCGGAGGAGAAGTTATGCTTGGTCAAGTAAGTGTAGCGCGCGGCACGGTCGAGGATGTAGTCGCGCGCATTGAGCGCATGCCGATCTCGCGTTGGCATCTCAAGGCGCGCTTCATTATCGGCATCGCCACGTTGTTCGATGCCTTTGACAACCTAGCCATCGCGTATGTGTTGCCAGTTCTGGCTCCACAATGGCATCTCAGTACGGGTCAAATCGGCTTGCTATTGTCGGCAAGTTTCTTTGGCCAGTTAGTGGCCGCGCTATTCTTTGGGTGGTGGGCGGAACGCATTGGCAGAAAGCGTGCGTTGACATGGTCAATCCTGATCTATTCTCTGCTGAGCCTCGCCTGCGCCTTTGCGTGGGACTTCAAGTCACTGCTGCTGCTACGTACGTTGCAGGGATTCGGGATTGGAGGCGAGGTCCCTGTGGCAATGACCTACATCTCGGAACTGTCTCGTACACACGGGCGCGGTCGCTTCGTATTGCTTTATGAGCTAGTTTTCCCTGTTGGGCTGCTTGCCGCGGTGCTTGTGGGAGCGTGGATCGTTCCGGACATCGGCTGGCGTTGGCTCTTTGTCATCGGTGCGCTGCCCGCTCTGCTGGTCTTTATGCTGCGGAGGCTTCCGGAGTCGCCCCGCTGGCTCGCGAGCAAGGGAAGATTCGCGGAAGCTGATACAGCGCTGAGCACGATCGAAAAGGCCATAGAGAAGTCGAGTGGGCAGTCTTTGCCAGCGGCACAGCCCATCGCGCTGACCATCGAGCGCTCGGCCTCGTTGGCTGACCTGTTTGGGCCGCAATATCTGCGGCGTACCCTCACGAGTTGGGTTATCTGGAGTACTTGCTACTTCTGTACTTATGGTCTGCTCGTTTGGCTTCCCAGCATTTACCGAAACGTCTTTCATCTCGGTGTCGGAGATGCATTGATTTACAGCGTTGCGACGCAGGCGGTCGGGCTGGCTGGGTGTCTGCTCTGCGCGCTGTCGATTGACATGACTATGCGCCGAACCGCATTTGGCGTCGCCTTCCTTGGTGCGGCTGTCTCGTTCCTCTGCATCTGGTTCGTGAATCCCACTTCCGCAATGACCCTGATGATTGTCGGATCCATTGCGAACTTCTTCGTCGCCTATATCGCGATCGGGGTTTATCTCTATACGACGGAAATCTATCCAACGCGGTCTCGTGCAATTGGGCTTTCGGCTAGCGCGTTCTGGGCCCGTGTCGCCGGATTCGTCGGGCCGAACGTAATTGGGGGAACGATTGTCACTTGGGGGCTTGGTTCAGTGTTCCTCGGCTTGGCGATTGCCGCCGCCTTCGCCGCCGTGGTGTCTTGGCTTTTCGTAAGCGAAACGCGGTTCCGGATGCTCGAGGAAGTCTCTCCGTAATCACCCACATACGTTTTTGTTGATCCGGGCGCCTCGGGAGAGAGCGCCCTTTAGAAGCCCAGGAGTTATTATGCAAATCAAGGCCTCCACGCTCAGCGCGGAACAAACCTACCGGCTGCTTACCGGCATCGTGGTGCCCCGTCCCATTGCATGGGTAACCAGTGTCTCGGCAGACGGTATCGTCAATCTGGCCCCGTTCAGCGCCTTTACCTTTGTGTCGGCGGAGCCGCCAATGCTAGCCATTAGCATCGGTCGCAAAGGCAATGGGTACAAGGACACTGCGCAAAACATCCTCAACAACGAGGAGTACGTGATCCATATAGCCGACTCGACGCTAATGGCCGCCGTGCATGATAGTTCGGCAGAACACCCGCCAGAAGTGAGTGAAGTTAAAGAGTTGGGACTCGAAACACTACTGAGCACTCACATCGGAGTACCGCGGCTAGCCCTGCCGCCCATTGCGATGGAGTGCCGATTGCGGCAATGCCTGGAGTTCGGCGACAGCCGCAGCCGTCTGATTGTTGGTGAGGTACTGATGTTCCACATCCGCGACGGTCTGGTGGATGGCGACAAGATCGACACCAGGGAGTTGGATCCGCTTGCCCGCGTGGCCGGTCCGCGTTACGGGCGCCTCGGGGACATCGTTACGGTGCAAGCGGCGTCGCAGCTTCCGCGCCCGAATGGCCATTAGGCCGAGACTAGCACGTGGGAACTCCCTTGCTACCAGGTGGCGCTGAGGCAGGGCGATAAACCGAGGATGAAGGGGCGGCAGTTTGGCGAATTGGAAGGCAAGATGATTGTACGGGCTCGGCAGAGGCGGGTTCTTTAGCAAGCGCTTGGGAAAGCACTAGACAAAATGTATGAACACGAAAACGAGCACTTGACACGGTCAATACATATCAGTCCACTGCGTCATTAAAAAAGCACCCATTTGTTGCACTACACGCCGACTTATTCGCCCTGGCTCAATCAAGTGGAGAACTGGTTCGCACGCATTCAGCGCGATGTCATCTCACGTGGGATCTTCACCTCGGTGAAGGATCTGGCTCGCAAGCTCATGCGCTATATCCGTCAACACAACAAGGATCCAAGCCAATAAAATGAAAGTACGACGATCCATCGCGACGAATTCGTCCGGTGCCATTTCACTGACGCAGTGGACTAGTGTGAGAACATGACCGGATCCTATCCGGGGAACAAGATCTATAGCTCAGCAGCGGCGGCGCTTGATGGAATCGTGCACAACGGCCAGACGCTTGCCGTGGGGGGCTTCGGATTGTGTGGAATCCCTGAAGCACTCATCGTTGCCCTTCGCGACACAGGTGTGCAGGACCTAACGGCGATATCGAATAATGCCGGCGTGGACGATTTTGGCCTGGGATTGCTGATGGAGACGCGGCAGATTCGAAAAATGATCGCGAGTTATGTAGGCGAAAACAAAGAGTTCGAGCGTCAGTGCTTGGCCGGTGAGTTGGAGGTCGAGTTTACTCCTCAAGGAACCTTGGCCGAAAAGCTGCGCGCCGGTGGCGCCGGAATTCCGGCGTTCTATACCCGTACCGGCTTGGGAACTTTGGTAGCGGAGGGCAAGGAACTTCGCGAATTCAATGGACAGAAGTACCTCTTGGAACGCTCGCTGACTCCGGATGTTTCCCTTGTAAAAGCCGACGTTGCCGATCATGCGGGCAATCTACGCTTCCGCTTTACCGCAAGAAATTTCAATCCTGCCGTGGCTATGGCGGGCAGGATTTGCATAGCGGAGGTGGAAAGGCTAGTTCCGAATGGAGAGTTGGCGCCTGATGACATTCATTTGCCAGGGGTCTACGTTCACCGCATCGTGGTGAATTCCGCGCCGCAGAAGCGTATCGAAAAGCGAACCACTCGACCAGGCTGAGGATTGAAAAAATGGCATGGAATCATGATCAGATGGCTGCGTTGGCGGCCGAAGAACTGCGTGACGGTTTCTACGTCAATTTGGGTATCGGTCTGCCAACTCTGGTATCCAATCACGTGCCGGCCAATCTTGATGTGTGGCTTCAATCGGAGAACGGAATGCTGGGGATCGGTCCTTTTCCCATGGAGGACGAGGTTGATGCCGATGTCATCAACGCTGGCAAGCAGACTGTTACCGCAGTACCGGGAACATCGATCGTCAGTAGCGACCAATCCTTTGCAATGGTCCGTGGCGGCAAGCTAAATCTGAGCATCCTTGGGGCGATGCAAGTGAGCGTAGAAGGTGATCTTGCAAACTGGATGATCCCAGGAAAGATGGTCAAGGGTATGGGAGGGGCCATGGACCTTGTTGCGGGTGTGCCGCGCGTCGTCGTATTGATGGAGCACGTTGTAGGACGGAAGGACGGCGCCTTCGAGCATAAGATCCTGCCGCGTTGCACATTGCCCCTCACGGGAGTACAAGTTGTGAGCCGCATCATTACGGACTTAGCTGTTATCGACGTCGTTCCTGACGGGCTGCAGGTCCGCAAGGTCGCTCCCGACGTGTCCAGGGGAACCCTGCAAGACCGCACCGGAGTGCCACTCATCTTCGGCTAAGTAGATCGCCCCTACCGCCGGTTTGTCTGCATTAGTCAGGCGGAGCGACAGTTCTCGAAGAGTCTGTGAGCGCGGGTGGCCAGAGGGTCGCCAGGGGGCAAGATTGCCGCCTCGCTTCATCTACCACGCGGAGCCACCAATGCTGCCCTCATGCTTCGTATCCACAGGCGTGGCCGGCGCTTGGGGCCGGCACAACATTCGGGTCAATGCGATCAATCCGGGAGCGACTTATATGGACCGCATTGGAGACGGAGGCGAAGCCGTTAGATCACATCTACGACGAATTTTTCAAACGGACTCTAAGCGTCTCTCCCGCCAACTCGCCAAGGCCGGATGATCGAGAGCCACCGGCGGGCGGGGGGTGGCAGTTCCGCGAGGGTGTGGACTGAACTCAATCCAGAGCATTCACCATCATGCGTATCAATTGCAAAGCTGCCAGGAAACGGTGCTCTGTATGGCGATAAGCTGGAGAAGGGAGGTTTTCGGATGACGGAAGTTGGCCGAAGGCCACCCGTGAAGAGAGGTTGGTCAGTTGCGCCAAGCGCGGGACAGCGAGACCCGCGCGGCAGTAGATGAGTCGGTTGCCTAAAGCCGCTCAGCCATTCTTTCGGCAAACCACTGCTTCAGTGATCTACCGCCTTCTTGCAATTCTGCAGTCTTTGGGTGCACGAGGTAGTACCCAAGCGATAACGGGAATGCCTCCCTGAACGGCTCCACGAGGACGCCTTCTGCAATCTCCGCCTCCACAAGAATCGCGCTAGTCAGTACCACGCCCTGGGCCCGTACCGCCGATTCGATCGCCATCAGCGATTGATCGAACCGGATACCAGCGATGGATTCGATTTGCCCGTCAGTGAGATTACTGTAGCGAGCCAGCCAGGCCGGCCAGTACGGATGAAGCGTGTTGTGCAGCAATGTGGCCGACTGCAGATCGTCGGGCCGCGTCAGCTTCCATCTCGCTGCATAGGTCGGATTGCAGTACGCGCGGGCCTCGTCGGGGCAGAGAGATTGCACCGAAAGGTGGGCATCGACGCCATCGAAGTGCCGAACCGCGAGATCGACAGCATCGAGTTCGAAATCCACGAGCGTGGTGGAGGTGCTCAGGCTCAGCGGGATGTCTGGATACGCCTTCAGGAAGTCGGCCATGCGGGGTGCAAACCACTTCGCGGCGAAACTGGGCGGCATTGAAAGCCGCACGCCCTTGTGCCGGCGCTCCCGCAGTCGGCGGCTTGCGTGCACGATCTCAGCTAATGGGGGCTGTATCTGCGCGACGTACGTGCGCCCTTCGGCAGTTGGCGTTACCTGCCGGATCTGCCGGATGAACAGAGGGACGCCGAGCCAGTCTTCGAGCTTTTGGATCTGCTGGCCGACCGCGCCAGGTGTCACCCCGAGCTCATCTGCTGCCAGAGTAAAACTACCCAGTCGCACCGATGCCTCAAGTGCGACTAAAGCTTTCATCGGAGGCAGGGGAAGCATGACGTAGTTTTTCTATCTCGTCGGGAAATTTAAATCATTTGTACCAAATAGCCGCCGTTACCACAATGAAGCTACCGAAACAATCTTCGAGTGACTTCGCCATGAACCCCGCCTATCCCGCTTTCGCTGCACTCGGTCTGATCTGGGGCACCAATTTCATATTCATGAAATGGGCGAGTGCATACCTGTCCGCCGGTCAAATTGTTTTCTTGCGCGTGTTCTTTGGCTTTTTACCGCTGCTGGCATGTGCGCTATTCACCGGTGCGCTGAAATGGCGCCATTTGCGACACATTCATCACTTCACTGTGATGTCACTGCTTGCGACAGTACTCTATTACTACGCCTTCGCAAAAGGGGCGGCCCTCCTCGCGTCCAGCGTTGCCGGGATGCTAAGCGGCGCCATTCCGCTGGTTTCCTTCCTCTGTGGCTTGGCGCTCACGCGGCAGCAGCGCCCGACACCCCGTATAGTGGCTGGGATTGCTAGCGGGTTCATCGGGGTCCTGCTGATCGCGCAGCCCTGGGGCGCGGCAGGTGCGGGAGTAAATCCGCTTGGTGTTGCCTACATGCTCGCCGGCTCCCTGAGCGTGGGCAGCTCATTCGTGTATGCGCGGCGTTTCCTGTCGGGCCTGGATCTTTCGCCGCTGGCGCTGTCAACCTGGCAGATTGGCCTTGCGCTGGTCGTCGTTACGGGCATTACCGACTTCCATGGGATCGCACGCGTGGCGGAGGATACTCATGCACTCCTAGGCCTCGTCCTCGGGCTTGGCCTCTGTGGCACGGGCGTCGCGTTCATTCTCTATTACTTCATTGTCGGGCGGCTCGGTGCATTGGCAGCTTCCAGCGTTACGTATGTCCCACCAGTTGTGGCGTTGTTCCTGGGCGCAGCTCTCGCGGGCGAGTCGATTCGGCCTGCCGATGTGCTAGCTATGGCCGCGATCCTTGGTGGTGTCTATTTGCTGCAAGGCCGAGGACAAGCCAAGGGGGAAATGTCGGGCGACGCACGGAAAGTCGCGGCCTAGTGTATGTTGCTGCCGCGATTGCGAAGTCTCTGGCGATGCGGTTCGGAGTCATAGCCGCGGTCGGCGTAGATGACTTTTGGCTTCTGAAGCGGTCGGCCACGTACACCGCGAATCGGCGGAATGGCATCGACGAGCGGCAGCAATAGAGTGACGTCGTTGCGGTTCGCGCCCTTCAGGATTGCACTGATGGGACGTCATTTGCATCGACGAGGATGTGATGCTTCGAACCGGGTCGCGAGCGATCCGTGGGGTTCGGGCCAGTTTTTCGCCCGCCCCAATCGCTCGCACCGGCGATGAATCGACGGCTGCTCGTGAGAAGTCGAGTTGGCCGGCGTCGCGTAACTCGCCAGCAGCAACTCGTGCAGTTGGCCCCCCACGCCGGCCTTCTGCCACGCGTGCGGGCGCCGCCAGCAGGTCGGGCCCGAACCAAATCCCAACTTGGTCGACAGGTCGCACCAGCGTATCCCGGTCTTGAACACGAACCGGATGCCGTTTGGTGCAGCCCGATTCGACACCGGGCGGCCTGGATATTTTCTGCGTCGCGGCTTCGGTGGCGGCAGCAATGGTTCGATCAAAGCCCACGACTGCGGAGTGATCGGAATGCATTGCGAAGTTCCTCCGAAAATAGCTGGGGCTGCTCCCATGCGGCGAAGTGACCTCCCTTATCCACGGTGTTGAAGTAGACAAGGTTGCGATAGGCGCGCTGAGTCCAGCTCCTTGGCGCGTTATAGATCTCGCCAGGAAAGACAGTCACGGCAACAGGGAGCGAGATATCTGCAGTTTTCTGCACCGTGGCGCTTGTGTTGCTCTTGTTGCTGTTCTCCCAGTAGATGCGAGCCGACGAGGTGGCGGTGTTCGTCAGCCAGTAGAGCGTAATGTCGTCGAGCACGGCGTCTCTGGTGAGCAATCGTTGCGGCTCGCCGTTGTTATGGTCGTACATAAATGCCGCGAAAGCGACTGGCGAGTCCGCGAGGCCGTATCCCACCATCTGTGGTCGCGTGCCCATGATGAAGCGATACTCCGAACCGCGCGCAGCGAAGTTGTTGATCGCGTCGAAAGCAGCCTTTTCCTCTCGTGACAATTCCGGTGGCGCGGGATCGCCAGCGCGAATGGCCTTGTCTATTTCGGCTGGCACGCTCGCCCGATAGTTGAGATGGATGCCCATAAGACCATTCGGCGCCTGGCGTGCCATTGCGCTCGTAATGGGAGCGCCCCAGTCGCCGCCTTGGGCGACGTAGCGGGTATATCCAAGTCGATTCATCAGAACGGACCATGCTCTTGCGATGCGATCAGGTGTCCAACCAGCTTCCGTCGGTTTGCCCGAGAAGCCGAAGCCGGGAATTGACGGGATGACGACGTCGAATGCGTCGGCTGTGCTTCCGCCATGATTGGTTGGATCCGTAAGTGGGCCAATAGTATTGAGAAATTCGAAGATCGATCCGGGCCAACCGTGCGTGATGATGATCGGGAGCGCATTCGGATTCTTGGAGCGGACGTGAATGAAATGAATGTCGACACCATCGATGGTTGTCACGAACTGTGGCAGCGCATTGAGTTTCGCTTCAGCCTTGCGCCAGTCATACTCCGTTGCCCAGTAGCGGGCGAGCTCCTGCATTCTCGCGAGCTGCACGCCTTGCGATAGATCGTCAACCGTTTCGCGTTCCGGCCAGCGGGTAGCGGAAATCCGTTGGCGAAGATCACCGAGTGCAGCATCCGATACGTGGACATGGAATGGACGGATGTCGGGTCGTCGATCGGGGGACGTCTGGGCTGAAACAGCATCCGTTTGCGTAGGCGCCATAGCCGGAACATGTCAGGGCGAGGCGAATACAAGGACGCCGAGAGAAATCGCTGCAAAAGGTGTCAGTCTGTTGAATATCATGAGTAATCCTCGGTGCGGGGTAGGTTAGCCGAGCAACCACACCGCAATCGCTTGCGGCGTGGTCCAAGCTGCCAAGTGCTGGGCCGTCGCGGCAATCTGTGCGATTGGCTTCGGATCGCGCCAGATTCACGATCGCCCCATGTCTACTTCTCCATGAACGGTTTCGTCGATGGCAGTACGGCGTTGATTGGAGATATGTCGCCTACGCCGGCAATCTTGTTAATCGGAGGAAGAAGTGAGTTCTGGAGGTTAAGCACTGCGCCAATCCCTGCTAACTGGAGCTGTCGGAGAGGACATCTCCTTCGTCATGCCTGGTTTGAGATGTCCAGCTAGTCCGGTGGTATTCATCGCGTTACCTCATCTCCTCGTCGAGGACGGTTTATATGGATGCATATACATCTATCTGTACAATTTGATTGCAGTTTGTACTGAAGAGGTAGGAACCAAATTAAGAGGGGGGTGTCTACCGCCGTCGTGGGAGATATCGATCCTGAATGGCAAAGTCAGATGCACTGCAGCAAGCAGAGTACAGCGACGGCCACGCCTGTGGTTTGCAAATCAAGTCCGAGATGACACACATGAGACGAGTTGTGCCCTGATCTTTCAGGTATGGTGTAGACTAGATGCATATACATTCATCTGCTGCGTGCTATGAGGTTTCCAGGCGCGCAACCGTCCGGAAGGAGTTAGCCATATGTTTACAGAATGCTACTGCACTCAATTTAGGCGCTCGGCAAATGCACTGACCGGAATCTATGACAATGCGCTGAGACCAATTGGCCTAAAAATTACTCAACTCTCGTTGTTACGGGCCTTGGATCGATTGGATTCGGCCACATACAAGGATATTGCTGCTGAGTTGGCGCTCGATAAGACAACCATCTCGCGAAACATCAAGATACTTATTGATGCGGGATGGGTGACAGTCTCGCAAGATGACGATGCACGATTCAAAGTGGCGAAGCTCAGCCCATCCGGTGCACGCTTGCTGCGCGATGCCGACCCCCATTGGCGTGCTGCCCAAGCGCAGGTTGAAAGAGAGATGAAGAGATTTCTTAAGGGCCCCGCTAAAGCGGCGCTATTGGACGTACTGGAAACACTGCAGCGGGTAGGAGGGGGGCGTCGAGTATAGCTGACCCGGTAGCCACTTCGGTGTCGTCAGTTGCGATTAAGGTCCTGTCCGCAACGTTGTCACGCAAGTGTTTTCTGACGCCTTGGATCGGCCGATCAAGGGTGGTTCTCGGTGAACCCGACTTGGCAGCGTCACGAAAGCCGCAGTCGTTTGCGGCCCGAATGAAGCCGCGCATTGAGGCTAGAAGATCCATGGTGGCTGTTCTTCCCTTGTCTGTACCCTTGCTATTCGGGTGGCTCGACGTTCACCGTTTGACAACTCTCCTGACTGGCAGCAGAAAGCGGGAAGGTCGCGTGTGAGTGACGAATTGGCCCCGAATGTTGGCAAGAGCATTTTGGTCATCAGGGATAACAAGCTCAGGGCTTCTCAATGCTTTCCATAAAGTTACGGGCTTCAGGTGGCAGCGAGGCCATCCACTGCGTTTCCTGTCCCGGTTGGGGAAGGAGTTCGCCGTACTCGATCATTTGACTCGGTGGAAGTTCGGAAAGGTAGCCCCAGACACTAACTTTCGGTACACCTGCGATCTTGCATACACCGGCTACGATGCGTTTTAGTAAATCTGCCTTCTGTTCGGGCGTGCGTCCGGCCCTTACGTGACCGTGCACAAAAACCTGGTCGTGGCGGAGCGGACGGCCACCTACAAAGTGATTTCCAATCGAAATGTCCAGAAAAATGACCTGTGCGAAAAATGAATTCGCGCCAGTAACCTTATTGTGTGAATCGGTAATGGAGGCGGCAATTTCTTGCTTGGTTTTCTGACTAAGCAGATCTGAAGCCGCATGAACAACGTACGTGGGCATGAACTCTCCTAGTTAAATATTCAATTGATAGATCATTCTCATAAGCAACATGCATATGCAACTATATGGTTAATTCTCGCAATGAGTTGTAGGTAAATCGTATGTTCTAGGCGGTGGGTGCGGTCACAGGGGATGCCATTTCAGGTTGAAATTTTTGCAGGGCTTATACCATTCTTGTAGCGCACCTGTCCTTTTGGTCATCGCCATCGGTGGTTCGTTGATACGCAGCTCGGGCGCGTCCAAGAATTGGGGCAAGCGGAGCGTATCAAGACACACGTAACGGGACACGGTCGACCTTGTGAGGGTGGAAGTGGCTAGTATCCGGAACTGCTGCGCACCGCAGTAGCGGTCTCGGCGCCGTCAGAATTCATTGCTTCCATAGATTCGTGCGCGTGCTCCAGAGCAACGGATTCGATAATCGAGATGGCCCTCTTGATATCGGCATCCGAAATATTCAAGTAAGGGATGGCGCGAACGCCATCAGTGCCCGATGGTAAAACGTGCAGGCCTCGGTCATACAGGAGATCAACGAAGTCTGTTGATCGCATGTTTGTCACCCGAAAACGAACGATGTTTGTTTCGACGGTACCTGGATCCAGGTCAATCCCCGGAAGCTGAGCGATCCCCTCCGCGAGCATCTTGGCCCGATGGTGGTCCTCCACCAGGCGTTCCCTGTTGTTACGTAGTGCATACAGTGCCCCTGCCGCAATGATGCCGGCCTGTCGGAAACCTCCCCCGATTTGTTGCTTGAATCGTCGAGCGCGAGCAATGAAACTACGGGGTCCAGCGAGGACTGAGCCGACGGGGGCACCCATTGCTTTTGAAAAGCAGATGCTTACTGTGTCGAAGAGCGAGGCGTACTCGTGCTCGGGGATGCCAGTGGCCACGGAGGCATGCCAGAGTCTGGCCCCATCAAGGTGAAGTGCCAGGTTCATTTCTCGCGCGGTGCTGCAGACTTCTTGTAGGCGCTCCATCGGCCAGACTTTTCCACCACCAATGTTGTGAGTGTTTTCGATGCATAGGAGCTTCGGTGGGGCAGGGATGGTTGCGGGGAAAAAGCGATGGGGGACGCCCATCGCCGCCCTGAGGTCCGCAGGCGTAAACACTCCCCGGACGCCGGGGAGAAGCCTTGGGAGCACGCCCGAATAAGCGGCGGGCGCTCCTCCTTCCAGAATGTACACGTGGGCATTTTGGTCGAAAAACACCGCATCGCCCGGCTCAGTATGGGCGCGAATTGCAACCTGATTGGTCATGGTACCGGTGACCATATACACCGCTTCTTCCTTGCCGAGGAACGCGGCAACCTCATGCTCCAGTTCCTTGACGGTCGGATCGTCGCTGTATACATCATCGCCCACAGGTGCGCCTGCCATCGCCTGTCGCATCGCCTCAGTCGGCTTGCTGCAGGTATCGCTGCGTAGGTCGATCATAATTGTCTCCATGTAACGTTTGGGGGAGCGACCAATTGTGCGTCGGGATCTCCGCAAGGATTTGAAAAAAATTGCTGCTTAAGCCTAGAGTATTCGGCTTGGAGGCACGCCATAGAATCGGCGAAACTCTCTGCTCAGATGGGCCTGATCGCTGTAGCCTACGGTGGCGGCGATGACTCGAAGGGAAAGTCCCTTCAAAAGCAAGTGCCGGGCATGTTCAACCCGGCGCTGGATGAGATAGGCATGTGGTGCCATGCCCGTGAAGTGCCGGAAGGCACGGAGCAGATGGAACGGGCTAAGTCCGGCAACCGCAGCGATCTCCGGTAATGAAGGGTTCTGCGAGAAGTGGGCGTCTATGTATTCGCGCGCGCGCTTCACAGCGCCAGGGAGAATCGCAGTGGGTGCGACTCCGTTGTGATATCTAGCATGCCGATGGGTCAATGCCTTGAGGGCAGCGGTTAGTCGTGCCGATTTTTCGAGGTCGGTAAGATTGCTAGATTCGGATGCCAGATGGGCTTGCTGAAGCTGGGCGAGAAGCCATGGGTCGGACACCACGGATTCGGTGAAATATATCGGAGGCTGCGCATTGGCATCGATCGAGTCAGCAGTCGCCGCATGGAGATCATTGGCGGAGATATAGATCATTCGGTAACGCCAACCTGCCTCCATCCCTGGGGCACCTTCATGCAACTGCCCGGAGTTGATCAGGCAGATGCTTCCCGCCGGCATCAACACTCTGTGACGACGCTCCAAAGTGTAGGCTTGCGCGCCGGCTTCAATGAAGCCAATAGCGTACTCGGCATGTTCATGGGGTGGAAAGCGATGGGTACGGTACTCGGCACGAAGCATCACGGCCCCCCCCAGCGAACGCTCTCTCCATATCTTTGCGTGGTTCACGGTTGGCCTCGCTGTTCCTGGAGCGGGTGATTGCGACTCGCCCCACTGTGCGGGGCGGACATAACATCTTTATATAGTTGTACCTACAAATACTGGCATATGGCGCCATCCAAATCAAGCAATGGGTAGCAACAAGTGGCTGCTGCAAGGGGAGCCTCAGACGCCGGTTCACCGGTATCAGCAATTTTCTTCAACTCGTCCGGTAGTTTGCCCACCAGTATGTGTTTGATCTGCCCGAGGCATGGCACGACGAGTTGTGGCTTGGCGCGGATTCATGAACCATATGCATCAGGAGACAGAGATGGATCACAGAAACCTTCCCTTCTTGGACGCCGGTCAGTATCCCTTCAAGAGTCGGTATGACAATTTCATTGGCGGGCGGTGGGTGCCACCGGTCGGGGGCGAGTACTTTGAGAACTTATCGCCAATCACTGGTAAGCCGTTCTGTGAAGTTGCTCGCTCACGCGAGGCCGACATTGATCTTGCTCTCGATGCCGCGCATGCAGCCAAGGAGAGTTGGGGCAGACTGTCTGCCACGGCGCGGTCCAATCTACTTAACAAGATCGCAGACCGGATCGAGGAAAACCAGAAGCGTCTCGCTATTGCGGAGACCATTGATAACGGTAAGCCGATTCGCGAAACAATGGCTGCAGACTTGCCCTTGGCTATTGACCATTTTCGCTACTTCGCTTCCTGTATTCGTGCACAAGAAGGATCTCTTTCCGAAATCGAAGAGAACACGGTTGCCTACCACTTTCACGAGCCTCTTGGGGTGGTCGGTCAGATCATTCCTTGGAATTTTCCGCTTCTGATGGCGGTGTGGAAGCTGGCCCCAGCGCTCGCCGCAGGGAACTGTGTTGTACTCAAGCCTGCCGAGCAGACGCCTGCGTCGATTATGGTGCTGATTGAGGTCATCCAGGATCTACTGCCGCGGGGCGTCGTCAACGTTGTGAACGGCTTCGGTGTGGAAGCAGGAAAACCGTTGGCATCGAGTCACCGCGTCGCGAAGGTCGCCTTTACCGGTGAAACAACGACCGGAAAGCTTATTATGCAGTATGCAAGCCAGAACATCATTCCGGTGACTCTGGAGCTGGGCGGAAAGAGTCCGAATATTTTCTTCGACGATGTGCTGTCATCTAGTGATTTATTCGTCGAAAAGGCACTCGAAGGTTTCGCCATGTTTGCGCTAAACCAAGGGGAGGTCTGCACGAGCCCGTCACGAGCCCTGATTCATGAAAGCATCTATGATGATTTCATTGAACGAGCAGTGCGACGTGTCGAGCGAATCAAGCAGGGAAATCCTCTTGATTCCACAACGATGATCGGCGCACAAGCCTCGGAGGAGCAGTTGAATAAAATCTTATCGTACTTCAAGATTGGAGAGGAAGAGGGGGCTCGGTGCCTGACGGGAGGAGACAGAGTCATCTTCAGTGGCGATTTAAAGAGTGGCTACTTTGTTAAGCCGACGGTCTTGGAAGGAAGAAATGAAATGCGTGTTTTTCAAGAAGAAATATTCGGACCGGTAGTCTCGGTGACGAAGTTCCGCGATGAGGAGGAAGCAATACACATCGCCAATGACACGGAATATGGTCTTGGGGCCGGTGTGTGGACGAAGGATTCTATGCGCGCATACCGCATGGGACGCGGTATCAAGGCGGGACGGGTCTGGGTGAACTGCTATCACCTGTATCCGGCACACGCGGCATTTGGCGGATACAAACAGTCCGGGATCGGCCGTGAGAATCACAAAATGATGCTGGATCATTACCAGCAGACCAAGAATATCCTTGCAAGCTATGATCCTTCCCCGTTGGGATTCTTCTAACGACTTTGTTCCCTCGGAAGGTGGGAGGCCTTTCTGGGGGAGCTAGACGGAACCTTAACGATGCGCGATTTATAAGCTGGGCTCGCACTCGTTGTGCGAGGGGAGGGTCTATGCAGGGCCTGAGTGTCATCGCAATAGAGAGCGGTTGATGTGGCCGGTGCACTTGTCACGAGCGCCTGCTGATTTTGACTCCCCGGCAATTGACGACTGGCTCGCGCAGGGTTGCTTCGAGGCGGCGCACATTGCGCCAGGTCATCCTGATGGCACGCCGAGATTCCTCGAGGGCGAGTTGCCACACGTGGTCAAAAAGCAAACATACTGATTGAGTCATGCCGTCTAATGTTGTAAGCGTTGCATCATGGCCGGCCGGTATGTTGGTAAGGTGACCGCCGAACGCAGTACGCATGCTCGGCAGGTCGGTCGCTCGAACGACGCCGAATTCCGACGACAAGCCAATGGCAATGTTGAGGAGCGACCCTCTGTGGCATGGGTAGGCCATAAGAGGGTCGCGAAGGAAAACCCGCCGCGAATCACGTCAGATTTGCCCTGTAGGCCGTGGACTTTTGGTGCCTCCAGCCTCAACGACGAATGCCGATCCGCTCTTTCGGAATGCCATCGACTGTCGCTACATCGAATGCTATGAGGGGCTAGGCGTCGCGATTTGACGAAACTCGCTCTATGTTGCCCATCTGGGGCAAAGCCGAGGATGGGCAGGGCTCGGGGGCATGAATACCGTTCTTTTGAGTGGCTAGCCGCCGCCGTCGACCACCGGTTCTGAGCCCTGCACGAAGTTCGAGGCGTCGGTCGCCTCGAATACTACTGTGGCCATAGTTTCGGCTGGGCGCCATGCCGGTGTACTATCCGCAGTCGGGCAATAGCGACTGGCTACTGAGTCTTCATGCCTTCATGCATTGCGGTGTAGCGTGCAGCAGCGCGCGATTGCCGGAAGCCTGGTAGCATCGCAGTTCGAGCCGCATCGTATTGCTGCCATTGCGCCAGATCCGGTAGCGGCGGAATCGTTACCGTTTCTCGCTTGTCGAAACCAACCAGTGCCGCGTCGACCAACTTCTCGACGTCCATCATGCCTTCGATCGTATTCACGTCTCGCCCCGCATGCTGCCAAATTTCGGTGCGGGTCCCGGATGGCAGTACGGCCTGTACGTAGACACCCTTCGGGCCGAGTTCAACGTGCAAGCCTTGGGAGAGGAACAGCACGAACGCCTTCGTGGCGCCGTATACCGTCATGCCGAGTTCAGGTGCCAGGCCGACCACCGATCCGATATTGATAATTGCACCTTGTCCAGTCCGCCCAAAACGTGGTGCAACGGCGCTAGCGAGCCTGGTGAGCGCCGTGACGTTCAGTCCGATCAGCCGAGTCACGTCGTCACTGCTCTGCTCGGAAAACGTGCCGGGTAGAGCGGTGCCCGCATTATTCACTACAATGCCGATGCTTGGGTCATCACGCAGACGGGCCTCGATCCGCTTTACGTCGACGAGGTCATTCAGGTCGGCCTTGAGGATCTCGATCTCCACGCCTGCCTCGGCGCGCAAATGTGCTGCGATTGCCCGCATCCGCTCGGTATCGCGTGCCACCATCACAATCGGGTGACCGCGGCGCGCGAAACGATCTGCATACACGGCGCCTATGCCGGTCGATGCGCCAGTGATCAAAACGGTCGGCTTGGGTTGCATAATGTTGTCTCGTCGATAGGTGGTCGGCCATGTCAGGCCATCAGTGCTGGGCCGTGTCCTGGATCTGCATGACTACCCGCCCATAGGGACGGTCTTCGATCAGGTACCGGACGGCCTCGGGGGCTTCTGTCAGCGGGAAAACCTTGCCGATCCTTGGTTGCAGTGCGCCCTCCTTTAGGTATCCGAGGATCGCCGTGTTGGCGGCCGCAACGGTTTCCGGTGCAAACAGCCTAAAAGTGAAGCCGCGGATCGTCGCGGCCTTCCAAATGATGTCAGTGATGCTGACTTCCGCCTCGCGTCCGCCGGCGTAGCCGACCACGACGACCGTGCCGCCGAAGGCGAGTGAAGCGAGCGCCTGACCTGTGAGCGTTCCGCTCACGCCGTCGACCACAACATCCACGCCTTTCCCTTCTGTGATGCGTAGCACCCCGTCCTTCAGGGTCTCCCTGGACAGGTCGATCACATGCTCATAGCCGTCGGCGCGTGCCTGCTCGGCTTTTTTGGTTGTGCTCGCGGTCGAGATCGTCAGCGAAGCGCCCAACCGTCGCGCGATCTGGACGGTTTCCATGCCGACAGCGCTACCAATTGCGGGCGCCAGCACGGTCTGGCCCGGCTTGAACTTTGCGAACTCCGTCAGAGCCAGGTAGCCGGTCAGGTAGCCAGCGCCCGCGAGAAACGCTGCGGCATGGTTGTCGTCGAGATCCGCCGGTACGCGCGCAAGTCCGGCGGCAGGCGCCGCGACGTACTCGCGCCACGTGCCATCGGCCACTAGGCCCCAGCCGGCCCCCCTGACGAAGACGCGATCCCCGACTTGGAATTCGGCACTCCGCGTTTCAACGACGATTCCTACGCCGGACTGACCACCGATACGCGGAAGATTCTCCGGGGTGGCTAGGTAGATGTGCCCGGCGCGAAACGTATTGTCGAGCGGATTGATTCCGACGGCTCGCATTTTCACGAGCACCTCGCCTTCCTTTGGCTGCGGGCGCTCCACATTGACGACACGGTTTTCTTCATAGCTACCGTAGGCTTGATACTGGATGGCTTTCATAGCACCTCTATCAGTGGTCTGGCAATTGGGTTCGGATCGCGCTGCGTGGTGACATGAGTGGCGCTTCTGGCACTCGTCCACGCGGCCCAGCATGCGCGGGATGCAACCTGTGTGGTTTAATAATGAAACCGTGTCGCTGAAGTATGCGCCGACGTGGTTTAATAACGCAACTACTTTTTGAAAGGCTTTTCAAGATGCGACGAAAAAGCTTCGATCAAGCCGCTTGCCCGGTCGCTCGCAGCCTGGATGCCGTGGGTGACTGGTGGTCTCTATTGATCGTGCGTGACGCCCTGTCGGGGGTCCGGCGATTCGGAGATTTTCAGAAGAATCTCGGACTTGCCAAAAACATCCTGACGCAGCGTCTGCGCCGACTGGTTGAGCTTGGCATCATGGAAACCCAGTCCGCGCAGGCCGGTGGTGCGTACCACGAGTACGCCCTCACGCCGAAAGGGCAGGGCCTGCTCACGGTGATCATAGCTCTGCGCCAGTGGGGTACGGAGTCATGCTTCTCGTCGGGTGAGGCCCGCGAGAGTCTGATCGAGACTAAGACAGGGCTTCCTGTGGCGCGACTGGAAGTCCGCTCCCAGGATGGTCGCATAGTGACCGCCGCCGACTTGCGGCTGACATCCTCGATTGCCGAGGAGGCAGTCAGCAATCCGGGGGATGACTGAAGGTCCCCAGGTCCTGGCTCCGGGATTCGGACGCCGCCCGGGTCGCCGCCTGCACGACAGGGGCGACGACATTGGACAGGGGACAGCAACACCGGCTGTGCCGCGCTCGCTGCTGTTCGGCCTCCCGTTTTGATGCTTCGCAGGCGCTATGAACAAAGTCTCTGCCAATATTAAGAATGGGTGTCCACGCCTTGAGGTGGACACCGTTATCAGGAATGCTCGCAGAGACATCTGTTGTCCAAGAGCCGTGGCGCAACGAAATCAAGATCGGCGCTAGATGCCTTTCTTTACCATCGGGCATTTTGACGCTGACAGCGGCTGAGACGCGTCGCTGCCTGCCACGGTGCGTCGGACACGGTAATAGTCCCAGGGCGCTTTCGATTCCTGGGGCTTCTTCACTTCCATAACATATACGTCATGCACCATTTTGTTGTCGTCGCGAATCTTGCCATTGTTGGCGAACACATCGTTGATGGTGAGTTGCTTCATCTGCTTCAAAACGACATTGGAATCGTCCGACCTTGCGGCAAGAACAGACTTTAGGTAGGTGAGTACCGCAGAATAAGTTGCTGCTTGCACAAAATTTGGCATCCTCTTTTGCTTATCAAAGAACCGGCGGCTCCATGCTCGCGTTCGATCGTTCAAATCCCAATAGAAGTCTTCGACCACCACCATGCCTTGTGTGGCGTCGATCCCCATTGCGTGGACGTCGGTAATCGTCGCGGCGAGACCGGCGAGGCTCTTGGTCCGCGTGACGCCATACTCGTTTGCCGCCTTGACTGCGTTGACCAAGTCCGCTCCGGCATTGGCAATGCCCACTACCTGCGCCTTGGAGGACTGCGCTTGCAGCATGTACGAGGAGAAATCCGGGGCGCTGAGCGGGTGCCTGACCGATCCTGCGACGGTGCCACCATTTGCCATGATTGCCGCCGTGGCATCCTGCTCCAGCGAACGCCCGAGGGCGTAGTCCACGGATAAGAAGAACCAGCTTTTCCGGCGTTGCTCGGTTTGCGCACGGACATGGGCATTGGCGAAGGTGCGCGCATCCCACCCATAGTGAATGGTGTTGGGGTTGCAGTCCTCATCATGCAGCCTGGCGGTCCCGGATCCGGTGACCATCACCATCTTGTTCTTGTTTTGTGCGACTTTCGCCACAGCGAGCGCCACGCCGGAATTGATGACATCGGTAATCATGTCCACGTTCTCGACGTCAAACCACTCCCGCGCGCGGCTTGCGCCAATGTCGGCCTTGTTTTGGTGATTTGCCTGCAGCAGTTCAATCTTAAATGGGGGAGTGTTCTGCTCCCTGAAATCATCGATTGCCATTTGCGCAGCCGTAACTGACCCTTTCCCACCGAGATCCGCAAAGATTCCGGACATATCGGTCAGCACGCCGATCTTGACAGTGTCTTGGGAATAGCTTCCCTTGCCCTGCGCGACGGCGTAGGGCGAAGCCGCTAGTAGCTGCACTACGCACACTGTGGCAACCGCATGGCCCAACCGGATCGATTTCATCTTCATTTCCTGTCTCCTGATCGTCCTGGGTGGCTTGCCCAGCACGAAACCGCGGCAAGTCAAGGGTTTTTGCCTGGACGCGCGCATCTTTTTTGCCTGGACGCGCGCATCTTCTTGTCTGTCGCTCGATCTGTCGCGAGCCTGCAATGCGTGAAGTGCCGGGTTATGTACGAGCGGCTCGTGTGTCCGAAGTCCACCGGGCCGCTCGCGTGACGAGCGCTACGCCGCGCGTGAAAGGTTCAGGCTGCTTTCCCGCAGTTGCCCCGCCCAGTCCGAAAGCTCGGCCATCACTGCTCGCGTCTCTGACAGAAATGGAAAGACAGGGAAGACGTGAACCGAGTCGTCCACGAGCCTGAGCGTGACATCCACGCCCGCGGCCTTCGCACGATCGACGAGCCTGGTTGCGTCGTTGAACAGCACCTCATTCGTTGCTGCGGTGACGAACAAGGGCGGAAGATCATGCAGATCCCCAAAGACGGGGGAGACCAGCGGATCAGTCGGCTCATGACCCTGAAAGTAGGAGGCGGCCAGGTACGACAGCATGTCCTGATTGGCCGCGGGGTCGCTGCCGTGAAACTCGTTCACGCTCTTCGACGAGAGTGTGAGATCAGTGAATGGACAGGCAGCAAACAACCCGGCTGGCCTGGGCAAGCCGGCATGCCGAATTGCAATGGCAAGCGCGACTGCGAGGCCGCCGCCGGAAGATTCACCACTCAGAAGAATATCGGATGCAGGCGTGCCGCTTGCGAGCAGACCGCGATAGGCATTGACCGCATCATCGATTGCCGCCGGGTAGATGTGTTCCGGGGCCAGGCGATAGTCAACCACAACACACTGGCCGTCGACCGCATGCGCCAGCCTGCTTGCATACTCTACCGAGGCCTTGGCCGAACCGATCACATATGCGCCGCCGTGGAAATGCAGCACCGTCGGCCCCGGGCAGTGCCGCTTTGCTTCCACCCGCAGACAAGACACACCGCCAAGCTCGATCGCTTCCACATGGGTACTCGCGGGCGCAGGGAAATTGGTCAGCAGAAAGCGGTCATAGGCTTCCCTGAGGCCGTCGTGGCCGCGCGCCACGTCCTCTGGCGAGAAGGCGCTTCTCCACAAATCGAAGGCCCGCTGGCTTTCCGGACGCTGCATGCGGATTCCTTCCCGGGTTGCCGCCAGGCCGAGCACTTCGCCGCTCGGCTGCTCCGCGGCCTTGATCACGTCATAGTCCCAGCAGAAAGCCCAGGTTCGAACGCCCAGGGGGTCAATGCGCGACATGCCTTTCCATCGTCCATTGCGGGCCTGGATGCGTGCGGGGTCGGATTCATGAACAAGCTTCACCATGCTGCGCGCGGCCGCCTGAACGCGTGTGGTGCGTGGCCGGCGCCGTTCTTCATACTCCAGCAATGCTTCGCGGACCCCCGCATCGCCGTGGCGGGCAAGGCAGCGGGCAAGGACCCAGGCATCTTCGATGGCCTGGCAAGCCCCCTGGGCGAGGTACGGAACCATGGCATGCGCTGAATCGCCCATCAGGGAGATGCGCCCCTCGGTCCAGCGCTCAAGCGGATCGCGGTAATACATGCCAGTGATAAAGGCGCTGTCGATGGACTCGAGCAGGCGCTGGACCTTCGGCTCCGCGCCCTCGAACGAACGGATCAGGTCCTTCACATCGCCGCTATCTCCCCACGCCTCCCGATGCACTTCGTGTGCGGGAACCGAGGCGAGGAAGCTGTACAGCTTGCGGGGCCTGACCCAGTAGGACACGATGCTTCGGCCTGGGCCGACCCAATAGTTGCCACGTTCCTCGTAGGCACCCTGCTCGAGCCGCTCGGCCGGGATCAGGGCACGCCAGCAGAGCAAGTTGGCAAAGCTGGCCTGCGCCTGGCCGAAGAGCTTTTGCCTCACGACGGAATGAATGCCGTCGGCACCGATAATGACGTCGCCCTTGATGACTTCGCCGGATTCCAGCCGCACCCACGCGCCATCCTCATCCTGTCCGAGGTCTGCGCACTTGGCACCGAGCCTGAGTCCATCCGCTGGCAGCTCGCTTGCGAGCAGATCGATCAGATCGGCACGATGAACGTTGTTGAGCGGCGCACCATACTTCTCGGCGGCTTGCTGACCCACTGGCCAGGACACCATCGGCAATCCGGATTCCATGTCCCGGTATTCCCAGGAAACCGGCTTTGACGAAATTGCGGCGAGCCGCTCCTCGAGCCCAAGCTGCCGCAGAACAAATGTGCCGTTCGCTGCAATCTGCACGCCGGCGCCAACCTCCGCCAGCGCTTCTGCCTGCTCAAGCAGGATGAAGTCAATCTTTTGCTGCCTGAGCGAAAGCGCAGCGCAAAGTCCGCCAATTCCACCGCCAACTATGATGACGCGCATCACATGTCTCCTTGTCTTTGGAACCTCGTACGAATCAAGCTGGGAAGATCACGGCCAGCCCTCTACACAAACATAAGTCGATGTGCTTAAATAAGGCTAGCAACTTATCTTTGGGGTGTCAACGTGACGGTCGTTAAGTCATTCGAAGCTCTCTGCCAGCGCAATTACTGTCGGACCGGGGACGGCTCTATTGGGCCGTGCCGTCGGCCCTTCTTTCGCTATTCGATCGGGTCCGCGCGACTTAGTTGGGGTGCAGGCTTGAGTACTTGCCAGGAAATGCTGCATGATGCGCTCACGCTAGACCGCCCGATGCTCGGGTAGGCCAACGCTTTACCCGATACAGATATGAGGCAGATCAATGACAAAGGTTGGGAGATCTGACGGTAACGAAACACGTCAGAAACTGAAGGTAGTAGCACAACGTCTATTCGCACTCCATGGGGTCGATAGCATCTCAGTAAAAGACATCGTCGCAAGCGCCGGACAGCGCAATAACGCGTCGCTGCATTACCACTTTGGATCGAAGGAGGCTCTGATCGGAGAACTACTGCTCGACGGTGCAATAAGAGTCGATGCACGACGCCAGGCAATGCTGGACGAACTGGAGGAAGAGGGCGGTCCGCGTAGTGTCCGAGATGTGTTGGAGGCACTGATCCGGCCGGTCGACCAGCTAACGTACGGTGATGAGCGCGACAACACTTACATTAGGTTTTTGGCAAATCTGCAGGCGGGCCACCGCGATCTGGTGCGGCACTATCTTGGTGACCAATGGAATGTGGGCTATCGCAGATGCCTTGATCATCTACGTCGGTTGCTCCATGAATTTCCCGCGCCATTGCTCGAACAGCGCATGTCGCTGATTGGCATCTACGCGAACGCGATCTTTGCAGCTAAGGAAGCCGCGATGGACGTGACCCAGCCAAACCGCTTTTGGGCACCGAAATATACGATCGAGAACATCATTGATTCGCTACAGGCTGTAGTGGAGTGCACGCCATCAGCGCTCACACTTTCTCTGCTTGATGCTCCCGAATCCAAGGGTGGCGCGCACAAGCGGAAGCAGCCGTCACGGAGTCGCCCCAACTCGTGAGGCCGTCTCGCCGTGACAATTGACGCCATTATCCAGCTCTGAGCCGAGCACAGAGGAGACTCAGCAATGCAGAAGCCAACTCGCCCGCATTCCCAGTTCTTGCCAAAGCGTGCACCCGATCAACTCGTGTTGCCAGAAACCTCGCTCTGGTACAACCTGGAGATCTCTGCCCACCGTTATCCGGACAAGATTGCGATCCGGTACCTCGATGATGCCATCACGTATCGCGAACTGGAGGCTCAAGCCACGTCGCTGGCCGGCTGGCTGCAGCAGACAGCCGGCGTGAAAAAGGGCGACCGCGTGCTGCTATTCATGCAAAACTGCCCACAGTTCGTAATCAGCTACTACGCGATCCTACGCGCGGATGCCGTGGCGGTGCCGATCAATCCGATGAACCGTACCGAGGAGTTCAAGCACTATGTCACCGATGCAGGAGCGCGCGTGGCCATCTGCGCGGACGATTTGGTCACCGGCGTGGCGCAGGCGATGTCGAAACTGGATTCGGCCGACCAGTTGCAGCACCTGCTAGTAATCCGGCATGGCGATGCACTGCAGTTGAGGTTCGAGCTCTCCGAAGATGCACCACCGGCATGGCTGACCACGGCTCATCCGCTGACGGCAGACGTAACCCGATGGAACGTGGCCCTCGGAGCGGAGCTGCAACCAGGCCCTCATACCGCCGGCCCGGAGGATATGGCGGTGATGCCGTACACCTCAGGCACCACTGGTTTTCCTAAGGGCTGCATCCACACGCACCGCTCGGTCATGCACAACGCTGTCGGTGGCGCCATTTGGACGGGTAGTGGTTCGGAATCGGTAGTCCTTTCCGTGCTCCCGTTATTCCATGTCACCGGCATGCAGTACGGCATGAATGGCCCTATATACACTGGCGCCACCGTAGTAATGCTACCGCGCTGGGATCGCGAAGTGGCTGGCCGTCTGATTTCGCGCTATCAGGTATCGCACTGGACCAATATTTCCACAATGGTGATCGACCTCCTGGCGAGCCCCAACTTGACGCACTATGACCTGTCGAGCCTGCGTTATATCGGCGGCGGGGGAGCGGCCATGCCACAAGCGGTGGCTGAGCGCCTGCTTGACCAGTTCGGGCTCAGCTACCTCGAAGGCTATGGCTTGTCCGAGACCATGGCGCCGACGCACTTCAACCCCTTTGACCGACCCAAGCTACAGTGTCTCGGTGTGCCGGTCTTCAACACCGACGCGCGCGTAGTCGATCCGGCCACGCTCAGGGAGCTCCCGCCGAACGAAGTGGGAGAGATCATTGTGTCCGGCCCGCAGGTGTTCAAGGGATACTGGCGCAAGGAAGACGCGACGCGCGAGGCCTTCATCGAGTTCGAAGGTCGGATGTTTTTCCGCACAGGTGACCTGGGTCGCATGGACGACGAAGGCTATTTTTTCATCACGGACCGCCTCAAGCGCATGATTAACGCGTCGGGTTTCAAGGTATGGCCGGCGGAGGTTGAGAATCTGCTCTACAAGCATCCCGACGTGCAGGAGGCATGCATCATCGGCACGCGCGATGCGTACCGTGGCGAGACGGTCAAGGCCCTCGTCGTGCTGCGTGCACATGCCAGAGACAAGACCAGGGCCGAAGATATTATCGACTGGGCCAAGGCGAACATGTCGGCTTACAAGTATCCGCGCGTGGTTGAGTTCGTCGACGCGCTTCCGAAGTCGGGGACCGGAAAGGTACTGTGGCGCCAGTTGCAAGAAGCTGAAAATGTTCGCAATGGCCATGCGTAACCAGCCACGGAACGAGTTACAGAGATACTATGAAGGGCCGCGGAGGCAAGCCCCTGGAGTAAAACGAAGATTCGCAATCTCGTTTCTCCCAAAGGAGCACGCAAATGAACACGCCTGACACAACCCTTCAGGGGCAGAATACG
>NZ_QKWJ01000020.1 GCF_003353055.1 Cupriavidus lacunae
ACAACGTGTCGATCACCGTCAAGCTGATCGCCCCGATCGCCATGGAAGAAGGCCTGCGCTTCGCTATCCGCGAAGGTGGCCGTACCGTCGGCGCCGGCGTCGTGGCAAAGATCCTCGACTAAGCACTTCCTGGGACATGCCCGCGAGCATGTCCCCATTCAACGGGCACGTTGCCCAATCGCTCTTTTAAGGAAATATCATGCAGAACCAGAAGATCCGTATCCGCCTGAAGGCTTTCGACTACCGCCTGATCGACCAGTCGGCCGCCGAAATCGTGGATACCGCCAAGCGTACCGGCGCGATCGTCAAGGGCCCGGTGCCCCTGCCGACCCGCATCCAGCGCTTCGACATCCTGCGTTCGCCGCACGTCAACAAGACCAGCCGCGATCAGTTCGAGATCCGCACGCACCAGCGCCTGATGGACATCGTCGACCCGACCGACAAGACGGTTGACGCGCTGATGAAGCTCGACCTGCCGGCAGGCGTGGACGTCGAGATCAAGGTGTAAATATGCTTTGGGCCGCGTATGCGGCCTGCTGCAGCAAAACGGCGAACCTCATGGTTCGCCGTTTTTGTTTTCTGGCGGCGACTCGCGGGCCGCTGGTTTGCTCCCCTCTCCCGCCTGCGGGAGAGGGGAGCGTTCACCACCGGCGGCGCCTTGCATTCATCTCGGTGGTGCGCATGGCGCAACCACCTATCCTTGGCCGCGCCGCCGCAGCGTCTGCTTCGGGGGCAGCTGCAGCATTGTCTCGCTCCTCGGGCGTGGCCGCGGCGCTGGCCGGCGTCCGCGGCACTGGTGCCGGGGCGCCATGCACGCAGCATGGTCCATGGGGCAACTATAGCGGATCGGCCCCCCGGCCCAGGCGCCGGATTGACCGAAGCCACACTTTCCTGCCCTAATCGGATAGCCGCTGCACCCAGCGGCTAGTTTGCTGCGGTGCGCAGCCACCATGATAGAGGCCAGCACCGCAGCCCCCCGACACCAGGCAGTCAGCAAACTGAGAACGACAAGGAGCGCAGGCCATGGGCCAGACCATCCAGATCCAGACCCCAGAAGGGAGTTTCAGCGGCTATCTCGCCACCCCGGCGGCAGGCAAGGGCCCGGGCATCGTGCTGTGCCAGGAGATCTTCGGCGTCAACGCGACCATGCGGCAGGTGGCCGATTACTACGCCGAGGAAGGCTATACGGTGCTGGTGCCCGACCTGTTCTGGCGCATCGCGCCCGGGATCGAGCTGACCGACCGTGGCGAGGACTTCCAGCGGGCGCTGGGCCTGTACCAGCAGTTCGATGAAGCCAGGGGCGTGCAGGATGTGGGCGCCGCGCTGGAGGCGCTGCGGGTGCGGCCGGAATGCGTCGGCCAGACCGGCGTGCTGGGCTTCTGCCTGGGCGGCAAGCTGGCCTACCTGGCGGCCTGCCGGCTGCCCGACGTGGCCTGCGCGGTGGCGTACTACGGCGTGGGCATCGAGCACGCGCTGGGCGAGGCCGCCAACGTGCGCGGCCGCCTGGTGCTGCATATCGCGGAGAAGGACGGGTTCTGCCCGCCGCAGGCCCAGGCCGCGATCCGCGAGGCGCTGGCCGGCCGGGACAATATCGAGGTGTACGTCTACGCCGGCGTCGACCATGCCTTTGCGCGCTTGGGGGGTGAGCACTTCGACAAGCCCTCGGCGCTGATGGCGCACCAGCGCTCGATCGCCGCGCTGCGCGGCGAGATGGGCCCGCACTATGACTTCTCGGCGCTGTGGGACAAGCATTGCGAATATGAATTTGCCACCCGCGATGTCGACGCGACCATGGCCACGATGGTGCCGCAGCCCTATGTGAACCATATCCCGACCATGACAGGCGGCGTCGGCCACGCGCAACTGCGGCGCTTCTACCAGCACCACTTCGTGCACAGCAATCCGCCCGACACGACGCTGATCCCGCTTTCGCGCACCGTGGGCGCCACGCAGATCGTCGACGAGATGCTGTTCTGCTTCACCCATACCTGCGAGATCGACTGGATGCTGCCCGGCGTGCCGCCCACCGGCCAGCGCGTGGAGATCCCGCTGATCGCCATCGTCAAGTTCCGCGGCGACAAGCTGTACCACGAGCATATCTACTGGGACCAGGCCAGCGTGCTGGTGCAGATCGGCAAGCTGGACCCGGCGGGTTTGCCGGTGGCGGGCGTGGAGACCGCGCGCAAGCTGCTGGACGAGACCCTGCCGTCGAACACGCTGATGGCGCGCTGGCAGGAGAGCGAAGGCAAGTAGGCCGCGCCGCGGCATTGATCCGGAACGGGCCCGCAGAGGCCCGCCCGCAAGCATTGCCGGCTATGCCCGGCACAGGAGACCAGCATGAAAGGACTGTAGGGCAAGGTGGTCATCGTCACCGGAGGCGCGACGCTGATCGGCGCCGGCGTGGCGCGGGCCTTTGTCGAGGCCGGCGCGCGCGTGGCGATCTTCGATATCGATGCCGCCAACGGCGAGCGCGTGGCCGCGCAACTGGGGGCGAACGCGCTCTTCATCGCCACCGACATCACCCGCGACGAGCAGGTTCGCGACGCCGTGGCGCAGGTGGAGCAGCGCTTTGGCGGTGTGGACTGCCTGGTCAACCTAGCCTGCACCTATCTCGATGATGGCTTCCGCTCGAACCGTGCCGACTGGCTGGCGGCGCTCGACGTCAACGTGGTGTCGGGCGTGATGCTGGCGCAGGCGGTGCATCCGCATATGCGGGCGCGCGGCGGCGGGGCCATCGTCAACTTCACCAGCATCTCGGCCAATGTGGCGCAGACCGGGCGCTGGCTCTACCCGGTGTCGAAAGCCGCCATCGCGCAGCTGACGCGCAGCATGGCGATGGACCTGGCGCCGGACCGCATTCGCGTGAATGCAGTGTCGCCGGGCTGGACCTGGTGCCGGCTGATGGATGAAGTCAGGGGCGGCAACCGCGCCCGCACCGACGCCGTGGCCGCGCCGACGCCACCCTCGCCACCTCCGTCCATGATCCGCGCGAGCTGCGCCGGGTTTGCGGCCGCTATGCCACCGGCGTGGCGGTCATCGGCACCTGCGGGGACCAGGGCCGCCCGGTCGGCCTGACGGTGAACTCCTTCGCCTCGCTGTCGCTGGCGCCGCCGCTGATCCTGTGGAGCCTGGCGCTGCATTCGCCGAATGCCGGGTTGTTCGCGCCCGGCGCGCATTTCGGCGTCAGCATCCTGCGCGCGGGGTATGGCGAACTGGCGCGCCGCTTCGCCACGCCGGCGGCCGACAAGTTCGCCGGTGTCGCTCACCGGCGTTGCGAGCGCGGCGTGCCCTACATGGACGCGGCGCTGGCGACGCTGGCCTTCAGCGTGGAACGTGCTGATCCGGTTGGCGATCACCTGCTGATTGTTGGCGCGGTCGAGGGGTTCGAGGCGGGGGAGGGCGAACCGCTGGTATTCTTTGGCGGCGATTTCGTGCGCATCGCCGCCTGAGCAAGCGTCATTTGTGTGTTGTACGCCGCTTCGTTTCGCTGCCGTCGTCTCCGCGCCACACCCCAAGCCACGCAAGCGCCACTACCGCGGCCTCCCTGCCTACAACATTGCAGGGAAATCCGCAATTCATATTGCCCTTCCCAAGCTGCTGCGATATAGTGTAAGGCTACCCGTTTCCTCGGGTAGTGGGCTGGCCATTTTGGCCGTGCGCAGTCTTCTTTAGCGCAGGTCCACAGCAAACACAGTTTTCGTGTATCAATCAGCCCCGGCCAATCGCAGCTGGGAATGGAGCAAACCATGAGCCTTGGCCTTGTAGGTCGCAAGGTTGGCATGACCCGTATTTTCACGGACGACGGTGATTCGATTCCCGTTACCGTGGTCGAGGTCGGCGACAACCGCGTGACGCAAATCAAGACGGACGAGACCGACGGTTACACCGCCGTTCAAGTCACCTTCGGCGCACGACGCGCAAGCCGCGTTACCAAGCCGCTGGCGGGTCACCTCGCCAAAGCCGGCGTGGAAGCCGGCGAAATCATCCGCGAATTCCGTATCGATGCAGCCAAGGCTGCCGAACTGCAAGCTGGCGGTTCGCTGTCGGTCGACCTGTTCGAAGTCGGTCAGAAGATCGACGTGCAGGGCGTGAGCATCGGTAAGGGCTACGCCGGTACCATCAAGCGCTATCACTTCGCCTCCGGCCGTGCCAGCCACGGTAACTCGCGCTCGCACAACGTGCCGGGCTCGATCGGTATGGCGCAGGATCCGGGCCGTGTGTTCCCGGGCAAGCGCATGACCGGTCACCTGGGCGATGTCACCCGCACCGTGCAGAACCTGGAGATCGCCAAGATCGACGCAGAGCGCAAGCTGCTGCTGGTCAAGGGCGCCATCCCCGGCTCCAAGGGCGGCAAGGTCATCGTCACCCCGGCCGTCAAGGCCAAAGCCAAAGCTTAAGGAGCGCATGTAATGGAACTCAAGCTCCTCCAGGACAATGGCCAGATCGGCGCAGGCGTTGACGCTTCGCCTGAAGTCTTCGGCCGTGACTACAACGAAGCCCTCGTTCACCAGATCGTCGTCGCTTACCAGGCCAACGCTCGCAGCGGTAACCGTAAGCAGAAGGATCGTGAAGAGGTCAAGCACACGACCAAGAAGCCGTGGCGCCAGAAGGGTACGGGTCGCGCCCGTGCCGGTATGTCCTCGTCGCCGCTGTGGCGCGGGGGTGGCCGTATCTTCCCGAATTCGCCGGAAGAGAACTTCACCCAGAAGGTCAACAAGAAGATGTTCCGTGCCGGCATGCGCTCGATTTACTCGCAGCTCGCACGTGAAGGCCGTATCAACGTGGTGGACGGTTTCACTGTCGACGCGCCCAAGACCAAGCTCTTGGCCGACAAGTTCAAGGCCATGGGCCTGGACTCGGTGCTGATCATCACCGACAGCCTCGACGAAAACCTCTACCTGGCTTCGCGCAACCTGCCGCACGTGGCAGTCGTGGAGCCGCGCCAGGCTGATCCGCTGTCGCTCGTGCACTACAAGAAGGTGCTGGTGACCAAGGCAGCCGTCGCGCAGATCGAGGAGTTGCTGAAATGACGCAAGTAGCCAAGAACGATCATCGTTTGATGCAGGTGCTGCTCGCGCCGGTGGTTTCCGAAAAGGCAACCCTGGTCGCCGACAAGAACGAACAAGTCGTGTTCGAAGTGGCCCGCGATGCCAACAAGGCAGAAGTGAAGGCCGCCGTCGAGCTGCTGTTCAAGGTCGAGGTGCAGTCCGTTCAGATCCTGAACCAGAAGGGCAAGCAGAAGCGTTTTGGCCGTTTCATGGGGCGTCGCAACCACGTGAAGAAGGCCTACGTTTCGCTGAAGCCGGGTCAGGAAATCAATTTTGAAGCGGAGGCCAAGTAATCATGGCACTCGTCAAGACCAAGCCGACTTCCCCGGGTCGTCGCTCGATGGTGAAGGTGGTCAACAAGGACCTTCACAAGGGCGCCCCGCACGCTCCGCTGCTGGAAAAGCAATTCCAGAAGTCGGGCCGTAACAACAATGGTCATATCACCACCCGCCACAAGGGCGGTGGTCATAAGCACCACTACCGCGTGGTCGACTTCAAGCGCAACGACAAGGACGGCATCCCCGCCAAGGTCGAGCGCCTGGAATACGATCCGAACCGCAGCGCAAACATCGCGCTGGTGCTGTTCGCCGACGGCGAGCGCCGCTACATCATCGCCACCAAGGGGATGGTTGCCGGCCAGCCGCTGATGAACGGCTCGGAAGCGCCGATCAAGGCCGGTAACAACCTGCCGATCCGCAACATTCCGGTCGGTACCACGATCAACAACGTGGAAATGCTGCCGGGCAAGGGTTCGCAGATCGCACGTGCCGCTGGCGGTTCCGCCGTGCTGCTGGCTCGTGAAGGCCTGTACGCCCAGGTTCGCCTGCGCTCCGGTGAAGTGCGCCGCGTGCACATCGAGTGCCGCGCCACCATCGGTGAAGTGGGCAACGAAGAGCACAGCCTGCGCGTCATCGGCAAGGCCGGTGCGACCCGCTGGCGCGGTATCCGCCCGACGGTCCGTGGTGTCGTGATGAACCCGGTCGACCACCCGCACGGTGGTGGTGAAGGCAAGACCGCTGCTGGTCGCGATCCGGTTTCGCCGTGGGGTACCCCGGCCAAGGGTTACCGTACCCGCAGCAACAAGCGCACGGACAGCATGATCGTCCAGAAGCGCCACAAGCGTTAATCGGTAGGTAGGAGCTAAAGATATGACTCGTTCCGCTAAAAAGGGTCCGTTCTGCGACGCCCACCTGCTGAAGAAGGTGGAAGTTGCAACGAGCGGCAAGGACAAGAAGCCCATCAAGACATGGTCGCGCCGCTCGACCATTCTGCCGGAGTTCATTGGCCTGACGATCGCCGTCCACAACGGCCGTCAACACGTGCCGGTGTACGTTACGGAAAACATGGTTGGCCACAAGCTCGGCGAATTTGCGATGACCCGCACGTTCAAGGGCCACGCGGCTGACAAGAAAGCGAAGAGGTAAGGTGCCATCATGGAAGTGAAAGCGATTCATCGCGGTGCCCGCATCTCCGCCCAGAAGACGCGCCTGGTCGCTGACCAGATCCGTGGTCTGCCGATCGAGCGCGCGCTCAACGTCCTGACGTTCAGCCCGAAAAAGGCTGCCGGGATCGTGAAGAAGGTGGTCGAATCGGCCATCGCCAACGCTGAGCACAACGAAGGTGCCGACATCGACGAACTCAAGGTCAAATCGATCTTCGTCGACAAGGCAACCTCGCTCAAGCGCTTCACGGCACGGGCAAAGGGCCGCGGCAACCGCATCGAGAAACAAACCTGTCACATCACTGTGACGCTCGGCAACTAAGGAGTCACGATGGGACAGAAGATTCATCCGACTGGCTTCCGCCTGGCTGTCAGCCGTAACTGGGCTTCGCGCTGGTACGCCAGCAACACGAAGTTCGCCGGCATGCTGAAGGAAGACATCGAAGTTCGCGACTTCCTGAAGAAGAAGCTCAAGAACGCATCGGTTGGCCGCGTCGTGATCGAGCGCCCCGCCCGCAATGCACGCATCACCATTTACAGCTCGCGTCCGGGCGTGGTGATCGGCAAGAAGGGTGAGGACATCGAACTGCTCAAGGCTGAACTGCAGCGTCGCATGGGCGTGCCCGTGCACGTGAACATCGAGGAAATCCGCAAGCCGGAAACCGATGCTCAGCTGATCGCCGATTCGATCACCCAGCAGCTCGAACGCCGCATCATGTTCCGCCGCGCCATGAAGCGCGCCATGCAGAACGCGATGCGCCTGGGCGCCCAGGGTATCAAGATCATGAGCGCCGGTCGTCTGAACGGTATCGAAATCGCACGTACCGAGTGGTACCGCGAAGGCCGTGTGCCCCTGCACACCCTGCGCGCCGACATCGACTACGGCTTCTCCGAAGCAGAAACCACCTACGGCATCATCGGTGTCAAGGTGTGGGTCTACAAGGGTGATCACCTCGGCCGCAACGACGCGCCGGTGGTGGAAGAGCCGCAGGACGACCGTCGTCGTCGCCCGGGTCGTCCGGAAGGCCGCCGCCGTGAAGGCGAAGGCCGTCCGGGTGGCAACCGTCGCGGTGGCGCCGGTGCAGGTGCCGGTCGCCGCGCTGCGCCTGGCGCAGATGCGAAGAGTGGAGAATAACGATGCTGCAACCTAAGCGCAGAAAATACCGCAAGGAGCAGAAAGGCCGCAACACGGGTAAGGCTACCCGTGGTAACGCCGTGTCTTTCGGCGAATTCGGCCTGAAGGCCATGGGCCGTGGCCGCCTGACGGCTCGTCAGATCGAGTCGGCACGTCGTGCGATGACCCGCCACATCAAGCGTGGCGGCCGCATCTGGATCCGGATTTTCCCGGACAAGCCGATCTCGAAGAAGCCTGCCGAAGTCCGTATGGGTAACGGCAAGGGCAATCCGGAGTACTACGTGGCTGAAATCCAGCCGGGCAAGATGCTGTACGAAATGGATGGCGTGAGCGAAGACCTGGCACGTGAGGCGTTCCGCCTCGCGGCCGCCAAGCTGCCGATCGCCACCAATTTCGTGGTGCGCCAGGTCGGGACGTAAGGAGAGCAGGGATGAAAGCATCCGAACTTCGCGGCAAGGACGCCGCCGGGCTGAACCAGGAGCTCTCCGAGCTGCTGAAGGCCCAATTTAGCCTGCGCATGCAAAAGGCGACCCAACAGCTGCAGAACACCAGCCAGCTGAAGAAGGTTCGCAAGGACATCGCGCGTGTGCAAACCGTGCTGACTCAAAAGGCAAACGCGAAATGACTGAAGCTGCACAAACGGAAAAGTCGCTTCGCCGCACCCTGGTCGGCCGTGTCGTGAGCGACAAGATGGACAAGACCGTTACGGTCTTGGTGGAAAACCGCGTCAAGCATCCTCTGTACGGCAAGTACGTGCTGCGTTCGAAGAAGTACCACGCACACGACGAAGCCAACCAGTACAAGGAAGGCGACAAGGTCGAGATCCAGGAAGGCCGTCCGCTGTCGCGGACCAAGTCCTGGGTGGTTTCCCGGCTGGTAGAGGCTGCACGCGTCATCTAAGAACAACACGTTCTTAGCTTGACTTGCAAGTCCAGGATTATGTAGCTATAATCCTGGACTTCCGCTTTGTTGCGTTCGCCTTTGCAGTACCACCCGGGCGGGCCTGTGAAGCGAGCCAGGGTCAAGTGGTCTCAGTAAATTGTTGAGATCGCCTGGTCCCTACCGACTTCAAAGTTGATCAACCCATACGGAGCTGGCGCAATGCCGGAACCGACGGGACCAAGACTGACCGATGGGCGCTTTTTGCACCTGACGGATTAAGTTGGGAAGACAAACACCATGATTCAGACAGAAAGCCGGCTCGAAGTGGCCGATAACACTGGTGCGCGCGAAGTGCTGTGCATCAAGGTGCTGGGTGGCTCCAAGCGCCGCTACGCAAGCGTTGGCGACATCATCAAGGTGACCGTCAAGGACGCAGCGCCGCGCGGTCGCGTGAAGAAGGGCGACATCTACAACGCCGTCGTCGTGCGTACCGCCAAGGGCGTGCGCCGCGCTGACGGTTCGCTGATCAAGTTCGACGGCAACGCCGCCGTCCTGCTGAACAACAAGCTCGAGCCGATCGGCACCCGTATCTTCGGGCCGGTGACTCGTGAACTCCGTACCGAGCGCTTCATGAAGATCGTGTCGCTCGCTCCGGAAGTGCTGTAAGGAGCCGCCATGAACAAGATTCGCAAAGGCGACGAAGTCATTGTGCTGACCGGCAAGGACAAGGGCAAGCGCGGTACCGTGCAAGCCGTCCTGGGCGACAAGGTTGCGGTGCAAGGCGTGAACATCGCCAAGAAGCATGCCCGCCCGAACCCGATGCTGGGCACTACCGGTGGTGTGGTCGACAAGGTCATGCCGCTGCATATTTCCAACGTTGCGCTCGTGGATGCCAATGGCAAGCCGTCGCGCGTCGGCATCAAGGTGGAAGACGGCAAGCGCGTGCGCGTGCTGAAGACCACCGGTGCCGTCGTGGCAGCTTGATTCTGGGCACGTATAGGAGTTGAGCATGGCAGCACGTCTGCAAGAGTTTTACAAAGAACAGGTTGTGCCGAAGCTGATCGAACAGTTCGGCTACAAGTCGGTCATGGAAGTGCCGCGCATCACCAAGATCACCCTGAACATGGGTCTTGGCGAAGCCATCAATGACAAGAAGATCATTGAAAACGCCGTGGGCGACCTGACCAAGATCGCCGGTCAGAAGCCGGTCGTGACGAAGGCCAAGAAGGCTATCGCCGGCTTCAAGATCCGTCAGGGCTACCCCATCGGTGCGATGGTGACCCTGCGCGGCGAGCGCATGTTCGAATTCCTCGATCGTTTCGTTACCGTGGCCCTGCCGCGCGTGCGTGACTTCCGTGGTGTGTCGGGCCGGTCGTTCGACGGTCGTGGCAACTACAACATCGGTGTGAAAGAGCAGATCATTTTCCCCGAAATCGAGTACGACAAGATCGACGCACTGCGTGGTCTGAACATCAGCATCACGACGACGGCAAAGAACGACGAGGAAGCCAAGGCTCTTCTCGGTGCGTTCAAGTTCCCGTTCCGCAATTAAGGGGTAACCGTGGCTAAACTGGCTCTGATTGAACGTGAGAAGAAGCGCGCCAAGCTGGTGGCGAAGTATGCCGCCAAGCGCGCCAACCTCAAGGCCATTATCGACGACCAAGAGAAGTCGGAAGAAGAGCGTTACAGCGCGCGTCTCGAGCTGCAACAGCTCCCGCGCAACGCGAACCCGACTCGCCAGCGTAACCGCTGCGCGATCACCGGTCGTCCCCGCGGTACCTTCCGCAAGTTTGGCCTGGCGCGTAACAAGATCCGCGAAATCGCCTTCAAGGGCGAAATCCCGGGTCTGACGAAAGCCAGCTGGTAATTACGCACAGGCTACAGGAGAAACAGTATGAGCATGAGCGATCCTATCGCCGATATGCTGACGCGCATCCGCAACGCCCAGGGCGTGCAGAAAGCGTCGGTTGTCATGCCGTCGTCGAAGCTGAAAGTGGCAATCGCCAAGGTCCTGAAGGACGAAGGCTACATCGACGACTACGCCGTCCAGGAAGATGGCGGCAAGGCACAACTGAGCATCGGTCTCAAGTACTACGCCGGCCGTCCGGTCATCGAGCGCATTGAGCGCGTCTCGAAGCCCGGCCTGCGCGTGTACAAGGGCCGCAGCGACATCCCCCAAGTGATGAACGGCCTCGGTGTGGCGATCATCTCGACCCCGCAGGGTCTGATGACCGACCGCAAGGCACGCGCCACCGGCGTGGGCGGCGAAGTTCTTTGCTACGTCGCTTAAGGAGTAACCATGTCCCGTGTAGGTAAGGCTCCCATCGCGCTGCCCAAAGGCGCGGAAGTGAACGTGGCGGCTGGCGTGCTCTCCGTGAAGGGCCCGCTCGGTACGCTGACGCAGCCGATTCACAGCCTGGTCAAGGTCAATGTCGAAAACGACACGCTGACCTTCAGCCCGGCTGACGAATCGCGTGAAGCAAACGCTCTGCAGGGCACCATGCGTGCTCTGGTGGCCAACATGGTCAAGGGCGTGACCACCGGTTTCGAGCGCAAGCTGAACCTCGTCGGCGTGGGCTATCGTGCCCAGCTGCAAGGCGCTGCGCTGAAGCTCCAGCTTGGTTTCTCGCACGACGTGATCCATGAGATGCCGGAAGGCGTGAAGGCGGAAACGCCGACGCAGACCGAGATCATCATCAAGGGTGCGGACAAGCAGAAAGTCGGTCAGGTTGCCGCGGAAGTCCGCGCGTACCGCCCGCCTGAGCCCTATAAGGGCAAGGGTGTGCGTTACTCGGACGAGCGCGTCATCCTGAAGGAAACCAAGAAGAAGTAAGGGGTGCAATGATGAACAAGAAAGACGCTCGTTTGCGCCGTGCACGTCAGACCCGCGCCAAGATCGCGGAGATGAAAGTCAGCCGTCTGACCGTGTTCCGTACGAATTCGCATATTTACGCCCAGGTCTTCTCGGAGTGCGGCACCAAGGTGCTGGCTTCGGCTTCGACCGCAGAGGCAGAAGTCCGCAAGGAACTGACCGGCAATGGTGCTACCACCGCTGCCGCGACCGCGGTCGGCAAGCGCATCGCCGAAAAGGCGAAGGCTGCCGGCGTGGAAACCGTCGCGTTCGATCGCGCCGGCTTCCGCTTCCACGGTCGCGTGAAGGCACTGGCTGACGCTGCCCGCGAAGCCGGCCTCAAGTTCTAAGCGCACAAAGAGAGATACGTCATGGCAAAGATGCAAGCAAAAGTCCAGCAGGACGAACGCGACGACGGCCTCCGCGAGAAGATGATCTCGGTCAACCGCGTCACCAAGGTGGTGAAGGGCGGCCGGATTCTCGGTTTCGCTGCGCTGACCGTGGTTGGTGACGGCGATGGCCGCATCGGCATGGGCAAGGGCAAGGCCAAGGAAGTGCCCGTCGCCGTTCAGAAGGCAATGGACGAAGCCCGTCGCAAGATGGTCAAGGTCTCGCTGAAGAACGGCACGCTGCAACACGAAGTCGTTGGCAAGCACGGCGCCGCCAAGGTGCTGATGATGCCCGCCAAGGAAGGTACCGGCGTGATCGCCGGCGGCCCGATGCGCGCGATCTTCGAAGTGATGGGCGTCACCAACGTGGTGACCAAGTCGCACGGCTCCACCAACCCGTACAACATGGTTCGCGCCACGCTGGACGGCCTTCAGAAGATGAGCACGCCGGGCGAAATCGCCGCCAAGCGTGGCAAGTCGGTCGAAGACATCCTGGGTTAAGGTGAACGCAATGTCGCAGAAAACCGTAAAAGTGCAACTCGTGCGCAGCCTGATCGGCACGCGCGAGGATCATCGCGCCACTGTTCGTGGCCTGGGCCTGCGCCGCATCAACTCGGTGTCGGAGCTGCAGGACACGCCCGCCGTGCGCGGCATGATCAACAAGGTCTCGTACCTGGTCAAGGTTCTGGCCTGATACCGGGAACTCGGAGAGCAAGATGCAACTGAACAACCTGAAACCGGCCGCCGGTTCGAAGCACGCCAAGCGTCGCGTCGGCCGCGGTATCGGCTCCGGCCTGGGCAAGACTGCCGGTCGCGGTCACAAGGGTCAGAAGTCGCGTTCGGGCGGCTTCCACAAGGTGGGCTTCGAAGGCGGTCAAATGCCGCTGTATCGTCGCCTGCCCAAGCGCGGCTTCACGTCGCTGACCAAGGCGTTCAACGCCGAAGTCACGCTGCGTGATATCGAGCGCCTGGAAGCGGCCGAAGTCGACCTGCTGGTCCTGAAGCAGGCTGGCCTGGTCGGCGACCTGGTCAAGAGCGCCAAGGTCATCAAGGCCGGCGAGCTGACCCGCAAGGTGACGATCAAGGGTCTGGGCGCCACCGCTGGCGCCAAGGCCGCGATCGAAGCCGCTGGCGGCCAGATCGCAGCCTGATACGGCATTTATCGCAGCATAGGCAGTCATAGTCGGAGCATCGTTTGGCCACGGCGAAACCCAATGCAAGCGCGCAAGCCAGGAACACGGCGAAGTACGGCGACCTCAAGCGCCGGCTGATGTTCCTGGTGCTGGCCCTGATCGTGTACCGCATCGGCGCTCATATTCCGGTGCCCGGTATCGATCCGGAGCAGCTTGCGAAGCTTTTCCAGAGTCAGTCGGGTGGCATCCTCGGGATGTTCAACCTGTTCTCGGGCGGGGCGCTGTCGCGCTTTACCGTCTTCGCGCTCGGCATCATGCCGTACATCTCGGCGTCGATCATCATGCAACTGCTGACGATCGTGCTGCCGCAGCTGGAGTCGCTGAAGAAGGAAGGGCAGGCAGGGCAACGCAAGATCACGCAGTACACGCGCTACGGCACCGTGGTCCTGGCCACCTTCCAGGCGCTGTCGATTGCGGTGGCGCTCGAGTCGCAGCCTGGGCTGGTGCTGGATCCGGGCCTGATGTTCCGGGCCACGGCGGTGATTACGCTGGTGACCGGCACGATGTTCCTGATGTGGCTGGGTGAGCAGATCACCGAGCGTGGTCTGGGCAACGGCATCTCGATCATCATCTTTGGCGGTATCGCGGCGGGCCTGCCCAACGCGATCGGCGGACTGTTCGAACTGGTCCGCACGGGTTCCATGAGCATCATCGCGGCGATCTTCATCGTGGCGATCGTTGCCGGTGTGACCTTCGCCGTGGTGTTTGTCGAGCGGGGCCAGCGCAAGATCCTGGTGAACTATGCGAAGCGTCAGGTCGGCAACAAGGTGTACGGCGGCCAGTCGTCGCACCTGCCGCTGAAGCTGAACATGGCAGGGGTGATTCCGCCGATCTTCGCATCGTCGATCATCCTGTTCCCGGCGACGATCGCGGGCTGGTTCACGTCCCAGTCGACGGGCGCGGTTGGCAGGTTCGTCAAGGACCTGGCTGCCACGCTGTCGCCGGGCCAGCCGGTCTACATCCTGCTGTACGCTGCTGCGATTGTATTTTTCTGCTTCTTCTATACGGCCCTGGTGTACAACAGCCGTGAAGTGGCAGACAACCTGAAGAAAAGCGGTGCCTTCATTCCGGGCATTCGTCCGGGCGAGCAGACGACGCGCTATATCGACAAGATTCTGGTGCGCCTGACGCTGGCTGGTGCGATCTACATCACACTGGTCTGCCTGTTGCCGGAATTCCTGGTGCTGCGGTGGAACGTTCCGTTCTACTTTGGCGGAACCTCGCTGCTGATCATCGTGGTCGTCACGATGGACTTCATGGCTCAGGTTCAGTCTTACGTGATGTCGCAGCAATATGAGTCGCTGCTGAAGAAGGCGAATTTCAAGGGCAATCTGACCTTGCGCTGACTTCGGATCGGTACAGGCTAGGTATGGCAAAAGACGACGTCATCCAGATGCAGGGGGAGGTCCTGGAAAACCTGCCCAATGCGACGTTCCGGGTCAAGCTGGAAAATGGCCATGTAGTACTGGGCCATATCTCCGGCAAGATGCGAATGAACTACATCCGGATTCTTCCGGGTGACAAGGTGACGGTCGAGCTGACCCCATATGATCTGTCGCGCGCACGAATCGTCTTCCGGACGAAGTGAGCGAACAGGAATTGAAGGAAGAGGAAAATTATGAAAGTGCTGGCTTCTGTTAAGCGCATTTGCCGCAACTGCAAAATCATCAAGCGCAACGGTGTCGTGCGCGTGATCTGCTCGTCGGATCCCCGCCACAAGCAACGCCAAGGCTAATCGGAAAGAGGATTGACGAATGGCACGTATCGCAGGGGTTAACATCCCGAACCACAAGCACACCGAAATCGGTCTGACCGCCATTTACGGTGTTGGCCGCTCGCGCGCTCGCAAGATTTGCGAGGCCACCGGTGTACCGTTTGACAAGAAGGTCAAGGATCTGACCGACGCCGACCTGGAAAAGCTTCGTGACGAAGTGGGCAAGGTCACGGTCGAGGGTGACCTGCGTCGTGAAACCACGATGAACATCAAGCGTCTGATGGACCTTGGTTGCTATCGTGGCATGCGTCACCGCAAGGGCCTGCCGATGCGCGGCCAGCGTACGCGCACCAATGCCCGTACCCGCAAGGGTCCGCGCAAGGCCGGCGTGGCTCTGAAGAAGTAAAGCCGAAGGCAGAGGAAGAAACTAATGGCAAAAGGTCCGAATAACGCCGCTCGCGCGCGTAAAAAGGTCAAGAAGAACGTTGCCGACGGCATTGCGCACGTCCACGCCTCGTTCAACAACACCATCATCACGATCACCGACCGCCAGGGCAACGCCCTGTCGTGGGCGACCGCCGGTGGCCAGGGCTTCAAGGGTTCGCGCAAGTCGACCCCGTTCGCTGCCCAGGTTGCTGCCGAGAACGCCGGCCGCGTGGCGCAAGACCAGGGTATCAAGAACCTGGAAGTGCGCATCAAGGGCCCCGGCCCGGGTCGTGAATCGGCTGTCCGCGCGCTGAACGCGCTGGGCATCAAGATCGCGATCATCGAAGACGTCACGCCGATTCCGCACAACGGCTGCCGTCCGCCGAAGCGCCGCCGCATCTGAGCGTTGGTGTGTCCGGACCCGGCGGGTTTACCTGCCGGTTTCGGGTATGGTAGTATGTCGCGTTGACCTGCTGCATTTTAATGCGGCAGGTTTTCGTTTTGCGTCGAGGGAATGTCTCTTAGGGCACATTCCCATGCCGGCGCACTGGTAAATGCTTGCAGCGTCGTACTCGGCCATACGTGGCAAGGGGGCGCGCTTTATAAGCCCACCGTCCGTCACGGTCTCCCGGGTGCAAAGTCGCACCGCGGAAGTACTGCGTTGACGGACTCGCGGCGCGTCCTGAAGGCGCCGTGATCGATCAAAGGAAGACAACGTGGCACGTTATACCGGCCCGAAGGCCAAACTTTCCCGCCGTGAAGGCACCGACCTGTTCCTGAAGAGCGCCCGCCGCTCGCTGGCTGACAAGTGCAAGCTGGACAGCAAGCCCGGCCAGCACGGCCGCACCTCGGGTGCCCGCACCTCCGACTACGGCAACCAGCTGCGCGAGAAGCAGAAGGTCAAGCGCATCTACGGCGTGCTCGAGCGCCAGTTCCGCCGCTACTTCGCCGAAGCCGACCGCCGCAAGGGCAACACCGGCGAAAACCTGCTGCAACTGCTGGAATCGCGCCTGGACAACGTCGTGTACCGGATGGGCTTTGGCTCGACCCGCGCTGAAGCGCGCCAGCTGGTGTCGCACAAGGCGATCCTGGTGAACGGCCAGACCCTGAACGTGCCGTCGGCCCAGATCAAGGCTGGCGACATCGTCACCATCCGCGAGCAGTCGAAGAAGCAAGTCCGTATCGCCGAATCGCTGTCGCTGGCCGAGCAGTCGGGCTTCCCGACCTGGGTGGCCGTGGACTCGAAGAAGTTCGAAGGCACCTTCAAGCAAGTGCCGGATCGCACCGATATCTCGGGTGACATCAACGAAAGCCTGATCGTCGAACTGTACTCGCGTTAATCACGCGAACGGAACGGCCAGAGCTTGCGTTCGCCGCAAAGCTTTTCTTTCAGCCCGACGCGCTGTATGCGCGGTCGGGCTTCGCCCATCTCACGATGGGATTTTCAGGTTCCAAACGTCAGCCTTATCGGTGTAACGAGCCGAGGGTATTGAAAAGGACAACCTAATGCAAACAGCACTCCTCAAGCCAAAAATCATCGCCGTCGAGCCTCTGGGCGACCATCACGCCAAAGTCGTGATGGAGCCGTTCGAGCGCGGCTACGGCCATACGCTCGGTAACGCCCTGCGTCGCGTGCTGCTGTCGTCGATGGTCGGTTATGCACCGACCGAAGTCACGATCGCTGGGGTGGTCCACGAGTATTCCACCATCGACGGCGTGCAGGAAGACGTCGTCAACCTGCTGCTCAACCTGAAGGGCGTCGTGTTCAAGCTGCACAACCGCGACGAAGTCACGGTGTCGCTGCGCAAGGATGGCGAAGGCGTGGTCACGGCTGCCGATATCGAGCTGCCGCACGACGTCGAGATCATCAACCCGAACCACGTGATCGCCCACCTGTCTGCCGGCGGCAAGCTGGACATGCAGATCAAGGTCGAGCAAGGCCGCGGCTATGTGCCGGGCAACGTGCGCAAGTTCGGCGACGAGTCGGGCAAGGTCATCGGCCGCATCGTGCTGGACGCTTCGTTCTCGCCGGTGCGCCGCGTGTCGTACGCGGTTGAGTCCGCTCGCGTGGAACAGCGTACCGACCTGGACAAGCTGGTGATGAACATCGAAACCGACGGCGTGATCTCGCCCGAGGAAGCGATTCGCCAGTCGGCCCGCATCCTGGTCGACCAGCTGTCCGTGTTCGCCGCCCTGGAAGGCACCGAGTCCGCAGCGGAAGCTGCATCGAGCCGCACGCCGCAGATCGACCCGATCCTGCTGCGCCCGGTCGACGACCTGGAGCTGACGGTGCGTTCGGCCAACTGCCTGAAGGCCGAAAACATCTACTACATCGGCGACCTGATCCAGCGTACCGAGAACGAACTGCTCAAGACCCCGAACCTGGGTCGCAAGTCGCTCAACGAGATCAAGGAAGTCCTCGCCTCGCGTGGCCTGACCCTCGGCATGAAGCTCGAGAACTGGCCGCCCGCAGGTCTGGAGAAGTAATTGTGGCGCGGGACATCCGTCCCGCGCCGCGGTAACCGCCCTGGCTTCGGCCGGGGCATGTATGACTACCGGCCCGCGTCCAGCCGCATCGGACGATAGAAGAGCTGGTCAAACACTTAACTGAAAGGAATCATCATGCGTCACCGTCATGGTCTGCGGAAACTGAACCGCACCTCGTCGCACCGTCTCGCGATGCTGCGCAACATGTCCAACTCGCTGTTCCAGCACGAGCTGATCAAGACCACCGTGCCCAAGGCCAAGGAACTGCGCAAGGTTGTCGAGCCGCTGATTACGCTGGCCAAGAAGGACACCGTTGCCAACCGCCGCCTGGCTTTCGCCCGCCTGCGCGACCGCGACATGGTCACCAAGCTGTTCACCGAACTGGGCCCGCGCTACGCCACCCGTCCGGGCGGCTACACCCGCATCCTGAAGTTCGGTTTCCGTCAGGGCGACAATGCGCCGATGGCGCTGGTCGAACTGGTGGATCGTCCGGAAATCACCGAAGCCCCGGCCGAAGAAGCCGCGGAATAAGGTAGTTTCCCGCCCGCCGCCGCGGCGACGGGTCCGGGCACACCGCTTACAATCGAGCCAGGCATCTGCCTGGCTCTTTTGTTTTTGCGGCCACGGTCGCTGCCTGGCGCAAGGAGAGTGTCGATGCAAAGTCATACAGACCCGGACGAGGTGATCGTCGTCATCACCAATACGCCCGATGCCGAGACCGCGGCGCACCTGTCGCAGGCGGTGCTGCAGGCGCGCGCCGCCGCTTGCGTGAACCGTTTGGCGCCGGTCGAATCCGAGTACTGGTGGCAGGGCAATCTCGAACGGGCGCAGGAGTGGCCGCTGCTGATCAAGACCACGCGCGCACGCTACGCTGCGCTGGAGGCCGTGATCCGGCAACATCACCCCTACGACGTGCCGGAGCTGATCGCCTGGCCCGTGACAGCGGGCTACGCGCCCTACCTGGCGTGGGTCCGCGGCGAGACCGGAAGCCCCTCGGTGCCGGAAAAATAGGGCAGCGGCGCCTGCAGCGCAGCAGCAGGTACGGCGGCACCCCCAATTCAAGACAGACAGGAATCAGCTTCATGAACATCGGTTTGGCACTTCTGGAGCGCGCGCGCGGGCAGGTTTGGGCGCGGCATATTGCCGCAGCGCTGCTGGCGGCACTGGCCTGGCTGTGCCTGGCGGGCGGCGCGCATGCCGCCACCGAGGACGACTTCCTGCCGCCGGAGCAGGCCTACCGCTTTGCCGCCAGCCAGCTCGACGACAAGACCATCGAGGTGCGCTTCGAGGTCGCCCCCGGTTACTACATGTACCGCGAGCGCTTCCACTTTGCCGCACAGCCCGCTGACGTGAAGCTGGGCATGCCGGTCTATCCGCACGGCAAGGTCAAGTTCGACGAGACCTTCGGCAAGGAGATGGAGACCTACCGCGACAGCGTGGTCATCCGTGTGCCGGTCGAGGCGGCGCCGGCCGACGGCAAGTGGTCGCTGACGGTCACTTCGCAAGGCTGCGCCGACAAGGGCCTGTGCTATCCGCCGATGGAGAGCGTGTACAAGGTCGGCGGCGGCGGCCTGGCCGACCTGTTTGGCAAGCGCGCTCGCTCGGATGCGCCCGCGGCGGCGCCGGCGCCGGTGCCGGCCACGCCTGCCCCGGCGGCGGTGCTGCGCGCCGACGACAGCGACCGCATCGCCGGCGCGCTGGCCAGCCGCAACCTGGGCCTGATCGCCGCGCTGTTCTTCGGCCTGGGCCTGCTGCTGACCTTCACGCCCTGCGTGCTGCCGATGGTGCCGATCCTGTCGTCGATCGTGGTGGGCGAGCACGTCACCCGCGGCCGCGCGCTGGTGGTGTCGCTGGCCTATGTGGCGGGCATGGCGGTGGTGTACACCGCGGTCGGGGTGGCCGCGGGGCTGCTGGGCGAGGGCCTGTCGGCCGCGTTGCAGACGCCGTGGGTGCTGGGCGCGTTCGCGGCGCTGATGGTGGCGCTGGCGCTGTCGATGTTCGGGCTGTACGAGCTGCAGCTGCCGCAGCGCTGGCAGACCCGCCTGACCGAGTCGTCCAACCGCCGCCAGGGCGGCCAGGTGGCGGGCGCGGCGGCGATGGGCGCGATCTCGGCGCTGATCGTCGGGCCTTGCGTCACGGCGCCGCTGGCCGGTGCGCTGGCCTATATCGCGCAGTCCCGCGATGCCGTGACCGGCGGCGCGGCGCTGTTCGCGATGGCGCTCGGCATGGGCGTGCCGCTGGTGCTGGTGGGCGTGGGCGCGGGCAACCTGCTGCCGCGCGCCGGGCGCTGGATGGAGGTCACCAAGCGCTTCTTCGGCTTCCTGCTGCTGGGCGTGGCGCTGTGGATGCTGGCGCCGGTGCTGCCGGCCTGGGCCACGATGCTGGCGCTGGCGGCGCTGCTGCTGGTAGCGGCGGTGTTCCTGGGCGCCTTCGACGGGCTGGGCCCCGATCCGCGCAACCTGGCGCGTGTCGGCAAGGGCATGGGCGTGCTGTTTGCGATCGCCGCGGCGATCGTGCTGATCGGCGTGGCCTCGGGCGGGCGTGATCCGCTGCAGCCGCTGTCGCACCTGAGCGTGGCACGCACCGGTGGCGAAGCGGCGGGTGGGGCGCAGGCGTTGCGCTTCGAGCGCGTGCGCAGCGTGGCGGAGCTCGATGCCCGCGTGGCGCAGGCCGAGGCCGCGGGCAAGCCCGTGCTGCTGGATTTCTATGCCGACTGGTGCGTCAGCTGCAAGGAGATGGAGCACATGACCTTCGTCGATCCGCGCGTGCGCGCGCGGCTGTCGGAGATCGTGCTGCTGCAGGCGGACGTGACCGCCAACAATGCCGACGACAAGGTGCTGCTCAAGCGCTTCGGCCTGTTCGGGCCGCCCGGCATCATCCTGTTCGGTGCCGACGGGCGCGAGCGCCCGGTGCGCGTGATCGGCTACCAGTCCGCCAATCGCTTCCTGGAAAGCCTGGAGCGTGCTTTCGGCACGCGCACGCGCACCTGAGGCGTACCCAGTCCTGCGCTAGCGCTCCAGCTGCCGCGCCAGCCCCCATAGCGCCGCCAATACCACCACCACGGCACCCATCAGGCCGATCGACCACCAGAACCCCTGCGGCTCGCGCAGCCAGGGCATGCGGTCGAAGTTCATGCCGAACACGCCGGTGATCAGCGTCAGCGGCATGAACAGCGCCGTGATCAGCGTCAGGGCGCGCATGGTGCGGTTGGTCCGGTGCGCCACTGCCGAGAAGTGGATCTGCACCGCCGACTCGATCGAATCCTCCAGCCGGCGCGCATGCGCCAGCACGCGCTGGATATGCTCCATCACATCGTTGATGCGCACCAGCAGCACCTCGTCGCGGCCCGGTGCATCGGCCGGGCCGCCGGGCTGGTCGTTGCTGTAGCGGTTGTCGAGCAGGCTGTCGCGGAACTCCTGCAGCGCGTCGCGTTGTTCCTCGCTCAGGTGTTCCAGCTTGCGCAGCTGGATGCGTGCATCCAGCAGGCCCTCCCAGCTTGAGAAGCTGCGGCGCGAATTGAGCAGCGCGCGCTGCCAGCGGTCGAGCTGGCGCGTCAGCGGCGCACGCAGTTCCAGGTAGCGGTCGACCATGGCATTGAGCAGGCGCAGCATCAGGTCCTCGGGCCGGCTTGGCGGGCGCACGCCGTGCAGCAGCGGCTGGCTGTTGCCGCGCGTGGGCGTGGCCTGCGGGCGCGGCGCCTGGCACAGCTCCAGCAGGCGCTGGCGTACCTGGTCGACCGTGCGCGACTGGCCGGAGCGCACCGTGACCAGCACGGTATCGAAGACGAAGAACGTGACCGGCTGGGTGTCGATCTTGGCCAGCGCCGGCAGGAAGCCGGGGGGATGGCGCTTGGGTCGGGCAGCGGTGTCGGCAGCAGGTGCTTTCACCGTGCCTGCCGTGGCCTCCTGCGGCTCGGCCTCGGCGATGGCGCGGCTGGTCTCGAAGGCCAGCTTGCGGAAAATCACCATGTCGTACGCATTGGTCGTATCGAAATACGACGGATGCGTAGCATTGGTGGCGTCGGTCAGGTGCAGGTCCAGGATCGGCGCGCCGGCAAGCTGGCGCACGCTCTCGCGCCAGGCATCCGGCGCGGCGGTGACTTCCTCGGTGGAAAAGTCCGCCCAGACGAAGAGCGCGGCGGCATTGCCGCTGAGGAAGCTGCCCGCCTCGGTGAGTGAGGCGAGCGGGTGTACCTGGCTGGCCGAGAAGCCGAGCAGTTCCATAGGCGCTCTGTCCGTTGGCCGCTCAGGCCGTCAGCAGCCGCGCGGCGTCGCGCGCGAAATAGGTCAGGATGCCGTCGGCGCCGGCGCGGCGGAAGGCCAGCAGCGATTCCATCATCACCTTGTCGTGGTCCAGCCAGCCGTTCTGCGCGGCGGCCTTGAGCATCGCGTACTCGCCGCTGACCTGGTAGACGTAGGTCGGGAAGCGGAACTCGTCCTTGACGCGGCGCACGATGTCCAGGTACGGCATGCCGGGCTTGACCATCACCATGTCGGCACCCTCCAGGATGTCCTGCGCCACTTCGCGCAGGGCCTCGTCGGTATTGGCCGGGTCCATCTGGTAGGTCATCTTGTTGCCCTTGCCCAGGTTGGCGGCCGAGCCCACCGCGTCGCGGAACGGGCCGTAGAACGCCGACGCATACTTGGCCGAGTACGCCATGATGCGAGTATGGATATGCCCGTTGTCTTCCAGCGCGGTGCGCACCGCGCCGATGCGGCCATCCATCATGTCGGACGGGGCGACGATGTCGACGCCGGCTTCGGCCTGTGCCAGTGCCTGGCGCACCAGGATTTCCACCGTCACATCGTTGATGACGTAGCCGTTGTCGTCGAGCACGCCGTCCTGGCCGTGGCTGGTGTAGGGGTCGAGCGCCACGTCGCACAGCACGCCAAGCTCGGGGAAGCGATCCTTGAGCGCGCGCACGGCGCGCGGCACCAGGCCTTCGGGATTGATGGCCTCGATGCCGTCCGGCGTCTTCAGCGACGGGTCGATCACCGGGAACAGCGCGAGCACGGGGATGCCCAGCCTGACGCAGTCTTCGGCCACCGGCATCAGCAGGTCGACCGACACGCGCTCGACGCCCGGCATCGACGCCACCGCCTGGCGCTGGTTCTGGCCGTCGAGGATGAAGACGGGGTAGATCAGGTTGTCCGGGGACAGGCGATGCTCGCGCATCATGCGGCGGGAGAAATCATCGCGGCGCATGCGGCGCGGGCGGTATTCGGGGAAGGTGGACATGGCGGGCTTCTTGATTGAAGTGCTGGACAGGAAAGCGGGCCGGCAAGCACGGCGCGCAGCGTCATGCGGCTGGCCGAAGAAAAACTAAACTTTTGAGCGTGCCCGCTATCATACTCGCGGACACTTTGCGTTGCGCCCTGCGTGGCGCGGTGTCCCCCGCTACTCCTCCCTGAGCGGGTACCCGCCCCAGCGGCGGGAAAGTTTGTCCCCGTTGCTTGCAACGGGGCTTTTTTTTGCGCGCTGGGCGCAGGCCTATGCAGCCGGATCGGCCGCGGGCGGCTCCGCTTTTTCAGGGGCGGCCTTCGGTTCGGCCTTCTGCGCTTCCGGCAGGTTCAGCCAGCCGGCGATGACGCCCTGCGCCTCTTCGATGCCGCGGCGCTTCAGGCTGGAGAATAGCTGTGCCGTCATCGGTACCGGCGTTTCCATCTGCTCGGCGTAGCCCTGCAGCATCTTGCGGGTCTCGCGCAGTGCCTTGGCGTTGTCGCTGTTGGTGAGCTTGTCGGCCTTGGTCAGCAGCACGTGGATGGGCCGGCCCGTGGGCAGGAACCACTCCACCATCTGGCAATCGAGATCCGTGAACGGGCGGCGCGCATCCATCATCAGGATCAGGCCGGAAAGTTGCTGGCGCGTCTGCACATAGTCGCTCAGCAGGCCCTGCCAGTGGTACTTGGCCGAGCCCGAGACCTCGGCATAGCCGTAGCCGGGCAGGTCGACCAGGAAGGCGAGCGGGTCGGGCGCCTTGACCGGCGCCACCGAGAAATAGTTGATGTGCTGCGTGCGCCCGGGGGTGCGCGACGAGAACGCCAGCCGCTTCTGGTTGCACAGGATGTTGATGGCCGTGGACTTGCCGGCGTTGGAGCGGCCGGCGAATGCCACCTCCGGCACGGCCGTGGCGGGCAGGTCGCGCAGGTGGTTCACGGTGATTAAGAAGCGGGCCTGGTGAAGAAGGGACATGCGCTAGAGCGGTGGGGCGGGCCGCGGGGGCAGCGCGCAGTGCGCGTGCCGGGGCCGGGGTCTCGCCAGGGTGGGATGGCTGGCGGCATGGGCCGCCCGCCGGGGTTGACCTGGCGCAGCCCGAAGGGGCATGACAAGGCGCAAGGCATCAATCCGGCACATAACTTATTGTACAATACGCCGGTTTACGGTCTCCTGAACGGGTGACGCGTGGCATCCATGGCCGCGTGCCTCGGCTGCCGTCGTCCGGGCGGGAAGCCTAGTGTGTCGTTCCATCGTGGGCAAGGCCTTGCCCCGCATTGCGTGTTGCACCGGAGGGTGCGGCAGCAGCAGCGGGAGCGGGCTGGCGGGGTCTGCCGCCACGGCCAGTGTCATGCGGATCGGTCAGCCGCACGCGGGTCGCCACGATACCAGCCTTTTGCACCGGCGCGTCCTCACCGCCGGCAAAGCGCCGGGCCGGCACGCATCACGGTATCCAAAAACAATTCAGAGAAGGTGTGCGAATGAACCGCATTGCGAAGATTCTGGGTGTCCTGGCTCTGGCCGTTCCTGCCGCCGCCCTTTCCGGACTGGCATCTGCCGCAGAGCAGGCCGCCGCAAAGGCTGACCCGGCCAAGGGTGAAACGCTGTACACGCAAGGTGCCCCCGATCGCAATGTGCCCGCCTGCCTGAGCTGCCATGGCGCCGCCGGCAACAGTGCCGCCGCCGCCAACCCGAAGCTGGCCGCGCAGCATCCTGAATACGTCCACAAGCAGCTGGCCGACTTCAAGGCCAAGGCACGCAACAACGCGATCATGATGCCGATGGCGTCAGTGCTGACCGACGAGGAAATGCGCAACGTCGGCGCCTACCTGGCCAAGCAGTCGCTCAAGCCGGCCACCGCCAAGAACAAGGACACCATCGAAGCCGGCCAGAAGATCTACCGCGGCGGCATCGCGGCCAAGGGCGTGCCGGCCTGCGCCGCCTGCCACGGTCCGACCGGCGCCGGCATCCCGGCCCAGTACCCGCGTATCGGCGGGCAGTGGGCGGACTATACCGAGGCACAACTGGTGGCATTCCGCCAGGGCACCCGCAAGAACAACCCGGTCATGACGACCATCGCCGCCAAGATGTCGGATGCCGAGATCAAGGCGGTGGCGGATTACGTCGCCGGGGTTCGCTGACGATCCGGGATTCCGCGACACCGCTGGCGCCGTCAGGCGCCGGCGCATCGGTTAGGCGGCCTCCGCCCCAGCGGGCGTGCCGCGGCATGCAACCGAACGCGCTTGTCACAATCGAAAAGGGTGGCCTGCTTGCCAAAGCATGTCCACCCTTTATTCATTTCTAAGCCGCACGTTGTTTTAGGTTTCACTGCACATGTCGACCGCTTCCACTTCAGGGCTGCACCTGAAGACCTCTCACCGCGTGCTGCGCGACGCGGTCGAATTGTTGTCCTCGATGCGCTTCGCGATTACGCTGCTGACGGTGATCTCCATCGCCAGCGTGATCGGCACCGTGCTCAAGCAGAACGAGCCGTATCCCAACTACGTCAACCAGTTCGGGCCGTTCTGGGCCGATGTGTTCCACACGCTGTCGCTGCAGAAGGTCTACGGTTCCTGGTGGTTCCTGCTGATCCTGGCCTTCCTGGTGGTGTCGACCAGCCTGTGCCTGGTGCGCAACGCGCCCAAGATGGTGGCGGACATGCGCTCGTGGAAGGACCATGTGCGCGAACGCAGCCTGCGCGCCTTCCATCACCGCGGGGAGTTCGACGGCGCGCGCCCGCGTACCGAGGCGGTGAGCCGCCTGTCGGCGCTGCTGCGCAACCGCGGCTACCGGCTCAAGGCGGTCGAGCATGAGGGCGCCACGCTGCTGGCCGCCAAGGCCGGCGCTGCCAACAAGGCCGGCTATATCCTGGCGCACACCGCCATCGTGGTGATCTGCATCGGCGGCCTGCTCGACGGCGACCTGCTGATCCGCGCGCAGATGTGGCTGGGCGGCAAGACCCCGATCAGCGGCAACGCGGTCATCAGCGAAATCCCGCCGCAGCACCGGCTGTCGACGAGCAACCCGGGCTTCCGCGGTAACGCCTACGTGCCCGAGGGCTCCACCGTCTCCACCGCCATCCTGAATATCTCGGACGGCGCGCTGGTGCAGGACCTGCCGTTCGCGATCACGCTCAAGAAGTTCAAGGTCGATTTCTACGAGACCGGCATGCCCAAGCTGTTTGCCTCGGATGTGATCGTGACCGATCGCGCCACCGGCAAGCAGACCGAGGCCACCATCAAGGTGAACGAGCCACTGATCGTCGACGGCATCGCCATCTACCAGTCCAGCTTCGAGGACGGGGGCTCGCGCCTGAAGTTCGTCGGCTACCCGATGCAGGGCAGCGGCCACGGCACCTTCACCATCGACGGCGCGGTGGGCGGCAACAAGCCGCTGGCGGACACCGGCACCAGCGCGGACGGCGAAGGCCTGACGGTCGAGTTCAGCGACTTCCGGCTGATGAATATCGAGAACGTCACCGATGCCTCGGGCAAGCCCGATGCACGCGGCGTGGCGCGCAAGTCCTTCAACGAGACGCTGGAAAAGCACCTCGGCGCCGCTGCCAGCACCGATCGCGCCAAGACGCTGCGCAACGTCGGTCCGTCGGTGCAGTACAAGCTGCGCGACCGCACCGGCCAGGCGCGCGAGTACAACAACTACATGGTCCCGGTGCAGATGGATGGCCAGTCGGTGTTCCTGGCCGGCATGCGCGAGTCGCCCAGCGAGCCGTTCCGCTACCTGCGCATTCCCGCCGACGACCAGGGCAGCGTGGCCGACTGGATGCGCCTGCGCGCCGCGCTGCAGGACCGCACCCTGCGCGGCGAGGCCGCGCGCCGCTTTGCGCTGGCATCGATGCCCGGCGATGACAAGGCCGACCTGCGCCGCCAGCTGGCGGAAAGCTCGCTGCGCGCGCTCGACCTGTTCGCCGGCGCCACGCGGCCCACGCCGAATTCTCCGCCGGGCGGCTTCACCGCGATCGCGGCCTTCCTGGAAAAGTCCGTGCCCCCTGCCGAGCAGCAGAAGGCGGCCGACGTGCTGCTGAAGATCCTGAACGGCTCGATGTGGGAGCTGTGGCAACTGGCGCGCGCGCAGGACAAGCTGCCGGTGGTGGCCAACAGTGCGCAGAGCGGCACCTTCCTGCAGCAAGCCATCAACGCGCTGTCGGATAGTTTCTTCTACGGCGCGCCGGTGTTCCTGCAGCTCGACGACTTCAAGGAAATCAAGGCCAGTGTGTTCCAGCTGACCCGTGCGCCGGGCAAGAACATCGTGTATCTTGGCTGTCTGCTGCTGGTGCTGGGCGTGTTCTCGATGTTCTATATCCGCGAGCGCCGGGTCTGGATCTGGGTGAAAGACAAGCCCGTCGAGGGCGACACCGGTCCAGGCAGCCATGTGCTGATGGCGATGTCGACCCAGCGTCGCACCATGGATTTCGAAAAGGAATTCACGGCGCTGCGCGACGATATCGGCCGCGCCGCAGGGGGCCGCGCCGAAGTGCCCGAATCCTCCGGTTCCTCCGGTCCCGCCGGCACCACACACTGAATTGAGCAGGTACGCTATGTCCTCAAATGTGAACCAGGCCAACCCCGCCATGCGCGGCACCACGCGCGCCAACACCGGTGCCGCTGACGAGGCCTATCTCGAACCCTCCTTCCTGCGCCGCCTGACCTGGCTGGACTGGCTGTTCGCACTGGCGCTGGCCGTCGGCGCGGGCGTGGCGCTGTCGCAATACGGGCAGTGGATGAACGGCTACGACAAGGCTGTGCTGATCGCTGCCGTGCCCACCTTTGCCCTGCTTGGCTGGCACTGGAAGTCGGTGCGCCTCCTGATGCCGGCGCTGGCGATGCTGTCGCTGTTCGCGATCCAGCTTTACCACGGGCAACTGGCGCGCGCGGACCAGGCCTTCTTCCTCAAGTATTTCCTGTCGAGCCAGTCGGCCATCCTGTGGATGAGCGCGCTGGTGTTCCTGTCCACGCTGTTCTACGGGGTCGGGCTGGCAACGCGCTCGGGCACGGGCTACAGCATCGGCAGCAAGCTGTGCTGGGCCGCAGTGGTGCTGGGCTTCACCGGCCTGCTGGTGCGCTGGTACGAGTCGTACCTGATCGGGACCGACATCGGCCATATCCCCATCTCGAACCTGTATGAAGTGTTCGTGCTGTTCACGCTGATCACTTCGCTGTTCTACCTGTACTACGAAGGCCGCTACGCCACGCGCGCGCTGGGCCCGTTCGTGATGCTGGTGGTGTCGGCCGCGGTGGGCTTCCTGCTGTGGTACACGGTCAGCCGCAATGCGCAGGAGATCCAGCCGCTGGTGCCGGCGCTGCAAAGCTGGTGGATGAAGATCCACGTGCCGGCCAACTTTATCGGCTACGGTACTTTCGCGCTGGCGGCGATGGTGTCGGTGGCCTACCTGCTCAAGCAGCACGGCATCCTGGCCGAGCGCCTGCCGTCGCTGGAGCTGCTCGACGACGTGATGTACAAGGCGATCGCGGTCGGCTTCGCCTTCTTCACCATTGCCACCATCCTGGGCGCGCTGTGGGCGGCCGAGGCCTGGGGCGGCTACTGGAGCTGGGACCCCAAGGAAACCTGGGCGCTGATCGTCTGGCTGAACTACGCGGCCTGGCTGCATATGCGCCTGATGAAGGGCCTGCGTGGCACGGTGGCGGCGTGGTGGGCGCTGGTCGGCCTGCTGGTGACGACCTTCGCGTTCCTGGGCGTCAACATGTTCCTGTCGGGCCTGCACAGCTACGGCGAACTCTGACTGTCCCTATGCTGCGATGCAAAAAACCTGCCTTCGGGCAGGTTTTTTTATCTTTTTTGCAACGTGATGGAATATAGGCATCACATTCGGTGTTTACTGGAGGAGCGGTGCCGGCTGGCGGCACCGGTTCGCATGGAGAAAAAGATCATGGCACGTCTGCGTCCTACCACTGCTGCATCCCTCGTTCGTCCCGCCGCGCTTGCGCTCGGCTGTGCGGCGGTCCTGCTCGCCGGCTGCGCCGGCATGAGCGGCGGCACTGCCGGCAACATGCCGCCCACGGTGAAGGTGGCCGATGGCGTGCTGACCGATCCGCAGGGCCTGACGCTGTACACCTTCGACCGCGACACCGCCGGCAGCGGCAAGAGCGCCTGCAACGGCCCCTGCGCCACCAACTGGCCGCCGCTGATGGCCGCGCCGGGCACCAGTGCCTCGGGCCAGTACACCATCATCACCCGTGAAGACGGCGGCAAGCAGTGGGCGTACCGCGGCATGCCGCTGTACCGCTTCTCCAAGGACGCCAAGGCGGGCGACCGTGGCGGCGACAACATCAACAACGTCTGGCACGCCGCCAAGCCCTGACGCGCCCATAGCACCACTGCGGCCACGGCATGGAAGGGTTTGACGGCCAGCTCGTCGCACTGGCGCCGCGGCTGCGGCGCCATGCGCGCGGCCTCACCGGCGACGCGGCACTGGCCGACGACCTGGTGCAGGACACGCTCGAGCGCGCGCTGCGCTACCGCTGGCGCTTCCGCCTGCGCCCCGGCGCGTGGTGGGGCGATGGCGCCGATGGCCTGCTGCCGTGGCTGCTGACGGTGATGCACCGCCTGCGCCTGAATACCCTGCGCAGGAAGGAACTGGTGGTCACCACCGATACGCTGCCCGAGGTCAGCGGCCCCGCCGATGACCCGGGCCTGCGCCGCGACCTGGTGCAGGCGCTGGCGCAGTTGCCCGAGCCGCAGCGCGCGGTGTTGCTGCTGGTCAGCCTGGAACAACTGACCTATGCCGAGGCCGCGCGCGTGCTCGATATTCCGCAAGGCACCGTGATGTCGCGCCTGGCGCGGGCGCGCGAACAGATGCGGCGCCTGCTCGATGGCGCCGCCGTGGCCCGGCCAGCCGCCGCCAATCCCCTGCAGCGGGTGAAATGATGTCCGCCATCCACGAAGCCGATCTCCACGCCTACGCCGACGGCCAGCTGTCTGGCGCGCGCCGCGCGGCCGTGGAGGCCTACCTGGCGCAGCACCCGGACGCGGCGGCGCAGGTCGCAGCCTGGCGCCGGCAAGCCGATGCCCTGCACGGCATGCTGGATCCCGTACTGAACGAACCGGTGCCGCTTGTGGCGCTGCCGCCCGGGCTGCACGGCGACGGCAGGCGCAATGCCGCGCGGCCCAGGCCGCGCTGGGCCATGGCATTGGCGGCCACCTGCGCATCGGTCGCGCTGCTGGCCGTGGGCGGCGCGCTTGGCTGGCTGGCGCATGGCCGGCTTGGCAGCAGCACGCTGGTGCTGGCCCCGGGCGAGCGCTTTGCGCGCGAGGCGCTGGCCACGCACGCGGTCTACGCCCCGGAGATGCGCCACCCGGTGGAAGTCGCGGCGACCGAAGAGGCCCACCTGATCGCCTGGCTGTCCAAGCGCCTGGGCACGGCACTGCAGGTGCCGGACCTGCGCCCGCAGGGCTTTCACCTGATCGGCGGCAGGCTGGGCGTGGCCGAAGGCGGTCCGTCGGCCATCCTGATGTATGAAGCGGACGACGGCACGCGCCTGTCGCTGCAGCTGCGGCGCATGGCGCAGGGCACGCCCGATACGGGCTTCCGCGTCGAGCGCATGTCGGGTGAGGGCGCCAGGCGGCCAGCGCCGGGCCGCGACCCGATGATGGCCTTCTACTGGATCGACCGCGACCTGGGCTTTGCGCTGGCGGGGCCGCTGGAACGCGCGCGGCTGCTGACGCTGGCGCAGGTGGTGTACCAGCAATACCAAGGCGGATAGCCGGGCGGATAAGCGTCCGCACGCAGCGCTTGCCGCACATGGCACGCGCTTGGCGGGTCATGAGCTGCGTCGTTTCGATGCATCCACAAAAAACTGTCAGGACTGGCCCGCACGCCGCGACCAAGCCCCGAGTCCAATCCTGCAAGCGTGCAGGCGCAACCGGCGCCGGCACGGCCAGGCAACAAGGAAAACCATGCTGATTCCTTCCCCCAAATGGCTGCGCGGCGGCGATATCGCCGCCGGCGAGGTCACGCCCCGTCACGTCTTCGAAGGCCGCCGCCGCGTGCTGGCATTGGCCGCCGCGGGGGCGGCGGGCAGCGCGCTGTCGCCGTGGTTTGCGCGCCAGGCGTTGGCGCAGGGCCAGCACGGCGCGAAGCTGGCCGCCACGCCCAACAATGCCTATGTCGTCACCGAGAAGCGCACGCCCTACGAGGACGTGACTTCCTACAACAACTTCTACGAGTTCGGCACCGACAAGTCCGACCCGGCGCGCAACGCCGGCACGCTGCGTCCGCGTCCGTGGCAGGTGGCGGTGGAAGGGCTGGTGAAGAAGCCCAGGGTCTATGACCTGGACGAGCTGCTGAAACTGGCGCCGATGGAAGAGCGCATCTATCGCCTGCGCTGCGTGGAGGGCTGGTCGATGGTGATCCCGTGGATCGGCTATCCGCTGGCTGAACTGATCCGCCGCGTCGAGCCGCAGCCCGGCGCGAAGTACGTCCAGTTCATCACGCTGGCCGACAAGAAGCAGATGCCCGGCGTCAGCAGCGGCGTGCTCGACTGGCCGTACAGCGAGGGCCTGCGCATGGATGAGGCCATGCACCCGCTGGCGCTGCTGACCTTCGGCCTGTACGGCGAGGTCCTGCCCAACCAGAACGGCGCGCCGGTGCGCATGGTGCTGCCGTGGAAGTACGGCTTCAAGAGCGCCAAGTCGATCGTGAAGATTCGCTTTGTCGACAAGCAGCCGCCCACCAGCTGGAACCTGGCCGCGCCGCAGGAGTACGGCTTCTATTCGAACGTGAACCCGGATGTGGACCACCCGCGCTGGAGCCAGGCCACCGAGCGCCGCATCGGCGAGGAGCGCGGCAGCGGCTTTGGCGCGCTGTTCGCGCCCAAGCGCAAGACCCTGCCGTTCAATGGCTATGGCCAGCAGGTGGCGTCGCTGTACCAGGGCATGGACCTGAAGAAGTTCTTCTGATGCAAGGCGAGCGCATGGCTACCTCTACCACCAGCGCCGCCGCCGCGGTGCGCAAGCCGGCCGGCCTGACCACGCTGTCGCCGCAGCGCGTGCGCGCGCTCAAGATCGCGCTCTGGCTGCTGGCGCTGCTGCCATTCATGCGGCTGCTGTACCTGGGCGCCACCGAACAGTTCGGCGCCAACCCGCTTGAGTTCGTCACGCGCTCCACCGGCACCTGGACGCTGGTGATGCTGTGCCTGACGCTGACCATCACCCCGCTGCGCCGCCTCACCGGCTGGAACTGGCTGATCAAGCTGCGGCGCATGGTGGGCCTGTTCGCCTTCTTCTACGGCGTGCAGCACTTTTTGCTGTGGATTGGCGTGGACCGCGGGTTTGACTTCGCCTACATGATCAAGGACGTGTACAAGCGGCCCTTTATCACGGTGGGTTTCACCGCCTTCATGCTGATGATCCCGCTGGCGCTGACCTCGACCAATGGCATGGTGCGCCGCCTGGGCGGCAAGCGCTGGCAGGCGCTGCACAAGCTGGTCTACGCCATCGCCGTGCTGGCGATCCTGCACTACTGGTGGCACAAGGCGGGCAAGAACGACTTCAGCGAAGTGTCGATCTATGCGGCGGTGGTGTTCGTGCTGCTGGGGAGGCGGCTGTGGTGGCGGCTGCGCCAGCCCGCCATGGGGGCGCGCCAGCCCGCTGCGCAGGACGCATAGGCGGGCCGGGCTGTGGGATTTAGTCTTGCAGCAGGCGCTCGTCGCGGAACAGGTCTTCAACCAGCTCGCGCTCGCGCACCAGGTGCACCCTGGCGCCGTCGACCATCACTTCGGCGGCGCGCGGGCGGGTGTTGTAGTTGGAGCTCATGGTGAAGCCGTAGGCGCCGGCCGACATCACTGCCAGCAGGTCGCCCGGCTGCACCGCCAGCGCGCGGTCGCGGCCCAGCCAGTCGCCCGATTCGCACACCGGGCCGACGATGTCGTAGGTCACGGCCTGCGCGTCGCCCAGCACCACCGGCTCGATGCGGTGGTAGGCCTCGTACATGGCCGGACGTGCCAGATCGTTCATGGCGGCATCGACGATGCAGAAATTCTTGGCCGCGCCGGGCTTCAGGAACTCCACCTGCGTCAGCAGCACGCCGGCATTGCCCACCAGCGAGCGGCCCGGCTCGAACAGCACCTCGCGGTGGCCGTGGCCGCGCGCGGCCACGCGTTCCAGCAGCGTGGTGGCAAAGCCGGTGATGTCCGGCGGGGTCTCGTCGGTGTAGGTGATGCCCAGTCCGCCGCCCACGTCGATATGCGCCAGGCTGATGCCCTCGCGCTCAAGCGCCTCGACCACGTCCAGCACCTTGTCCAGCGCTTCCAGGTAGGGCTCGACCTCGGTGATCTGCGAACCGATATGGCAGTCGATGCCGGTCACTTCCAGGTGCGGCAGCGCGGCCGCGGCGCGGTAGGTCGGCAGCACGTCCTCGAAGGCGATGCCGAACTTGTTGCCCTTCAGGCCGGTGGAGATATAAGGGTGAGTCTTGGCATCGACGTCGGGGTTGATGCGCAGCGACACGCGCGCACGCTTGCCCACGCGACCGGCCACTTCATTCAGGCGGTCCAGCTCGGGAATCGACTCGACGTTGAAGCAGCGCACGTCATGCGCAAGCGCCAGTTCCATTTCGGCCGCGCTCTTGCCCACGCCCGAGAACACCACCTTGCGCGGGTCGCCGCCGGCGGCCAGCACGCGCTTGAGTTCGCCGCCCGAGACGATGTCGAAGCCGGCACCGAGCTTGGCAAACACCTGCAGCACCGCCAGGTTGGAGTTTGCCTTCATGGCGTACTGGACCTGCGCCTTGCGGCCCTGGCAGGCGGCGGCGTAGGCCTGGTAGGCAGCGGTCAGCGCCGCGCGCGAGTACACGTAGGTGGGCGTGCCGAATTCGGCGGCGATGCGCGCCAGCGGCACCTGCTCGACGGCAAGCGCGCCGTCCTGGCGATGGAAAAATGCGGTCATGGTTATCGGGTGGTGGGGGCGGCGGGGGACGATGCGGGCGCGCTTGCCGGTGCGGTGGCCGGTGCCGCAGGAGTGGCCGGCATGGCATCGGCACGGCCCAGGCCCGGATCCGGCACGGTCGGCGGCGTCGGCTCGGCCGGCACCCTGGGCATGGTCAGCGGCCCGCGGATACCGCATCCGCCCAGCAGGGGCATCGCAAGGGCGGCGGCAAACGCCGATACAATCGCAACACGACGCAGCATCGGGTCGTCCTTTAGGCTGTTGGCAAGGCGTTGGATGGCCCGACGCGCAACGGCCGGGCATCCGAAGGATTCTTAACAAAAAAGCCGTTCGCGCCACGTACGCCCGGTCCGGGCAGCGGCGGCAACGGCGGTCTCGGAGTTTAGCATGCCCCCCTTGAGCGAAAGCGAGTTCCTGGCCCTGGCCACGCAGGAGCTGGACCGCATCGAAGCCGCGGTCGAGGCGGCCGCCGACGCGGCCGACGCCGACATTGAAATCAGCCGCACCGGCAACGTGATGGAGCTGGAGTTCGAGAACGGCTCCAAGATCATCATCAACAGCCAGGCGCCGATGCAGGAGCTGTGGGTGGCCGCGCGCTCCGGCGGCTTCCACTTCCGCCGCGACGGCGAGCGCTGGATCGACACCCGCAACGGCGGCGAGCTGTATGCGGCACTGTCGGGGTATGTCAGCGAGCAGGCGGGCGCGGCGCTCAAGCTGGGCTGACAAATAGCTCGCTTCGAGCCAGCTTCGAGCCTGCTTCGCGGGCCAAAGAAAAAGCCGGCCTCGCGGCCGGCTTTCTGCTGTCTGGCGAGCGCGCTCAGGCGCCGCCGAACATCTCAAGGATCTTCTTCTTCTCGGCCTCAGTATCGGCCGGCGGGGTCGCCGATTCCTCCGGCTTGCCCGGCCACGGGTCGCCCAGGCCCACCGAAGCCACGCCGGCGCCGCCGGCGTTCTCTTCGAAGGTCCAGTCGCCGCCCACCATCAGCACGCCTTCCGGCACCGGCCGCTCGGGCGCTTCCGGCACGCCCTTGAGCGCCTTGCTCATGTAGCCCACCCAGATCGGCAGCGCCAGGCCACCACCGGTTTCGCGCACACCCAGGCTCTTGGGCTGGTCGTAGCCCATCCAGGCGATCGCCACCAGGTTGGGCGTGTAGCCGGCGAACCAGGCATCGACCGCGTCGTTGGTGGTGCCGGTCTTGCCGGCCAGGTCGTTGCGGCCCAGGCGCTGCTTGGCGCTGGCGGCGGTGCCCATGCGCACCACGTCGCGCAGCATGGTGTCGGCGATAAAGGCGGTGCGCGCGTCAAGCACGCGCACGGCGTCGGTGCCGGCGCGCTGCGGATGGGTTTCGGAGATCACGTTGCCGCGCGCGTCCACCACCTTCTGGATCAGGTACGGGTTGACGCGGTAGCCGCCGTTGGCGAACACCGAGTACGCGCCCGCCATCTGCAGCGGGGTCACCGCGCCCGAGCCCAGCGCCATCGGCAGGTAGGCGGGGTGCTTGTCGGCCTCGAAGCCGAAGCGCGTGATGTAGTCCTGCGCATACTGCGTGCCGATCGCCCGCAGGATCCGCACCGAGACCAGGTTCTTGGACTTGGCCAGCGCGCGGCGCATGGTCATCGGGCCCTCGAAGCGGCCGTCATAGTTCTTCGGCTCCCACACCTGCCCGCCGGTATCCGGGCCGATCGTCAGCGGCGCGTCATTGATCACCGTGGCCGGCGAAAAGCCCTTTTCCAGCGCGGCCGAGTAGATGAACGGCTTGAAGCTGGAACCCGGCTGGCGCCAGGCCTGGGTCACGTGGTTGAACTTGTTGCGGTTGAAGTCGAAGCCGCCCACCATCGAACGGATCTCGCCGTCCTGCGGGTTGATGGACACGAATGCCGCGGCCACTTCCGGCAGCTGCGTCACCGACCAGTTGTCTTTCTCGTCCTGCGTCACGCGGATGATCGCGCCCGGGCGCATCTTCATCTTGGGCTGGGCACTGGACGACAGCGACGGCGAGATAAAGCGCAGCGCCGCGCCTTCGATGGTCGCTACTTCGCCGGACAAGAGTGTCGCTTTCACCTGTTTTGACGACACACTGGTGACCACGGCCGAGCGCAGGTCGCCGCTGCCGGGGTGCTCGACCAGGGCATCGTCGATGGCCTGCTCGCGCTCCGACGAGTCGGAGGGCAGGTCGATAAAGGCCTCGGGACCGCGGTAGCCGTGCTTGCGCTCGTAGTTCATGATGCCCGCGCGCACGGACTCATAGGCGGAGTCCTGGTCCGGCTTGGTCAGCGTGGTGTAGACCGTCAGGCCGCGCGTGTAGGTCTCTTCACGGTATTGGGCATACATCAGCTGGCGCACGATCTCGGCGACATACTCGGCGTGCGTGGAGAACTCGTTGCCTTCGGTGCGCACCTTCAGTTCGGCATGCACGGCCTGGTCGTACTGCTCGGGCGTGATGTAGCGCAGGTCGCGCATGCGCTGCAGGATGTACTCCTGGCGCACCTTGGCGCGGCGCGGGTTGACCACCGGGTTGTACGCCGATGGCGCCTTGGGCAGGCCGGCCAGCATGGCGGCCTCGGCCGGCGTCACGTCGCGCACCGACTTGCCGAAGTACACGCGCGCGGCGCTGTCGAAGCCGTAGGCGCGCTGCCCCAGGTAGATCTGGTTCATGTACAGCTCGAGGATCTGGTCCTTGGTCAGGTTGGCCTCGATCTTGTACGCGAGCAGCATCTCGTAGATCTTGCGGGTGTAGGTCTTCTCGCTGGACAGGAAGAAGTTGCGCGCCACCTGCATGGTGATGGTGGAGGCGCCCTGCGACAGCCCGCCGCGCAGGTTGGCCAGCCCGGCACGCAACACGCCGACGAAGTCGACGCCGCCGTGCTCGTAGAAGCGGTCGTCCTCGATCGCCAGGACCGCCTTTTTCATCACGTCCGGGATCTCGGCGATGGGCACGAAGTTGCGCCGCTCCTCGCCGAATTCGCCAATCAGCACATTGTCCGCCGTGTAGATGCGAAGCGGAATCTTGGGCCGGTAGTCGGTGATGGTGTCCAGCGACGGCAGGTTGGGCGCGGCCACCAGCAGCGCGTAGCCGAGCAGCAGCGCAATCACGACGGCACCGGCGACAACCAGTCCGACCGCCCAGAACATGAGCCGCGTCCAGATCGAACGGCGGGCAGGGTGGGACGGCTTCTGTTGTGCTGTGGCCATAAGGGAAATACCTAGTCAGGGGTGCCCGGGATTATATCTTCCGGCATCGGCCGGCCCGGGCGCACAGTGGCGGGGGCGCCGCTATCGCGCTGTTACAAGATGTAAGGCGGCGAATGCCGGCGTGCAAGCGACGTTGGCGGCTACTACGGGGGCATGGGCGGGCGCACAAGCCCGCACGGAAGGGAACCCGACGACCGTGGGGTTTTGGCAACGGATTGGCGAGGGCGTTCTGAAAAAGAAGTTCGGGCCAGTTCGGCACATTGCCACCGATGCTGTATTTTGTGAGAATCGACCAACATAAAAAGAGCACACGTTTCATTCAAGAAACTAGGCTCGCCCGATTAGAGCGTTCAAGCCAGGGGCGAGTTCAAAAGTCAGGGGGTCACCTTGCGTGGCATTTTGTCGGGGATTCTGCGCCGGACTACGGTCGGCGTGGATATCGGTTCGTCCAGTATCAAGGTAGTCGAGCTGTCCGTTGGGGGCAGCAGGCAAGACTATCGGCTGGAAAAATGCGCCAGCGAACTGCTGGACCGCAACGCCGTTGCCGATGGCAACGTCATCAATATCGAGGCAGTCGGCATCGCGCTAAGGCGTGCGCTTGGCAAGGCCGGCATCCGCTCCAAGGACGTGGTGCTGGGCGTGCCATCCATGCTGACTGAGTCGCAGACCGTCAGCCTGCCGGACAACCTGTCCGAAGACGAACTCTATTCCCAGGTCGAATCCGAGGCGCACCGGCTCTATCCGCCGTCGCAGGCGGTCAATTTCGACTTCGCCGTGATCGGCCCCAGCGAGACCGAGGGCGGTATCGGCGTGCGCGTCACCGCGGCCAACAGCGACCGCGTGCAGGAGCGCGTGACTGCCGCCGAAATGGCCGGGCTCAAGCCGCAGGTCATGGACGTCGAGGAATACGCGGTGCAGCGCTCGATCGTGCAGATGCTGGGCGTGCCGCAGGAGATGTCCGAGGCCGACGCCCGCGCGCTGCCGGTGGTGGCGGTGGTCCACCTGGGCGGCAGCCGTTCCAAGGCCATCTTCTACCAGGGCTGGAAAGAGCTGTACGAGCAGCCGCTGAACAGCTACGGCGACCAGCTCACGCAGAGCGCGGCGCGCATGTTCACGCTCGACGCGCTCAAGGCCGAGATCAAGAAGCGCAAGAACACGCTGCCTGAAGCCTGGCGCGCGCAGCTGCTCAAGCCGTCGCTGGATGCGCTGGCGATGGAAGTGCAGTCGGCGATCGGCAACTTCATTGCCAGCTCCAGCCTGGGTCGGGTCGACGAGATCCTGCTCTCGGGCGGGCATGCGTCGTTGTTCGGCGTGCAGGCGGCGATCCAGCACCAGACCAAGATCACCACCACGCTGGCGAACCCGTTTGCCAACATGGCGACCAACGCCAAGGTCAATGAGCGCTACCTGCAGCGCGACCTGCCGGCGTATATCGTCAGCGTCGGCCTGGCCCTGCGCGGGCTGCAATAACGCACCGGAGGCACCAGATGTCTACGAACACACTGCCTTCGGTCAACCTGCTGCCCTACCATGAAGCCCGCAAGGCAGCACGGCGCAAGAAGGTCTATGCGATGCTGGCCGCCGCGGCGGCCAGCGGCGCGGCCGTGGTGCTGCTGGGTGGCGTCTATATCGGCGGGCGCATCGATTCGGTGGTCGCGCTCAACCAGGTATTGAGCGCGGAAAATGCCAAGCTCGACGGGCAGATCCGCGAAGTCAACAACCTCAAGAAAGACATCGATGCGCTGCTGCAGCGCCAGAAAGCGGTCGAAAGCCTGCAGACCGAGCGCAACCGCCCGGTGCAACTGCTTGAGGAGCTGGTGCGGCAGGTGCCCGAGGGCGTCTACCTGACCAGCCTGAAGCAGGCCGGCGAGGCCTTCACCATCTCCGGCGTGGCGCAGTCCAACGAGCGCATTTCCGAGCTGCTGCGCAACCTGGGCGGCGTGGCCTGGCTGGACAAGGCCGAGCTGGTCGAGTCCAAGGCGGTCACCATGACCAACAACCTGCGCGAGCAGCGCCGGCTGTTCGACTTCTCGATGCGCTTTGCGTACCGCGCGCCGGAGGCGCCGGCCGACGGCAAGAAGACCGCGCCGGGCGCTTCCGCGCCAGCCGCCGCACCTGTTCCCGCACCTGCCCCAGCAGCCGGAAAGGCCTGACCATGGCGCTCAATACCGAAATCAACCTCGCCGACCTGACCAGTCAGTTCCGCGGGCTCAACCTGAACGAGCCGGAGACCTGGCCGGCCGCGCCGCGCGCGCTATTCGCGGTCCTGGCCGCGGCGGTGGTGTTGCTGCTGGGCTGGCAGTTCTACTGGAGCGCGAAGTTCGACGAGCTTGACCGCCAGCGCCAGGAACAGGAAAGCCTGAAGCAGGCGTACCAGTCCAAGGTGGCGCAGGTGGCCAACCTGGAGGCGCTGCGCGAGCAGAAGAAGCAGGTGGAGCAGCGCGTGGCGTTGCTGGAGCGGCAACTGCCCAACAAGACCGAGATGGATGCGCTGCTGGCCGACGTCAATCACGCCGGCGTGGCGCGCGGGCTGCAGTTCGAACTGTTCAAGCCGCAGGCTGCGGTGATCAAGCCCTACTTTGCCGAGATCCCGGTGAACCTGCGCGTGACCGGCCGCTACCACGAGGTGGCGCAGTTCAATGCCGACGTGGCGGCGCTGTCGCGGATCGTGTCGATGCAGAACCTGCAGCTGGCCAATACCAAGGACGGCGGGCTGTCGATGGAGGCGGTGGCGATGGCCTACCGCGCGCTCGATCCCGACGAGCAGGCGGCGCAGCGCAAGGCCGCCGCAGCCGCTGTGGCAGCCAAGGCGGGAGGTGCCAAATGAGCCGCACCATTCGTACCCGCAACCTGGCATGGACCGCATCGCCGCGCGCGCTGGCGGTGGCGGCGCTGGCCGTCGGCCTGCTGGGCGCCTGCGGCGCCAGCGACGAAGACGCGCTGCGCCAGTGGATGGACGCCACCCGCAGCGCGCGCGCCAAGCCGCCTGAGCCGGTGCCCGATGCCCGGCCCTACGTGCCGCGCGAGTACGCCGCGGCCAATGCGCCTGAGCCGTTCGCGCAGGAAAAGATCGGCGAGCTGAACAGGACGCTGGCGGATTCGCCCGAGGCCGGGCGGCGTCGCGAGCCGCTGGAGGACTACCCGCTCGAGAACTTCAAGATGCTTGGCATGATGAAGAAGAACGGGGAAACCTACGGCATCGTGCGGGTAGATAACAAGATCCACCATGTCAAGGTGGGTCAGTATCTCGGCCAGAGCTACGGCCGGGTGGTCCGCATCACGGATCAGGAGATCGTGTTGCGCGAATTGGTCCGGGAGGGGGTATCAGAGTGGAAAGAGAAAATGACCAGCCTGAAGCTGGAGGTGGCGGCATGACCCCCGTGCGCTGGTATCGTGCGCTCGCGGGCGCCGCAAGAACGGTGATGGCGCTGTTGCTGGTGATTGCCGCTCCGGCCGCGCTGGCACAAAGTAACCGCATCAAGGCGGTTGACGTCAGTACGGTCGGGGAGCAGACCGTGTTCACGATCGAGCTCGAACGGCCGCTGGCGCAGAAGCCGGCGGACTTCACCACGCAGAACCCGGCACGGCTTGCGATCGATTTCTTCGATACCGGCTTTGACAAGCGGCGCGCGCAGTATGACTACGGTGGCAAGCTGCTCAAGGCCGCCAACGTGGTGCAGATTGGCGATCGTACCCGCGTGATCCTCGACCTCACGCGCAACGCCACCTATCGCACCGACCAGCGCGGCAACTACTTCGTGGTGGCGCTGGATAATGTGGCGCCGGCGCTCAAGAGTGCCGCGCCCACGTTCGCGCCCGCACAGTCGGCGATGCCGGCGGGCGCAGCCGGGCGGACCTCGGTGCGCAATATCGACTTCCGGCGCGGCGCCGACGGTGCCGGCCGCGTGGTGGTGGACCTGTCCTCGCGCGACTCGGGCATCAACATCGCGCAGCAGGGCCAGAACGTGGTGGTCGACTTCCTCGCCACCACGCTGCCCGATAACCTGCGCCGGCGCTTTGACGTGAGCGACTTCGGCTCGCCGGTGCAGGCCATGCGCGCCTCGGATGCCAACGGCAATGCGCGCCTGACCATTGAGCCGCGCGGCCACTGGGAGTACAGCTCGTACCAGACCGACACCCAGTTCGTGGTCGAGGTGCGACCGGTCAAGGAAGACCCGACCAAGCTCATCAGCGGCCCGGGCTACCGCGGCGAGCGCCTGTCGCTGAACTTCCAGAACATCGACATCCGCTCGCTGCTGCAGGTGTTTGCCGATTTCACCAACCTGAACATCATCACCAGCGAAAGCGTGCAGGGCAACCTTACGCTGCGCCTGAAGGACGTGCCGTGGGACCAGGCGCTGCAGATCGTGATGGATGCCAAGGGGCTGGCCTCGCGCCGCAACGGCAATGTGCTGTGGGTGGCGCCCAAGGCCGAGCTGCAGACCAAGGAAAAGCTGGAGCTTGAGTCGCAGCAGCAGATCAACGACCTCGAGCCGATCCGCAGCCAGGTGTTCCAGCTCAACTACCAGCGCGCCGAGGACGTGCGCAAGATGCTGCTGGGCTTGAGTGCCGGCGGCGGCGGCGCCGCCGCCGCGGTACCTGTGCCCATCGGGGTGCCGGGGGCGGCGGGCGTGAGCACGCGCATGCTGTCCAAGCGCGGTTCGCTGACGGCGGATGCGCGCACCAACCAGCTCTTTGTCTCGGATATCGCCACCAAGCTGGAAGAGGTGCAGAACTTCATCGGCAAGATCGACATCCCGGTGCGCCAGGTGATCATCGAGGCGCGCATCGTCGAGGCGACCGATACCTTCAGCCGCAACCTGGGCGTGAAGCTGGGCTTTGCCGGGCAGTACAACAATGCCAAGGTCGGCAACACCTACAGCAACGTGCTGCCGGGCTCGACCTCCGACAACGGCCCGTTCCTGAGCCTGCCGGCCGGCGCCATCAACGGCACCAACCCGGCCAATATCGCGGTGAGCCTGTTCAACAGCGCCGCCACGCGCTTCCTGGCGCTGGAGCTGTCGGCGCTGGAAGCGGACGGCAAGGGCAAGATCATCTCCAGCCCGCGCGTGGTCACGGCCAACAACATCAAGGCGCTGATCGAGCAGGGCACCGAGCTGCCGTACCAGGCCGCCACCTCCAGCGGCGCCACCTCGGTGCAGTTCCGCAAGGCCAACCTGAAGCTGGAAGTGACCCCGCAGATCACGCCGGAAGGCAATGTGCTGCTGGACGTGGATGTGAACAAGGACAGCGTGGGCATCCAGACCACCTCGGGCTTTGCCATCGACACCAAGCACGTGCAGACCCAGGTGCTGGTGGAGAACGGCGGCACGGTGGTGATCGGCGGTATCTACACCCAGACCGAGTCCAACGACGTGGACAAGGTGCCGCTGCTGGGCGATATCCCGGTGCTTGGCAACCTGTTCAAGAACAACGCCAAGGTGCGCAACCGCACCGAACTGCTGGTGTTCCTGACCCCGCGCATCCTGAACGAGAGCGTGTCGCTCAAATAAGGAGATGGCGCCCGTAGGCGCCGGATACAGTAGACTGGCAGGCCGCATCGAGGGATGCGGCCTTTTTTTGCGCGCCGCGCGCCGCGGAGCCCGGCGACAGCCCCCGGAGTGGACCCGGAGTGGACCCGGAAATGCGGTCTATGTCGCATTCGCCACTTGCCGGCCGCGCCACAACATAAGAAGATGATGCAGTTCCCAACCGGGGAGGGTGGCCCGCATGCCGCGCTCCCGAACGACAGTCCAGTGACAGCCTCAGCGACAGGGCCGGCGGCACAGCGCCAGGCCCAGGATCGGCGCGATGCCGATCGATCCGACTCCGAGCGACCGGAATCCGATCGACCCAACCTCTTTTTCGTCGGCCTGATGGGCGCCGGCAAGACCACCGTGGGCCGCACGGTGGCGCGGCGCCTGCACTATCCGTTCTTCGATTCCGACCATGAGCTGGAGGCACACTGCGGCGTGCGCATCCCGGTGATCTTCGAGGTCGAGGGCGAAGCCGGCTTCCGCGACCGCGAGGCCGCGATGATCCGCGAACTGGCCGCGCGCCAGGGCATCGTGCTGGCCACCGGCGGCGGCGCCGTGCTGCGCGCCGAGAACCGCGAGGTGCTGAAGGCCCGCGGCACGGTGGTGTACCTGCGCGCCAGCCCGCACGACCTGTGGCTGCGTACCCGTCATGACCGCAACCGCCCGCTGCTGCAGACCGAGGACCCCAAGGGCAAGCTCGAGGCCCTGTACGCTGAGCGCGACCCGCTCTACCGCGAAGTCGCCGACTTCATCATCGAAACCGGCAAGCCCTCGGTGGCGCAGCTTGCTAATATGGTGTTGATGCAACTTGAAATGGCCGGTTTCCCGATCGATCCCCCGCAGCCGGCGTCCACGCCCGCGGGCGAGTCCGAGCCGCCGGCGCAGGACCCCAATCCATGATTACGCTTGAAGTCGACCTGGGCGAGCGCAGCTACCCCATCCATATCGGTACCGGCCTGCTGGACAATGCCGAACTGCTGCGCCCCCACGTGCGCGGGCAGCACGCCGTCATCGTCACCAATGAAACCGTCGGCCCGCTCTACGCGGCGCGCGTCGAGGCCGCCCTGGCCGCGCTCGGCAAGACCGTGCGCACGGTCACGCTGCCCGACGGCGAGGCCTTCAAGCACTGGGAAACGCTGAACCAGATCTTCGACGCGCTGCTGCAGGCCGGCGCCGACCGCAAGACCACGCTGGTGGCGCTGGGCGGCGGCGTGGTGGGCGACATGACCGGGTTTGCCGCCGCCTGCTACATGCGCGGCGTGCCCTTTGTCCAGATGCCGACCACGCTGCTGGCGCAGGTGGATTCGTCGGTGGGCGGCAAGACCGGGATCAATCACCCGCTGGGCAAGAACATGATCGGCGCGTTCCACCAGCCCAATGCGGTGATCGCCGATATCGACACGCTGCGCACGCTGCCCCCGCGCGAACTGGCCGCCGGCATGGCCGAGGTCATCAAGCACGGCGCCATTGCCGACGCCAAGTACTTCGGCTGGATCGAACGCAATATCAAGGCGCTGAACGACTGCGACCCCGATTTGATGGCGCTCGCCGTGCAGCGCTCGTGCGAGATCAAGGCCGGCGTGGTGGCGCAGGACGAACGCGAGGGCGGCTTGCGCGCCATCCTCAATTTCGGCCACACCTTCGGCCATGCGATCGAGGCCGGCATGGGCTACGGCGCCTGGCTGCACGGCGAGGCCGTCGGCTGCGGCATGGTGATGGCCGCCGACCTGTCGCACCGCCTTGGCTTTATCGATATCGAGACGCTGGCCCGCATCCGCACGCTGACGCAGGCGGCAATGCTGCCGGTGGTGGCCCCGGAACTGGGCGCCGAACGCTATATCGAACTGATGAAGGTCGACAAGAAGGCCGAGGCGGGCAGCGTCAAGTTCATCCTGCTGAAGAAGCTCGGCGAAGCGTTCATCACCACCGTGCCGGACGCCGACCTGCGCGCGACACTGGCGCACGCCGTCTTGAAACCTCCCACCGAGGCCCCGGTCGCCTGACCGATCGGTTATGCCTCGCCAACCCGCCCCAGCCACCGGACGCGCCGCATGACCGACTTTGAAAGCCATCTCGCCCCTTACGCCGCCCGCTCCGCGCAGACGCGCGGGCGGGTGCATGCCGAACCCGCATCGCTGTCGCGCAGCGAATTCCAGCGCGACCGCGACCGGGTCATCCACAGCACGGCGTTCCGGCGGCTCGAGTACAAGACCCAGGTCTTCGTCAACCATGAGGGCGACCTGTTCCGCACTCGACTTACCCACAGCCTGGAGGTGGCGCAGATCGCGCGTTCGATCGCGCGCAACCTGCGCCTCAATGAGGACCTGGTCGAAGCCATCTCGCTGGCGCACGACCTGGGCCACACGCCGTTCGGCCACGCCGGGCAGGACGCGTTGAACAACTGCATGAAGAACCACGGCGGCTTCGAGCACAACCTGCAGAGTCTGCTGGTGGTGGACGAGCTCGAAGAGCGCTATGGCGGCTTCAACGGCCTGAACCTGACCTTCGAGACGCGCGAGGGCATCCTCAAGCATTGCTCGCGGGTCAATGCCTCGGCGCTGGGCGAACTGGGCCGGCGCTTCCTGGAGGGCACGCAGCCGTCGCTGGAGGCACAGCTGGCCAACCTGGCCGACGAGATCGCCTACAACAACCACGATATCGACGACGGCCTGCGCTCGGGGCTGCTGACGCTGGAGCAGCTCGACGAGGTGCCGATGTGGGCCCGCCACCGCGCCGAAGTGGCCGATGCCTTCCCCGGCATCAACGGCCGCCGTGCCATCAACGAGACGGTTCGGCGCATGATCAATACGCTCATCGTCGACCTGATCGAGACCACCAGCCGCAATATCGCCACGGCCAACCCGCGCAGTATCGACGCGGTGCGCGCCGCCGGCCCGCTGGTCGGCTTCAGCCCGCAGATCCATGAGGAAGCCGCGGCGCTCAAGCGCTTCCTGTTCCGGCACCTGTACCGGCACTACCTGGTGATGCGCATGTCGGCCAAGGCGCAGCGCATTGTCGGCGACCTGTTCCAGGCCTTCATGTCCGATCCGCGCCTGCTGCCGCCGCAGTACCAGGCCGGCCACGGCGGCGACCAGTCGCGGCTGATCGCCCATTACATCGCGGGCATGACCGACCGCTACGCGATCCGCGAGCACCGCCGCATCTTCGCGGTCAGCGAAGGCAACTGAACGCTGCCGGGGGCGCGCAACGCGCCTCACATAAATGGGGACGGATCAGGCTATCATGCGGGCTTCGATGCTCGCATGACCTGCCATGGCACGCCTTCCCCGCTTCTCTCCCGCCGGCCTTCCCGCACTGGTGTTGCAGCGCGGCAACAACCGCCAGGATGTTTTCCTGGGGCCGGACGACTACCTGCACTACCTCGACTGCCTGCGCATGGCCGCGCGCGAGCATGATCTCGCCATCCATGCCTACACGCTGCGGCCCAACCACGTGCACCTGGTGGCGACGCCCAAGGGTACAGACTCGCTGAGCCTGACCATGCAGGCGGTCGGACGCCGTTATGCGCGCTACTTCAACCGCGTGGCAGACCGCACCGGCACCCTGTGGGAGGGGCGCTTCCGCTCCGCGGTGTTCGATCCGGTCCAATGGATGCTGCCGGCAATGCTCTATGTCGAAGGCAACGCACTGCGTGCCGGCGAGGTGAGCACCCCCGAGGCCGACCGCTGGAGCAGCTACCGTCATCACGCTGGCATTGAGGCCAGCCCGTTTGTAAGTGATCACTCTGCCTACTGGGAGCTCGGCAATACGCCGTTCGAGCGCCAGTCGAACTACCGCATGCTGACTGCCGAGGGCCTCTCCGGCAGGACCCTGCAAACGCTGCGCGGCCATGCGCACAGCGGCTGGCCGCTTGGTGGCGAAGCATTCCTCGCGCAACTGGAGCGGCACGCCACGCGGCGCGTACAGCCGCTGCCGAAAGGTCGCCCCAAAAAGGTGCAAACGGTTGCGGATCAGGGGCCTGAAGCGACATAAAGTTTATGTGTCCCTATTTAATCAAATCACAGAAACGATGCTTTGGTTAATGTGTTCTGACCCCATTTAAAAATTTTGCGAGGTCGGCACGATTCCCATATAGTTGCTCCACCCACAGTCATTGTGCGGCGCGTCACGCTCGTGTACGCCGCTGCGGCCCGCAGACAGCTCCGTCCCCGATTCCCCACCCGCCGACCGCGGCAGGGTGATTAAAGAGAGCGCGCGGTCTCCGTTCCGGTACGTCCAGCCATGCGCGCAGCCTTCACCGGAATTCAGCCCGTGGACCAAACGAAAAATCTTTCGGCCCAAGCTCAGGCACAAGCGCAAACCAGCGCGTCTTCCCACGCCACCGACCTGCGTCCGCAGGCGCAGGGCATGTACGACCCCAGCAACGAGCATGACGCCTGCGGCGTCGGCATGGTCGCGCATATCAAGGGCAAGAAGTCGCACGAGATCATCAGCCAGGGCCTGAAGATCCTGGAGAACCTGGACCACCGCGGCGCGGTCGGCGCCGATGCGCTGATGGGCGACGGCGCCGGTATCCTGATCCAGATCCCGGACCAGTTCTACCGCGAGGAAATGGCCGCGCAGGGCGTGAGCCTGCCGCCCGCCGGCGAATACGGCGTGGGCATGATCTTCCTGCCCAAGGAACACGCTTCGCGCCTGGCCTGCGAACAGGAGTTGGAGCGCACGGTCCGCCTGGAAGGCCAGGTCGTGCTGGGCTGGCGCGACGTGCCGGTCGATGCCGCCATGCCGATGTCGCCGACAGTGCGTACCACCGAGCCGGTGATCCGCCAGATCTTCATCGGTCGCGGCCGCGACATCATGACCACGGATGCGCTGGAACGTAAGCTCTACGTCATCCGCAAGACCGCCAGCCACGCCATCCAGGCGCTCAAGCTCAAGCACGGCAAGGAATACTTCGTGCCGTCGATGTCGGCCCGTACCGTGGTGTACAAGGGCCTGCTGCTGGCCACCCAGGTCGGCGAGTACTACCTGGACCTGCAGGACCCGCGCGCGGTGTCGGCCCTGGCCCTGGTGCACCAGCGCTTCTCGACCAACACCTTCCCGGCCTGGGAACTGGCCCACCCGTACCGCATGGTCGCCCACAACGGCGAAATCAACACGGTCAAGGGCAACGTCAACTGGGTCAACGCGCGGACCGGCGCAATCTCGTCGCCGGTGCTGGGCGACGACCTGCCCAAGCTGTGGCCGCTGATCTACCCCGGCCAGTCCGACACCGCATCGTTCGACAACTGCCTCGAACTGCTGACGATGGCCGGCTACCCGCTCGTCCACGCGATGATGATGATGATCCCGGAAGCCTGGGAACAGCACACGCTGATGGACGACAACCGTCGCGCCTTCTACGAATACCACGCCGCCATGATGGAGCCGTGGGACGGCCCGGCCGCGATCTGCTTCACCGACGGCCGCCAGATCGGCGCCACGCTGGACCGCAACGGCCTGCGCCCGGCACGTTTCTACGTGACCGAGGACGACGTCGTGGTGCTGGCTTCGGAAGCCGGCGTGCTGCCGTTCCCCGAGTCGCGCATCGTGCAGAAGTGGCGCCTGCAGCCCGGCAAGATGTTCCTGATCGACATGGAGCAGGGCCGCATCATCGACGACAAGGAACTCAAGGACAACCTGGCCAACGCCAAGCCGTACAAGAGCTGGATCGACGCCGTGCGCATCAAGCTCGACGAGCTCGACGCCAAGCCCGAAGACGTTGCCGCGGAGAAGAAGCCCGTGGCCAAGCTGCTGGACCGCCAGCAGGCCTTCGGCTACACCCAGGAAGACGTCAAGTTCCTGATGGCGCCGATGGCGCTGGCCGGCGAGGAAGCCACCGGCTCGATGGGCAATGACTCGCCTCTGGCCGTGCTGTCGTCCAAGAACAAGACGCTGTACCACTACTTCAAGCAGCTGTTCGCCCAGGTGACCAACCCGCCGATCGACCCGATCCGCGAGAACATGGTGATGTCGCTGGTGTCGTTCATCGGCCCGAAGCCGAACCTGCTGGAGCTGAACAACATCAACCCGCCGATGCGCCTCGAAGTGTCCCAGCCGGTGCTGGACTTCAAGGACATCGCCAAGATCCGCAACATCGAGCACTACACCGGCGGCAAGTTCCGTTCGTACGAACTGAACATCTGCTACCCGACCGCGTGGGGCAAGGAAGGCATCGAAGCGCGCCTGGCCTCGCTGTGCGCCGAAGCCGTGGATGCGGTGCGTTCGGGCTACAACATCCTGATCGTGTCGGACCGCCGCGTGGACGCCGACCATGTCGCGATCCCCGCGCTGCTGGCCACGTCCGCCATCCACCACCACCTGGTGGAGAAGGGCCTGCGCACGTCCGCCGGCCTGGTGGTCGAGACCGGCACCGCGCGTGAAGTGCACCACTTCGCGCTGCTGGCCGGCTACGGCGCGGAAGCCGTGCACCCGTACCTGGCGATGGAAACGCTGTCCGACATGGCCAGCGGCCTGTCGGGCGACCTGTCGCCCGAGAAGGCGGTCAAGAACTTCGTCAAGGCGGTCGGCAAGGGCCTGCACAAGGTGATGTCCAAGATGGGCATCTCCACGTACATGTCGTACACCGGCGCGCAGATCTTCGAAGCCATCGGCCTGTCGCGCGAGCTGGTGCAGAAGTACTTCCACGGCACGCCGTCGAACGTCGAGGGCATCGGCATCTTCGAAGTCGCCGAGGAAGCGCTGCGCCTGCACAACGACGCCTTCGGCGCCAGCCCGGTGCTGGAAAACATGCTCGACGCCGGCGGCGAATACGCCTTCCGCATCCGCGGCGAAGAGCATATGTGGACCCCGGACTCGGTCGCCAAGCTGCAGCACTCGGTGCGCGCCGACGACGGCAAGGGCGCCTACCAGACGTACAAGGAATACGCCAACATCATCAACGACCAGAGCAAGCGCCACATGACGCTGCGTGGTCTGTTCGAGTTCAAGGTCGATCCGGCCCGCGCGATTCCGCTGGAAGAAGTGGAGTCGGCCAAGGACATCGTCAAGCGCTTCGCCACCGGTGCGATGTCGCTCGGCTCGATCTCGACCGAAGCCCACACCACGCTGGCGCTGGCGATGAACCGCATCGGCGGCAAGTCCAACACCGGCGAAGGCGGCGAGGACGAGAAGCGCTACCGCAACGAGCTGCGCGGCATCCCCATCAAGCAGGGCGATACCCTCAAGGGTCTGCTCGGCGATAACGTGATCGAACGCGACCTGGAACTGCAGGCCGGCGATTCGCTGCGCTCGAAGATCAAGCAGGTGGCGTCGGGCCGTTTCGGCGTGACCGCCGAGTACCTGGCTTCCGCCGACCAGATCCAGATCAAGATGGCGCAGGGCGCCAAGCCCGGCGAAGGCGGCCAGCTGCCCGGCCACAAGGTGTCGGACTACATCGGCAAGCTGCGTTACTCGGTGCCGGGCGTGGGCCTGATCTCGCCGCCCCCGCACCACGATATCTACTCGATCGAGGATCTGGCACAGCTGATCCACGACCTGAAGAACGTCAACCCGGTGTCCGACATCTCGGTCAAGCTGGTGTCCGAAGTGGGCGTCGGCACGGTGGCCGCGGGCGTGGCCAAGGCCAAGGCCGACCACGTGGTGATCGCCGGCCATGACGGCGGCACCGGCGCTTCGCCGTGGTCGTCGATCAAGCACGCCGGCACGCCGTGGGAGCTGGGCCTGGCCGAAACGCAGCAGACCCTGTTGCTCAATGGCCTGCGCAACCGCATCCGCGTGCAGGCCGACGGCCAGATGAAGACCGGCCGCGACGTCGTCATCGGCGCGCTGCTGGGCGCCGATGAGTTCGGCTTCGCCACCGCGCCGCTGGTGGCCGAAGGCTGCATCATGATGCGCAAGTGCCACCTGAACACCTGCCCGGTGGGCGTGGCCACGCAGGATCCGCAGCTGCGCAAGAAATTCCAGGGCAAGCCCGAGCACGTGGTCAACTTCTTCTTCTTCGTTGCGGAAGAAGCCCGCGAGATCATGGCCCAGCTGGGCATCCGCAAGTTCGACGAGCTGATCGGCCGCGCCGACCTGCTCGACACCAAGCCCGGCATCGAGCACTGGAAGGCGCGTGGCCTGGACTTTGGCCGCATCTTCCACCAGGTGTCGCTGGGCGCGGAAGTGCCGCTGTTCCACACCGACGTGCAGGACCACGGCCTGTCGGCCGAGGCCGGCAAGGCGCTGGACCACGTGCTGATCGCCAAGGCCCGTCCGGCCATCGAGAAGGGCGAGCGGGTCTCGTTCATCCAGCCGGTGAAGAACGTCAACCGTACCGTCGGCGCGATGCTGTCGGGCGTGGTGGCGCGCCAGCATGGCCACGAAGGCCTGCCTGACGACACCATCCACATCCAGCTGCAAGGCACCGCCGGCCAGTCGTTCGGCGCGTTCCTGGCGCACGGCATCACGCTGGACCTGGTGGGCGACGGCAATGACTACGTCGGCAAGGGCCTGTCGGGCGGCCGCGTGATCGTGCGCGCCCCGCACGAGTTCCGTGGCGACCCGACCCGCAACATCATCGTCGGCAACACCGTGCTGTACGGTGCCATCGCCGGTGAAGCGTTCTTCAATGGCGTGGCCGGCGAGCGCTTCGCGGTGCGCAACTCCGGCGCGGTTGCCGTGGTGGAAGGCACCGGCGACCACGGTTGCGAGTACATGACCGGCGGCACGGTGGTGGTGCTGGGCGGCACGGGCCGTAACTTCGCGGCCGGCATGTCGGGCGGCGTGGCCTACGTCTATGACGAGGACGGCCTGTTCGACAAGCGCTGCAACACCTCGATGGTGGCACTGGAGGCCGTGCTGGCCGCCGCCGACCAGGAGAAGGGCCAGGGCCCGGCTTCGTGGCACAAGGTCGACGGCAAGCGCGTGCTGGACGAAGTCATCCTGCGCAACCTGATCGAGCAGCACTTCCGCTACACCGGCTCCGAGCGCGCCAAGGCGCTGCTGGCTGACTGGACCACGGCACGCCGCAAGTTCGTCAAGGTCTTCCCGACCGAGTACAAGCGCGCGCTGGGCGAGATGTACGCCAAGGAACAGGCCGCCCGCGACAGCGATCGCGAAGCCATCGCGGCCTGAGCACAGGCAACGGCACAGCAACCAAGCAGCGATGGGCCGCGGCAGCCGCCGCGGCCCTGACAAGATACTGACCCCACCGCGGGGCCGGCGACGCCGCCGGTCCCGCGCAGCATGACCAAGGACGCAACATGGGTAAGGCGACTGGCTTTCTCGAATTTCCGCGCCAGAACGAAGGCTACGAAGCGGTAGTCAAGCGCGTGAAGCACTACAAGGAATTCGTGTTCGCGCTGTCCGACAGCGAAGCGAAGATCCAGGGTGCGCGCTGCATGGACTGCGGCATCCCGTTCTGCAACAACGGCTGCCCGGTCAACAACATCATTCCCGACTTCAACGACCTGGTGTACCGCCAGGACTGGAAGTCGGCGATCGAGGTGCTGCACCAGACCAACAACTTCCCCGAGTTCACCGGCCGCATCTGCCCCGCACCATGCGAGGCCGCCTGCACGCTGGGCATCAATGAGCTGCCGGTCGGCATCAAGTCGATCGAGCACGCCATCATCGACAAGGCCTGGGAAGAGGGCTGGGTTGCGCCGCAGGCGCCGCGCCACAAGACCGGCAAGACCGTGGCCGTGGTCGGTTCCGGCCCCGCCGGTATGGCCGCCGCGCAGCAGCTGGCACGCGCCGGCCACGATGTGACGGTGTTCGAGAAGAACGACCGCATCGGCGGCCTGCTGCGCTACGGCATCCCCGACTTCAAGATGGAGAAGACGCTGATCGACCGCCGCATGGAACAGATGCAGGCCGAAGGCGTGACCTTCCGCGCCGGCGTGATGGTGACCGACGGCGAACTGCCGGCCGGCATCAAGAACTACGCGCGTGAAACCATCTCGGCCCAGGCCCTGATGGAGCAGTTCGACGCCGTGGTGCTGGCGGGCGGCTCGGAAGTGCCGCGCGACCTGCCGGTGCCGGGCCGCGACCTGGCCGGCATCCACTTCGCGCTGGAATTCCTGATTCCGCAGAACAAGGAAGTGGCCGGCGATGGCGCCAACGAGATCCGCGCCGAAGGCAAGAACGTGATCGTGATCGGCGGCGGCGATACCGGCTCCGACTGCGTGGGCACGTCCAACCGCCACGGCGCCACCTCGGTGACGCAGTTCGAACTGCTGCCGCAGCCGCCGGAAGAAGAGCACAAGCCGCTGGTGTGGCCGTACTGGCCGATCAAGCTGCGCACCTCGTCGTCCCATGACGAAGGCTGCGAGCGCGACTGGTCGGTCGCCACCAAGGAATTCATCGGCGAGAACGGCAAGGTCACGGCCCTGAAGGCCTGCCGCGTCGAATGGAAGGATGGCCGCATGCAGGAAGTCGAGGGCAGCGAGTTCATCCTGCCGGCCGACCTGGTGCTGCTGGCGATGGGCTTCACCAACCCGGTGGGTTCGATGCTGGAAGCGTTTGGCGTGGACACCGATGCGCGCAAGAACGCCAAGGCCTCGACCGAGGGCGAGCGCGCCTACCACACCAACGTGCCCAAGGTGTTCGCCGCCGGCGACGTGCGCCGTGGCCAGTCGCTGGTGGTGTGGGCGATCCGCGAAGGCCGCCAGGCCGCGCGCTCGGTCGACGCCTTCCTGATGGGTCACACCGACCTGCCGCGCTGATCCGCTCCGGCCACAACAAAAAGCCCGCCTGGCGCAAGCCGGCGGGCTTTTTGGTTTTGGCGGCCGGGGCACTCAGTCGTGCGCTCAGGCGGCCAGCGTTCGCTCCATCAGCACCGCGCTGGCGCCGTAGCCGGCCAGCTTGGCCGCGTGCGTGGCGGCCGTTTCCGCCGCCACCGGCGCGTACCCGAGCCTGCGCCACCAGGAGGCGGCCGACTGCACCGCGATCAGCCGCGAGCGCCGCAGCCCGGCCGCGCGCGCGGCCGCCTGCGCCGCCGCGTACAGGCGCGGGGCCAGCCCGGCGCCGCGCCCGGCGGGCGCCACGGCCATGTCGTGCACGAACCAGGTGAGGGTGTCAGGCGGGGCGGCATGGCGCCAGCCATCGTCGAGCAGGCCGTCCAGCGGCGGCAGGCTGGCTTCGGGCCAGGCGTGGGTGAAGAGGTAGGCGGCGAGGGCGCCGCGCTGTCCTGGGTCATCGGCGACCCAGCAGGTGGCCGGGGACAGCGCCAGCCGGCTGGCCAGCGCGGCCTGGCTTTCCAGCAGTACCTCGGTATAGCAACTGGCTTGCGCCGCCAGCACGGCCGGCAGGTCGGCGGGGACCATGGGCCGCACGGTGAAAATCGTCATCGGCGGATTATAGCCGGCGCGGTCCGCGCGTCCCCGCCGATGGCGCATTTGGCCAGGCGTGGCAAGGCCTTCAGGGTTCTCCCGGCTATGGTTTACGTGTCTGTGGTGGCCTGGGCATTGTCCTTACAATTTTCAAAAAACAACGAACGGAAACCGCCTCGCAAATCCTTTTTCCCCAGAACCAGTTTGCCGCCTCCTCAGGAGACCGGCCGGAGGAAATTGATGTCCGAAGTGCGCAATTTGACGCGGCTTTGGCGAGGTAAAGCGAAGTTTGCGCCGTGCCCGTCAGTGGGCGCTGCCCGGCGCTGGCTCCAGCCTTTCCTGTGCCTGTATGCCCTGGGGTGTGCCACGCTGGCGCTTGCGGTGCCAGCCATGCCGGCGCTTGCCGGGACCCAGCAGCTTGCGCGCAGCATGTCGTTCCCCGACCATCCGATGCGCCTGATCGTGCCGTTCCCGGCCGGCGGCGTGGCCGATGCCGTGGCGCGCCTGCTGGCCGAGCGGCTGTCCGTCCGCCTGGGCGTGCCGGTGGAGGTCGACAACCGCCCCGGCGGCGCGGGCACCATCGCCGGCGACGTAGTCGCCAAGGCCAGTTCCGACGGCCACACGCTGCTGCTGCACCAGGCCAATATGCTGATCCAGCCCGGACTGGAGCCGGTGCCATACGACGTCGTGCGCGACTTTACGCCGGTGGCGCGCGTGGCCACCACGCCGCTGTTCCTGGTGATCGACGCGCGCCTGCCGATGCGCACGCCCGAGCAATGGATGATCGCGGTGAAGTCGAATCCCGGCTCCTACAGCTATGGTTACGGCCAGCCGGGCAGCCCCTCCCACCTGTACGCCGAGTACGCCGTGCGGGGCCTGCGCAGCGGCGTGCCGCTGGTGACTGCCAAGGGCGAGGCCGCCGTGGTCCAGGAGATGCTTGCCGGGCGCATCAGCGCCTGCTTCTGCTCGTTCGCCGCGGTCCAGGGCCAGGTCAGGAGCGGCGCACTGCGGCTGGTCGGCGTTACCGGCGTGGCCCGCTCGCCGCTGGCGCCGCTGGTGCCGACGCTGCAGGAGTCGGGGCTGGAAGGCTATGCCGCGGCGGCCTGGTTCGGCGTGATGGCGCCGGCCAAGACCCCGCGCGCCATTGTGGCGCGGCTGGCGGGCGAGCTCGATGGCGTAATGGGCGAGCGCGAGGTGCGTTCGCGACTGCAGGCGGCGGGCCTCACGCCGGTGCGCGACTCGCCGGAGGCGTTCGCCACCGCGATTCGCTCGGAATCGATCCAATGGCAGGTGATCCTGAAGGATGTGGCGACCGTCCAGGAGCCTTAAGCCGCACTGCAGCAAACCGCGTTGGTCCGGTTCGGGGCCCGGCCTGGGCCCGCTAGGACGATTCTGAGCCTTCTCGGGCAGGATTCATGTGGCGCGGGACACACGGGTGCCAGCAGGGCTAGGTAGTAGACCTTATAATGCGCGCCTGTCCCGACCGGTGCCAACGTGACCGATTCTGCTCAAAACCTCGTCGAACTGAATGCGGTGGATTTCGCTTACGCGGACCACGGCAAGCCGATCCTGTCCGGCCTGACCATGCAATTCCCGCGCGGCAAGGTGATCGCGGTGATGGGCGGCTCGGGTTGCGGCAAGACGACGGTGCTGCGCCTGATCGGCGGCCAGGTCCGGCCACAATCGGGCGCCGTGTGCTTTGCCGGCACGGATATCCAGAAGCTGGATACCAGCGGCCTGTATGCCGTGCGCCGCCAGATGGGCATGCTGTTCCAGTTCGGCGCGCTGTTTACCGACCTGTCGGTGTTCGACAATGTCGCGTTCCCGCTGCGCGAGCACACCGACCTGCCCGAGTCGATGATCCGCGACCTGGTGCTGATGAAGCTCAACGCGGTCGGCCTGCGCGGCGCGCGCGACCTGATGCCGTCGCAGATCTCGGGTGGCATGGCGCGGCGCGTGGCGCTGGCGCGCGCGATCGCGCTGGACCCGGCGCTGCTGATGTATGACGAGCCCTTCGCCGGCCTGGACCCGATCTCGCTGGGCCTGACCGCGCGGCTGATCCGCAGCCTGAACGACGCGCTCGGCGCCACCACCATCATCGTCTCGCACGATGTGCACGAGACCTTCCAGATCGCCGACTACGTCTATTTCATTGCCGACGGCCGCATCGCCGCCGAAGGCGAGCCCGAGGCGCTGCGCGCTTCCACCGACCCGTTCGTGCACCAGTTTGTCCATGCCGAGGCCGATGGCCCGGTGCCGTTCCACTACGCCGGACCGTCGCTGGCCGAGGATTTCGCCGGAGGTGCGCGGTGACCGGCTTCCTGACGGGTTTCCTGAGCGCCATTGGCGCTGCCGTGCGCCGCAGCGTGTCGGGGCTGGGCAACGCCACGCGCATGTTCCTGACGGTGCTGGGCCTGTCGCCGGCGCTGCTGCGCCGCTTCCGGCTGGTGACCGACCAGGTCTTCTTTGTCGGCAATCTGTCGCTGGTGATCATCGCGGTGTCAGGCCTGTTTGTCGGTTTCGTGCTGGGCCTGCAGGGCTACTACACGCTTAACCGCTACGGCTCCGAGCAGGCGCTCGGGCTGCTGGTGGCGCTGTCGCTGGTGCGCGAGCTGGGTCCGGTAGTGACCGCGCTGCTGTTCGCCGGCCGCGCCGGCACCTCGCTGACCGCGGAGATCGGCCTGATGAAGGCGGGCGAGCAGCTGACCGCGATGGAAATGATGGCGGTGAACCCGCTGCAGCGCGTGGTCGCGCCGCGCTTCTGGGCGGGCGTGATCGCCATGCCGGTGCTGGCCGCGATCTTCAGCGCGGTGGGCATCCTGGGCGGCTATGTGGTCGGGGTGCAACTGATCGGCGTCGATGCCGGCGCCTTCTGGTCGCAGATGCAGGGCGGCGTGGATGTGCGGGCCGACGTGCTCAACGGCGTGATCAAGAGCTTTATCTTTGGCATCGCCGTGACGTTCATTGCCCTGTACCAGGGTTTCGAGGCCAAGCCCACGCCGGAAGGCGTCGCGCGCGCGACCACCCGCACCGTGGTGATCGCGTCGCTGGCCGTGCTGGCGCTGGATTTCCTGCTGACCGCGCTGATGTTCAGCAAGTGATACGGACGCCACCGGCCACAATGCGAACCACACGATAACAACACAGCGACAAGACACTACGGGGTTGAAGAAAGAGATCCGATGAAAAAGAACACACTCGATTTCTGGGTGGGGCTGTTCGTGGCGGCGGGGTTCGTCGCCTTGCTGTTCCTGGCCCTCAAGGCGGGGAACATGAGCACCCTCAGCTTCCAGGACACCTATAGCGTGCAGGCCCGCTTCGACAATATCGGCGGGCTCAAGCCGCGCGCGCCGGTCAAGAGCGCGGGCGTAGTGGTCGGCCGCGTTTCGGCGATCCGCTTCGACGACAAGACCTACCAGGCCACCGTCGAGATGAGCCTGGAGAAGCGCTACCAGTTTCCCAAGGACACCTCGGCCAAGATCCTGACCTCGGGTCTGCTGGGCGAGCAGTACATCGGCCTGGAAGCCGGCGGCGACACCGCCATGCTGGCCGAGGGCGGGCGCATCACCATGACGCAGTCGGCGGTGGTGCTGGAAAACCTGATTGGCCAGTTCCTGTACAACAAGGCGGCAGATGCCGGCGCCAGCGGCGGCGCGTCCGCGGGCGCCAGCGCGCCAGCACCGGGCGGGAACCTCAAATGAGCGCGGCTCCCTCCTTCCGCATGGGCCTGGCCGCGGCCGCCACCGCAGCCGCGGTCCTTGCCGGTTGTGCCACCGGCCCGACCGCCAACCCGAAAGACCCACTGGAGCCGTTCAACCGCGAGGTCTCGAAGATCAATGAAGACTTCGACAAGGGTATCCTGCGACCGGTGGCCCAGCTGTACGCCGACTACATGCCAACGCCGGTGCAGCGTGGCGTGGAGAACTTCTTTTCCAATGTGAGCGACGTCTATTCGGCGGTGAACAACCTGCTGCAAGGCAAGCCAAGCCGCGCCGCCGAAGACACCATGCGGGTGGCGATCAACACCGTGCTGGGGCTGGGCGGCCTGATCGACATCGCCACGCCGGGCGGCTTGCCCAAGTACAAGGAAGACTTCGGCCAGACCCTGGGCGTGTGGGGCGTGCCGGCGGGCCCGTACCTGGTGCTGCCGCTGTTCGGGCCGAGCACGGTGCGCGACACCGCCGGCATGCTGGTGGACCGCCAGTTCGATCCGTCGGCCTACTTCTACCCGGTATCGCTGCGCAATTCGCTGATCGGGGTGCGCATCGTTGCCGGCCGGGCGCAGTTGCTGGGCGCGAGCAACCTGCTGGAGCAGGCTGCGCTGGACAAGTACTCGTTCATGCGGGACGCCTACCTGCAGCGGCGCCAGTACCTGATCTACGACGGCAACCCGCCGGACGCAGACGAGGATACGGAAAAGACCCCGGCCAGCCCCGCGGCCCCCGCCGGGACCGAAGGCGAAAAGCCAGCGGCACCCGCTACGCCGGCCCAACCGGTTCAGCCGGCTCAACCGGTTCAGCCGGCCCAACCGCCACAAGCGGCCCCTGCAGCGCCACCAGCCGACGCCTCTGCCCCTGCCGCCACGCCGGCACAGCCGACGCAGACGCCTTCAGGCGATCTCCAGCCTGAGAGCCAGAGCCTGCCGGTGCCCGCCGTGGATCCGATGCAGCGGATTGCGCCGGGGGTCATTCGCATTCGCTGAACCCCGTGGCGCGGGCGGCTCCAGGGCCCGCGCCAGGCTGTGAATGCCCTGTGAGGGCTGAAACAATTTGTTTTTAAGTGGCTGAAAAGCCACTCGCGCGTACAACCACCGGCGCGCGCTTGTGTTCCAATCACCGCAAGGCCCACGCGCCGCCCATGGCGCCCTGGCCGGTTCGCCCAGGCGAAAACGTCTTTGATGAAGAAGGAAAATCCATGATAAAGCGACTGTTGGTCCCCTTCCTTACGGTAGTTGCATTTGCCGGCGCGGCGCACGCCGAGGTGGCGCCGGACGCGGCCACCCCGGACGGGCTGGTCAAGGCCGTGGTCAGCGACGTGATGTCGACCGTGAAGGCCGACAAGGATATGCAGGCCGGTAATATCGGCAAGATCACCGCGCTGGTCGAGCAGAAGATCCTGCCCAACGCCAACTTCCAGAGGACCACCCAGATCGCCATGGGCCGCAACTGGTCCAAGGCAACGCCCGAGCAGCAGAAGCAGATCACCGAGGAGTTCAAGACCCTCCTGATCCGCACCTACGCCGGCGCCATCGCCCAGATCCGCGACCAGACCGTGCAGTACCGCCCGTACCGCGGCACCGCTGACGATACCGACGCCACTATCCGCACCCAGGTCGTCAACAAGGGCGAGCCGATCCAGATGGACTACCGCCTGGAAAAGACCGCGCAGGGCTGGAAGGTCTATGACATCAACGTGCTGGGCGCGTGGCTGACCGAGGCCTACAAGGGCAGCTTCAACACCATCGTCGGCCAGCAGGGCGTCGAAGGCGTGATCAAGACGCTGCAGGACCGCAACCGCCAGCTGGCCAACGCCAAGAGCTGACGCGTGCGTCCAGCGGCGTGCCGCTGCGCAGCACGGCGCGCCGAAGTGCTCTACAATGGCCGTTCGCGGCACAGGCTCCCGCCCCGGTGCGGGAGTCGTCGTTTTTGCCGCCGCTTTCAAGCTATCGCATTCAAGCCATCCACATTCAAGCCGCAGGCCACGCATCCATGCTCTCGCTCGGTACCTCGCTGACCAACCAGAACGCCGCCGCCGTGCTGCGTGACGGGCTGGCACGCGTGGCGCAAGGCGAGGTGCAGGTCGACTGCGCCGGCCTGGCCCAGGTCGATTCCTCCGCGGTCGCCGTGCTGCTGGCATGGAATCGCGCCGCCGCCGCGCGCAACCTGGCCCTGTCGCTGCGCGGCGTGCCGGCGCAGCTGTCGCAGCTGGCCAGCCTGTACGGCGTGGATGGTCTGCTGGGCCTTGCGCCCGACGCCGCGGCGCAGGGACACCACCACCGACATTGATCCGGCATCGCCGGTCGCCAGCACGGCGGCCGCTCGCGATGCCGCGGCGACGGCCTGGTGCGGTCGCCGAGCCCCTGGGGGCGGATCCGGTCGGGATCAAGCGGGACCCACCCCGCATCCCCTATAATTCCGGGTTGTTCGCCCATCCCCCCGCCTGTTACCGGTTCATGCCACGCCGGGCCAGGATATCCGGGCACGTAGTTGCTCCCAATTCCTGGCGGCCGGCCCCTCAAAGAGCCGGATCCGCCACAAACAATCGGCCATGAAAGCCATTGAAATCCACGACGTTCGCAAGCGCTACCGCAACCTGCAGGCGCTCAAGGGCGTCAGCTTCACCGTCGAACGCGGCGAATTCTTCGGCCTGCTCGGGCCCAATGGCGCCGGCAAGACCACGCTGATCTCGATCCTCGCCGGCCTGAACCGCGCCGATTCCGGCCGCGTCAGTGTGCTCGGGCACGATGTCGTCGGCGACTACCGGATGGCCAGGCGTATGCTGGGCGTGGTGCCGCAGGAGCTGGTGTTCGATCCGTTCTTCACGGTGCGCGAGACGCTGCGGCTGCAGTCAGGCTATTTCGGCCTGACCCGCAACGACGACTGGATCGACGAGATTATGGCCAACCTGGACCTGACCGGGAAAGCCGATGCCAATATGCGCCAGCTCTCGGGCGGCATGAAGCGGCGCGTGCTGGTGGCGCAGGCGCTGGTGCACCGCCCGCCGGTGATCGTGCTCGACGAGCCCACTGCCGGCGTCGACGTGGAGCTGCGCCAGACGCTGTGGAAGTTCATCTCGCGCCTGAACCGGGAAGGGCACACCATCATCCTGACCACGCACTACCTGGAAGAGGCCGAGGCGCTGTGCGACCGCATCGCCATGCTCAAGTTCGGCGAAGTGGTGGCGCTGGACCGCACCAGCAACCTGCTGACGCAGTTTGCCGGGCTGCAGCTGGTGCTGACCTTTGCGCGCGGCGGCCTGCCGCCGGCGCTGGAGCCGCTGCGCATGCCGTCCAACCCCGGCGAGCGCGCGGTGCGCCTGCGGCTGTCGGGCTACCAGGCGGTGGAGCCGATCCTGGCCGCCTGCCGTGAAGCGGGCTGTGAAATCGAAGACATGGAAATCAACAAGGCCGACCTCGAGGACGTATTTGTGCAGATCATGCGCCGCGAGGGGCATATGCCCGGCGCGCTGCCCGATCCGGCGATGGAGGCCGCGGCATGAAGCAGCCTGGCGAAATCGAAATCCTGGAAGACACCCGCCTCGGGCCGATGGCCGTGGGCAGCCTGGTGGGCTTCCGTACCCTGCTGTACAAGGAAGTGCTGCGCTTCTGGAAGGTCAGCTTCCAGACCGTGGCCGCGCCGGTGCTGACCGCGGTGCTGTACCTGCTGATCTTCGGCCATGTGCTGGAAGACCGGGTCAAGGTCTACGACCAGATCAGCTACACCGCCTTCCTGGTGCCGGGCCTGGTGATGATGAGCGTGCTGCAGAATGCGTTCGCCAACAGTTCGTCGTCGCTGATCCAGTCCAAGATCACCGGCAACCTGGTGTTCGTGCTGCTGCCGCCGCTGTCGCACTGGGAGATGTTCGGCGCCTACGTGGTGGCCTCGGTGATCCGCGGGCTGACCGTGGGCCTGGGCGTGCTGCTGGTGACGGCGTGGTTCGCCAACCTGCATTTCGCCAATGTCGGCTGGATCCTCGTCTTTGCACTGCTGGGTGCGGGCATCCTCGGCACGCTGGGGCTGATCGCCGGCATCTGGGCCGAGAAGTTCGACCAGCTGGCCGCGTTCCAGAACTTCCTGATCATGCCGGCGACCTTCCTGTCCGGCGTGTTCTATTCGATCCATTCGCTGCCCGCCTTCTGGCAGGCGGTGTCCCATGCCAATCCGTTCTTCTACATGATCGACGGCTTCCGCTATGGCTTCTTCGGCGTCTCGGACGTGTCGCCGCTGTTCAGCCTGGCGGTGGTCGGATCGGCGTTCGTGGTGCTGGCCGCGCTGGCGCTGCACCTGCTGAAGTCCGGATTCAAGCTGCGCCACTGAGCGGCGGCCGGCCCTGTTGAATCAAGCTGAATCACGCTGAAGAGAACCCCATGCTGCCTACACCGGAACAAGTCAGGGAATACATTGCCCAAGGACTGCCCTGCGAACATCTGCAAGTCGAGGGCGATGGCCAGCACTTCTTTGCCACCATCGTCAGCAACGAATTCGAAGGCAAGCGGCTGATCCAGCGCCACCAGCGTGTCTATGCCGCGCTGGGCGATCGCATGCGCGCCGAGATCCACGCGCTGTCGATGAAGACGCTGACGCCTGCCGAGTGGCAGGCGGGCGAGGGCAAGTAAGCCTCGCCGACATGCGCCGCGCCATGCGCGCGGCCCCAGAACCATGACGCCGGGCGTGTGCCCGGCTCCAGACGACAGAACATGGACAAATTCCAGATCCACGGCAACGGCCCGCTGAAGGGCGAAATCCGCGTGTCGGGCGCCAAGAACGCCGCCTTGCCGATCCTGTGCGCGGGCCTGCTGACGGCCGACACCGTCTCGCTGGACAACGTGCCGAACCTGCAGGACGTGCGCACCACGCTCAAGCTGCTGCGCCAGATGGGCATGCAGGCCGAGCTGGACGGCGCCCGCGTGACCCTGAACGGCGCCGACGTCAATGTGCTCGAGGCCCCGTATGAGCTGGTCAAGACCATGCGCGCCTCGATCCTGGTGCTGGGCCCGCTGGTGGCGCGCTTCGGCGAGGCCCGCGTGTCGCTGCCCGGCGGCTGCGGCATCGGCGCGCGCCCGGTCGACCAGCACATCAAGGGCCTGCAGGCGATGGGTGCCGAGATCACCATCGAACACGGCTTTATCCATGCCCGCGCCAAACGCCTGAAGGGCGCGCGCGTGGTCACCGACATGATCACCGTGACCGGCACCGAGAACCTGCTGATGGCCGCCACGCTGGCCGACGGCGAGACCGTGCTGGAAAACGCCGCGCGCGAGCCCGAGGTGACCGACCTGGCCAACCTGCTGGTCAAGATGGGCGCGAAGATCGATGGCATCGGCACCGACCGCCTGGTGGTGCACGGCGTCGAGCGCCTGCACGGCGCCAGCCACAGCGTCATCGCCGACCGCATCGAGGCCGGCACCTTCCTGTGCGCCGCCGCCGCGACGCTGGGCGACCTGGTGCTGCGCGGCGTGCAGCCGGACATCCTCGACACCGTGCTCGACAAGCTGCGCGAAGCCGGCGCAAAACTCGAGACCGGCGCCGACTGGATCCGCCTGGCCATGCCGCAGCGTGCGAAGGCCGTAAGCTTCCGCACCTCGGAATACCCCGCTTTCCCGACCGACATGCAGGCCCAGTTCATGGCACTCAATGCCGTGGCCGAAGGCACCGCGCGCGTGACCGAGACCATCTTCGAGAACCGCTTCATGCACGTGCAGGAGCTGAACCGCCTGGGTGCCGATATCGTGGTCGAAGGCAACACCGCGGTGGTCAACGGCGTGCCGCGCCTGTCGGGCGCCAACGTGATGGCGACCGACCTGCGCGCCTCGGCCAGCCTGGTGATCGCCGGCCTGGTGGCCGATGGCGAGACCGTGATCGAGCGCATCTACCACCTGGACCGCGGCTACGACCGCATGGAAGACAAGCTGTCGGCAGTGGGCGCGAAGATCCGCCGCATTGCCTGAGGACGTCCGATGAGCCCCACTTTCAACGCATCGCCCAACCAACTGACGCTGGCGCTGTCCAAGGGCCGCATCTTCACTGAGACGCTGCCGCTGCTCGAAGCCGCCGGCATTCGCGTCACCGAGGACCCCGAGACCTCGCGCAAGCTGATCCTGCCGACCTCCGATCCCGCCGTGCGCGTGGTGATCGTGCGCGCCTCGGACGTGCCGACCTACGTGCAGTACGGCGCCGCCGACTTCGGCGTAGCCGGCAAGGACGTGCTGATGGAAAGCGGCATGGCCGGCCTGTACGCGCCGATCGACCTGAACATCGCCCGCTGCCGCATGTCGGTGGCGGTGCCGGCCGGGTTTGACTACGCCAACGCCGTGCGCCAGGGCGCGCGCCTGGCCGTGGCCACCAAGTACGTGCAGACCGCGCGCGAGCATTTTGCGAAAAAGGGCGTTCACGTCGACCTGATCAAGCTGTACGGTTCGATGGAGCTGGGCCCGCTGGTGGGCCTGTCCGACGCCATCGTCGACCTGGTCAGCACCGGCAGCACGCTGCGCGCCAACAACCTGGTCGAAGTGGAAGAGATCGTGCAGATCTCGTCGCGGCTGGTGGTGAACCAGGCCGCGCTCAAACTCAAGCGCGAGCGGCTGGCGCCGATCCTCGACGCCTTCGAACGCGCTTCAGCGGCGCTGGCCTGAGGCCGGGTCGCCCGAGAGGAACAGAAGTCATGAACGCAACCGAAATGGAAAACCTGCCGATCCGCCGGCTTGATTCCAGAGAACCGGGCTTTGCCGAGGCGCTGCGCCAGGTGCTGGCCTTCGAAGCTGGCGAGGACGAGGCCATCGACCGCGCCGCCGCGCAGATCCTGGCCGACGTGAAGGCGCGCGGGGATGCCGCGGTGCTGGAATACACCAAGCGTTTCGACCACCTGGAAGCGTCGTCGATGGGCGCGCTGGAGATCTCGCAGCAGCAGCTCGAAGCCGCGCTCGAAGACCTCGAGCCCAAGCGCCGCGCCGCGCTGGAGGCCGCCGCCGCGCGCGTGCGTGCCTACCACGAGAAGCAGAAGATCGAATGCGGCAGCCACAGCTGGGAATACACCGAGGCCGACGGCACCATGCTGGGCCAGAAGGTGACGCCGCTGGACCGCGTCGGCATCTACGTGCCGGGCGGCAAGGCCGCGTACCCGTCGTCGGTGCTGATGAATGCGATCCCGGCGCGCGTGGCGGGCGTGAAGGAAATCATCATGGTCGTGCCCACGCCGGGCGGCGTGCGCAATGAACTGGTGCTGGCCGCGGCGCAGATCGCCGGCGTGGACCGCGTGTTCACCATCGGCGGTGCACAGGCGGTGGGCGCGCTGGCCTACGGCACGGCGACGCTGCCGCAGGTGGACAAGATCGTCGGCCCGGGCAATGCCTATGTGGCCGCGGCCAAGCGACGCGTGTTCGGCACCGTCGGCATCGACATGATCGCCGGCCCGTCCGAGATCCTGGTGATCTGCGACGGCACCACCGACCCCGACTGGGTGGCGATGGACCTGTTCTCGCAGGCCGAGCACGACGAACTGGCGCAGTCGATCCTGCTGTGCCCGGACGCTGGCTATCTCGCCCGCGTCGAAGCCAGCATCCAGCGCCAGATCGGCACCATGCCGCGGCGCGAGGTGATTGCCGCGTCGATGTCCGGCCGTGGCGCGCTGATCAAGGTGCGCGACATGGAAGAAGCCTGCGAGATCGCCAACGCGATCGCGCCCGAGCACCTGGAGATCTCGGCCGAGAACCCGCGCCAGTGGAGCGAGAAGATCCGCCATGCCGGCGCCATCTTCCTGGGCCGCTACACCAGCGAGTCGCTGGGCGACTACTGCGCGGGCCCCAACCATGTGCTGCCGACCTCGCGCACCGCGCGCTTCTCGTCGCCGCTGGGCGTCTATGACTTCCAGAAGCGCTCGAGCCTGATCGAAGTGAGCGAGGGCGGGGCGCAGATGCTCGGCCAGATCGCCGCCGAGCTGGCCTACGGCGAAGGCCTGCAAGCCCACGCCCGCAGCGCGGAATACCGTTTCAAGCGCAGTTGATCCCCCGCAGTTGATCCTCTGAACCCACGCAAGCCCAAACAGGAGTTTCCATGTCAGCCGTAGAGCCCTCCCTGATCGAACGCATCATCCGTGACGACGTGCGCGCCATGGGCGCCTACCACGTGCCGGATTCGCACGGTCTGGTCAAGCTCGACGCCATGGAGAACCCGTACCGGCTGCCGCCCGCGCTGCGCGAGCAACTGGCCGCACGCCTGGGCGAGGTGGCGCTGAACCGCTATCCCGTGCCCAGCAGCGAGGCGCTGCGCGCCAAGCTCAGGAGCGTGATGGAGGTGCCCGCCGGCATGGACGTGCTGCTGGGCAACGGCTCGGACGAGATCATCAGCATGCTGGCGCTGGCCGCGGCCAGGCCCGGTGCCAAGGTGATGGCGCCGGTGCCGGGCTTTGTCATGTACGCGATGTCGGCGCAGTTTGCCGGCCTGCAGTTCGTGGGCGTGCCGCTGCGCGCCGACTTCACGCTGGACCGCGCCGCCATGCTGGCCGCGATGGCCGCGCAGCAGCCCGCCATCATCTACCTGGCCTACCCGAACAACCCCACCGGCAACCTGTTCGACGCCGCCGACATGGAGGCCATCATCCGCGCCGCCCAGGGCGAGGTCTGCAACAGCCTGGTGGTGGTGGACGAGGCCTACCAGCCGTTCGCCCAGCAAAGCTGGATGCCCCGCCTGGCGGAGTTCGGCAACCTGCTGGTGATGCGCACCGTGTCCAAGCTGGGCCTGGCCGGCATTCGCCTGGGCTACCTGGCCGGCGCGCCGGAATGGCTGTCGCAGCTGGATAAAGTGCGCCCGCCCTACAATGTCAATGTGCTGACCGAGGCGGCCGCGCTGTTCGCGCTGGAACACGTATCGGTGCTGGACGAGCAGGCCGCGCAACTGCGCGCCGAGCGCACCCGCGTGGCCGACGGCATGGCCGCGCAGGCCGGGGTCACGGTGTTCCCCAGCGCCGCCAACTTCCTGCTGGCGCGCGTGCCGGATGCTGCACAGACGTTCGACCGGTTGCTGGCTCGGAAGGTATTGATCAAGAACGTGAGTAAAATGCACCCGTTGCTGGCCAATTGTCTGCGCGTCACGGTCAGCACTCCCGAAGAAAACGCGCAGTTCCTTGAGGCATTCGCAGCGTCGCTGCAGGATTAACACCATGCGTGTTGCAGAGGTCACCCGCAATACTTCGGAAACGCGGATTCGCGTTTCCCTGAATCTCGACGGCAGCGGCCGCCAGAAACTGGCGTCCGGCGTGCCGTTCCTTGACCACATGCTGGACCAGATCGCCCGGCATGGCATGTTCGACCTGGAGGTCGAAGCCACCGGTGACACGCATATCGACGACCACCATACGGTGGAGGACGTGGGCATCACGCTCGGCCAGGCCGTGGCGAAGGCCATCGGCGACAAGAAGGGCATCACCCGCTACGGCCACAGCTATGTGCCGCTGGACGAATGCCTGTCGCGCGTGGTGATCGATTTCTCCGGCCGTCCCGGCCTCGAGTTCCATGTGCCGTTCACGCGTGCACGCGTGGGCAGCTTCGATGTGGACCTGACCATCGAGTTCTTCCGCGGCTTCGTCAACCATGCGGGCGTGACCCTGCATATCGACAACCTGCGCGGCATCAATGCCCACCATCAGTGCGAAACCGTGTTCAAGGCCTTTGGCCGGGCACTGCGCATGGCGGTGGAGCGGGATCCGCGCGCGGCCAACACGATTCCGTCGACCAAGGGTACGCTCTGATCTTCCCGAAACCGTAGGCGTGCCGGCTGGTTGCGGCGCCCGCCGACCTTCCAAGTCTGAACCTGGCCAGCGACGCTGGCGACCCGCAACCAATGGATACGCTCAAGTCGTTTATTTCGCTGCTGGCGCTGATCAACCCGATCGGGGCGATCCCGTTCTTCATCAGCCTGACCACGCAGCAGACCGAAGCGGAAAAGCGGCATACCATCAAGATTGCGTCGATTTCGGTGGCAATCGTGGTGGCGGTGTCGGCGTTGCTGGGGCAGCAGATCATCGAGTTCTTCAATATCTCGGTGGCCTCGCTGCAGGTGGGTGGCGGGCTCATCATGATCATGATGGCCATGAACATGCTGAACGCGCAGACCAGCCGCACCAAGGCCACGCCGGAAGAAGAGGATGAGGCCGAGGTAAAGTCCAGCATCGCGGTGGTGCCGCTGGCGCTGCCGCTGCTGACCGGGCCGGGCTCGATCAGCACGGTGATCGTCTATGCCGGCAAGACGCAGCACTGGTACCAGTTGCTGATTCTGGTCGGCCTGGGCGTGGTGATCGGTGCGGTGGTGTACCTGGTGTTTCGCGCGGCCGACCCGATCGCCCGGGTGATCGGGCGCACCGGCATCAATATCGGCACGCGCCTGATGGGGCTGATCCTGTCGGCGCTGGCCGTGGAATTCATTGTGGACGGGCTGAAGACATTGTTGCCTGTTTTGAAATCATGACTACCATAGCAATTGTGGATTACGGCATGGGCAACCTGCGCTCGGTGGCGCAGGCGCTGCGTGCCGCGGCGCCGGAAGCGGACGTCCGGGTGGTGGATGCTCCCGAAGGCATCCGCTCGGCGGACCGCGTGGTGCTGCCCGGCCAGGGCGCGATGCCCGACTGCATGTCGGCGCTCGGCGCGTCCGGGCTGCAGGAGGCGGTGTGCCAGGCCGCCGCCAGCAAGCCGATGCTGGGCGTGTGCGTGGGCGAGCAGATGCTGTTCCAGTTCAGCACCGAAAGCCGGGCAGGCTCGGACCGCACGCCGGCGCTGGGCCTGATGCCCGGCCAGGTGGTGCGCTTTGCGCTGGACGGCATGACGCAGCCCGACGGCTCGCGCTACAAGGTGCCGCAGATGGGCTGGAACCGGGTGCGCCAGGCCAGGCCGCACCCGCTGTGGGATGGTATCCCGGACGACAGCTGGTTCTATTTCGTCCACAGCTACTATGTGCAGGCGCAGGATCCGGCCCATGTCGCCGGCGAAACGGAATACGGAGTCGTGTTTACCAGCGCGGTAGCGCGCGATAATATTTTCGCGACGCAGTTCCACCCGGAGAAAAGCGCGGCCCTGGGCCTGCAGCTGTACCGGAACTTCGTCCACTGGAATCCCTGAAGCGCAGGCTTGCCGATTCGCGATTCGCTTTTTTACCGATGATCGACCGCTAACCGACCCGTCACTTGACCAGTTTCCGATCGACTATCGACCCGACCTGACCGGCACGCGCCGGTCTCGCTCAATCTCTATCACTCAACCACGCTCGTCACGCATATGTTGCTCATTCCGGCCATCGACCTGAAGGACGGTCAGTGTGTACGCCTCAAACAAGGCGACATGGACCAGGCCACCGTCTTTTCCGAAGATCCCGCCGCCATGGCACGCCACTGGGTGGAGCAGGGCGCCCGCCGCCTGCACCTGGTGGACCTGAATGGCGCGTTCGTGGGCAAGCCCCGCAACGAGGAGGCCATCAAGGCCATCATCGCCGAGGTCGGCGACGAGATCCCGGTGCAGCTCGGGGGCGGCATCCGCGACCTGAACACCATCGAACGCTGGCTGGACGACGGCCTGTCGTACGTCATCATCGGCACTGCGGCGGTGAAGAACCCCGGCTTCCTGAAGGACGCCTGCTCGGCCTTCGGCGGCCATATCATCGTCGGCCTGGATGCCAGGGACGGCAAGGTGGCCACCGACGGCTGGAGCAAGCTGACCGGCCACGAGGTGGCGGACCTGGCGCGCAAGTACGAAGACTACGGCGTCGAGGCCATCATCTACACCGACATCGGCCGCGATGGCATGCTGCAGGGGATAAATATCGACGCCACCGTCAAGCTGGCGCAGTCGATGTCGATTCCGGTGATCGCCAGCGGCGGGTTGTCCAACCTCGCCGATATCGACAACCTGTGCGCGGTTGAGGGCGAGGGTGTCGAAGGCGTCATTTGCGGCCGCGCGATCTACTCCGGCGACCTCAACTTTGCCGCCGCGCAGGCGCTGGCGGACAAGCTGCGCGAAGGGCAATAAGGCAACGGCGCCGCGGGGCGCAGCCGCCTGGCCGCTGCCTGCACGGCAGCGGTGGCGGACAAGGAATCTCATGCTAGCCAAACGTATCATCCCCTGCCTGGACGTGACCAACGGGCGGGTGGTCAAGGGCGTCAACTTTGTCGAGCTGCGCGACGCGGGCGATCCCGTGGAAATCGCGCGCCGCTACGATGAGCAGGGTGCCGATGAAATCACATTCCTGGACATCACCGCGACCAGCGACGGGCGTGACCTGATGCTCCACATCATTGAAGACGTCGCCTCGCAGGTCTTTATCCCGCTGACGGTGGGCGGCGGCGTGCGCACGGTCGAAGACGTGCGGCGCCTGCTCAACGCCGGCGCCGACAAGATCAGCGTCAACTCGTCGGCCATTGCCAATCCGCAGCTGGTCTCGGATGCCACCGCCCGCTATGGCTCGCAGTGCATCGTGGTGGCGATCGACGCCAAGCGCAGTTCCGCCCCGGGCGAAGCGCCGCGCTGGGAAGTCTTCACCCACGGCGGGCGCAAGGCGACCGGGCTGGACGCCGTCGAATGGGCGCGCGAGATGGCGGCGCGCGGTGCCGGCGAGATCCTGCTGACCAGCATGGACCGCGACGGCACCAAGAGCGGCTTCGACCTGGAGCTGACCCGCGCGGTCAGCGACGCGGTGCCGGTACCGGTGATCGCCTCGGGCGGCGTCGGCGGCCTGCAGGACCTTGCCGACGGCATCACCCAGGGCCGCGCCGACGCGGTGCTGGCCGCCAGCATCTTCCACTACGGGCAACACACCGTGGGCGAAGCCAAGGCATTCATGGCCCGCGAGGGCATTCCCGTGCGGATCTGATCATGGCAAAGAAGTGGCTCAACAAGGTCAAGTGGGACGATAACGGCCTGGTGCCGGTGATCGTGCAGGAAGTCGGCTCGAATGACGTGCTGATGTTCGCGTTCATGAACCGCGAGGCACTGCAGCGCACCGTGGAGCTGGGCGAGGCCGTGTTCTGGTCGCGCTCGCGCAAGCGCCTGTGGCACAAGGGCGAAGAGTCGGGCCACGTGCAGAAGGTGCATGAGCTGCGCCTGGACTGCGACGAAGACGTGGTGCTGCTGAAGGTGACACAGGTGGACAGCATTGCCTGCCATACCGGACGGCATTCCTGCTTCTTCCAGAAGTTCGAGGGCGATGTGGATTCCGGCGACTGGCAGACGGTCGAGCCGGTGCTGAAGGACCCTGCCCAGATCTACACCAAGCCATGAGCGACACCCCACTCAGCAGCAACGATGTCCTGGCGCGCCTGGCCGAAGTGCTGGAATCGCGCAAGCCCGCCAACGGCGGCGACCCCGACAAGTCCTACGTCGCGCGCCTGTTCAGCAAGGGCGATGACGCCATCCTGAAGAAGATCGGCGAGGAAGCCACCGAGACCGTGATGGCCGCCAAGGACGCGCGCGCCGCCGGCCAGAGCGGCGCCGAGGCCGGCAAGGTAGTCTATGAAGTGGCCGACCTGTGGTTCCACAGCATGGTATTGCTGGCCAACTTCGGCCTGACGCCGGCCGACGTGGTCAACGAGCTGGCGCGGCGCGAAGGGCTGTCCGGCCTCGAGGAAAAGGCCCGGCGCAAGGACTAGTTGGCCCAGGCGCCGGCCGGTCTTCCGCCTGCCGCAAGGCAGTGCATCTAACCAAGGGCGAATATGGCGAACGACTACACCGCGCAAGTCACCACCCCCAGCGGCGAACAGCTGAGCAGCCTGCGCAAGCTGCTGCACATCCTGTATGCCCTGTATGCGATCTTCTGGCTCACCGGCGGCATCACCGCGCTGATCGCCATCGTGATCGACTACGTCAAGCGCGACGACGCGCGCGGCTCGCTGTATGCCTCGCACTTCGCATGGCAGATCCGCTCGTTCTGGTGGTCGGTGGTCTGGGGTGTGCTGGGCGGGGTGCTGTTTGCGACAGTCGTGCTGATGCCGCTGGCCTTTGCCGTCTGGGGCGTGCTGTCGTTGTGGATGCTGTATCGTATCGTCAAGGGCTGGCTGTACCTCAATGACAGCAAGCCGATGTACCCGGATCAGCAGTTCTGAGGCCGGGCCGGCCGGGCGCGCGAAATTGATGCCGGGTGCCGCGGCCGTCGCAATGAAATCTTCATGAACACTCAGGATAATTGCATTTTCTGCAAGATCGTGGCCGGCCAGCTTCCGTCGCGCAAAGTCTATGAAGACGACGACATGGTGGCTTTCCACGATATCCATCCCAAAGCCCCGGTACACTTGCTGGTCATTCCCAGGTCGCATGTCGACTCGCTGGCCGATTGCGGCGCCGGTGAAGGGGAGGTGCTTGCTAGAATGATGCTGAAGGTGCCTGAACTGGCGCGCGCGGCAGGCTGCTCCAACGGTTTCCGGACGGTGATCAACACCGGCCCGGACGGTGGGCAGGAGGTCTACCACCTGCACTTCCATGTGCTCGGTGGGCCGCGCCATGAGTGGAAGGGACCGCCGCCCTGACCGGGCAGCCTTGGCATGGGAGCGTCCGCGGCGGTAACGCCCGGGCAGATGTTGCGCCGGCAACCGTCGCCCGGCGCGGCCATAACGGGACGGAACAACGGGTCCGGGCAACTATGATTGCGCCCGCGGCTTCATCAGGAGCAAGAAATGGGTTCGTTTAGCATTTGGCACTGGCTGATCGTGCTGGTGATCGTCATGCTCGTGTTCGGCACCAAGAAACTGCGCAATATCGGCCAGGACCTGGGCGGCGCGGTCAAGGGCTTCAAGGACGGCATGAAAGAGGGTGAAGACAAGGCGGCCCAGCCGGCCCAGTCGAAGGAACTGCGCGACTCCACCACCATCGACGTCGACGCCAAGGAAAAGTCCCGCCAGCAGTAAGCCGGCGGTGTGCCTTCCCTTCAACGCAAACCTCGCTGCCTGCGTGTCGTCCCGCGCCTGCGCTTTTTTGGCATGTTGTCCGCATGATGTGTCCGCATGATTGATCTCGGCATTTCCAAGCTGGCGCTGATCGGCGCCGTGGCACTGATCGTGATCGGTCCCGAACGGCTGCCCAAGGTCGCGCGCACGGTCGGCGCGCTGGTCGGCCGGGCGCAGCGCTACATCAACGACGTCAAGGCCGAAGTCAGCCGCGAGGTGGAACTCGAAGAACTGCGCAAGATGCGCACGGAATTCGAGGACGCCGCGCGCGATGTCGAGCGCACCATCCACAAGGAAGTCAGCGAGCAGACCCAGGCGCTGAACGAAGCGCTGGGTGGGGCCGAGACAACCGGCGCCGGCAGCAGCACTGACGCAAGCGGCGGTTTCGTGCCCAGCTGGGACGCGGCCCACAAGGCGCACAACGGGCGCAAGAGCTGGCGCGTCAAGCAGGGCGCCCGCCCGCTCTGGTTCAAGCGCCAGCACAATGTCCGCGTCTGGGTGCAGTCGGGGGCGGCGCGCGTCAAGCGTCACCGGCCGGCCACCCGGTCGGCCCGATCCTTCTTCGAGTGAGCATGATCCGCGGCGACACCTTGCCGGCCGTCGTTCCGGCCGCTGCCGTCGTGGCCGCAGTCGTGGTCGCACACGCGCGCCGCCGCGTGGCGGCTGCATCGATCCACCTTGCCAGCCCCCGCGGCTGAGCGGTTCACGCCATGAGCGACACCCGGTCCCCAGATCCCCAAGACCCGCAAGACGAGTCGCAGCAGGAAACCTTTATTTCCCACCTGATCGAGCTGCGCCAACGCCTGGTCAAGGCGGTGGCGGGCATCATCCTGGTCTTCGTGGGCCTGGTCTACTGGGCCCCGCTCATCTTCAACCTGTTTGCCGCACCGCTGATGGAGTCGCTGCCCAAGGGCGGCAGGATGATCGTGACCGACGTCACCGGCTCGTTCTTCGTACCGATGAAGGTGACCTTGCTGGTGGCCTTCCTGATCGCGCTGCCGTGGGTGCTGTACCAGGTCTGGCAGTTTGTCGCGCCCGGCCTGTACCAGCATGAGAAGCGCCTGATCGTTCCGCTGGTGTCGAGCAGCTACGTCCTGTTTCTGTGCGGGGTGGCGTTCGCGTATTTCCTGGTGTTCCCGACCGTCTTCCACTTCATGGCGCACTACAACGCGCCGCTGGGTGCGGACATGTCGACCGACATCGACAAATACCTCAGCTTTGCCATGACCATGTTCCTGGCCTTCGGCATCACCTTCGAGGTGCCGGTGGTGGTGATCGTGCTGGTGCGCTTCGGCGTGGTGGAACTGGACAAGCTCAAGCAGATCCGCCCCTATGTGATCGTGGGGGCCTTCATCATTGCGGCCGTCGTGACGCCGCCGGATGTGCTGTCGCAGCTGCTGCTGGCCGTGCCGCTGGTGGCGCTCTATGAACTTGGCCTGATCATGGCGCGCTTTGTCGGCCGCCCGGCACCTGAAGTGACCGCTTCAGGGGAAACGCAGCCCGACTAACTCCGCTGAGGTAGGCCTTTCCGGCCTGCCAATCCCCGTTTTTGCACCAAAACGGGGATTTCTCGGTGCATTCCTGTTGCTCCCCGACAACAAAAACCGCCAGTAAGCATGGTTTACGCCGAAAAAGCCTTCTGACGGCCGGGGGGGCTGGCACATAATACGCAGCAGACGTGAAGCCAAATGCGTCGCCCAAACACTTGGGCAACCAAGATTTCCCAATCAGTTGACAAGGAAAGTGTCGATATGAAGATGAAACTGTTTGCTGCTGCCGTCGCCGCTCTGGCCGCTGGTGGCGCTTATGCCCAATCGAGCGTGACCCTGTACGGCGTGGTTGACGCTGGTATCGAATACGCGAACCACCAGCCTGGCGTGTCGGGTAGCCACGACGTCGTGCGCCTGACCTCGGGCAACATGTCCGGCAGCCGTTGGGGCCTGCGTGGTGTGGAAGACCTGGGCGGTGGCCTGAAGGGTGTCTTCGTGCTGGAAAGCGGTTTCAACGTTGACACCGGTACGTCGGCCCAAGGTGGTCGTCTGTTCGGTCGTCAGGCTTACGTTGGTCTGAACAGCCAGTGGGGTCAGCTGACCCTGGGTCGTCATCAGACCCCGCTCTACGACTTCGGCCTCCAGTTTGACCCGATGGCCATCTCCACGAACTACTCGATCACCGCTCAAGATGGTGGTTTCTCGAGCCGTGCCGACAACTCGCTGAAGTACATCGGCACGTTCGGTGGCCTGACCGCCGCGCTGCTGTACAGCCAGGGCGCCAACACCGTTGGTACGGCTAACGCCTACCAAGGCATCTCCGGCGAAGTTCCGGGCTCGTACAAGACTGGCCGTGAATACAGCGCCAGCCTGATCTATAGCGGTGGCCCGTTCTCGGTCGGCGCGGTCTTCGACGAAACCAACCTGGGCAACCCGACGGGTGCCAACACCACGCGTGCCAAGATTCAGCGCGCTTCGCTGGGTGGTACGTACGCGTTCGGCCCGGCCAAGGTGTTCGCCGGCTATCGCTACTCTCACGCCCTGGACAACGCTCTTCTGCCGGGTGGCACGCTGGCGAACGGCACTGTTGCAGCCAACGTCTCGAACCTGTACTGGCTGGGTCTGGGTTACCAGCTGACCCCGGCTCTGTCGCTGACGGGCGCGGCTTACTACCAAGACTTCCGCAACACTGGTGCTGATCCGTGGAGCTTCGTGGTGTCGACGGACTACGCTTTCTCGAAGCGTACGGACGCCTACTTCAACGTGGCCTACACGAAGAACAAGGATGGCTCGACCCTGGGCGTTTCGTCGGGTGGTCCGGGCTCCATCGCTGGCTCGGGCTTCGGCACGACCAACGGCTCGACGAACCAGTTCGGCGCCGTGGTTGGTCTGCGTCACAAGTTCTAATCTTAAGCGGGCCTCAGCCCGCTTAAGGTTGGCTTGAAAAACGCCGGCATCCGCAAGGATGCCGGCGTTTTCTTTTGTGCGACCGGGGCATGGAGGGCGGTTGCAGGCTGATTTCTGAAGTTGCCTTCGCCGTGAATGTGGACCTTGGCGTGCACCGGCGAGATGCCAGAGTGCCACGGCCGATGAGATATCTGCCTGACGCAGGGTCGAAAGCCACCGCTCCTTCACGTTCCGCAAAACGTGTCCATGCAGAAGAACTGCGCCTGGCGCCGTGCGTGCAGGGGGGAATGGCATGACTGACATGCCCCTCGCCGAAGTGGTGTGCGTTGCCATTGCCATAGCGCGCCACGTCATCTTGCCTGGCTGGGATGCCCGGCATCCGGAGGCCAGCCGCAACATCAGGTCATAAAAAAACCCGCCATGCCTGGCGGGTTTTCGCATCGAACTGGCAACGCCGGCTTCACTCTTCCTCTTCGAGCGGCAGCGCACGGCGCGGCGGCGGAGGCCGTTTGCCGATCGTCACCGTCAGGTCCGTGGGCTTGCCGCGGCGGATCACGGTCATCTTGATGTCCACGCCCGGCTTGAGCTGGGCAATCGCGTTGAGCAGCGCGGTCGTGTCCGTGATCGACGAGCCATCCACCTTGCTCAGCACATCGCCGGGTTTCACGCCTGCCTTGTCGGCCGGCCCGCCCTGGACCACGGCGGCAATCAGTGCGCCTTCCTTGGCATCGAGCCCGAAGGATTCGGCGATCTCAGGCGTCATGTCCTGCGGCTCGACCCCGATCCAGCCGCGTGTCACGCTGCCGGTGGAGATGATCGACTCCATCACCTGCTTGGCGGTCGACACCGGAATCGCAAAGCCGATCCCCAGCGAGCCGCCCGAGCGCGAGTAGATCGCCGTATTGATGCCCAGCAGGTTGCCCTGCGCATCCACCAGCGCACCGCCCGAGTTGCCCGGGTTGATGGCCGCATCGGTCTGGATGAAGTTCTCGAAGGTGTTGATGCCCAGGTGGCTGCGGCCCAGTGCCGAGACAATGCCCATGGTCACGGTCTGGCCGACGCCGAACGGGTTGCCGATGGCCAGCACCACGTCGCCGACCTTCACGTTCTCTAGCCGGCCCAGGGTGATCGCGGGCAGGTCCTTGAGCGTCACCTTGAGCACGGCCAGGTCGGTTTCCGGGTCGGAACCCACCACCTTGGCGTTGGCCTTGCGGCCGTCGGTCAGCGCGATCTCGATCTCGTCGGCACCGTCGACTACGTGGTGGTTGGTTAGAATGTAACCCTCGGCGCTGACAATGACGCCGGACCCCAGGCTGGAGACCGGTTCCTGCCGCTCGGGCAGGCGGTCGCCAAAGAAGAAGCGGAACCACGGATCCTCGGCCTGCGGGTTGGGCGAGCGCTTGTTGCCGTTCTTGCTGGTAAAGATATTGACCACCGCCGGCATGGCCTGCTGGGCGGCCTGGCTGTAAGACCCTTCGGCTGCAGGACCGGACACGTTGGGCACGACTTCCTTGAGCGCCACGATGGGCGAACCGGACTGGACCGCGACCCGCCCCCTCTGCAGCCATTCAGGCTTGAGCGTTGCCACGACGAACCAGACCGCCAGCACGACGGTGACAGCCTGGGCAAAGAACAGCCAAAAGCGCCGCAACATATTGGAGTTTTGAGCAGAAAATGAAAACAAAAGAGCTTGAATTGTACTTGAACGACCTGTTGGAAGTTTCCCGCTACAAGGACTATTGTCCGAACGGGCTGCAAGTGCAAGGTCGCTCTGAGATCACACACGTGGTGACCGGTGTGACGGCAAGCCTGGCGCTGGTCGATGCGGCGATCGAGGCGGGTGCCGACGCCATCCTCGTCCATCACGGCTACTTCTGGAAAAACGAAGATGCACGCGTGGTCGGGCAGAAGCACGCGCGCTTGAAGCGCCTGCTCGGCGCCGACGTCAATCTGTTTGCCTACCACCTGCCGCTGGACAACCACCCGGAGTTCGGCAACAACGCCCAGCTTGGCCTGCACCTCGGCTTTACCCCCACTGGCCGCTTCAGCGACGACCAGCTCGGCTGGACCGGCACGCTGCCCGCGCCGATGCCGCTCTCTGCGCTGGCTGCGCACGTTGGTGGCGTGCTTGGGCGCGAGCCGCTGGCCATTGGCGAGCCTGAGCAGATGATCCGCACCGTTGGCTGGTGCACGGGCGGGGCGCAAGGCTATTTCGATGCAGCGGTTGCCGCGGGTGTCGATGCCTACCTGAGCGGCGAAGTCTCGGAGCAGACCACGCACCTCGCGCGCGAGAGCGGCGTGGCGTATCTCGCGGCAGGCCATCACGCCACCGAGCGCTACGGCATCCGCTCACTGGGTGAGCATGTGGCCGAACGCTTTGGCCTGCGCCATACCTTTATTGATATTCCAAATCCCGTCTGATCTGACGCAAAACAAAACGGCCCCATCGGGGCCGTTTTATCTTTCGGGGTCGGATCAGCGCGTCTTCAGGCTGTCGCGGATTTCACGCAGCAGCACCACTTCCTCGGGCGGCGCGGCGGGCGGTGCTGCCGGTTCCTTGGCGCGCATCCGGTTAAAGGCACGCACCATCAGGAAGATGATGAACGCCAGAATCAGGAAGTTGACAACGATAGTCAGGAAATTGCCATAGGCAAATACAGGAACGCCGGCTTTCTTCAAGGCATCGAGCGTTGAAGGCGTGCCGGGTGGAGGATCGGCCAGCAAGATGAACATATTGGAAAAATCCAGCTTGCCGACGATACGGCCAATCACCGGCATGATCAGGTCATTCACAACAGAATCCACGATTTTGCCGAATGCCGCGCCAATGATCACGCCGACCGCGAGGTCGACGACATTGCCGCGCATGGCGAAGGTTCTGAATTCCGAGATCATGCCCATGGGGGGTTCTCCTTCTTGTGACTAGCGATGAACGGCTTCAAGCTCGAAGCCTGCCGCATCACTGACCGGAACGCAAGCACGCACGCCGCTTTCCGGATTGCATGTCCGATAATCGCGCATGGTCGTGGCATTTTCTGCCTATCTAGTGCGCAGGTGTCTAAGGTACACTTTATGGTTGACGCAAAATCTAAATTGACTTCCCCTGGGGTTTGGAATGAGTGACCAGCAAGACGTGAAGAGCGTGGATAAAGGTCGCCGCAATTGGTTGATCGCGACATCCGTCGCTGGCGGCGTCGGAGGCGTAGCGGTAGCGGTTCCTTTCGTCAGTACTTTTGCACCATCGGAGAAGGCCAAAGCCGCGGGTGCCCCGGTCGAGGCGGATATCGGCGCGCTCAAACCGGGCGAGATGATGACCGTCGAATGGCGCGGCAAGCCTGTCTGGATTCTGAAGCGGACCGAGGAAATGCTCGCGTCGCTGAAGAAGACGGATGGCGAAGTGGCCGACCCGAATTCCGACGTGCCATTCACCATGAAGACCCCTGAGTACTGCAAGAACGAAACCCGTTCCCGTGCAGACCACAAGGATCTCCTGGTCGTGGTGGGCATCTGTTCCCACCTTGGCTGTTCGCCTTCCGGCCCCTTCGCTTCAGGCGCCAATCCCCAACTCGGCACCGATCCCGGTTTCCTCTGCCCCTGCCATGGCTCGACCTTCGACCTGGCCGGCCGTGTCTTCAAGAACAAACCGGCTCCGCAAAATCTTGACGTACCCCCCTACCAGTTCCTGACCGATACCAAGATCGTGATCGGCAAGGACGAGAAAGGAGAAGCTTGATCATGGCGGCCGAAAAACAAGTCAAGACGACCGGCCTGCTGGGCTGGATCGACGCCCGCTTCCCCGCAACCCAACTGTGGGAAGACCACCTCTCCAAGTACTACGCACCGAAGAACTTCAACTTCTGGTACTTCTTCGGCTCGCTGGCGCTGCTGGTGCTGGTCATCCAGATCGTTACCGGCATCTTCCTGGTGATGAACTACAAGCCGGACGGCACGCTGAACGCCGCCGGCATTCCCGTGGCCTTCGCCAGCGTGGAATACATCATGCGCGAAGTCCCCTGGGGCTGGCTGGTGCGCTACATGCACTCCACCGGCGCCTCGGCCTTCTTCGTCGTGGTCTACCTGCATATGTTCCGGGGCCTGCTCTACGGTTCGTACCGCAAGCCGCGCGAACTGGTCTGGATCTTCGGCTGCCTGATCTTCCTGTGCCTGATGGCCGAAGCCTTCATGGGCTACCTGCTGCCATGGGGCCAGATGTCGTACTGGGGCGCCCAGGTGATCGTGAACCTGTTCTCGGCGATTCCCGTGATCGGCCAGGACCTGTCGCTGTTCATCCGCGGTGACTACGTGGTGAGCGATGCAACGCTGAACCGCTTCTTCTCGTTCCACGTCATCGCCGTGCCGCTGGTGCTGCTGGGCCTGGTCGTTGCCCACATCATCGCGCTGCACGAAGTGGGTTCGAACAACCCGGACGGCGTCGAGATCAAGGCCAAGAAGGACGAGAACGGCGTGCCCCTGGATGGCATTCCTTTCCACCCGTACTACTCGGTGCACGACACGCTGGGCGGGGCCGGCTTCCTGATGATTTTCTCGGCCGTGATCTTCTTCTTCCCGGAAGTGGGCGGCTATTTCCTGGAAGCCAACAACTTCTTCCCGGCTGATCCGCTCAAGACCCCGCCGCATATCGCGCCGGTCTGGTACTTCACGCCGTTCTACTCGATGCTGCGCGCCACCACGTCGAACTTCCTGCCGATCCTGTGGGTGTTCTTCGCGCTGGTGCTCGGCATGGTGTTCCTGCGCAGCAAGGATGCGCGCGTGAAGGTCGGTGCCATCGCCATCGCCGTGATCCTGGCCGTGGGCTTCTACTTCATCGACGCCAAGTTCTGGGGCGTGCTGGTGATGGGCGGCTCGGTCGTGATCCTGTTCTTCATGCCGTGGCTCGACTGCTCGCCGGTGAAGTCCATCCGCTATCGTCCCGCCTTCCACAAGACCATCCTGATCGTCTTCGTGGTGGTGTTCCTGGTCCTCGGCTACCTCGGTGTGCAACCGCCGTCGCCGGTTGGTGAAAAGGTGTCGCAGCTCGGTACCCTGCTGTACTTCGCCTTCTTCCTGACCATGCCGCTGTGGAGCCGTGCCGGCGAGTTCAAGCCGGTGCCGGAGCGCGTCACGTTCCATCCGCACTGAGCGAAGCGCGAACCCGACAAGAGGACAAGGACACAAGATGAAAAAGCTGCTTTCGATCTTCGCGCTGGCCGGCGCCTGCTTTGCCGCCGCACCTGCCATGGCATCCGAGGGGGGCTTCCCCCTTGAGCCGGCACCGGTGAACACTGCCGACCTGTCGTCGCTGCAGCGCGGCGCCAAGCTGTTCGTCAACTACTGCCTGAACTGCCACGGCGCATCGATGATGCGCTACAACCGGCTCAAGGACATCGGCCTGACCGACGACCAGATCCGCGAAAACCTGCTGTTCAGCGCGGACAAGGTTGGCGAGACCATGACCATCGCCATGCAGCCGAAGGAAGCCAAGGCCTTCTTCGGCGCGCAGCCGCCGGACCTGTCGGTGATCGCCCGCGCCCGCGGCGACGACTGGCTCTACACCTACCTGCGCACGTTCTACCGTGACGACAGCCGCGCCACCGGCTGGAACAACCTGGTGTTCCCGAGCGTCGGCATGCCGCACGTGCTGTGGGAACTGCAGGGCCAGCGCGCCGCCAAGTTCACGGAAGTGGAACAGCACGGCGAGAAGGTGCACAAGTTTGCCGGCTTCGAGCAACTGAGCCCGGGCAAGCTGAGCAAGGTCGAGTACGACCAGGCCGCCGCTGACCTGGTCGGTTTCCTGGACTGGATGGCCGAGCCCGCGCAGAACCACCGCAAGCGCCTGGGCGTCTGGGTGCTGATGTTCCTGGGCGTGTTCACCGTCTTTGCCTGGCGCCTGAACGCCGCGTACTGGAAGGACGTGAAGTAAGCCGTGCCAGCGGCCCGAACCCGGGCCCTGACAGGACAAAGGCCAGGAGTGGCCGCTGCGAAAGCAGCGCCGCTCCTGGCTTTTTTACTTGGGAGCGTGCAGAACGTCACCAGGAAAGTGCGCCATTTGCCATAAATTTGCTTTCTGGTGATGGACTTTGGCAGAATGTCAGACCTTACTGTCCGACCCTGCTTCGGCTAAGCCCAAGGAATCCAACCATGATGGTGTTGTATTCGGGTACGACTTGCCCGTTTTCCCAACGTTGCCGCCTTGTCCTGTTTGAAAAGGGCATGGACTTTGAAATCCGCGACGTAGACCTGTTCAATAAGCCCGAAGATATTTCGGTGATGAACCCGTACGGCCAGGTGCCCATCCTGGTCGAGCGCGACCTCATCCTGTATGAGTCGAACATCATCAACGAATACATCGACGAGCGCTTCCCGCACCCGCAGCTGATGCCGGCCGACCCGGTGCAGCGTGCCCGCGCCCGCCTGTTCCTGTTCAACTTCGAAAAGGAACTGTTCACCCACGTCTACACGCTGGAGAACGAAAAGGGCAAGGCCGCGGAGAAGAACCACGAACGCGCCCGCGCCGCGATCCGCGACCGCCTGACGCAGCTCGCGCCGATCTTCGTCAAGAACAAGTACATGCTGGGCGAAGAGTTCTCGATGCTCGACGTCGCCATCGCGCCGCTGCTGTGGCGCCTGGACCACTACGGCATCGAGCTGTCGAAGAACGCCGCGCCGCTGCTGAAGTATGCTGAACGCATTTTCAGCCGTCCCGCGTACATCGAAGCGCTCACCCCGTCGGAAAAGGTGATGCGCCGCTAAGCGGCACCGGCCCGAGCGCATCCGCCCTCGGGCCATCGCGGCGCCATTGGAAGCACAATGTCTGAAACCTCCACCAAGCCCTACCTGATCCGCGCCATCTATGAATGGTGCACGGACAACGGCTTCACGCCGTACATCGCCGTCTTCGTCGACGCCAACACCAGCGTGCCGCGCGAGTTCGTCAAGAACAACGAGATCGTGCTCAACGTCAGCTTCGACGCCACCAGCGGCCTGGACATGGGTAACGAGTGGATTACCTTCAGCGCACGCTTCGGCGGCATCTCGCGCAAGATCGACGTCCCCGTCGAGAACGTGCTGGCCATCTACGCCCGTGAGAACGGGCAGGGCATGGCCTTCCCGGTCGAACGCAGCGTGCCGGAAACCCAGGCCGCCACCGAGCGTGAGAACAACCCGCCGCCCAAGCTGGCCCCGGTGGAAGCCGAGACCTCGGCCAGCACCACCAGCACCGACTCCGGCGACGACGACACGCCACCCCCGGTGCCCCGCATCGGCGGCAAGAAGCCCGCACTGAAAGTGGTGAAGTAAGCCATCCCAAAACGGACCGCAATGCAGTAGAATCGCGGTCTGCACCAGACATGCCGGCTTAGCTCATCAGGTAGAGCAGTTGATTTGTAATCATCAGGTGGCGGGTTCGAGTCCTGCAGCCGGCACCAGAATTTGAAGGGGTTGCGCGAAGTCTGCGCGACCCCTTTTGCATTTGAGGCACCCATCGCCAAGATGCCTTCCGGCACCCGGAAGACAATCCTCCGCAAGATCAGCTTGCCGGCCACGCGCGATTGCAGAACTTGGCGCAAAGCCAGTGTATCTAACCGGCCTGCGATTCAGCCGCCTGGTACGGGCCCTTCACTGGAATCAGGACAGCCACACTCAAGCCTGTCTGGAGCCCTTCGTCAGAGAAGCCCAGGCGAATATCCGCGCCGATGCGCTTCGCAATTGTCCGGACTATGAAAAGCCCCAGGCCTGAACCGACCTGCGCGCTGCCAAGCGTGCGGTAGAAGGGGTCAAAAACCCGATCCCGTTCGGCCAAAGGGATGCCCGGCCCGGTGTCCTGAATGCGCAGCACGGTACACCCTTCTGCCGAGCTGACTGAAAGATCCACCCGGCCACCCTGCGGGGTATAGCGGATGGCGTTGTCGACCAGGTTCCTGACCACGGCGATCAGGTCCAGCTCACTCGCCCACACCCGAGCGTCTTGCGCGCCCTCGACACCGATGTCGATCTGCTTTGCCTCGGCCAACGGCATGAGGTCCTCCAGAACACGGCGGTAGATGGCCTGGATGGATACCGGCGACGTCGGCAATTCGGCAGGCGATTGCACCCTGGCCAAAGTCAGGAGCTGATCCAGCAGGCTCCTGCCGCGTTCGATGCCCTGGCGCAGCACGTTCAGTCGTGCACGCGCCGCGCCGGACATTTCCGCTTCCGCCAGTCGTTCCGCTTGCAGCGACAACGCCGTCAGGGGTGAGCGCAACTCGTGCGCGGCATCCGCGACAAAGCGGCGCTGGGTGTCCATCGACTGCGCAACGCGGGCGAGCAGGCGGTTGATCGCCACCACAAACGGACGCACCTCCGAGGGAAGGCGGCGGTCGTCGATGGGGTGCAGCTCTTGCTCGGCACGCTGGTCGATTTCCCTGGAGAGCGCGGCAATAGGCTGGAACATCTTGCGCACCAGGTCGGCGACGATCAGCAGCAGGAGCGGCACGAGGATCAGGAAGGGTGTCACGGTACGCAGGGCGCTTTCGCGCGCAATCTGATCCCGGAAGCCGGACTCCTGCGCTACCGCAATGCGCTCGCCGGCGGTGGTTGTCCCGACCAGTACACGGAAGGTCTCGCCGCCGACGTCCAGCGTGTGCAGACCATCCGTCAGCGTCGCGGGCAGGGGTAACAGCCCGCCGGCATCCACGCCTGTCTGTGACCCCTTGCCGTCGCCCAGGCGCTGGACGATCACACGCGATTCCTCGTTGCTTTCCTTGAGGCCAGCATCTGTGGGCGCGGGGGCAGGCGACAGGTGCTGCTGGCGCATCAGCCACGCGACCTGGCGCAAGACATCATCTTGCAACTCGTGCGCCTCATCGAAGGCGGACATGAACGAGAAGATGCCCGCCACGACAGCAACGACCACAATCGCGGCAGCCAGGGTGAAGGACAGTTTGATCTGGACCGACGCGTTCAGGCGCCCTTTGAGACCATCCATCCCACCCCCCTGACGTTCTTGATGACCTCGCTGCCCAGCTTGCGTCGCAGCGCGTGGATCAGATATTCGACGGCATTGCTTTCGACCTCTTCTCCCCAGCCGTAGATGCGATCCTCCAGCTCGCTGCGTGACAGGATGGCCCCTGGTCGTATCAACAAGGCCTGCAGGAGCGCGAACTCACGGTTGGAAAGCTGTATGGGTGCCTCACTGCCCACCGACGCCTGCCGCGTGGCCGGATCAAGTGAGACCGCGCCATTGCTGAGGACAGGCGCGGCGCTGCCTCCCTTGCGCCGCAGCACGGCACGCATCCGCGCGAACAGTTCCGCAATCTCAAAGGGCTTGAGGACGTAATCGTCGGCCCCCCCATCCAGGCCGCGCAAACGGTCATCCAGTTCATCGCGAGCCGTGATGATGAGCAAGGGAACGGGGTTGCCCCTGGCCCGAATGCTGGTCAGCACGTCCAGGCCGTCCTTGCCTGGCAAGCCAAGGTCGAGCAGCACCAGGTCATAGTGCTGGCAGTCCAGTGTGGCGAGGGCGGCCTGGCCATTGCTTACCCAGTCAGCCGCATAAGACGCATCCTTCAATGCGCCCTGGATCGCTTCACCAATCATGGGATCGTCTTCGACCAGCAAGACCCGCATGCCGCCTCCCTTCAATCTTCGTCGTTCAATGCGCCGTTCGCGCTGCGCGCTGCCTGAACAGCAGGATACCGGTCAGGATGAAGGCAAAAAGCGCAGCCGACGCGGAATAGCGGCTCAGCGCCAGACCTCCGGCGTTCAGAGGCTTGTCCAGGAAGTCACCGACCACGGCACCCAGCGGGCGGGTCAGGATGAACGCCGCCCAGAACAGAAGAGTACGGGATACACGGGTCCAGTAGCAGGCCGCCACGATCAAGGCCAGCAAGCCGCCAAAGACGATGGCCGCGCCGGTGTAGCCCAGGCCCGCCGTATCGGCGGTCCAGTCGCCGAGTGCCGTGCCCAATGTCTGGGAGAACATGATCGTTACCCAATAGAACGCCTCCGCCCTGGGCGAGCTGACCGTGCTCACCGACACGGAGCCAAGGGTACGATGCCAGACAAAGAGCGAGCCGAGCAGCATCGCCAGCAGCAATCCCGAGCCGCCGGCGTACCCGATGCCGAGCGAGCGGTCGGCAAAATCGGCCAGCGTCGTGCCCACCGTGGTGGTCGCGATAATCGTGGTCCAGTACAGGAAGGGATGGAACCGCCTGGCTCTGATCTGCGCGATCACGGCGGCCAGGAATATCGCTGCGAAGATGCCCGTGCCGACCAGATAACCCAGGTTCATTGACATCGAGACGGCATCGCCGCCGGTTTCGCCGAGCGTGGTGGCGGCGATCTTGATCAGCCAGAACCCCAGCGTGACTTCGGGGACTTTGGCCAGGGCGTGTTCTGTGGATGTTTTCATAGGAGCTCGCGCTAGTTGGTCAGGGAAGAGGCTACGCAGGCAGACTTAGCTGGCACTGAGCCAGGCAGCCTCGTCTTGGTACGGCCCCTCGGGCAACGACACGGCGTGCTTCATTAGCCGCTCGCAGAATGTCCGGCGCGGCAATGTCCCAGTCTTCATCACGGATCGCGGCAAACCGGCGCATGTGCTGTTGAGCTTCGGGGCGTATCAGAGGTGCATGCGCGCGGCGTTTGCAGCGGGAAAGCGAATGTGCTGCACGGATCTGCTGAAACGGCTGCACGTGTGCCGCATTTCACCGTGATACGTTCAGCCATGGTCCACAACAGCCGCATTCCGATTCCGATGCAACGACGCAAACGATCGAGGGGCACGTCATGAGGCTGGCGCAGCGCAGCCTAAGCAGCCCCGAAGCGGGCGTACACCTGCCTGACTATGACCGCCGCCGCCTGTCGCGCGGTGCGGACGCACTGCAGTCCTGCTGAGCCACACCCCTGACGAAGAGGAGACAACCACATCATGGCCAAGCTGTTTACCCGCCGAGAGTTCGGCGCGCTCGCCGCCACAGGCCTCGCGCTGGCACTGCCGGTGCGCAGGGGGCTCGCCCAGAACGCCACCCTCAAGCTCAAGTACGGCACGGCATTCCCGGCAGACCATCCGGGCACGCTTCGCCTCCGCGAGGCCGCCGAGGGCATCCGCCAGGACACCCGCGGCAAGGTGGACCTGCAGGTCTATCCCAACAGCCAGTTTGGCAGCGAGCCGGACATGATCTCGCAGACGCTGGCCGGCGCGATCGATTTCATGTCGACCGCCAGCACCAACCTGCAGACGCGGGTGCCGGCCGCCAGCATCAATGGTGTGGCCTTCGCCTTCAAGGACTACGCCACGGTCTGGGCGGCCATGGATGGCGGGCTGGGTGCCTACGTGCGCGGCTTGCTCAGCAAGGTGAACCTGCATGTCTTCGACAAATGCCTGGACAACGGCTATCGCAACATCACGTCGGCTATCCGGCCGGTGAACACGCCGGCCGACCTGAAAGGGTTCAAGATCCGTGTCCCGGTGATTCCGCTCTGGGTGTCGATGTTCAAGACGCTTGGCGCCTCGCCGACGGTGATACCGTTCGCGGACCTCTACTCCGCGCTGCAGACCCACGTGGTAGATGGCCAGGAGACGCCGCTGTCGCTGATCCGCAGCGGCAAGCTCTATGAAGTGCAGAAATTCTGCTCGATGACCGCGCATACCTGGGACGGGCACTTCATCTTCGGCAACGCCAGGAAATTCCAGACGCTGCCGCGCGAGGTGCAGGCGTCCCTGACCACCCGCTTCACGGCCGCGGCGCTGAAGCAACGCGAGGACATCGCGCGCGTCGACGTGGAGGCGCGCGCGGAGATGACCCGGCTCGGCATCACGTTCAACCAGCCCGACCCCGCGCCGTTTCGCAAACTGCTGCAACAAGCGGGCTTCTATGCGGAGTGGCGCAGGAAGTACGGCGAGGAGGCCTGGCAGATGCTGGAAAAGTACACCGGGCCGCTGGTCTAGCCACCAGCCATTTGCAGAACAACAAGGAGAACAGCGATGGATGACACCGCCTGGCCCCAGGCTAATCCTGCCCGACTGCCCGCTACCGCCAGTGCACGCTGGGGCCAGGTGCTGGCCTGCGTGGTCGAGGTGCCGGCCGCGCTGATTGTCGTGGCCGAAGCCCTGATTCTCGGGGGCGGCGCATTTGCGCGCTATGCGCTGCACGCGCCGCTGCCATGGACCGACGAGGTGGCCAGCCTGCTCTTCGTCTGGCTGGCAATGTTTGGCGCCATCATCGCGCTGCAGCGCGGGGCGCATATGCAGCTCACCACCTTTATCAAAAACCAGCCGCCGCGCAAGCGCGCATGGCTGGATGCGTTTGGCATGTGGATGGTGGTGGCGTTCCTGTTGCTGCTGTTGCAGCCTGCATGGGAGCACCTAGCCGAACACCGGGGCGTGCAGATGCCTACCCTGGAGATCAGCGAAGCCTGGCGTGCCGGCGCGATCCTTGCCGGGACCGTGCTGATGCTCGTGACCGCCGTCATCCGCCTGCTGTCGTGCGCCAGCCTCAGACAGACGGCGGTAAGCGGCCTGGCGGCTGCGCTTGGTGCTGGCGCGTTGTGGCTGCTCTCGCCGGTACTGACGGACCTGGGCAACGCCAACCTGGTGATCTTCTTCCTGTTGATGCTCGGCGGCTGCGTTGCTATCGGCGTGCCGATTGCCTTTGCCTTCGGGCTTGCCACACTGTGCTACCTGGTGCTGTCCACGGCTACGCCGCTGTCCATCATCCCGAACCGGATGCAGGAGGGCATGTCGCACATGATCCTGCTGGCGGTGCCGTTGTTCATCTTTCTGGGCGGGCTGATTGAAATGACGGGCCTGGCGCGGGCGATGATCCAGTTCCTGGCCGGACTGATCGGCCACCTGCGCGGCGGGCTGCAGTATGTGCTGCTGGGGGCGATGTACATCGTTTCGGGCATCTCCGGATCAAAGGCGGCCGACATGGCCGCGGTGGCGCCCGCACTGTTCCCGGAGATGAAGCAGCGGGGGGCGAAGGACGGCGACCTGATCGGGCTGCTGTCGGCGTCGGGGGCGATGTCGGAGACGATTCCGCCCAGCATCGTGCTGATCACCGTGGGTTCGGTGACGGGCGTATCGATTACCTCGCTGTTCATCGGCGGGCTGATGCCGGCCCTCGTCGGGCTGGTGATGATGGCGCTCGTGGTCTGGTGGCAGACGCGCAAGGAAGACATGCGCGGCGTCGCGCGGCCATCGCGGCGGGCGCTGCTGAGGCTGCTGGTGGTGGCACTGCCGGCGCTTGCGCTGCCGGTCATCATCCGCACGGCGGTGGTTGAGGGCGTGGCGACGGCTACCGAGGTGTCGACCATCGGCATCTTCTATGCGGCGCTAGCCGGAGTGCTGGTGTACCGACAGTTCGACTACCGCCGGATTTATCCGATCCTGCTCAATACCGCGGCATTGTCCGGCGCGATCCTGCTGATCGTCGGCTGCGCTACCGCCATGGCATGGGCGCTGACGCAGTCGGGCTTCGCGCAGGACCTGGTCCGCATCATGTCCGCGGTGCCGGGAGGGAAGTCAGGCTTCCTGCTGGTATCGGCACTGGCCTTTATTGTGCTCGGCAGCCTGCTGGAAGGGATTCCGGCGATCGTGCTGTTCGGGCCGCTGCTCTTCCCCATCGCCAGGCTTGTTGGCGTGCATGAGGTGCATTACGCGATGGTCGTGATCTTTGCGATGGGACTGGGCTTGTTTGCGCCGCCATTCGGGGTGGGGTTCTATGCGGCCTGTGCGATCGGGCGGGTATCGCCGGATGTGGCCATGCCGCGTGTCTGGCCACATATGGCGGCATTGTTCATCGCGCTGTTGCTGTTGACGTTGGTGCCGTGGTTTTCGATTGGTTTTTTGTGAGGAGTACGGCGTCGCCAACTGGCGCTGGCGCCGGATTTCCTGCGATTCGCGCCGCTGATCTGCCGGCTCCCCCCAATGTCGTATCAGCACCCGGCAACGCGGTGGTAATCTCGCGGCATCTCCGCCCGCATCCACCTGCCCGTGCATACCCCAGACTCCCGCATCTGGCGATCCGCCCCCGAACAGCGTGCCTATGAAGACGCCCGCCGGCGCGTGCGCGCGCTGCGCTTCTTCTACATGCACGCCATGCTCTACGTGGCGGTCAATGCATTGCTGATCGGCTTCCACCTGCTGGGATCGCCGCAGCGCCCGTGGTCCGGCGGGCCGCTTGTGGGCTGGGGCATCGGACTGGCCATGCACGGCGTCATGACCTGGGGCCGCGTCGGCCTGCTCGGGCGACAGTGGGAAGAACGCAAGATCGCCGAGTACATGGCGCAGGAACAGGTGCGCACGCTGTCGACGGAGAAGCAACTGGTCGAAGCCCGCATGCGCCTGCTGCAGGCCCAGATCGAACCGCACTTCCTGTTCAACACCCTGGCCAACGTGGTCAGCCTGATCGAGCCCGCGCCGCAGAAGGCCACGCTGATGCTGGAGCATTTCATCGCCTACCTGCGCGCATCGCTGGCAGCTAGCCGCGCCACACAAGGCACGGTGGCGCAGGAAGCGAAGCTTCTGCGCGACTATCTGGCACTGATCCGGATCCGCATGGGTGACCGGCTGCGCTACTCGGTCGATGTCGACCCGGAACTTGAGCTGATGCCGCTGGCGCCGATGTTGCTGCAGCCCGTGGTCGAGAATGCGATCAAGCACGGGCTGGAGCCGAAGATCGAAGGCGGGCGGCTGCAGGTCCGGCTGGAGCGGCGCGGCCCGCGCATGCTGGCGACCATCGAGGACGATGGCATGGGCTTCCGCCCCTCGGCCGGCGCCGGCGTCGGGCTTTCGAACCTGCGTGAACGGCTGGCCGTACTGTATGACGGCGATGCCCATGTGCGAATCGAAGAGCGTGCGCCGGGCACTGCCGTGCTGATCGACATCCCGCTGCCGCGCCAATCCTGATACGGAGACGCCCCATGACGCCCACCGCCCTGATTGCCGACGATGAAGAGCACCTGCGCGCGTATCTGCGCGGCAAGCTGCAACGCCTTTGGCCGGAGTTGCAGATCGTCGCCGAGGCGACCAACGGTATTGAAGCCGCCGACGCCATCGCAAGGCTATCGCCGAGTGTTGCCTTCCTCGACATCAAGATGCCCGGCCTGTCCGGCCTGGAAGTGGCGCAAGGCATTGAAGCCGATACGCGGCTGGTGTTCGTCACGGCCTATGACGAATTCGCGCTCGATGCGTTTGAACGCGCCGCAGTCGACTACCTGGTCAAGCCGGTCAGCGAGGAACGGCTTAGCCGCACCATCGAACGGCTGCGCAAGGCGTTGCAGGAAGCGGCGCCGCTGCCCGAACTGGCCCAGCTGCTGAACCAGCTCACACGCGCCCAGCCGCGCGCGGAAAGCGGTGGCCAGCTGCGCTGGGTACGCGCCAGCCGCGGCAATACCACCAGCCATGTGCCAATCCAGGAGGTGATGTACTTCCAGAGCGATGACAAGTACGTGGTCGTGCATACCCGCGAGGGCGAACACCTGATCCGCACGCCGCTGGCGGAGTTGATCGCCGGTCTCGATGCGGAGGTGTTCTGGCAGATCCACCGCTCGTCCATCGTCAATATGGAGTTCGTGGCCGGCACGCGCCGTGATGAGTCGGGACGGCTCTTTGTCAGGATGCGCGACAGCGATGCCGAGCTGCCGGTATCGCGCGCCTACATGCACCGGTTCCGGCAGATGTAAGAGCGCCAGCGGCGCCACTGCGCCGCTGGCAGAGGGAACTACTGGCGATCCATGAATTCCTGGATCTTGCGCTGTTCCCAGTCACGCCCGCGGCGCGACAGCCGCGTCCAGACCAGCAACCCATGCACGGTCAGTCCCAGGCCCCAGGCCAGGGTAGTGGTCAGCGGCCACGGCCAGCCCGTAGTGGAGTAATGCGACCACGCCGGCGAGGGAAAGTAGAAGAAGCGCAACCAAAGCCAGGCATTGACGACAGCGTAGACCAGCAGGTGGATGTACCAGCCGCGCAGGGCACGCACCATGCGGCGCGCGCGCCAGTAGGCCATGGCGTTGGGGTCGTTGGGCGGGAAGGCGTGGGGCATGGGATACCTCGTCATGAAGTTCGTTGTCATGCGTAAGGTAGGGCACCACAAAGAGCAGTACCAGGCCTATGGGGCGAATCGACGGATTTCGTTCGCCGGTGTGCGCCCGGATAGCGTGAATGTCGGCGGCTCCGACACCTCTATGACCCCCGACTTGCTGAAGTCCGGTTAGCTTTGCCTCTGCCGCCGGGAATACCCGCATAGGAAAAGCCCGCTCGTTGATCATAATCATAGTAATTATGATCATAAATACGAAGCAATGGACTCCAAGCCTACCCCGCAGATAGAGGGCAGCAAACGCGTGAAGCGGTCGGACCAGGTGGTCAACGATATCAAGCGCTGGATCGTGCAGACGCACCAAACGGTCGGAGACAAGCTGCCGCAGGAAGCGGCGCTGATCGAACAGATGGGCGTTGCACGCGGGACGGTGCGTGAGGCGCTTGCCTCGCTGCAGGCGCAGGGGCTGGTCAAGGTCAGCACGGGCCCGAACGGCGGCGCCACGCTGACGCAGCCGCCCTATGAGCGATGCCTGGAGGCAGTGTCCAACTTCCTGTACTTCCAGTCGGTCGACATCGTCACGCTGTACGCCCTGCGCCGCGCGGTTGAGCCGGAACTGGCCGCCAACGCCGCCTTGCGCCTGACCGATGCCGATATCGCCGATCTTGAAGCCCTGGTCGGGCTGAGCCACCCGGAACATGGCGGCAGCACGGACTGGAACGAGCGGCGCGAGGCCGACCTGCTGTTCCACGACCGTCTGGCCGATGCCTGCAGCAGCCCGATGCTGGCGTTGTTCTGCCGCCTGCTCAACGACATCATCCGCCGCGTCATCGTGGTACGTAATGCGCAAGATGATTTCGACGACTTTGATGAAGAGACTTTCCACAGCCACAGAGCGCTGATCGATGCGTTCCGGTCGCGCGACCCGGAGCGTGCGCGCGCGCTGATGCAAGAGCATATGGCGCATGCGGAATCCCTGGCCCTGGAGGCCGAATCCCGGGTGGATCGAGGGAGCTTGCTGATGAGCCCGGGCGACTGATCCCCTGACGCGCTAGCGTCCCCCTTTTTTCTGCACACCCAACCGCCATCGTCGCATCCGACACGGCGGGTGGGATTCCTATTGCCTGAATGCTGGGAGCCTTGCCGTGAAACCTGATGAAACGCTTTGGCGCTGGAGCGCTGTCGACATTGCCGATGCCGTGCGGCGGCGCGAAATTTCCTGCCGCGAAGTCACGGCCAGCGTGCTGGCTCGCATCGAAGCGCTTAACCCTCGTCTCAATGCGTTGCCCGAAGTGCTTGCAAAAGAGGCGCTGGCCAGCGCGGATGCCGCGGATCGTCAGGTCGCTGAGGGCGCGGAGCTGGGGCCGCTCCATGGCGTGCCGGTCACGATCAAGATCAATGTCGACCAGGCAAGCCATGCCACCACCAACGGCGTGATCCCGCTGAAGCACAACATCGCGCGTGAGGATGCCCCCGTGGTCGCAAACCTGCGCAGTGCCGGGGCCATCATCGTCGGGCGCAGCAATACGGCTACCTATTCCTCGCGCTGGTTTACCGACAACGGCCTGCATGGGCGTACGCTGAACCCGTGGGATGCGGATATCACTCCCGGCGGCTCCAGCGGCGGTGCCGCGTCCGCGGTCGCTTCCGGCATGGGGGCGCTGGCGCATGGCAATGACATCGGCGGCTCCATTCGCTATCCGGCCTATGCCTGTGGTGTCGTCGGCTTGCGGCCGACGACGGGGCGGGTGCCCGCATACAACCCGTCGGCCACTGCCGAGCGCAGCATCACGCCACAGCTCATGTCTGTGCAGGGGCCGCTTGCGCGCAGCATTGCCGACCTGCGGCTCGGCTACCACGCCATGGCCCGTTATGACGGGCGCGACCCGGCGTGGGTGCCGGTGCCGCTGGAACTGCCGCTGCCGCCCGGGCCGATACGCGTGGCGCTGTTCCGGCGCTGTCCGGGCATTCCCGTCGATCCCGCGGTCAGCGCGGCGCTGGACAGTGCCGCGCAATGGCTGCAGCAAGCGGGCTACGCCGTCGAGGAAGCCAGCCTGCCTGACTTTATGGAAGCGGCGGCGCTGTGGCGCACGCTGACGGTCGACGACAGCCGCCGCAACATCATCGCCGGGGTGGAGCAGCATGGCGACGAGGCCATGCGGCAAAGCCAGCGCAACATGCTGGACGGGATGCAGGAAACCGATCGCGATGGCTTTCTGGATGCCCTGGCGCGGCGCCAGGCGATCGCACGCAACTGGTCGCTGTTCATGCAAACGTATCCGCTGGTGCTGATGCCGGTGTCGTGGCAGCGCCCAAGCGTACAAGACGCAGATATCCGCACGCCTGAAGAGAACCGTGCCTTGCTTGACGCACAGAGCCCCCTGCTGGCAACGGCAATGCTCGGCATGCCCGGGCTGTCCGTACCGACAGGCATGGCAAGCGGCGTGCCCGTCGGCGTGCAACTGATGGCATGGCGCTTCCGCGAAGACCTCTTGCTGCGCGCCGGCCAGGCCATTGAAGACGCGGCGCGCTTCACCCCTTTCACCGACGTGCAAACCGGCATCTAGACCCAGGAGCTTCCCATGAACGAACGCAAACCTGCTTACGCCCCACGGCTTTCCCGCCGCGCCATGCTGGCCGGCACCGCCGCCGCGCTGTGTACCGGTGCCCTGCTCTCCAGGGCCGCATGGGGGCAGTCCGTATCGCGCATCATCGTGCCGTTTCCGGCGGGAGGTCCGGCCGACTACATGGGCCGCCTGCTGTCCGAGAAGCTGAAAGACGCCATGGGCCGTACCGTCATCGTCGACAACCGCCCCGGTGCCGGGACGCGCGTGGCGGCCGAATTCCTGAAGAACGCGCCGGCCGACGGCACCACCGTGCTGCTGGCACCCGTCGATCCGATGTTCATCGGGCCGCTGATCTACAGCAATATGCGCTTCAACCCCGCCACGGATTTCACCGCGCTCACCGATGTGACGGGGATCCAGTTCGGCATTGCGGTCAGCGCCAGCTCACCCATCAAGACGCTGGCCGACTTCGTCAAGGCCGCCAGGGCCAAGCCGGCTGACTATTCGATCGGCATCAGCACGGTTGGCACACTGCTGCATTTCCTTGCCGAGGAATTCGTCAGCCAGTCTCACACCGGCAGCACGCTGGTGCCGTATCGCGGTGGCTCGGCGATGGCGACGGAAATGATGGGCAACCAGATCGCGGCAGGCATGGACGCCATCACGACTTTTACCGAGCTGCATCGCGGCGGCAAGCTCCGCGTGCTGGCCGTGGCCGGGGAAAAGCGCGCCGATGCCTTGCCGGATGTGCCTACCTTTGCGGAGTCTGGCTTTCCGAACCTTGTGACCTCGTCGCGCTATCTGCTTTATGTCCGCGCCAACACGCCGCCCGACACGGCAACGCAGTGGTATCAGGCCGTGCGCAAGGTGCTGGCCAAGCCGGACGTGCGTGAGAAGCTGGCGCGCGCCGGGTATGACATCCTGCCGGGCGGCACTTCTGATGAGGTTGCCAGATATGCGAGCGCGCTTTCGGCAAGGTGGACGCCGGTGATCAAGGCGTCGGGTTTCAAGGGGGATTGAGAGAAATTTCGTAGCCGCAGCCAAACTCGGATGGAGACGATTTCTATTTGTGCCAGCTTGCTGGAGAATTCCCGCGGCACCCTCCTCCTGTAGGGTGTCGCGTTGTATTAAGCATGTCCGCCCCAGTGTCGTAATTAGCCTCAGAAGACAACCTGGGCGGCGCCAAGGGAAAGTGCCAATGGCGCCGCATCGTGCCGCCTGGCGCAATTGCTGTGGGGCGCAGCCACACAGGTTGCGAGCCATATACTCGAGCGTATCCAGCCATGACCTCCTTCTCTTTCCGCGCCCGCTGCCTGTGGCTCGCCACAGGCTTTAGCCTGGCACTCTCCGCCTGCGCCCCCATGATCGCGACCACCCCGGCAACAGTGGAGCTTATGCAGCCAGCCGCCACGGCCAAGCGCGTCCAGCTTCTGTCGCCAGCCCAGGTCAAGCTCGACACCGGCTATTCCCGCGACCTCGTCGCCAAGTCGACCTGGTCGCAGGTCGGACGCCTTCCGCAAGGCGATGTCTATCGGCCCGTCGGCACCATTCTCACGATCGAGGGCCGCCACGTTCACGAGGCCTACCTGGTCGTTCGCAACAAGACGCTGGTGGGCTTCTATCTGCCCGGGGAGCAGAACTACTCCCCGCTAACGACAGCAGTACCTTTGAACTTGGGAGAATCGGAATGAAACGGGTTGCGCGCTTGCTGATCGCCGGACTGGCGGTGTCGTCGCTGCTGGCCGGATGCGCTTCGGGTGTCAAGCACGCCGAGATGGCGGCATCGATGCCTACGCTGAAGCCGGGCGAGGGTCGGATTTATTTCCTGCGTTCGGCGTCGATGTTCGGGGCGGCCATCCAGCCGGATATCCGCCTGAATAACCAGGTCGTCGGCGAATCCAAGCCCGGCGGTTTCTTCTTCGTGGACCGCACGGCTGGCAAGTATGTCGCGGCAGCCTCGACCGAAACCGAGAAGACGCTCAGCTTCGTGCTGGACGCCGGCGAGACGAAGTATGTGCGCAGCTCCCCGTCGCTGGGGCTGATGGTGGGCCGCGTGGTGCTGGAGCTGGAAACGCCGGAGAAGGCGAAGGAAGAGCTGGCGTCGCTGAGCTATACCGGGGACCAGGTGAAGACTGCGGCGAAGTAAGCATTACAAGCTTGCTCTGGTTGACGACGCAATGCGTCGTCAACCGAAGGCGTCCGGATCAAGCGGCTGAATCCTCTGCCAACAACTCTCCAGCTACGCCTTCACCAACCCCAACAGACAAAACGCACTAAAGCAGGCCTCCGACTGCTCGCTGTATTGTTCCAGCAGCACAAGCACGCCTTCCATACCCGCTGCCACCGTCTCAAGGCTGTACCGCGCCGTGGATAGATCGATTTCCGACATAGGACCTCCTATTGTTGGATGAAGGTCCGCCGCACGACGTTAGGGTAGGGTGGCGGGCCTGACGACGAGGGTGGAAGCCCGATGCGCACAGCTATTGCCGGTCAGCCTTGCGGCTGCCTCGCCCGGCCCGCCATTGAGGAGGTCTATCCCGAATGGGTAAGAACGGTCGTCAGCGACGACCGTCCTGCTATGCGCATGCGGGCTTCCACGCCCGGTCACCGTTGTGTGCGATGACCGTGTCAGTCTCCCGCGTCGGAGCCAACAACTCGATAAGACACTTCGCATTCCCATCCGGACGCCGCATCCTGCCCGAGCCACGCCCGCCAGCAAATAGCCAAACGCCTAAACCACCCGCCTCAATCCACCAGCGTCGCCAACGCTTCCCGCGCCTCCCGGCGCAGCTTCTCCAGATCCAGCCCCACGATCGCGCCATCGCGCACTACCTGCCGCCCGCGCACCAGCACATCCCGCACCGGCGTTGGCTCGCCAGCCGCCACCGGCGCCGTGCCGATGTCGTGGAAGCCATGGAACCGCAGCCCGCTGACGTCATAGATCGCCAGGTCGGCCGACTGTCCCGGCGCCAGCGTGCCGATTCCCGGCAGGCCCAGCACCTGTGCACCGCCTGCGGTGCCCCAGTGAATGACTTCCTCCACGCGGGTTTGCGCAGCCCCGCCCAGCGCCCGGTGCACCAGCCACGCGAAGTTGGCTTCATGGACCATGCTGCCCGATTCGTTGGACGCCACTCCATCCACGCCCAGTGAAATCGGCACGCCCGCATCGGCCATCGTGCGTACCGGCGCGATGCCGCTGCCCAGCCGCGCATTGCTGACAGGGCAATGCGCCATGCCGGTGTTGGTCACGGCCAGCATGCGGATCTCTTCAGGGTTCACGGTGACCAGGTGCGCGAACCAGACGTCAGGCCCAAGCCAGTCGTGGTCGGCGACGAACTGCACCGGCGTGCACTGGTACTTCTCGCGGCAGAACTTCACGTAGTTGTCGGTCTCCGACAGGTGCGAATGCAGCCGCAGGTCCATGCCGCGCCCGAAGGCGGCCAGCTCGCGCAACAGGGCGGGTGGCAGCGAGAAAGTTGGCGTCGTTGGTGCGACCACTACGCGGCGCAGGCCATCTGCGGAGGCATCGTGATAGCGCGCCTTGAGCCGCTCGATATCGGCCAGCATCTCGTCCAGCGTCTCGGGCACCAGTGCAGTCGCGCGCATGCCGGGGTGATCGGAGGCTGACTGGATGGCGCCGCCGCGGCACAGCACCAGGCGCATGCCAAGCTCTTCCGCTACCTCGAACAACACGTCGCCGGTCTCAGCACCGTGGCCGTGGTGGTAGAGGTAGTGATGATCGGCGCAGGTGGTGGTGCCGGACAGCAGCAGCTCGGCCATGCCCAGCCGCACCGCGGTGCGGAAGATCTCTGGCGTGAAGCGTGCCAGGCGCGGGTAGGCGGCCGAGGCCAGCCATTGCTCCAGCCCCACATTCATGCCGCTGGGCACGGCTTTGAGCAGGTTCTGGAACAGGTGGTGATGGGTGTTGACCCAGCCCGGGTAGACCACGCAGCCGGTGGCGTCGAGCACGGCCTCGCCGTCGTGGCGCGGCAGGCTGGCGCCGATTTCGGCGATGCGGCCGTCGCGGATGCGGATGTCGGCGGCGCCGGCGCGCGCGGCGTTGCCGGTGCGGCCGGTCATCACGGCGGCGGCGTTGCGGATCAGCAGGTCGCCGGTGGGTGCGGCGCTGGTGGTGTTGATGTTCTGCTCCATGTTTCAGACCCCTTGGGCGTTGTCGGCAGTGGCGGGCAGCTCGTCGGCTTCACGGGTGGGCATGCCGTTGAGAATCAGGTTGAGGACCACGGAGACCACGCAGGCGATGATCACGCTGCTGTGGACAAAGGGCTGCAGGAATCCGGGCAGCTTCTCCAGCATGCCGGGCAGCATCACCGGCATCATCGCGCAGCCGAGCGTGATGGAGACGATGGAGAGGTTGTTGGGGTTGCGCTCGTACTCGACCTCGCCCAGGGTCTTGATGCCGGCGGCGACGACTACGCCGAACATCACCATGGTGGCGCCGCCCAGTGCGGCGGCCGGGATCGAGGCAAACAGCGCGCCGATCTTGGGCACCAGCGCCACGGCGCACAGCATCGCGCCGCAGGTGGCGACTACCCAGCGGCTGCGCACGCCGGTGACGATCACCAGCCCAACGTTCTCCATGAAGGCGATATACGGGAAGGCCGCGAACATGCCGCCGATGGCGCTGGCCAGGCCGTTGGCGCGCAGGCCGCGAGTGGCGTCGCGTTCGGTCAGGGGGCGCTTGACGATATCGCCGACGGCGATGAACAGGCCCATCGATTCCACCATCTGCACCACCATCACGATCACCATGGTGGTGATGGCGCCCACGTTGAAGGTGGGCATGCCAAAGGCAAACGGCGTCACCATGGTGAACCACGGTGCGCGCGCGACTTCATCGAAGCTGCCCATGCCCAGCATCCACGCCACCGTGCCGCCGACCAGCAGGCCGATCACGACGGACAGGTTGCGGATCAGTTCGCCGCCGTGCCGGTTGATAAACAGGATCAGCGCCACCACGCCAAAGGCGACGATGAAAAAGATGGGGGCGCCGAAATCCGGCGCCCCCCTTCCGCCTCCAAACCAGTGAAACGAAACCGGGAACAGCGAAAGGCCCACCGCCGTGATGGTGCAGCCGCTGACCACCGGTGGGAAGAAGCGCTTGAGCTTGCCGATGATGGGCGCAAGGAACATCGCGATCACGCCCGCGGCGATGATGGCGCCGCAGACGCCGTTGAAGCCGAGCGCCGGATCGGTGCCGATGGCGATGACGGGTCCCACTGAGCTGAACGCCACGCCCTGCATCAGGGGCAGGCGCACGCCGAACTTCCAGAAGCCGACGGTCTGCAGCAGGGTGGCGATGCCGGAGGTGAACAGCGCGGTGCTGATCAGCATGGTGGTCTGCGCCGGCGTCATCTTGAGCGCGCCGGCCACGATCATCGGCACCGCAATGGCGCCGAGATAACTGACAAGCATGTGCTGGAAGCCGAGCGACGCCATGGCGCGTGCCGGCAGGATCTGGTCGACGGGGTGAACCGCTGCTTGCATGATGTTGTCTCCTGCCGCGCTGGGGGAAAGTGCGCCATGCCGGCGGCGGCTGGCCCGGTCTGTTGGTTGCCGGGCTCGGTCCGTCACGGTGCCATGCGCGGCGCATGGCCGACGCATGCCTTGCACAGTAGTGATGCACGGGATGGCGTCATAGCGTTATTGCGAAGGCCCTGCCACCGGGCCGCAATCGGGCTTGCAAAATGCGCGCACGGGGCATCAGGGGTTTCCCTTGGGTTGCGTGAGGGCGGGGGTGGTCATAGGATGGACGCGCTCGTCAGGGTCGCTTGTTTGCTCCCCTCTCCCGCGTGCGGGAGAGGGGTTGGGGGAGAGGGCAGGCATGTGCAGGAGCGCGATCATTTGAATGACTGGGTGCTGTTGCGCTGGCGGTCTGGTGGCCTGTGAGATCGCATCGCTCTAGCCAGCTCCTGCCCTCTCCCCCGCCCCTCTCCCGCAAGCGGGAGAGGGGCGAAAACCGTCGGATATTGATGCGTCGGTAGCCGTCGATCCTTTCCACCTCTTTCTCTAACGCCATGTCACCCACCGCAAGATGGTTTGCCGCAGCCTCCCGCTCGCCAGTCAGCCGCGGCGGTGACCTCGATCGCATCCAGTCGCTGTCCGGCCGCGTGTTTGGCCCTACGCGGCTGCGCGCGACGGAAGCCGATGCGGCGCTCGATGCCCGTATCGACACCAGCACCATCGGCCGCCTGACGCTGGTCACCATCGCCTACAACCAGGCCGTGCAGATCGAGCCGCAGGCGAACAAGGATGAGTTCGTGATCCAGACCGTGCTGGCGGGCACATGCCGCGTCGAGACGCCGCGTGGCGCGATGCTGATGCCGCCGGGTGCGACCTTTGTGTTCTCGCCCACCGTGCCGGCCACGCTGTCGCTGGACCCGGGTTGCGAGCGCTTCAGCGTGGTGATCCGCCGCCAGCTGATTGAAGAGGCGTTCCGCCAGCAGTTCAGCTTCGAGCCGCCGGCGCCAATTGAATTCGACATGCAGCCAGTGGCGGACGATGGCCGCGCCGAGCGTTGGCAGGCGCTGGTGAGCTACCTGCGCGCGGAAACGCGCGTGCGGCGCGAAGGCAGCGGCGTGCCGGCGGTGGATGCCAGCATCGAGCGCATCGTGCTGTCGACGCTGCTGCTCGACCGCTTTGCCGCGGACGGCAATATGCTGCCGCGCCCGTTCGACGCGGCACTGCCTGATTATGTGCGCAATGCTATCAGTTACCTGCGTGCCAATCTTGAGCAGCCACTGACGCTGGAGCAGATCGCCGCGCACTGCGGCGTATCGGCGCGCACCTTGCAGCTGGGTTTCCGCAAGAGCAAGAACACCACGCCGATGGAATACCTGCGGCTGCTGCGCCTGCATGGCGCGCGGGCCGATCTGCAGCGGGCGCGGCAAGAGAAGGGGATGGTCAGCGCGATTGCGCTGCGGCACGGCTTTACGCACCTGAGCCTGTTCTCGCGCGAGTACCGGCGCGAGTTTGGAGAACTGCCGTCGCAGACGTTGAGGGCGGTAGTGCAGCAGGGAGACTGACGGCGGGTCCGTCTCCCTGCTGGTCAGGACAGTCAGGCCGCCTGTGCCACGGGCAGACAGACCTTCAACAGCGTCTGCAAGCGCAGCTTGTCGAGGTGCCGGCCGATAAACACGAACTTGCTTTGCGCCGCTTCGGCGCCCCACGCATCGGCGGGATGGAAATCCATCAGCCGGTGCACCGCCTGCAGCACGTAGCGGCGGTCATCGCCCTCTACCGCCACGATCCCTTTCATCCGGAACACGTCGTCGCCCTGCGCGGCCAGCAGGGCCTTCAGGCCGTGCTCAAGGCGCTGGCGGTCGAAGGGCTGGTCGAACACCAGCGATACGGACGTGACCGACGGATCGTGACGGTGGCCGTGCGCTTCGTCATCGTGCACGTGGTCGCAATGCTCGTCGCACACATGGTCGTGATGGTCATGGTCATGATCGTGCGCGTGATCGCGGTGGTCATCGTGCGCGCCCGCCTGGATCGTGCCCGTAGTAAAGCCGCCGATGCCGAGGATCTTGCCCAGGTCCACCTGTGCGAAGTTGGAGCGCAGGATCTGCGCGCCTTCGTTCAGGCGGTGGATGCGTGCCTCCAGCCTGTCGAGCTGCGCGGCATCCACCAGGTCGGTCTTGTTGAGGATGACCCGGTCGGCTGCCACGATCTGGTCGACGGCCTGGTTGTCGAAGCCGGTCAACTGGGGATCATCGAGGTGGCTCTCGATATGCACGGCGTCCACCAGCGTCAGGATGCCGTCCAGCGTGACTTGTTTGGCGACTTCGTTGTCCATGAAGAAGGTGGCCGCCACCGGCGTGGGATCGGCCACGCCACTGGTTTCGACCAGGATATGGTCGAAGCGCTCGGGGCGCTCTAGCAGCTTCTGCAGGATGCGGACAAGGTCGGTACGCACATCGACCACGCAGCAGATGCAGCCGTTGGTCATCTGGTAGATCTCTTCGTCGGAGGTCATCACCAGGTCGGAATCGACATCGACCTCGCCGAACTCGTTCTCGATCACGGCGATGCGGTGGCCGTGCTTCTGCGTCAGGATGTGGTTGAGCAGCGTCGTCTTGCCCGAGCCGAGAAAGCCGGTAAGGATGGTGACCGGGACGGGCGGCTGCTGTGCGACGGCAGGTGCGTTCATGTTGTCTCCTGATTGGGTGCTGCGTTCCTCGCTGCTGCGAGGCGAAATTTTCGTCTCACGCGGTGGCGACGTTGGGGCGCAAGCCTTCCCAGCGCTCCACCAATTCATCGTGCTGCACATCGAACAGGTCCAGCACGCGCCCCACGGTATGATTGACGATGTCGTCCACCGACTGCGGATGCGCGTAGAACGCCGGCACCGGCGGCAGCACGATGGCGCCCATTTCCGTCACGGTGGTCATATTGCGCAGATGCACCAGGTGGAAAGGCGTTTCGCGTGCCAGCAGCACCAGCCGGCGCCGCTCCTTGAGCATCACGTCGGCGGCGCGGGTGACGAGGTTGTCGGCAAGCCCTGTGGCGATGGCGGCCAGCGTGCGCATGGAGCAGGGCGCCACCACCATGCCATCGCAGCGGAACGAGCCGCTGGCGATGGTCGCGCCGATATCGCGCACGTTGTGCACCACGTTGGCCATGGCTTCGATCTGCGGGCGCTGCAGGCCCAGTTCGTGGTGCGCGGTCAGCAGGCCGGACGGCGAGCAGACCAGGTGGGTCTCCCAGCCGTCCAGCGCCGACAGCGCCTGCAGGATGCGCACGCCGTACACGGCGCCGCTGGCGCCGGTGATGGCGACCACCAGGCGTTGCTTGCGGGTCATGAGGTGACGCCCGCCTTCGCCGCCTTCTCCGCCAATGCCTGCAGCACTTGCTCCGGCTTGATCGGGTAGTGGCGGAAGCGCACGCCGATGGCATCGAACACCGCATTGGCAATCGCCGGTCCGATCGCGACGATCGGGTCCTCGCCCACGCCCTTGGCGCCGAACGGGCCGCCAGGGTCGGGCGCCGCTTCCAGGATCACCGTGTGGATGGGCGGCATATCCATCGCCAGCGGCATCTTGTAGTCGACAAAGTTGGCGTTGAGCGAGCGGCCGGTGCGCATGTCGATGTGGTAGTCCTCATACAGCGTGTGGCCGATGCCTTGCTGGATGCCGCCTTCGATCTGCCCCGCGGCCGCTACAGGGTGGATCACCTTGCCGACGTCATGCACCGGCACCACCTGCTGCACGGTGATGAAGCCGGTCTCAGTATCGACCGCCACCTCGACAAAATGCGCGGCGAACGAATACGACTTGGTCGGATGATAGGTCGCGGTGCCCACCAGTTGCGCGGCGGGAATGCCCTTGCGCGGCATCACAGCCTCGCGCACGGTCAGCGTGGGGCCGTCGCGGTCACGCACGGCGATCACGCCGGCGGTCAGCGTCAGGGCTTCGGGCTCGCATTCCATCAGCTTCGCGGCGCGGTCGAAGAGCTGGCGCTTGATCTCGCCCGCCGCCATCTGCGCGGCCTTGCCGACCATATAGGTGGTGTGGCTGGCAAAGGCGCCGATGTCCCAGGGCACGACGTCGGTGTCGCCGTGCACAACAGACACCGCTTCGAACGGCAGCGTCAGTTCTTCCGCCACGATCTGCGCGAGTGCGGTATGCGCACCAGTACCCAGCCCGGCCGCGCCGGTCAGCAGAACCACTGTCCCATCCTCATTCATCTTGATGATGGCGTTGCCCTGTTCCTTGATGCCGGGATAGGCGCTGCTGCCGTGCATCTCGCAGCCCAGGCCCCAGCCGGTGCGGATCGGGCCGGTGGAGTCGCGCTGGCGGCGGCGCAGCGCGGGCCAGTCGACCAGCTCCATGCCTTTTTCGATGCAGGCCTCCAGGCCATGCCCGATCAGAGGATGGTTGGACGGCGCGATATCGCCCTCGCGCACGGCGTTCTTCAGCTTCAGTTCGGCGGGGTCCAGGCCCAGGTGCTCGGCGGCCTCGTCCATCTGCACATCGAGCGCGTAGTAAGTCTGCACCACGCCATAGCCGCGGAAGGCACCGGCAATGGGGCTGTTGGTGTAGACGCAGCGGCCTTCCAGCAGCACGTTGTCGCAGCGGTACAGCGAGACCATGGCGGCAGTGCCGACATTGGTCACGCCCGGGCCATGCGAGCCATAGGCGCCGGAGTTGAACACCACCCGGGCTCGGCGCGCGGTGATGGTGCCGTCATTGCGGAAACCTTGCCTGAGCCAGATCTTGGCCGGATGGCGCGTGCGCCCGCCGAGGAAGGTTTCCTCACGCGTGTATTCCATGCGCACCGGGCGGCGCGTCTCGCGCGCCAGCAGTGCGCACAGGAACTCATGCTGGAACAGGTCCTGCTTGGCGCCGAAGCCGCCGCCCATATGGTCGACCAGCACGCGCACCTTGTGCAGCGGCAGGCCCAGCACCTCGGCCATGATGCCGCGCACCATGAAGGCGGTCTGGGTGGAGATCCACACTGTCAGGTTGCCGTTGCCGTCCCAGCTGGTGGTGCAGACGTTGGGCTCCATGTAGGCCGGGGTGGGACGGCCGCCTTCGTAGATGCCTTCGAGAATGAAGTCCGCCTCGGCAAAGCCGGCTTCCACGTCGCCGCGCTTGATGATCACCGGCGGCAGCACCAGGTTGCCGCCGGGTTCGCGGTCGTGGATGCGCGGGGCGTCGGAGCGCTCGGCGTCCTCGGTGGTGAAGACGGCGGGCAGCGTTTCGTATTCGACTTCGATCAGCTCGATTGCGCGCGCGGCGATCTCTTCGCTGATGGCGGCGACCGCGGCCACGCCTTCGCCCCAGTAACGCACCTTGTCGTCCAGGATGTACTGGTCGCAGGTCACCGAGGCGGAGCGCGGGTGCGGCGATCCCGCGTGGAGCACGCGCGGCACGTTCTCATGGGTCAGCACGGCCTTGACGCCTGACAAGGCCAGGGCACGCGAGGTGTCGATGTGGCGGATCCTGGCATGCGCGACGTTGCAACGCTTCATCTTGCCGAACAGCAGGCCGGCGAAGGGCATGTCGGCAACGTATTTGGCGTTGCCGGTGACCTTGTCGAGCAGGTCGGTGCGCTTGACGCTGTGTCCGATCACGGCGTGGGTCATCATGCCTCCTCGCTGGCAGGGGTGCGGTGGGTGCACCCGGCGGGGTCCATGGCCTCGGCGGTCTTTTCGATGGCCTCGATGATCTTGGTGTAGCCGGTGCAGCGGCAGATATTGCCGGCAATGGCAAAGCGGATCTCGTCGCGCGTGGGATGCGGGTTCTCGTCCAGCAGCGCCTTGGCCATCACCACGAAGCCCGGCGTGCAGAAGCCGCACTGCGCGGCGCCGCACTGCATGAACTGCTCCTGGATCGGGTGCACGGTGTCGGGCGCGGGCTGGATGCCTTCGATGGTGGTGATGTGGCAGCCGTGCGCTTCGGGCGCCAGCACCAGGCACGAGTTCATCGGCTGGCCGTCGATGATGACGGTGCATGAGCCGCATTCGCCCACGTCGCAGCCCTTCTTGGTGCCGGTCAGGCAGGCGTCGTTGCGCAGGGCGTCGAGCAGCGTGCTGTGCGGCGCCACGGCCAGTTCGCGCGGCTCGCCGTTGATGACGAGTTCGATTATTTTTCGCATGTTGCGGCCTCCAGTGCTTGTTCGAGAGCACGGCGGGTCAGCACGCTGACCATCTGCCGCCGGTACGCTTCGCTGGCGCGCACGTCGCTGATGGGGCGCGCATCGCCCATGGCGGCGTGCGCGGCCTGCAGGATCAGGGCGTCGGTGACGCGCTGGCCGCGCAGGACCTGCTCGGCGCGCACGGCGCGTACCGGCGTCGGGCCGACCGCTGCTAGCACGATGCCGAGGTGGGCGCAGTGGCCGCTCTCAATCGTCAGCGATACCGCCACGCCGACGGTGGCCAGTTCCATCTGCACGCGGCGGCCATGCTTGAGGTAGACCTTGCCGGTGTGGGGGCGCGGCGCCGGCACGGTGATGCGGGTGACGATCTCGTCCGGCGCGATGGCGGTCTTGCCGACGCCGGTGACAAAGTCTTCCACGCGCAACTCGCGCGAGCCGGACAAGCCGTACAGGTGCACCGAAGCACCGTCGGCCACCAGCGGCGCGATCGAATCGGCCGAGGGCGACGCGCGGCAGACGTTGCCCACCACGGTGGCGCGATGGCGCACCTGGATCGAGGCGAAGTCCGTCACGGCTTTCGCCAGGCTGGCGTAATGGCGCTGCACAAAGTCCGACGTCTCCACCGCGCGCGTGGTCACCAGCGCGCCGATGCGCAGGCCGTTGACGGGATCGAACGTCAGCACGTCCATGCCGGGGATCTTCTTGATGTTGATCACCTGCTCGGGCTTGCGCACGGACTCCTTGATCTGGACCAGCAGGTCCGTGCCGCCGGCCAGCACGCTGGCCTTGCCGCCGCACCGGTGCAGCATGGCCGAGGCTTCCGCCAGCGTTGCCGGTTCGAAGTACTCAAACGCTCTCATTGCTCCTCCTGGTCTGTGCCATCGGCGGCGTCTGCCTGTTGTGTGGGGCGCGCACCGTTGAAGTCATCATGGGCGGATGGACTTCATCGGTAAAGGTCCGGAAACGGATTAATTGATCGTGTTACTCTCTGAATCAGACGCGCCCGCCAGACTTGGCGAAGCAAGCGCGCACCCCGACATCCCGGAGGCAGACAACGTGACCAACATCAGCAACATGAACGTGTCGCTGCGCCAGCTGCGCGCGTTCATTGCCGTGGCGCAAGAGCGCCATTTCACCCGCGCAGCCGAGAAGCTGGACCTGTCGCAGTCGTCGGTCAGCGCGCTGATCCACGAGCTGGAAGGCAATCTCGGCCTGAAGCTGTTCGACCGCCACACGCGCCAGCTGCACATCACCCAGGCGGGCGCGGAGCTGCTGCCGCTGGTGAAGAAGGCGGTGGCCGATATCGACAGCGTGATCGAGAACTCCAGCGAGTTGCGCACGCTGGGGCGCGGGCGCGTGTCGATCTCGGCATCGTCGATCCAGGCGGCGCTGATGCTGCCGCGCGTGATCCGCGAGTTCTGCGTGAGCCATCCGGGCGTGAAGGTGGAACTGCACGATGTGTCCGAGCATGAGGTGACCAAGATGGTCAGCTCGGGCGAGGTGGATTTCGGCATCGGCACCATCCCCGAGGGCCAGCCCGACCTGAGCGCGCACCGGCTGATGTCCGATCCCTTCGTGATCGTGATGCCCGCGCACCATCCGCTGCGCCGGCGCAAGGCGCTGCGCTGGGAGGACGTAGCCGGCCTGCCCGTGATCGGGCCGCACAAGGGCAACCCGATCCGCGATTGCCTGGATACGGCGCTGGCCGCGCGCGGCATCTCGCTGCAGCGCGTGCACGAGGTGTTCCTGCCGCTGACCATGGTGGGCATGGTGGATGCCGGGCTGGGCATCGCGGTGATGAGCGCGGCGGTCACGCGGCTGACTTCCGCGCTGGGGCTGGCCACGGTGATGCCGACCGATCCGGTGATCCACCGCGAGATCTCGCTGCTGGTGCACGCGGACCGGTCGCTGTCACCGCCGGCCCAGGCTTTCCGCGACCTGCTGATGCGCTATCGCGCCAAGCTTGCTGATGCAGGCTGACTACGTCATGCCGGCTCCTTTGCCAGCCCGTGGGCCTGGGGGACCGGCGAGCGGGCGTTTAACAGCAGGTTCAGCAGCACCGCGGTCAGTGTGCCGAGCAGGATGCCGTTCTGGCAGAACTTGGCCAGCAGCTCCGGCATCTGCGCGAAGAACTTGTCCGACACCAGCGGGATCATGCCCAGCGCCACGCTGACCGCGACGATATAGGCGTTCTTCTTGTTCTCGACAAAGTCCACATGGCCGAGGATGCGCACGCCGGTGGCGGCCACCATGCCGAACATCACCAGCGCGGCGCCGCCCAGCACGTATTGCGGGATCGATGCGGCAAAGAAGGCCAGCTTGGGCAGGCAGCCCAGCACGATCAGGATTCCGCCGGCGGTGGCGCAGACCCAGCGGCTGCGCACGCCCGTGACCTGCACCAGTCCCACGTTCTGCGCGTACGAGGTGTAGGTGAAGGTGTTGAACACCGCCCCGACCAGCGCGCCGACGCCGTCGGCACGCAGGCCGCGCGCGAGGTCGTCGCAGCCCACCGGGCGGCCCACGATCTCACCGAGCGCCAGGAACTGGCCCACGCCCTCGATCATGATCACGATCATCACCACGCACAGGGTGGCCGTGGTCATGGCGTCGAAGGTGGGCCAGCCGAAATGGAAGGGCGTGATCAGCTCCACCCAGTGCGCGTTGTGCAGACCGTCGAAGTTGACCTTGCCCAGCGACAGTGTAATCAGGAAGCCCACTGCAATGCCGATCAGCACCGCAACGTTGCACAGGAAGCCCCTGGCAAAGGCCACCAGCGCCAGCACCGTGCACAGCACCGCGGTGGCAATGGCGATGTTCACCGGCAGGCCGAAATTGGGATTGGGCACGGGACCGGCCGCGGTGTTGATGGTCGGGTTGCCGCCCGCCGCCCAGTTGATGCCCACGCGCATCAGCGAGATGCCGATCACCAGCACGACGGTGCCGGTCACCACCGGCGGGAACCAGCGCACCATCTTGCCGACATACGGTGCGGCAAAGTAGGTGAAGATGCCCGCCACCATCACCGCGCCGAACACGGCCGGCAGGCCCAGCGACGGATTGGAGCCGGTGGCGATGATCGGCGCGATCGCGGTGAAGGTGACGCCCATCATCACTGGCAGGCGGATGCCGATCTTCCAGATGCCGATGCTCTGGATCATCGTCACCAGGCCGCAGCAGAACAGGTCCGCCGCGATCAGGAAGGCGATCTGGTCCTTGGGCAGCTTGAGGGCGCCGCCGATGATCATCGGCACGGCAATCGCGCCGGCATACATCACCAGCACGTGCTGCAGGCCCAGGGCGAGCAGGCGGGGCGGGGGCAGGACCTCGTCAACGGGATGCACGGGGGCATTCCCTTGCGCAGGCAGGGTGGGGTTCATGCTGTCTCCTTTGGTCGGTACCACGCCGGTCGCGCATTGCGCTCACGTGTCGCCAAGGTCGCCGGCGGTTTCCTTTCCGGGATGGTCGTGCCATCCTCTCGTGCGATGCCCGCGCCTGTCCTGTCTTATGAAACCAGCATGACAGCGGCGGCGGGAGGGTACAACGTGCGCGGCGGATTTATCGATCGGGTTAAACGATGAATCCGCCGGTTTCAGCGGGTTATCCCTTACGGCACGTGGGAGCCCGCGCGTTCCAGCCGCGCGAGTAGTGCTGCTGCGCGCTCCATCGCGGCAGGGTCAATGCGCGCGCGGATACCGTCGAAGGCGGGTCCGCGCGTGGCGTCCAGCCCCATGCGTGACGTGGTGCCGACACCTGATGCCGAGGGGTCGAGTGCGCTGCCAGGCAGGCCATCGACCACCACCACGTCCAGGTGCGGCTGCAGGTGCGTGGCAATTGCCCACAGCACGTCTTCATCGCGGGTGATGTCGACGTCCTCATCCACCGCGATCACCGTCTTCAGGTACGGGTCCCAGCCGAGCAGGCCCAGCATCACCTGGCGCGCCTCGCCGGGGCGGCTCTGGCGCAGTGCCACGTAGGCGTGGAAGTGCGTGCCGGAGCTGGGGTAGTGCACCGCGGTGACGCCCGGGAAGCGCTCCCTGAGCTTCTCGACCATCTCGGATTCGCGCGGGATGCGGCCCAGGTTCAGGTGCTCGGCGGAGTTGCCGCCGACCACGTCGACCAGCCACGCTTCCGTGCGGCGCATCACGCTTTGCACGCGCAGCAGGTTGTTGGTCGAACGGTCCGACGAATAGCCGGTGAACTCGCCGAAGGGGCCTTCCTCGACGCGCGCTTCAGGATCGATCACGCCTTCAAGCACGATCTCGGCATGCGCCGGCACCAGGATGCCGTGGCGCGGCGTGCGTACCACTTCCAGCGGCGCGCCGAACAGGCCGCCGGCGACGTGGCGCTCATCCACGCCGTAGGGCAGCCGCGCGGCGCCGGCCAGCATGAACAGCGGATGCGCGCCGATCACCATGGCCACCGGCAGCGGGCGCCCAAGCTCGGTGGCGCGCTGCTGCATGCGCCACAGGTGCCCGCGAGAATGCAGGCTGGTGGCGATCTCGGTGGGCGAGTGCAGCATCGAGCGGTGGTAGCTGGCGTTGCCGCTGCCGGTGTCGGGGTCTTCCGCGATCAGGATCGCATTGGTGATGTAGGGGCCGCGGTCAGTGGCGAAGTGCTTGATCGCCGGGATCGTGCGCAGGTCGATGTGTTCAGTCTCGACATGGCCGGTGACGGCGCCGCTGTCCAGCACGCGCGGCGCCACCATGCGGCGGCTGCGGGCCTGGTATTCGGCATGGATGCCGGCGGGCGCCACGCCGCCCAGCATGCGCCCCACGCGCTCGCGCGAGGCAAAGAGGTTGGTTGCCAGCGACGTGCCCAGTCCTTCGACATGGTCGAACAGCAAGGCCGGATGCCGGCCCAGCGCGGCCAGCGCCCACACCAGCGCGGTCGGGTCCTGGTCGGCGCCGACCGGCTCGCGGATATGCAGCACGTCTTCGGGAAAGGCCTCGCGGTAGGCGGCCAGGAACTGGTGGAAGTCCTGCGAGGTGTCGTGGAAAGGCTTGAGCGCCGATGCCGCTGAGGCAAAAGGCGCTGAGGGTGAGTTCATGGATCGGCTCCGTGGTCAGGGTTGGCCAGGGCGAAGGCTGCCCCGGCGGCCGGGAATGCTCCCGGCCGCCGTGCCGTGCCTGCCTGCCGAACAACTACCGGCTAGCGACTACGAATCAACGCGTGCTGGCGTACGTATCCTTCAACCGCGCCAGTGCCTCTTCCTGCGTCTTGGGCGGCGCCGTGGTTTCGATGCCGACCAGCCGGGCGATGTTGTTGCCCATGTAGTCCTCCAGCCCGTCCTCGTCCAGGTCCATGCCCTGCGGCGCCGGGCCGCACAGCATCTCCAGCTCGCGCAGCCACATGCCGGGCTCGTTGGGCGGGGTGTCGGTGCCGAACACGATCTTGTCGCGCGGCAGCTGGCGCGCGAACTCGACGATGCGCGACTGGAAGCACCAGCCCGATTCGCAATACACGTTGGGCGTGTCCATCGCCATCCAGAAGGCCTCGAACGAGTAGTTGCCGCCGGTCTGGATGCCGAAGTGGCCGATGATGAAATTGACCATCGGGAATTCGCGGATGATCGGATAGAACATCGTCGGAATCGTGTACGGGCCGTCGCCGGTGTGGATCAGCACCACCACGTTGTACTTGGCGCAGACCTTCATCGCCGGGCGCAGCCAGTCAAGTGCGCGGTCAGGGCGGTAGCCGTGCATGTTGGCATGCAGCTTGAGCATCTTGAAGCCGTATTCCCTGACGTGGAATTCCAGCTCCTGTGCGCCTTCTTCCGGGCCCCAACGCGGGTTGAAGGTGAAGTTGCCGATAAAGCGGTCGGGGTACTTCTGGCAGAGCTCAGCGATGTAGGCCATGTAGTCGCGGATGCCTTCGCGCCCGCGGCGGTTGCCATCGCGGTAGCCGGTATTGCCCGGCGGCGGCTGGATAAACCCCATATCGATGCGGCGCGGCTTGCCGTTGATCATGTAGGGGCCGTCCATCATCTTGAGCATGCGCTCGCCGTTGAAGGGCTCGCCGGTGTGGCGCCAGGCTTCGTCGACGAGATTGGTCGGGTGCAGATGGGTATCGATAATCATGTTGTGTGCTCCGGAGTCCGTTGTCGGTGGCGCGGGCTTGTGTGCGCTTACGCGGCCAGGCGCGCTTTCGCTTCTTCCAGCGTGCGCGGGACCGGTGTCGGTTCCAGGCCGATCATCCGGGCGACGTTGTTGCCGAGGTAGTCCTCCAGCGTGTCTTCATCCAGGTTCAGGCCCTGGGGCGGCTCGAAGCACAGCACTTCCAGCAGGCGCAGCCACATGCCGGGCTCGTTGGGCGGGGTGTCGGAGCCGAACAGGATCTTGTGCTTGGGCAGCACCTTGGCGAACTCAACGATGCGCGACTGCAGGCACCAGCCCGATTCGCAGTACACATTGGGCATGTCCATGGCCATCTGGAACGGCTCGAAGCAGTACACGCCGCCGGTCTGCACGCCGAAGTGGGCCATGATGAAGTTCACCGTCGGGAACTCCTTCATCATCGGCACCCATTCGGTCGGGATGCTGTAGGGGCCGTCGCCGGTATGCAGCTTGACCAGCACGCCCAGCTCGGCGCACTTCTGCAGCGCCGGGCGCAGCCAGTCGAGCGCGCGGTCGGGGCGGTAGGCGTGCATATTGGCCTGGAACTGGACCATCTTGAAGCCCAGCTTCCTGACGTAGTGCTCCATGGCATTGACGCCGTTCTGCACGCCGCAGCGCGGGTTGTAGACGAAGCAGCCGATAAAGCGTTCCGGGTATTTCTTCACCATCTCGACGGTGTAGGCCATGTACGCGTCGATGGACTCGCCGCCCGACTTCACGCCGTCGGTGTAGGTGTAGATGGTGTTGCCCTGCGGGGGCTGGATAAAGGCTTTGTCGATGCGGCGCGGCTTGCCGTTGATGGTGAACGGGCCGTCCATCATCTGGATCAGGCGCTCGCCGGTGAACGGGTCGCCGTCGTGGCGCCAGGCCAGGTCGACCAGGTTCGTCGGATAACAGCTGGTGTCGATGATCATGGGAGATCCCCTAACAATGACTAGGTTGGACACGCATGCGGCGGGCGCGCGCGAACAACGCCGCGGGGCCGGCCTTGCATGCTGCTATCGGGAGTCTTTGTCAGGGGAGCTGTTGGACCACTGCGCCACCGACGAAACACTCCGTCAGTGAGCAATCTCCAGTTGAACCTCGCGGCATTGCGCCGCTGCTGTCCAATCGACCGCTTCTACCCACGCGCTCGTTATACATAGCGACGCTCGGGCTCGTCAAGAATCTTATGTGCTGCGGTGCACTACGCTGGCGTAGCGCGCTCCAGTTCGCGCCATGCCAGCCACAGGCGCGTGTCGAACTCAAGCTGGTGGTAGCGCGGCTCCATGTGCTCGCAGAGCCGATAGAAGGCTTTGTCGTGGTCGCTCTCCTTGAGGTGCGAGAGTTCGTGCACGACGATCATGCGCAGGAATTCCGGCGGCGCCTCCTTGAACAGCGAGGCCACGCGGATTTCCTTCTTGGCCTTGAGCTTGCCGCCCTGCACGCGCGAGATCGCGGTGTGCAGGCCCAGCGCGCGCTGCGCGGAATCGAGGCGCGCGTCGAAGCCGACCTTGTGCAGCGGCGGCGCGCTGCGCAGGTATTCCTGCTTGATGTCCGTGGCGTATTCGTACAGCGCGCGGTCGGTCTGCACGGTGTGGCGCTCGGGGTAGCGGCGGGCGATATGGTCCCCGAGCCGGCCGGCGGCGATCAGCTCGCGCACCTGGTCCAGCACGCCGGGCGGATAGCCGCCCAGGAAGCGCATCGGGTCCTTGCCGGCGGGGCGCCAGGTTTCAGTCACTGCAGCGGCCTGCTCAGTGGTGGTGGTGATGGTGGTGCATCCAGCTGTTGTCCAGCGAGTTGACGAAGGACTCGACCGCGTCCTTGTCGCCGGTGGCGTGGCGCATCATCTCGCCGCACTTGCAAAAACCCTGGTACGGGGTGATGTGCGAGCAGGCCGACGTCTTCTGCAGGTACAGGGTGACGGGTTTCGTGCACTTCTTGCACTTGAACTTGAGGGTCAGGGCGGGTTTGCTCATGGCGATGGCTTGAAAAATCAGCGGAAAGTCGAACCTGACATTGTACCGGCGGGGGCGGAATCCGGCCGGCGCCGGCTCAGCGCGCGGTGTCCGCCTGATACACTGCCGCCATTCCCGAACAACCCTCCAACACGCACCCATGGCACAGTACGTTTTCACCATGAACCGCGTGGGCAAGATCGTTCCGCCCAAGCGTCACATCCTGAAGGACATCTCGCTGTCCTTCTTCCCCGGCGCCAAGATCGGCGTGCTGGGCCTGAACGGCTCGGGCAAGTCCACGGTGCTCAAGATCATGGCCGGCCTCGACAAGGAAATCGAGGGCGAAGCCACGCCGATGCCCAATCTGAACATCGGCTACCTGCCGCAGGAGCCGCAGCTCAACCCCGAGCAGACGGTGCGCGAGGCGGTGGAAGAGGCCCTGGGCGGCGTGTTCGAGGCGCGCAAGAAGCTCGACGAGATCTACGCGGCCTACGCCGAGCCGGATGCCGACTTCGACGCGCTGGCCGCCGACCAGGCCAAGTACGAAGCCATCCTGGCCGCCAGCGACGGCAATAACGTCGAGCTGCAGCTGGAAATCGCCGCCGACGCGCTGCGCCTGCCGCCGTGGGACGCAACGATCGGCAACCTGTCCGGCGGTGAAAAGCGCCGCGTGGCGCTGTGCCGCCTGTTGCTGTCGCGCCCCGACATGCTGCTGCTGGACGAGCCCACCAACCACCTGGATGCGGAATCGGTGGAATGGCTGGAGCAGTTCCTGACGCGCTTCCCGGGCACCGTGGTGGCCGTCACCCACGACCGCTACTTCCTCGACAACGCCGCCGAGTGGATCCTGGAACTGGACCGCGGCCAGGGCATCCCCTGGAAGGGCAACTACAGCTCGTGGCTGGACCAGAAGGAAGCGCGCCTGAAGCAGGAAGAGGCGACCGAGTCGGCCCGCCAGAAGGCCCTGCACAAGGAACTGGAGTGGGTGCGCCAGAACCCCAAGGGCCGCCAGGCCAAGTCCAAGGCGCGTCTGGCCCGCTTTGACGAACTCAACAGCCAGGACTACCAGAAGCGCAACGAAACCCAGGAAATCTTCATCCCCGTGGGGGAGCGCCTGGGCAACGAGGTGATCGAATTCGACGGCGTGAGCAAGGGCTACGGCGACCGCCTGCTGATCGACAACCTCAGCTTCAAGGTGCCGCCGGGCGCCATCGTCGGCATCATCGGCCCCAACGGCGCCGGCAAGTCGACCTTCTTCCGCATGTTGACCGGCAAGGAACAGCCGGACAGCGGCGAGATCAAGATCGGGCCGACCGTGAAGATGGCCTTCGTCGACCAGAGCCGCGACGCGCTGGACGGCACCAAGACCGTGTTCGAAGAGATCTCGGGCGGCTCCGACATCCTGACGGTGGGCAGGTACGAAACGCCGTCGCGCGCCTATATCGGCCGCTTCAACTTCAAGGGCGGCGACCAGCAGAAGCAGGTCGCCACGCTGTCGGGCGGCGAACGCGGCCGCCTGCACATGGCCAAGACGCTGATCGCCGGCGGCAACGTGCTGCTGCTGGATGAACCGTCCAACGACCTCGACGTGGAAACGCTGCGGGCGCTGGAAGATGCGTTGCTGGAGTTTGCCGGCTGCGTGATGGTGATCTCCCATGACCGCTGGTTCCTGGACCGTATCGCTACGCACATCCTGGCGTTCGAGGGGGACTCGCATGTGGAGTTCTTCCCGGGCAACTACCAGGAATATGAGGCGGACAAGAAGCGCCGGCTGGGTGAGGAAGGGGCTAAGCCTAAGCGGATTCGGTATAAGCCGATTGCGCGGTGATGGGGTGTTGAGTGTGAGAGAGAACCAGGTCTTCGGGCCTGGTTTTTTTATGAGCCGGCGACCTCCTTGTTGTTGGCCGGTCATTTGGGTAATTCCAATGTGGTTGGTGCTTTGACCGCCCTGGTTTCGCCCCTAAAGGGGCGAGTCACTTTTCCCCGAGCGGGAAAAGTAACCAAAAGCGCGTTTACTTGCCCTGCGGGCGGCAACTTTTATCGTAGTGTGCCGGGGTTTTCGTACGGGGATTGGCTTCAGAGCATAGCAACATTGCCTTCGCGTGGGGCACGCAGGGCCACGCTCCGGTACGCGGCTTTTGCAGGCCGTTGGCTACTTGATGCGGGATAGGGGTGGCAGAGGCACGAGGCTCCCCAATTGGGCCTGATTTTTTATGGTGCTTCGCTTCGGGAAGCAGTGGGCTGGCTGTCCACAATTCTGAAAAATGCCGCCAATCCGTCGGCATTAGCGTGATGCCGGATAAGTTGGGCGGATGCGAAAGTCAATCCACCTCCTCATCCTGAAGCGGCCACGCTGGCGTCATGGCAGACTGCCACTCGAAGTGCGGCAGGACCGTGAATATCCTTTCCCAGGGTCGGCCGGGTCGCCACACTTCCTCTATCGTTCCGATGCCGAACTCAAGGCTCATCCGAGCTACAAGGCTGCCAAAGCCGGAAGCACGGATGCAGCGATACAACTGATTGTCGACCTCGCTCCGCCGCTGGTGGCAAGGTTGCTCGACGAGGGATTCCCGAGTTCCTGCATCTTCGTGGCGCCACAAGCGAGAGAAGCCGAAGGCGAGAATGCCATCCCGCAAGTCCTGGCTATGTATTTGCACCACGACCTGGACGGAGCGGTCGATGAATCCATCGTGCAGACAACAAAGGTGTTCCACACCGGCACAGACCCAATGGAGCGGATGAATCTGCGCGCCCGCTTTTCTGGATATGTGGTGCCCGGTGGGCGCTATGTGCTGGTGGACGACGTTACTACGATGGGGGGCACGCTTGCGGAGCTGGCTAACTACATCCAGAGCCACCATGGCGGTGTGATTGCTGCGATCGTCCTCGTGTGCGCAGGGCGCTCTGGTAGACTGGGTGGCACCCAGAAAGGTAATTCTTGAACTGGAAAGGAGGTACGGTGATGAAATCCGCAAGATCTTCGGCATTGCCACCAACGCCCTCACCGCGGATGAAGCGGGATACCTCATCGGTTTCCGTACATCTGACGAAATCCGAAATCGCCGAGCTAAGGCGGAACAAGAAACGCATCTCAGACTTGGCTCGAAAGGCATTCAGCTCGATGAACCTGAAGGGCAAGTAAGGCCCATACGCTCCGGGCGCCGCCAGCGGTGAGTATCCGCGCATGAAACAAAAAGCCCCGACTCAAATGAGCGGGGCTTTTTGCTGCGCCATGCCTGCGATAATTCTCTGCCTTCAACGGCAATTTCCTACCCAGCCCGCACCAACCTCACCCGCGTAATCTCCGACGGCGCCCCAAACCGCTTCGGCGGCCCCCAATACCCGGTGCCGCGGCTGACATAGATCCACAGCGAACCATGCCGCACCAGTCCGGCGGTGTAGGGCTGCTGCATCGGCACGAACAGGTTCCACGGCCAGAACTGGCCGCCGTGGGTGTGGCCGGACAATTGCAGGTCGAAGCCCGCTTCGGCCGCGGCGGGCGCGGTGCGTGGCTGGTGGGCCAGCAGCACGCGTGCGCCGGCGTGTGCCGGGGCGCCGGCGATGGCGCGGTGCGGGTCGCTGCGGTGGCTTTCGTGGAAGCGGCCGGCGGAGTAGTCGGTCACGCCGCCCAGCACCAGCGCGTCGCCGTCGTGCTGCAGCACCACGTGCTCGTTCATCAGCACACGCACGCCCAGGCGGCGCAGTTCGGTGATCCACGGTTCCGCGCCGGAGTAGTACTCGTGGTTGCCGGTGACGAAGTAGGTGCCGTGGCGCGCCTGCAGCCGGGCCAGCGGCGCGGTGTGGGCGGACAGTTCGCGCACGGTGCCGTCGACGAGGTCGCCGGTGATGGCGACGGCGTCGGCGTTCAGGCTGTTGACGCGGTCGACGATGCGGTCGAGGTAGGGCCGCTTGATGGTGGGCCCGACATGGATGTCGCTGATCTGCGCGATGGTGAAGCCGTGCAGGGCTTCGGGCAGGCCGGCCACCGGCACGTCGACGTCGACCACGCGCGCCAGCCGGCGCGCATTGATATAGCCGGCCAGCGTGACCAGCAAGGCCAGTAGCGGCACCGCCACGGCGCTGTCCGCGGACAGGCCGGGCGCGTGCCAGCCGAGCAGTTGCCCGGCCAGCCAGGCGGCGGCCAGCGCCACGTCGCGTACCAGCGTCAGCACCAGCAGCGATGAGAAGAATCCCATCGCCAGCATGCCGATCCAGGAAACCAGGTCCGACCAGGGCTGGCTGACGCGCCGCGCCAGCAGCCCGGCCGGCAGCAGGGCGCAGGAGAGCGCCAGCCAGGCGACGGCCAGGGCCTTGACCGCCATCGGCACCGGCATCGCCGGCAGCAGGCGCAGCCCGATATAGCCGTGCAGCAGGGCTGTCACGAGGGCGGCTGTCAGGATGGTGGTGCGTGGAGGCATGGGGGGCGGGGCCAGGGTGGAGTCTTCAAAGATGAGGCCGCAGGGGGGCGGCTTCAAGGGGCGGGGCGGTGGCGTCAGGCCAAGCAAGATGCACACCCGCCTCGCCTGCGCGCGTCGCAATGGCGCATTGCGGGTTGACATGGCGGCCCACGCCCCGACTCCTTCTTGTACGAAGGCCGCTATCAATGGTCCGCCATGCATGCCCATGCCGCCGGATGATCTGTCTTTTTTCTGCCAGATCCTGAATGTTTTCGAATCAGATTGTTCGCCTTGGCGGCCTAATTTAGATTCGCGGGATGGGCCGCCTGTTGTGCAGCATCGTGCTCGCGATGCCGGCCAGCCGGCGCAGGCCATGTCTTTTCGCATGAAGCAGACCAGCGCCGTGATCGCCGCGGCGTGGTTTGCGCTTGCCCCGCTCAGCCTGCAGGCCGCCGCGCCGCCCAAGCCAACCGCGGCGGCACTGGCCTGGCCGCGTAACTTTGACGCCGCCACCGATCATGTGGAGTTGTATCAACCCCAGATCGAGACCTGGGAGGGCAACCGGCTGTCCGGGCGTGCGGCGGTCGCGGTAGGCGAGAAGTTGGGTTCGCCGACCTACGGCGTGGTTCATTTCTCGGCCACCGGCGATATCGACAAGCCCTCCGGGCTGGTGCAGCTGACCCGGATCACGGTGGACAGCGTCGACGTCCCGACCAAGCCCGACGCCGCCGATCGGGTGCGCCAGGCGCTGGTGTCGCGGCTGCCGGCCAATGGGCTGACGGTGCCGCTGGACCAGTTGCAGGCCAGCTACGCGGTGTCGCAGCAACTAGCCAAGGCCGGCCGCGTGGCGGTGCGCAATGACGCGCCGCAGATCCTCTTTGCCACCACGCCCACGCTGCTGGTGCTGGTCGACGGCGAGCCGGCCTGGCACACCGTGCCGGGCACGCAGTACGAACGCGCGTTGAACAGCCGCGCGCTGCTGCTGCGCGAGGCGGGTGGAGAACTGCACCTGAAGGCGGCCGGTTACTGGTATCGCTCCGAATCCGCCGGCGGCGCCTGGGAAGTGATGACGAGCGTGCCCCAGGCTTTGGAAAGCGCGGCGACCAAGGCGGCGGCCGGCATGAAGCCCGACACGATGCTGCCGGCCGACGGCAAGCGGCCGGCCAAGGCGCCGGCAATCCTATTCGCCACGCAGCCGACCGAGCTGGTCGTCACCAGCGGCGCGCCGCAGATGGCGCCGGTGAGCGGGGTCAGCCTGCTGACGATGTCCAATGCCGACCACGCGGTCTTTGTCGATCCCGCCGCCAACCAGTATTACGTGCTGGTCTCGGGCCGCTGGTTCCGCGCGCTGATGCTGACCGGGCCGTGGCAGTACGTGCCCGGCAGCCAGCTGCCGGCGGACTTCGCCAGGATCCCGCCGACCGACCCCAAGGCCAATGTGCTGGTCTCGGTGCCCGGCACGCCGCAGGCGCGCGAGGCCGAGATCGCCGCGACCATTCCGCAGACCGCCACGGTGTCGCGCAGCAAGGCCAGCCTGGCGGTGGCATATGACGGCGCGCCGCGCTTTACGCCGATCACCGGCACTTCGCTCAGCTACGCGGTCAATACCGGCACGCCGGTGATCGAGGTCGACAGCAGCCACTACTACGCGGTGGCCAATGGTGTCTGGTTCACCGCGCCGGCACCGTCCGGCCCGTGGCACGTGGCCACCGAGGTGCCGTCAGCGATCTACACCATCCCGCCGACCTCGCCGGTGTACTACGTGACCTACGTGCGCATCTACTCGGTCACGCCCGAGACCGTGGTGGTGAGCTACACCCCCGGCTACATGGGCGTGGTGGTCAGCGCCGACGGCACCGTGGTCTACGGCACCGGCTATGTCTATCCGCCCTACGTGGGCGCGGTCTACTACGGCTACCCGGCCACCTATGGCTATGGCGCCGGCTTTGGCATCGGCATGGCCGAGGGCTTTGCCTTCGGCTTCGCCGCGGGCGCGTTCTGGGGGGCGGCCTCGCCCTACTGGGGCCCGTACTGGTGGGGCGGCGGGTACAACTGGAACTACGTCAACGTGAACCAGGCCAATTTCTACGGCCGCTGGGGCCAGGGCACCGTGACCCACGCCCAGGGCTGGAACGCCTGGACCGGCACAGAATGGCGCGGCACCGCCGGCGCCGGCTACAACCCGGCCACCGGGGCGCGCTACCAGGGCAGCCGCGGTGCGGCGTTCAATCCCTATTCGGGCAACTATGCGGCGGGCCGCCAGGGCTCGTTCGCCAACCCGTCGACCGGGCGCGAAGGCGCCGCGCGCGGCGGCGTGGCCGGCAACACCTACACCGGCAACTACGCCGCCGGCCGCCAGGCGGCGGGCTACAACGCCCAGACCGGCCGCGTCGGCGCGGCCGAGGTCGGCATTGCCGGCAATACGCAGACCGGCCAGCACACCGCCGGCAGCCGCGGCTTTGTGGCCAACCCGGACAAGAACAATGCGGTGGTGTGGAACAACGGCAACGTGTATGCCGGGCACGACGGCTCGGTCTACCAGCACACCGACGACGGCTGGCAGAAGCACACCCCCGGCGGCTGGGAGCCCGTGCAGCCCAATAACGACGCGACCGCCCGGCTGGAGCAGCAGCGCCAGGCGCGCGAGGTGGGGCAGCAGCGCTTCCAGGGCACGGCCCAGCAGTGGCAGGGGCGCAGCGGTGGTGGCGGCTTTGGTGGCGGTGCCGGGGGCTTGCGCGGCGGCGGTTTCCATGGCGGGTTCCGCCGCTGACCCAGGGCCAGGCAGCCCGCGCGGCCACCCGCGCGGGCCCACGCGAAAGCAGTAAAGACGTCCGCAAAAGAATTGAATTGGCACCTGCGGGGCCGGGCCTTACCCTGCCGGTGAAGACGCGGGCGCGGCCGCCGGGCCGGCGCGGCAGGACATTGCCATACCTCCGGCATGCGCGCGCAGCCATCGCATGCATAACCATGGCGGGAGAGGGATCTGTGAACACTGCTTTCCACTGGCGCGGTGCGCTCTGGCTGGCCTGCGCAATGACGCTGGCAGCCTGCGGCAAGGACAAACCGGCGGCCCACGCGCCGCCAGCCGCCGAAGTCGGCGTGATCACCGTGGCGCTGCGCGACGTGCCCATCGTCTACGACTTTGTCGGCCAGACGCAAAGTTCGCAGCAGGTGGAGATCCGGGCCCGGGTCAATGGCTTCCTGGACCAGCGC
>NZ_QKWJ01000200.1 GCF_003353055.1 Cupriavidus lacunae
CTCTTCCAGAGAAGGGGGCAGCAGATAGGATTGGTGGGGTTGATAAGGAAGGTAACTGGCAGCCATGCCCGTATTGTCCTCGATCTTTCGCCGATTTGGCTTCTGCCGCGCAGCCTCCTAGGCGCATCGTATGAAGTGGTCAAAACACTGACGCCATCAGCAAGGGCTATACGTCGCGATGGTGCCACGGTGCGATGCTAATGAAGTCTCCGGTGACATCTTCTGACTTCGCTAATTCCAGCAAACCTATTCTGATAAGGAATTGTACGTGCTCAAACAGCTCACGCCCAAGCTCGTTCAACTCCAAGGTCATCGTAAAAAGACAGTACTCATTCGCGCAGTTCGGTCCGAAAACTCTATCTCCGTTGGAAGTTCCATGAACTCACCATCGTATTCATCTTCGTCATCCCATTCAAATGGATAGAACTCATCCTCGATTTCATGTCCTTCAATTTCACGCAGCCGCATATCTTTGGCGGCGATTAAGCTGAGATTGTCTCCGTCAAGCATCGATAACGCGATATAGGGATAGCTACCAATTAGATCTAATCCCATATATTCAAAATGAGTTCGGATGTCTACCCATCCGGTGTCTTTTTCGGTCTCTACAAAACCCGCCGGTTGTTCACAAATATGCAAATCACCGCGAGTCTTGCTAATCCAGCTCAAGTAAAATAACCGATGCTCAACATCTCGATCGTTGGCGGTTTCCAGCTTGTAAATTAGTTCGTAGTATCTTCTCGCCAAACTAACGTGGCGTTCCTCCGCATCCAGTGCCAGGGCCCACTGTTTCACTTCCCCGCGCGCAAGCAGAATCGCGAACGCTTGCTCATCAAGCTCACTTTCGACAGACACCTTAACCGTGGCACTCCCTCGATCAAGGGTCAATATGTCGCGTCCCCCAGTGAGTTCGAACATACTCTTGCAAATTTAGGGTCAAGAACTTGTCAACGCATTCCACATAAACCACCAAGTGCGTGGGCATACTATCTAAGAACCAAAATCTGAGGTGATTGACGTCGAGTGGTACATTCACCTCTTTTATTCCACGTCTGGCAATGTCGTCGCCATAATCCCTTTCATCTGGAACCAGCAGAGAGTATTAGAGATCTGCTTTCCACCACCACCAACAGCCTTGGTCAGGTGGTGCCCAATGTCTCGCGCCGCTCTATCCCGTTCGTAGGCGACGAACTCCCCGAAGCGATAGGCGAATGCTTTGAACTTCGCCATGTACGCTTGCTCGAAGGCGTCTGTTTTCCCGATTTTCAACATGGTGATCCCTTTTGATGGCCTTGCAGATTCTAGCCCGACGCGACAAAGGCCAATACATTCGAGAGTTGCAGAGTGTCAACTCGCGCGCTAGTGGACGCCGGAGGCAATCGGCTAGCGGGGGGAAGGGGGAATGTTCTTATTCGTTGTTATATTCTTCGCCAGCATAGTCATCGTTCTCTTCTGCGTAGTAGTCGACCGGATCATAGCGAGTGGTGTTGGTAAATTGACTGCCTAGCCCGGCTGCATACACTTGGCTGTGGCCTTTGATTGTTAGTCCGCAGGCTTCGCATTCCAACTCGGTTGGCAAAATGAAGCTGCGTACAACCAGTTCTTCATCCTCTAGAACAGCCGGCTGCTGGCGAATCTCTTCGCCAGTCAGCAATGCGCTAGACCCACAAGCGGGACAGATAACCACGTGCCCAAGGGATGGTCGGGCAGCTTTTTCTGCCGCAGTAATAAGTTGCGCCTGTTCCTTTGCGTCCTTGTTCCTCCAGACCTCCGCGTGCGCGTTGATCAGTTTCTGAACACTCTTCGCAGTCTCATCGGCGACCGCCTTGAGCATGATTTCGGCAGCCTTTGCTTCATCTTCGCCCACCAGTTCGATGAGGCTCTTTCCCTGGAACGCTAGGAGCACAGTTGCTGCTTCATAGAATCTAGGTAGCCATGTATGATTCGCTAATGCCGAGAACGGCATGCCGCCGCTATGAAGCTCTTCATTTCTCTTGTTCGTGAATCCCCGGCAGAATAGCTCGATGTCCTTGGTAAAGTCGGGGACGATCTGTTCGCAGCGAACTAGCACTTCCGATGTTTGTATCGATTTCGGAACGAAGTTTTTAACCTTGGGTTCCAATCCAAGTGCGTGAAGGAGATTCCGTCCATCGGGTTCACTTACCTCCGCGAGAAGTACGGGCGACACATTGGCAAGCGCTGAGCGCGCCAGGAACTCCAGAGCTAGCGAGGACCAGAATGGGAACAACTCATGGTCTCTTGGAGCGGCTAACGCCCGCTCCATATATGAGCGGGCCTTGCTCCAAAGAACATCATAAGTCCAAAGCGACTGGGGATTCGGCTTAGGCATAGAGTGTGTCTCCAACAAGTACGCGTTCAAGTTCGCGTTCAACTCCGCTCGCGGGGATAGCCGGGCGAGCGTGAAGCACGCGCCAGTTGTCGATAACTAGAATCTCATCAGGTGACGTCCATTCGTGTTCAAATCCGTCTCGGTGAAATGCCTCGGCAAGTACACGAACAAGCTTAGGCAGTAGTGCTTCTGCAATGCCTCCATAAGGCGACATTGTTAATCCGTCCCATCGTATCCCGACGTTATCGCGATAATCAAAAGACATCGAGCAAAGGTGCGGCCGTCGTACTCGCGTTACTCGCCATACCGCACGACGCCATGAATCACCTAGGAGATTGTCGGATTTTCGGGGATCTCCAGTCGTCCGGCGGGACGGGTTGAGCGTTGATAAATTCACTGTTCGCTGAGTGAGCCCATAGATGAGTCGTTTCGTGCCCGTTGATCGTCAG
>NZ_QKWJ01000201.1 GCF_003353055.1 Cupriavidus lacunae
TACGCAGTGTCTCGGTCAACGGGAACGAAGCGGCTCATCGGGATAGTCTGTCGGTTGTGCTGCCACGATTATCTGGCTGGGCATCATCGATTGGAAGGCCGGAAAGCCCGACAGACTCCTAGGCTTGCTTCTCGCCATGTCAACGGCGGTAGGGTTTGCGCCCCACGCCAGTGCAGATGGATGCCAATATGACATGCAGTGCAAAGGGGAGCGAATTTGCGAGAAGGGCCAGTGCGTCTCGGAGGACCAGAACGCAGAGCAGGCCACCAAGGCTGTCTCAGCCACGAAAAACGTTCCGACACCTGAGCAACCCACTAAGGTTTCCCCGGCGACGAGAAATTTGGCGGCACCTGGGCAGCCCGCCAAGGCTCTCCCAGCGATGAAGAATGCCCCGGCACCAAAGCAAGCTGCCAAGGCTCCCTCAGCGACGAAAAGTGTCCCGACAGATGAGCAACCAGCCAAGGCTTTCCCAGCGATGAAAAATGCCCCGGCACCTAAGCAAGCCGCCAAGGCTCCCTCAGCGACGAAAAGTGTCCCGACAGATGAGCAACCAGCCATGGCTTTCCCTGCGATGACGAATGACCCAGCACCGTCGACTGAGCTTCGTTATTGCTGCACTAAGGTCGGAAAATTTCCGCTCGACCGAGAACCGGACTCGGACGACACTCCCGTCAACCAAAGCGGTACCTGTCATGGGATAACCAGTTACGGAACGTCTCTCCCAGGTACGCCGTGCAATTGATTTGCGGCCCGTTCTAGGCCACCGCCTTGCTGCTTAGTCAGCCCCCGGTTTGGCGCGGTCTCCCAGTAGGAGCGCGACTGCGTGTAGTCTTTACGCTAAGATGGTGCGAATAATCAAACGGGGTCGGCCATGAGAAAAATATTCCGATTGATCGCGGCCACGCTGATTATGGCGAGCTCGATATGCTTTGCCCAGACGCAGCCAATCGAACTTCCGCGACTCAACATCGATGTCAAAGAGACGTCGGTTTCAGGCATCTCGTCAGGCGGTTTCATGGCCGTCCAACTTTCAGTCGCCTACTCATCCATCATAAAGGGAGTCGGTATCGTTGCCGCCGGCCCCTATTACTGTGCTCAGCGGGGAAGCTACAACACAGCAGGGACGTTATGTTCGTGCACGCTAGGTGCGCAGACGTGCGCTGTCACGGAGTCCAGTGCGAAGGTGCCGGAGTTGGTGTCGAAGCTCGCCCCCCTCTTTCGCAAAGGTCTTATCGACGACCCTGCCAACATTTCACATCAGCACATCCTCACTTTCGCGGGCAAGCAGGACAATCTCGTTCCGCCAACAATTGTCAAGCAACTGGCTTCGTTCTATCGGGGCGCCGGCGTTTCGGCAGCGAACGTATCAGAAGTCCTGTGGGAAGCTGGGCACACGATGCCAACTTGGGATTTCGGAGAGGAATGCACGGTCACAGAGTCTCCTTATCTCGGTAAGTGCAGGTATGACGGAGCCAAGGAGATTCTTAGCTGGATCTATGGCGCCCTGAAGAAGCCTGCTGCCCGTGAGTCTCAGCTCAACTCCAGGTTCTTCGAATTCAACCAACGTCCCTTCATTCCCTCCGAAGGACCGATGGCAGCGGCATGGGACAACGGTTTAGACGTAACAGGGTGGGTGTACATTCCGAAGGCTTGCGCCGATGGCGCCACCTGCCGACTTCATGTGGCGTTGCATGGTTGCGAACAGGGACAGACTTATGTCCCTTTGAAGACACCGCCTGATGGCGGTCCATTCTATGGAACTACCTTTGTCAAGAATGCAGGCTATGCGCCGTGGGCCGACGCCAACGATGTCGTGATCCTATACCCTCAAGCGATATCTATTCCCATAACTATTAATCCCAAAGGGTGCTGGGATTGGTGGGGATTCACCGCGCGTGATCATTATGCTGACCAGAAAGGTTATCAGATGCGCGCCATTCGCGCGATGATCGATCGACTGACATCCGGGAGACACTAAAGCGCGTTGCGCAAGAATGCCCTGGACGCTCCCCCGTGCAGGAATATGAAATTGACTCGGACCATCGCATCAACCGAACCTTCGTACTGGGCGCGGCTGTTTCGCCAGCACGGACACACGGTCAAGCTGATGTCGCGGAGACTGGTGGCCCCTTACCGGATGTCCGGCAAACGCGGCAAAGGAGGCAGCGGCTATCTGCGAGGCGGTGACTCGGCCCAGCATGCGCTTTGTGCCGGTCAAGGGGTGTTTGTGCTTTCCCTGCAGATCGATACGCTGAGATGCGAAATCTCCAATGCCACCAACGACTTATGGCATAGAAAGAATGGCACCGGGGGATTTTCGCAAGTCATTGATATAGCTGTACATTTTCCCTTCAACCGTATCAATTTGCCCGGAAAGGACGAGCCCCCTTTGTAAGGGCGACCAATCCGTTGAGTTGAAATCGAAACGATACGATCACTTAGACCAGATGAATCAAGCCGATCATGAGTGACGATGATACGTGCACAGTGCCGATAGAAATCGACAAAGTCCGAGCATCAAAAGCAGGCCATGCCTTTCATGAAGCTTGGGCTGCGCGCACCGCCTAAAGTGGACCCCTCGGTCAAGACAGATTTCAACCGAGTTTAAGCTGCATCCATTTCTTCACATGCAGCGGAACAGCGCTGCCCTGATTTTGCGCGGGGAGAATCCCCTGCGCAGCGTAGC
>NZ_QKWJ01000202.1 GCF_003353055.1 Cupriavidus lacunae
GGCAGCCAGTTCCCGCACCACGGCAGGATCACCTTTGCCGACGCCGCCTTCAACGCGGAAACTGGCACCTACATGATCCGCGCCGAGGTCTCCAACCCCGAAGGCACGCTGCGCCCTGGCCAGTTCGTGCGCGTGAAGCTGCACGGCGCCGAACGCACCAAGGCAATCGCGGTGCCGCAGGAGGCCATCATCCAGGGCCCGCGCGGCCAGCAGGTATGGGTGGTGGGCCCGGACAACAAGGCCCAGCAGCGCGTGGTGCAAGCCGGGCAGTGGACCGGCGACAACTGGATCGTCAGCTCCGGCCTGAAGGCGGGTGAGCGCGTGGTGGTCAGCGGCACGCTGCGGCTCGCACCCGGCGCACCGGTGCGGCCCGTGGGGGCCGCGGCCGGGCAGAAGGCGCCCGCCGCCGCCGCTTCCGGCGCGGCAGCGGCATCCGCGCCGCAACCCCAGCCCCAGGCCGCGGCCGGCACCGGGAGCAAGCCATGAAGCTTGCCCACTTCTTTATCGACCGGCCGATCTTCGCCTCGGTCCTGTCGATCATCATCGTGGTGGGCGGGCTGGTGGCGCTGACCAAGCTGCCGATTGCCCAGTTCCCCGAGATCACGCCGCCGTCGATCACGGTCAGCACCAGGTACCCCGGCGCCAGCGCCGAAGTGGTGGCGCAGAACGTGGCCGCGCCGATCGAGCAGCAGGTCAATGGCGCCGACCGGATGATGTACATGAACTCGTCGAGCTCTTCGACGGGCGACATGACGCTGACGGTGTATTTCGAGATCGGGACCGACCCGCAACTGGCGCAGGTGGACGTGCAGAACCGGGTCAACCTGGCGCTGCCGACCCTGCCGGGAGCTGTGACGGCGCAGGGCGTTTCCGTGGAGAAGCGCTCCTCCGCGTTCATGATGGTCATCGCCATCTTCTCGCCGGACAACAGCTACGACCAGACCTTTGTCGGCAACTACGCCAACATCTATGTGCTGGACGCGCTCAAGCGCATTCCCGGCGCCAACCAGTCGGCGATTTTCGGCAGCCCCGACTACGCCATGCGCATCTGGCTGCGCCCGGATCGCATGGCCTCGCTGGGCATCACTACCGAGGACGTCCAGAAGGCCGTCAGCGCGCAGAACCAGCAGTTTTCCGCCGGGCGCATCGGCCAGTCGCCGACCACGGGCCCGGTCCTGCAGACCTTTCCGATCGCGACCAAAGGCCAGATGACCGAGCCCGCCGAGTTCGAGAACATGATCCTGCGCGCGCAGTCGGGCGAGGCAGCGCTGGTGCGTCTCAAGGATATCGGCCGGGCCGAGCTTGGCATCAAGGACTACTCCCTGCGCAGCCGCTACAACGGCAAGACTGCCACGCTGCTGGCGGTCTACCAGCAGCCGGGCGCCAACGCGCTCGATGTCGCCAAGCAAGTCCGGGCGACGCTGGCCGAACTCAAGAAGAGTTTCCCGCCGGGACTGGAGTATGAGATCGCCCTTGACACCACCGAGTTCGTGCATGAATCCATTACGGAAGTGGTGCACACCCTGCGCGACGCGGTGATCCTGGTGATTCTTGTCGTCTTCCTGTTCCTGCAGAGTTTGCGCGCCACCATCGTGCCGATTCTTGCCGTGCCGGTTTCCATCATCGGCGCCTTTATTGGCATGAGCATGTTCGGTTTCTCCGTGAACATGCTCACCTTGTTCGGCATGGTGCTGGCCATCGGTATCGTGGTCGACGACGCGATCGTGGTGATCGAGAACGTCGAGCGCAATATGAAGGAGTTCAATCTGCCGCCAAAGGAGGCGGCCAAGCGCGCGATGGACGAGGTCAGCGGGCCGGTGGTGGCGATTGTGCTGGTGCTGCTGGCGGTGTTTATCCCGGTGGCGTTCCTGTCGGGCATCACCGGGCAGCTGTACAAGCAGTTCGCGGTGACGATCGCGGTGTCGGTGGTGCTGTCCGGCGTGGTGGCGCTGACGCNCAGGTTGTGATCAAGCGGACCGTGATGTCCGTCGCCATCATCCTGGCCATGATTGCGGTGAGCGCGCTGATGTTCGTGCGGATTCCGTCGTCGTTCCTGCCGGTGGAGGATCAGGGCTACCTGTTTGGCGCCGTGATCATGCCCGACGCGTCCAGCCTGGACCGCGCGGGCGTGCTCTCCAGGCGAGCGGAGGCGTGGTACGCCAGGCAACCCGGTGTCAGCTCGGTCGCCTCCGTGGATGGCTATAGCCTGATCGATTCCCAGAACAAGGCGAACGCCGCCACCATGTTCATCACGCTCAAGGGCTTCCACGACCGCAAAGAGGGCGAGAGCGCGGCGGACCTGATCGCCAAAGGGAAGAAGGAATTTGCGACCTACCAGGATGGCGTGACCATTCCGGTCAATCCGCCCTCCATTCCGGGCCTGGGTACCACCGGCGGCTTTGAGTTCTGGCTGCAGAGTACGGCCGACGGCACTTACCAGCAACTTGAAGATAAGGTGCGCGCCTTCATTGCCAAAGCTCAGCAGCGCCCGGAGCTGACGGCGATCAATTCCACCATCAACACGCGCTCGCGCCAACTGATGGTGGAAGTGGACCGCGAGCGCTCGGAAACGCAGGGGGTGCCGGTCGAACAGGTCTATTCAGCGCTACAGACCATGTT
>NZ_QKWJ01000203.1 GCF_003353055.1 Cupriavidus lacunae
TCGCCCGGCGGCATAAAATGATCGATGCGGGTCGGTTGCATGATGTGGCCCTCCAAAGTAAGTTGCTTGAACAGTTCACTTTAGGACCACTCTGCGAATTTGCCGACCCGTCCTCATACATAGCTTCCCAGGGCCGCCAATCGTCCCCGGTGTTCCGGAAGAAACGATGATGCGCTATAACACAGGCGGCAGCCCCTGATGACCGGAAGATCACTGGTGCCCGCAGGCGACGTCACCGGACGCCGCCTGGCGAGCCCGGTACATAGCATGGTCCGGGAATCGTCGGTGACATTGGTGAGCGGCGCAAGCCGCATCCCGTTTGAGAGATCGAGTCCATTCAGACGCTTCCCCTGGTGCTGCCCTCAACCGACCAGCCGGGAGCAGACATGGCCATGCGCACACGGGAAGTCGACGAGGTGTATCCCAACGCCGCCGGGATCGATGTGGGCGCGTCCAGCCACTGGGTCGCGGTCCCGCGGGCAGCCGACGACCAGCCGGTGCGCGAATTCGGCACGATGACCGGTGACCTGCACGCGATGGCTGACTGGCTGCTCGCGTGCGGGGTGGACACGGTGGCGCTGGAATCGACTGGGGTGTACTGGATCCCGGTCTATGAGGTGCTCGAGCAGCGCGGGCTCACAGTCTGGCTCGTCGATGCGCGCCAGCTGAAGTATGTCCCCGGCCGCAAGAGCGACGTGCAGGACTGCCAGTGGCTGCAGAAGCTGATGAGTCTCGGACTTCTGCGCGCGGCCTGGCGCCCCGACGGCGAGGTCTGCGTGGTGCGCGCAGTGGTGCGGCAGCGCGAACTGCTGCTCACCGAACAGGGCAGCTGGGTGCAGCGCATGCAGAAGGCACTGGTGCAGATGAACCTTCAGCTTACCGAAGTACTCAGCGACGTGATGGGTACGACCGGACAGGCGATCATCCGCGCCATCGTCGCTGGCGAACGCGACCCGAAGGTGCTTGCGCGTTTCCGCCACACTCTCGTCAAGGCCAGTACCGAAGACATCATCCGGGCCCTAACCGGCAACTGGCGCGAGGAACACCTCTTCGTGCTCGCGCAGGCGCTGGCGATGTTCGACAGCCTCGCCGAGCGCATTCTCGAATGCGATGCCAAGACCGAGGCGTTGCTCGTCCCACTGGCGCGTCACGACGTCGAGCTGGCCGGCCCGGACAAGAAGCGCCAGAAGAACACCCCCCGCTTCGACGCGCGTGCCGCGCTCGCGCGCTGGGCGGGCGTGGACCTGACGCGCATCAACGGCCTGTCCGTGGCAACCGTGATGACGATCCTCTCCGAGATCGGCCCCGACCTGAGCCGCTTTGCCAGCGTCAAGCACTTCTGTTCCTGGCTGCGCCTGTGTCCCGCCACGAAGATCAGTGGTGGCAAGACGCTGTCTTCCGGTACCCGGCCTTCCGCCAACCGCGCCCGGCAGGCACTGAAGATGGCAGCCATGAGCCTGTCGCGCAGCGACTCCGCACTTGGCGCCTTCTACCGCCGGCTGTGCGCCCGCATGGACAAGCCGCGCGCCAACACCGCGGTGGCCCACAAGCTCGCCCGCATGGTGTACTTCATGCTCACGCGCGGTGAAGCTTTCGTCGACCAGGGGCAGCAGCGTTATGAGGAACAGCAGCGACAACGCAGCATCGCGGCCCTCAGGCGACGTGCTTCCGCCCTCGGATTCCAACTCCAGCCAAATGCCCAGACTCCATGAAAGCCAACATTCTCCCTTGGGTTTCTTGAGAGCATTCCAGGCCACTTGCCCTGGCCCGGCGTGGGCGGAGAAACGGAGATGAGCTATACCGGTGAACGGCAGCGCCGCGATGACCGACAGACCAATGGTGCGCGCTCACGGCGTGGCATGCCGTGGAGTGAGCCCGCTTGAGAGCATGGTCCGGGATTCGTCGGCGACAGTGGTGAGCGCAGCGATGCGCATCCCGTTCATGAGATCGAGTCAATTTCGACGCTTCCCATGGCGCTGCCGTTCACTGACGATTCTGGAGCAGGCGATGGCGATGCGCAAGCGAGAAGACGACGAGGTGTTTCCGAACGCGGCAGGGATCGATATCGGTGCGTCGAGCCACTGGGTAGCGGTGCCTCGGAAGGCCGATGACGAGCCGGTGCGCGAATTCGGCACGATGACCGATGACCTCAACGCCATGGCCGATTGGCTACTGGCGTGCGGCGTCGACACGGTCGCGCTGGAGTCGACCGGAGTCTACTGGATCCCGGTGTACGAAGTGCTGGAGCAGCGCGGCTTGACTGTGTGGTTGGTCGATGCGCGGCAGATGAAATACGTGCCCGGGCGCAAGAGCGACGTGCAGGACTGCCAGTGGCTGCAAAAGCTGATGAGCCTGGGGCTGCTGCGCGCGGCCTGGCGCCCCGGCGATGAGGTCTGTGTGGTGCGCGCGGTGGTGCGTCAGCGCGAGGTGCTACTGGCCGCGCAGGCCGAATGGGTGCAGCGCATGCACAAGGCGCTGGTGCAGATGAACCTTCTATGAGGGAATGGAAGTCAACCCCCCTTCAGCATTGGATTTCAGGTAGGGCATGTTGGAGTCGATACACTTTCCTTGCAAGCCGTTAAGCTTTCCTTCGCGGACTGACGCGGC
>NZ_QKWJ01000204.1 GCF_003353055.1 Cupriavidus lacunae
TCGAAAGGCTTCAGAGTTTTGGTTTCCCGCCACCCTGCTATCCTAGCTACGGGGCCTCTGACTCCTACCCCGGCAGGACTGACTCCTGCTGAACATGCCAGCCTTAGCTGGACGCACAACCGGGCATGCCGGTGCCGCCGGTTCTGGTCGTCACCCCGCCTCCCATCCGTACCCCGCGCGGCCCGCTGTCGCCCAAGTTCGCTGGCGGCGAACATAAGTGGACAGGGTTGCCGCAGGCCGTGGCCGAGGTCTGCGCGCAACTGGGCTGTCCGCTGTTCGACGCCGGCACCATCATTCAGAGCAGCGAGGTCGACGGCGTGCACCTGGATGCCGACGCCCACCTGGCGCTCGGCGACGCGCTGCGCCCGGTTGTGCGCCAGTTGCTGCGCGGCTGAATCGCCGTCCCTGACACCTGCCTGACGCCGGCTGAAACATCACTCCTGACAGCAGGTGTCAGGAGACCCGGCGCACAATGCGGCCGCTCTCACACGGAACGCCGCCAGGAGGCTGTCATGGAGTTGCTGATCAATATCGATGTCGATGACCTGCCGCGCGGCATCGACTTCTACGCGCAAGGGCTTGGCCTGAGACTGAACCGCAGGCTATTCGACGGCACCGTCGCCGAGATGCTGGGCGGCAATGCCCCTATCTACCTGCTTGCCAAGCCCGCCGGAACCCGCCCCACCACCCGTGCCGATACCCGGCGCGACTACCGCCGCCACTGGACGCCCGTCCACCTCGACTTTGTCGTCGCCGACCTGGAACAGGCCATCGAACGCGCGCTGGAAGCCGGCGCCGAGATCGAGGACTGGCCGCAGGACTTTGCCTGGGGACGGCAGGCAATGCTGTCGGACCCATTCGGGCATGGGTTGTGTTTTATCGAGTGGAAGGGGCAGGGGTATGGGGCGGTGACGGAATAATGCCGAATGCGACCCCGACGCACCGTTGCTAACGCACGCCATTAAATGCCAGTTTCCAGACCTCTTTTGGATTCATAAGCATATGAAAAAGAAATAGACGCCAGATTCATTCCCGCTGCGCCATCTGGACGCAATTGCGTTAATCTGTGGCCCTCGCCCCGGTCGGGCGATCCCTGCCCAGGCGACTGTCTCACTCGCCACATAACCAGAATATTTCCAGAACTCCTATGCGCAGCACGTCTCTCATCAAGCGTCTGGCGGTCGCAGTGTCCGCCCTTGGTTTTATCGCCGCCGGCAGCGTCTCGGCCCAGGAACAGACCATCCGCGTCGGCACCGTCAGCGGCCCCGACGCCGAGGTCTGGCAAGTCGTCCAGAAAGTGGCCAAGCGCAATGGCCTGAACGTCAAGGTCGTGGAGTTCAACGACTACGTGCAGCCCAACGCAGCGCTGGACGCCGGCGACCTGGACGCCAACAGCTTCCAGCACCAGCCTTACCTAGACAGCCAGGTGAAGCAACGCGGCTACAAGATGCAGAGCGTGGGCTACACCTATATTTCGCCGCTGGGCATCTACGCGAAGAACCTCAAGTCGGCGAAGGACCTGCCGCAAGGCGCCAAGGTGGCCGTGCCCAATGACCCGTCCAATGAGAACCGCGCCCTGCTGCTGTTGCAGGCGCAAGGCGTGATCAAGCTGAAGGCTGGCGCCGGCACCAACGGTGTCAACGCCACCCCGCTGGACGTGGCCGAGAACCCGAAGAAGCTGAAGATCGTGGAACTCGACGCCGCCCAGCTGGCCCGTGCCCTGCCCGATGTCAGCGCTGCCGTGATCAACACCAACTATGCGCTCGCCGCCGGGCTGCAGCCGACCAAGGATGCGATCGCGCTGGAGGACATCCACAGCCCGTACGCCAACATCATCGTTGTGCGCACGCAGGACAAAGATAAGCCGTGGGTCAAGAAGTTGGTGGCTGCGTACCAGTCTGAAGACGTGCGGCAGTTTATGAAGGCGCAGTACAAGGGGGCGATGGTGCCGTCATTTTGATTGATGGGGAGGTTTTGGTGGAGTAGGTGGGGGGCTCCTTGCTCGTTGGCTTGCTTGGGTAGGTAGGTCGGGGTCGATGTTGTCGTAGGTTTGACCGCCTGGTTCCGCCCTGCTGGGCGGGTCACTTTTTGTCCGAGCGACAAAAAGTAACCAAAAAGCGCGTCGCCTCAGGCGGCTGGCCACCAATTTGGTGGTGTTGGTGATTCGAGCGGCGGTGCTTGCCGTCTTGCGTGGTTGGCCGTTCGGGCCTGCTACGCACCCTGTCTGTGCCCACATCGACGGACTATTGGACGAACCCGACTTTAGGCGGTTGGCAGCCTGCTAAGTACCGCGTCGGTGGGGGGTGTCAGGATTTTTGTGTGCAAGGCTAAAGGCCTGCCTGCCGGGCAGGCTGCCCGGCAGGCAGGCCTTTGATCCTATCTCAGTGATGGGGTTGTGTGAAGCGATCCTCGTAGAGGATC
>NZ_QKWJ01000205.1 GCF_003353055.1 Cupriavidus lacunae
AACGGGTGACGGCGTACCTTTTGTATAATGGGTCAGCGACTTACATTCAGTGGCAAGCTTAACCGATTAGGGAAGGCGTAGCGAAAGCGAGTCCGAACAGGGCGTTGAGTCGCTGGGTGTAGACCCGAAACCAGATGATCTATCCATGGCCAGGTTGAAGGTGCGGTAACACGTACTGGAGGACCGAACCCACTAACGTTGAAAAGTTAGGGGATGAGCTGTGGATAGGGGTGAAAGGCTAAACAAATCTGGAAATAGCTGGTTCTCTCCGAAAACTATTTAGGTAGTGCCTCGTGTGTCACCTTCGGGGGTAGAGCACTGTCATGGTTGGGGGGTCTATTGCTGATTACCCCGCCATAGCAAACTCCGAATACCGAAGAGTGCAATCACGGGAGACAGACATCGGGTGCTAACGTCCGGTGTCAAGAGGGAAACAACCCAGACCGCCAGCTAAGGTCCCCAAGATTGGCTAAGTGGGAAACGAAGTGGGAAGGCTAAAACAGTCAGGAGGTTGGCTTAGAAGCAGCCACCCTTTAAAGAAAGCGTAATAGCTCACTGATCGAGTCGTCCTGCGCGGAAGATGTAACGGGGCTAAGCCAGTCACCGAAGCTGCGGACGCACAGTAATGTGCGTGGTAGGAGAGCGTTCTGTAAGCCTGTGAAGGTGTCTTGTAAAGGATGCTGGAGGTATCAGAAGTGCGAATGCTGACATGAGTAGCGATAAAGGGGGTGAAAGGCCCCCTCGCCGTAAGCCCAAGGTTTCCTACGCAACGTTCATCGGCGTAGGGTGAGTCGGCCCCTAAGGCGAGGCAGAGATGCGTAGCTGATGGGAAGCAGGTTAATATTCCTGCACCGTCGTATGATGCGATGGGGGGACGGATCGCGGAAGGTTGTCCGGGTGTTGGAAGTCCCGGTCCCTGCATTGGAGAAGGCGCTTAGGCAAATCCGGGCGCGTAATTCAAGGATGTGGGGCGAGCGGCCTAGTGCTGCGAAGCAATTGGAAGTGGTTCCAAGAAAAGCCTCTAAGCTTCAGTCATACGAGACCGTACCGCAAACCGACACAGGTGGGCGAGATGAGTATTCTAAGGCGCTTGAGAGAACTCGGGAGAAGGAACTCGGCAAATTGGTACCGTAACTTCGGGATAAGGTACGCCCTGGTAGCTTGACTGGCCTGCGCCAGAAGGGTGACGGGGTTGCAATAAAATGGTGGCTGCGACTGTTTAATAAAAACACAGCACTCTGCAAACACGAAAGTGGACGTATAGGGTGTGACGCCTGCCCGGTGCCGGAAGATTAAATGATGGGGTGCAAGCTCTTGATTGAAGTCCCGGTAAACGGCGGCCGTAACTATAACGGTCCTAAGGTAGCGAAATTCCTTGTCGGGTAAGTTCCGACCTGCACGAATGGCGTAACGATGGCCACACTGTCTCCTCCCGAGACTCAGCGAAGTTGAAGTGTTTGTGATGATGCAATCTCCCCGCGGCTAGACGGAAAGACCCCATGAACCTTTACTGTAGCTTTGCATTGGACTTTGAACCGATCTGTGTAGGATAGGTGGGAGGCTTTGAAGCGTGGACGCTAGTTCACGTGGAGCCGTCCTTGAAATACCACCCTGGTTTGTTTGAGGTTCTAACCTTGACCCGTGAATCCGGGTCGGGGACAGTGCATGGTAGGCAGTTTGACTGGGGCGGTCTCCTCCCAAAGTGTAACGGAGGAGTTCGAAGGTACGCTTGGTACGGTCGGACATCGTACCTAAAGTGCAATGGCAAAAGCGTGCTTAACTGCGAGACCGACAAGTCGAGCAGGTGCGAAAGCAGGACATAGTGATCCGGTGGTTCTGAATGGAAGGGCCATCGCTCAACGGATAAAAGGTACTCTGGGGATAACAGGCTGATACCGCCCAAGAGTTCATATCGACGGCGGTGTTTGGCACCTCGATGTCGGCTCATCTCATCCTGGGGCTGTAGCCGGTCCCAAGGGTATGGCTGTTCGCCATTTAAAGAGGTACGTGAGCTGGGTTTAAAACGTCGTGAGACAGTTTGGTCCCTATCTGCCGTGGGCGTTGGAATCTTGACGGGGGCTGCTCCTAGTACGAGAGGACCGGAGTGGACGTACCGCTGGTGTACCTGTTGTCTCGCCAGAGGCATCGCAGGGTAGCTATGTACGGAAGAGATAACCGCTGAAAGCATCTAAGCGGGAAACTCGCCTGAAGATGAGGATTCCCTGGAGGCTTGACCTCCTTGAAGGGTCGTTCGAGACCAGGACGTTGATAGGCTGGGTGTGGAAGCGCAGTAATGCGTTAAGCTAACCAGTACTAATTGCCCGTAAGGCTTGATCCTATAACCAGTGTGTTT
>NZ_QKWJ01000206.1 GCF_003353055.1 Cupriavidus lacunae
ACCGACCTCGGGCCCCGGATCGGTAGTACCCGACAGCAAGGCGCTGCTGGCTGCGGTCTGCGTTGGCGCCGTGGGTGAGGTCGGTGTTGACGTCCCGGTCCCGGTCCCGGACCCCGTTCCCGTCCCTGGGGCTGTGGCAGTTGCGGCAGCATTGGCAGGCGCCGAATCGCCCCCTCCTCCTCCGCAGCCGCCGACCGTGATGACCAGGCATGCAAGCGGCAAAGCCGCCAGGTTAATGTGGATGCGTTTCATGGTGGACCCCCCTTCCTTTGCTTAAGCACTTGAAATCCGATGGCTTTCGCAAGCGCAACGATAAGGTCAATCTAGCTGGCGGAATTGGAATGGAGAATCGGCTCTATGGACGAGATGCGTATATGCGGAGTGAGTCCCTGCGGCGCAATTAAAACGCGCTGCGCCACTGGCGAGCAGGATAACGTCGGAGTGCACGGAACTAGTCACGGAGTACTGTCGCCNCACTGGCGCTGCAATCTGTCCTGCAGGCTCAAGCGCGAACCATGAACGCTGTAGGTAAGCCACTCAAGAAGAGGAAGTCCTCAGTGACCGGTACTACCGAATAGGTCTTCCATCGCATGCAGAGTTGGCGCGCTGCCGCGGGCGCCAGGCCATTCGCTGCGGATTGACGACATTGCCTCTTCCCCGCAATCCGCAGTAACCTCTGTCCCATACCATACGGCAGGCACATGCCGTCCATCACCCCACGGAGAATCCCTCGCCATGCCGCGCAGACGACAGTTCCTTGGCTACCTTCCGCTCGCGCTGACTTCCGGGATGGTTGCCGCAGTGGTCCTTGGGAGTCGGCCGGCCCGCGCCGCGGGCATGCTGGGCGAGCAGGAGCCGCAAGCGCTCAAGGTCGGCTACAAGGCCGATTCCTCCAAGGTCGACCCACAGAAATACCCCAGCCACAAGCCATCCCAGACCTGCGCCAACTGCCAGTTTTACCAGGGTGACGAGCGCAGCGCCGGCGGCGGTTGTGCGCTGTTCGGCGACAAAGATGTCGCGGCGAAGGGATGGTGCAGCGCTTGGGAGCAGGGCTGATATCGTGCCATGCACGCTTTCCGCCCGCCGTAGCCGGTCCGTTATCTCACCCTGCCCGGCCTGGCTCATCCTCCGGCGTTGCGGTAGCAGACTGGTGTCGGCGCAGGGGAAGCGGCTCCAGTTCCTCCATGGTCGGCCCTAAGTCGGCCATCTGTCCCCGAATCCGGCGAATCGCTTCCGCGCGCGCTCGTTTGGGTTGCCATCGTCGCCGGCTTCAGCGTTCAGAGGGACAGCACGCGCGCCTGGCGCTTCTTTCCCGGTCGGCGCCGTACCACCGGTCTTGCGCCGCCGTCCACTACCACCCTGCCGCCCACGCGGCGCCACGCGCAATTCCGCCAGCAGCTGGCGCGCGAGCGCCGCTTCGGCTTCGCCCTGCCCTGCCCGGGGCTTCGAGCCGGGCCCGTCCCTCGGTCTGGGATTGCCGCTACCCTCCGGAGTCCGTCTCACGCGTGGGAGAAGCGCGATGGATCACTGGCGGTTGGCCTACCTCGGGATGCGGCAGATTCCACGGGAACTCAGCGAGTTCGAACTCGCCACGTTCTTCGCCTACTCTCCGAAGGAACGGACACTGATTGATGCTCGGCGCAGCGCCTTGTATCGCTTGGCCGTTGCCGTACACATCGGCTTTATCCGCATGACGGGACGCATGCTTGACGCCTGCAAGCAAGTGCCCAGATTTCTCTGGTCGCGTGTCGGTGCTCAGGTCGGTGTGACGCCGCCGGATATGGGCACACTCAACGCACTCTATGATGGGCGCACCGATACACTGTCAAATCACCAGATGCTAGCCTAACCGCACGAATGGTGTGCGTACACTCGAATCTGCCATGCGCCAAACGATTGGCCCGCCATGGCTCGACAACTTGAAGCAGCAAACATCGCAACGTCAGCGACCTGAAATACCGAAACAGATACTAATTTGTAGGACTGAAGCCGTGGCGACACCAGGGGATTACTTATTGATCTTTCCGTAAATCATGACATCACCACAACGTTGCCTGAACCCAGCACGCGGCGATGATCGAAGGCCGGTGTTGAGCGCTTTTGAGCTTGTTGCGGGCGACGGTATGCAACTCGTTG
>NZ_QKWJ01000207.1 GCF_003353055.1 Cupriavidus lacunae
CGGCGTGCATGCCGCGAGCGCGCACCATTGGGCCGTCGGTCATCGCGGCGCTGCCGTTCACCGGTATAGCTCATCTCCGTTTCTCCGCCCACGCCGGGGCCGGAAGGGCCTTGAAATGCTCCTAAGGGAAGGAACGAGCGCGTTCGGGCCCTGATTGCCGAACAGGATGGTGTTCCCGTCAGCAGGTGCCTTCGCGACGAAGTCGGTGCCGATCGTTCCTGCCGCGCCCGCCTTGTTCTCCACGATGACCGGTTGATGCAGAAATTCGCCGAGCGGCTTCTGCAGGAGTCGGGCGACATAGTCGGTCGTGCCGCCCGCCGCATAGGGCACGACAAGCTTCAGCGGAGGCCGCTCGCCGTCCTGCGCCTTCGCGCCTGCCAAGGGCAAGGCAGCCAGGATCGCCAGTGAAAGCATGCGGAGCTTGAAGGATCGCATTGGAGTATTTCCTTTTGCTTGGACAGAGGGCACCACGCGTCGGATTTTCGGTGCCGGCCCCCTTCGCTGTCGAGTCGGTTTTTCTTTCCTGGACTGTAAGTCCCACTGACCGCCACGCGTCGGGGCGAAACGTACACGACTGGAAGATCCATTGCTGCACTGCTTGTTGTCCCCGCACACACACACGTCTTTCACGAGTACAAGAAAGACACCGCCTGTCCATCGCGGAAATCCATCGCGACTCGCTCTCGTCGACAGAAACGCCGCACGTATAGACAGATAGCACTTTTCCATCCCGCATGAATGCCTCTCGGGCACAGGGCTTGCTCTTCGGCACGCTGCGCCGGCGGAACGCCCCGGCGCATGGAGCCGCGCCGAGTTTCGGCGAACAACGGGAGTCCCGAACACCCAATGCGGTGGCGCGCTCCGATGACCCACCAAGCAACATGGAGACAGGAGAAAGAATGAAATCGGGATTGAAGCTGTTGGCCGCATCCGCTGTGGTGATCGGTTCCTCTGCCGCCTACGGGCAAACCAGTGTGACGTTGTATGGGGTAGTCGATGCCGGCGTCGAGTACGTCAACCATCAGCCCAACGGGCACGATGTCGTCCGCATGACGCCGGGCAACGTCTCCGGCTCGCGCTGGGGCCTGCGTGGCGCAGAGGATCTCGGGCAAGGCCTGACTGGGCTGTTCGTTCTTGAAAGCGGACTCGATGCCGATACGGGGCTATCCGGCCAGGGGGGACGACTGTTCGGACGGAGCGCCTACGTGGGCTTGCAAGGACAATGGGGGTCATTCCTCCTGGGCAGGCAGATCAACGCACTGTTCGATATCGCGGGGGATATCGATCCCATCGGCCTAGCTCCAAAGTATTCGTTGCTTGTGCAGGATATCGTCATGGCATCCCGGGCCGACAACACGGTCAAATATGTCGGCAAGTTTGGCGGGCTTAAGGCCTCCGCGATGTACAGCTTTGGTTCGGACAGTACGAGGGCTAACGGAAGCGAAGTGCCAGGCAACGCGAAGCTCGGGCGCGAATTTGGCGGCAACCTGAGCTATGCAGCCGGAAACTTCAGCATTGCGACTGCGTACGACGAGAGCAACACCGGCACTACGACCACCACGCCTGATGCGACAACGCGCAGGGCCGTGCTTGCCGGCACCTACTCGTTCGGGAATACCACCGTCTATGCCGGCTATCGCTGGGCCAAGGCATATGACGGCGCGCTATTGCCGGGTGCAGCCAGTCAGGCGAACCAACGCTCCAACCTCTGGTGGGCCGGGGCACGCTGGCAGGCAACCGGCGCGCTTACGCTTTCTGCCGGCGCCTACTACCAGGACTTTGCAGGCACCAACGCCGACCCGTGGCTGTTCGTGACATCGGCAGGCTATGCCTTCTCGAAGCGCACCGACGGTTACCTCACTATTGGCTACACGAAGAACCACAACAAATCAAACCTCGGCCTTGGGGCTGGCGCCGCGGGCTTCGGCACGGTCCTCGCGGGTGCCAACCAGTTCGGCACAGTGATCGGATTGCGTCACAAGTTCTGAGTGCGCCGGGAGACCGGCAAGGAGTAGGTGGTGCAAGTCCACTACGATGAAGGAATAGCGAACCACATCGGCCCCGAGCCGTGCGCAGGCCGCCGCGAGGTGGTCGGCGAA
>NZ_QKWJ01000209.1 GCF_003353055.1 Cupriavidus lacunae
ATTTCGTAACTGCTCAATAACCCGGGGCGAACGGCGGCACCCTGTTCAAGCAGAGCGCAGGAGGCGTTGTTCAAGCAGGTGTGGTAGTGGTGGGATGTGATCGCTGCACGAGATGCGGTCTGTCAGGTAATCCCAGAACGAGACGCCCAGTTTGCGACAGGTCTTCTTCAGGCTGGAGAACGTATCGCGACATTGCCGACCGAGCTCGCTGCGCGTGCCGCCACTGATTTTCTGCTTTTTCACGTGATCGCGGATATCGCGCTCACTGCCGTTTGTGTGCAGTGGGACCTCAGGGCGCTCCAGTACCAGGAGCAACTCGGACTTGTTCAGGTGAATGCGCCTGAGTAAACGGTTGAGTGTGGCGTAGCGGGTCTTCTGGGTAAAGACGGCATCAAAGCGCGCTTGCAGTTCGCGCTTGCGCTTGAGGGTGGGACGTCGCTTGTAATCCTTGAGGGACGCGTACAGGGACCAGATGTCGCTGCGCACGCGTGCAATATCCTCGCGGTGTAGATCGTTCAACGGTAGCAGCTTGTGAACCAGGCGCTCCGCATGTACCCAACATAAGCCGTGAATCAGGACATTGAACTGTCCTGCATCGTCGCTGATGATGACGAGATCCTGTGCCACGCCACGCCGCTTCAGACTGCCCAGCAACGCGCCCTCGGTGGCGATGTTGCGGTAGCGGGCAACGTCCATGCCCAGGCCGTTGAGGTGGAGTTGCCATGCACCCTGATCGGCAAATCCTCTGCGGTCGTGCTCACGCAGCGCATTCAGGAACACCTGCGAGAGCCCTTGCTTCTTCATGTAAGCGAGGGCGTCTTCGTTGATCTGGTAGCCGTGTCCGGCGCCGAGCAGTTCGAGGAAATTGATGCGGCTCTTCGAACACGTGCTTTTGAAGCAGGCGAAGTGCTCGTTACCAATATGGGTGACGTAGCCATTGTTGCCTTGATGGCGCGTGCCCGTGTCATCGACCGTCACATATGCTGAGAGCGCCAGCCCGGTCGATAACAGCCCGTCTTTTTCCGCGTGAAACCGCTCCTTGCCCTCTTGCAGCAGCGCGTTCAACTGCCCCGACGAGATCTCGATGCCCCATTCGCGCAATTGCTCACACAACAGCGGCTGGGTAACGTGGCAATGATGGTGCTGGTAGAGCAGATAGCTGACCAGCGTCGCGCCAAAGTGGCTGCCTGCGACGGCCCAGGGAAGTTGCCCGGTCAAGGTACGACCGTCTGGTGTTTGCCAACGTGCAAGCCGATAGCGTGTGTTGCGTGAGCCGATCACCAAGTCCTGCACCACATAATCCCGGTAGCCCTTGAATCGGGATCCCGGCGGGATCAGCCCGGCCGGCTCGATGATCTCTTCGCAATCGATCTTCAGTTGGGCGGTCTTGCTCCTGCCGGGCGAACCGCGTCGTCTACCTGGCTTGGCCTGCTGCTGGACTTTGCCGGCCTCCTCATGCATGCGGCTCGGCTTGAACTTCGGGCGCTTCTTCTCGCCCTTGAGCACAGCGACTTCATCCTTCAGATGCAACTCCTGCTCATGTTGGCGAAGGATGATTTCCATGAGGCCTTCACCCCAGGCGAGCAGCTTCACGACCGCGGGAGTGCGCTCGGCTTCGGGAATATACGGCGCAGCGAGTTTCTGCCTCACGGCTGCGTGAAGCTATGCGCGCTTGCCGGCTTTACGCAGCCGGGCGATTTCCTTTTCCAGTCCTTGAAGCTGCTCCTGCTGGTGATTGACCATCTCGGTCAACCGCTCGAGCACCGCCAGCAATTCAAGCTCCCGCGGCGTCAACTCGCTTCGGTCGATATCCGGCGGGATGAATTTTTGAGGGATGCTCATGGCCCGGCAACGTAGAGAGTGGCGATGCAACGAAAGTTAACATCGCCGACTACGGTTTACAACCGAAATCTATTGCCGCCCGCCAGAAGGCGTCGCCTGCATCCTGGCCCGATGCATCCGGTCAGGGGCGACGCAGCGCCTGAGGGATTGCCCCGGGTTATTGAGCAGTTAC
>NZ_QKWJ01000021.1 GCF_003353055.1 Cupriavidus lacunae
CAAGATCGCCCCGTTCACGCTGGCGCTGCTGAGCGACCAGGCCAGGCACATCACCGGCCAGATCTTCGGGGTGCGCAACAACGAGATCTACCTGTTCTCGCAACCGCGCCCGGTGCGCACCGCCCACAACAGCGAAGGCTGGACCGTGGCGTCGTGCGTCGAGCGCGCCATCCCGATGCTGCAGGGCAGCTTCACCCCCCTGGAACTGTCGCGCGACGTCTTCCCCTGGGATCCGGTCTGAGCGCAGCCACGGTGGCCGGGCGCCAAGCGCCCGCCACCGACGTCCGAGGAGACAAGCCATGGATTTTCAACGCGACCTGGATCTAGAAACCTTCCGCGAGGAAGTGCGCGCCTTTCTGCGCGAGAACCTGCCCGACGACCTGGCCGGGCGCATCCGCATCGGCACGCGCTCGCCGCGCGCGGAACTGACGCGCTGGCAGCGCATCCTGAACGAGAAGGGCTGGGGCGCGCCCTATTGGGCGAAAGAGCACGGCGGCACTGGCTGGAGCGTCATGCAGCGCCTGGTGTTTGACGAGGAATGCACGGCCGTGGGCGCTCCCTCGCAGGACACCGGCGCGCAGAAGCTGCTGGGCCCGGTGCTGAATGCGTTCGGCACGCCGGAGCAGAAGGCCGAGCACTTGCCGCATATCTTCAGCGGCGAGCGCCAGTGGTGCCAGGGCTTTTCGGAGCCCGGCTCCGGTTCGGACCTTGCCTCGCTGCGCACGCGCGCCGAGCGTGACGGCAATCACTATGTCGTCAACGGCCAGAAGATCTGGACCAGCTACGCGCATCGTGCCGACTGGATCTTCCTGCTGGTACGCACCGACACCGAGGTCAAAAAGCAGGCCGGCATCAGCTTTCTGCTGGTCGACATGAAGACGCCCGGCATTACCGTGCGCCCGATCGTCAGTATCGATGGCTGCCACCATCTGAACGAGACCTTCTTCGACAACGTCCGCGTGCCGGTGCAGAACCTTGTCGGCGCCGAGGGCGAGGGCTGGAAGCTCACCAAGTTCCTGCTCAACAACGAGCATGCGACGGCTGCGGACCTGCCGATGCTGCGGCGCTACCTGACCCAGATCCGCACGTTAGCCACGCGCGGCTCCCAGGGCGGCAGCGTGCTGCTGGAGCGCCACGCGTTCGCGCTGCAGCTGGCGCGCTTCGAAGCCGAGCTTGCCGCCATTGCAACGCTGGTGCAGCGCGTGGCGGCGATGGAAGAGGACGAAAGCCCTGCCGCGCATGCGATGGGTTCCATCCTCAAGATCCGCGGCACCGAGCTGCTGCAGAGGATGAGCAGCTTCCTGGTCGATGCGCTGGGCGACTACGGCGCCGTGGCTTACCCCGTGCCGCAGGACGGCGACGGCGCCGAGCCCCTGCCCATGCAGGACCAGGCGCGCGGCGTTGCCAACGAGATGTTCTTCCGGCGCGCCTCGACCATCTACGGCGGCACCAGCGAGGTGCAGCGCTCCATTATCGCCAAGACAATGTTCCAACTCTGAAGGCCCTGACTGATCATGAACTTCAATCTGACTGACGAGCAGCGCCTGCTGCAGGACAGCGTGCGCCGCTTTGCCGAGAAAGACTACGACTTCGCGGCCCGTACCGCGCGCGTCAAGTCCGGCGAGCCGTGCAGCCGCCGGCACTGGGCGACCTTCGCAGAGAACGGCTGGCTGGCGGCGGCACTGCCGGAGTCGGCCGGCGGCCTGGGCGGCACCATCATCGACACCGTGCTGATCGCCGGCGAGCTGGGACGTGGCCTGGTGGTCGAACCCTATCTCGGCAGCGCGGTGCTGGCCGCGCAGGCGCTGGTCGCGGCAGCCACGCCCGATCAACTGGAGACGCTGCTGCCCGCGCTGGCGGACGGCTCGCGCCGCTTCGCGCTGGCTTACAGCGAGGCGTCCTCGCGTGGCCTGCCCGAGCCGGTGGCGACGCGTGCGGAGCCGGCGCGCGGCGGCTTCACGCTGCACGGCACCAAGACGCTGGTGTTGGGGGGGAGCGATGCCGATGCTTTCATCGTCTCCGCGATCCTGCCCGGCGAGGCCGGCGAGGGCGCGCTGTGCAGCCTGTTCCTGGTGCCGGCGGACGCCGAAGGCGTGGATTGCATCCGCCTGCCGCTGCACGACGGCAGCTGGGCTGCCGAAGTTCGCTTCAACGGCGCCTTCGTGCCGGCCGACGGGCTGCTGGGCGAGGCCGGAAATGCCCAGGCCGCGCTCAACCACGGCCTGGCGCACGCGATCGCCGCGCTTTGCGCGGAGCTGGTCGGCGGCATGGAGAAGACCATTGAGATCACGGCCGAGTACCTGAAGGTGCGCAAGCAGTTCGGTGTGCCCATCGGCAGCTTCCAGGCGCTGCAGCACCGCATGGCCGATATGGCGGCCGAGCTGGAAGTGGCCCGCTCCATGCTTTATGCGCTGCTGGCCTCGATCGAGAACGACGGCGCGCAGGCGCTGGCGCGCACTGTGTCGCAGGCAAAGACCCTGGTCGGCCGTGCCGCGCGCTATGTCTGCGGACAAGGCATCCAGCTGCACGGCGGCATCGGCATGACTGAGGAATACACCGTCGGCCACTACTTCAAGCGCGCCGTGGTAGCGGACGTGCTGCTTGGCAACGCAGACCTGCACGAGGCGGGCAACGCCCGGGCACTGCAGGCGACCCTGACCGGAAAGGAAGTGCAAGCATGAAGATCTATGAAAATATCAGCGACCTGCAGCCCCTGGTCGGCGAAGTCCTCGGCACCAGCGAATGGCTGGCGCTGGCGCAGGACCGCATCAACCTGTTTGCCGACGCGACCGGCGACCATCAGTGGATCCACGTCGACCCGGAGCGCGCCAAGGACGGCCCCTTCGGCGTACCGATCGCGCATGGCTTCCTGACGCTCAGCCTGCTGCCGGCATTCTCCAGCACGGCCTACAAGGTGAAGCACAGCAGCACCGGCGTGAACTATGGCCTGGACAAGGTGCGCTTTCCCGCGCCGGTGCCGGTGGACAGCCTGCTACGCGCCCACTTCAGGCTGCTGTCGTACGAGGCCCTGGACAAGGGCGGCGCGCAGCTAAAGATCGAGATGACGGTGGAGCGCCAGGGCAGCAGCAAGCCGGTATGCATTGCCGAGTCGATCGTGCGCCGGTTTCCCTAAGCGGACAGGTTTGACCTGGCCACCCCGGCGCCGCGCCGGGGCGTGCGTCTTGCAGCGTGACAAACCGCGTTTGTCCTACCGCGCCCGCAGGCTTCAGCGCCTGCGGGCGTTCTTGCTTGTGCGCTCAGAGCTGGAACAGTGATTTGGCGATGATCGAGCGCTGGACCTCGCTGGTGCCGCCATAGATGGTGGTGGCACGGCGGAAGAACATCTCGGTTGCCACGCCCTGCGCCACGTCCTGCATCGGGAGGGGCACACCGGCCCTCGCCGGCTCCGCATGCGGGGCCGGGTAGGCCACGGCGCCGTGGTCGCCCAGCGACTCCACCAGGAATTCGCTCAACCTCTGCTGCAGCTCGGTGCCGCGGATCTTGAGCATGGAGCCCATCGCATGCGCCGCCGGACTGTGGTCTTCTTCCATCGCGGCCACACGCTGGACCATAACCGTGATGGCCTTCAGTTCGGCTTCATAGCGTGCCATGCGCAGTAAGAATTCATGGCGCTCGGCCAGGGTCATCCCGCCGGCGCGCGCGCTGCCGGCCAGCGCGTACAACTGGGTCAGGAAGCGGCGCAGGGTGGGCAGGTCGGCCGTGGTAGCGTGCTCGTTGTTGAGCAGGAACTTGGTGAGTTTCCAGCCCTCACCCTCGGTCCCGACCAGATTGCCGGCCGGCACCCGCACATTGTCGAAGAAGGTCTCGTTCAAGTGGTGGCAGCCGTCGATGCTGACGATGGGGCGCACGGTAATGCCGGGCGTCCTCATGTCGACCAGCAGGAAGCTGATGCCGGCCTGCTTCTTCGCCTGCGTATCCGTGCGCACCAGCAGGAAAATCCAGTCGGCCTGGTGTGCGTAGCTGGTCCAGATCTTCTGGCCGTTGACGACATAGTGGTCACCGTCGCGCTCCGCACGCGTGCGTAGTGACGCCAGGTCCGAGCCGGAGCCCGGTTCCGAGAAGCCCTGGCACCAGAGGCGCCCGCCGCTGAAGATGTGTGCAAGGTGCCCAGCCTTCTGTTCTGCCGTGGCGAAATGGTTGATCACCGGCCCAACCAGCTTGTGGGCAAAGGCGTCCAGCGAGGGCGTGCCCGCGGCGGCGCATTCCTCGTCGAACACCAGGCGCTGGGCCACGCTCCAGCCTGTGCCGCCGTGCTCTTTCGGCCAGTAGGGCGCGCCCCAGCCGTTCGCATCCAGGATGCGTTGCCAGCGCACCAGATCGGCGCGCGACGACCGCATGCCATCCTTGCGGCGCGGCAGGTCGACGGGCAGGTTTTGGTCAAGGAACTGGCGGACTTCCTGGCGGAAGCTGTCCAGCATCGGGTCGGGTTGGAAATTCATGGGGAGGCTCTCCGATGTCGCGCGGCCGGCAGGCTGTCGGCCCTTCTGATGCCATACACCTTATGCGGGCGCGGCCATCGCATCGCCCCCCACCGTTGGGGGTCGGAAAACCTGATAGGTGCCGGTTCATAAGGAACGCGATGGCACCCCCCCTTTGAGACGGCAGGGCGGTATCGGATGTGCGGCACACACCACGATCAATGAGGGCGAGGGTGTCAACCCCCCTCCAATATTGGATTTCAGCATCGAGGATGTCTGACGCGATACTCTCTCCTTGCAAGCCATTTCTTTTCGGTGACGGAACTGAAGCGGCGTGAAATCGAGGTCGGGGGTTCGGGTCAATGCCGGGCTCGCTGCCCCGGGCTACCTTCTATCCGTGCCCGGCGAGGCCGGGCACCACATACCACATGCGCAAAGCGCTGGAACTACCCTGTTACCCGCGCGCCCCATCTGCACGGACGGCTACCCGAGGGGGTAGCCCGGCTCATTGTCGGGCGCGCTGACCTGCTTTCGTTACCGCTTCACTTTTCCACGTTTAGATCTGGCATCACGTCGCTACTGGTTTAAGGTTTGCGCCAGTGGGAATCTCGCCGTCCTCGAGATAGCGCCACAGGGCAATGGCTAATCGCCGGGCAAGTGCGACAATGCCGACGCGACGCGTGCGCTTGCTGCCTGGCGCGAAGCGCGCATTGAACCATTGCGTGAGCTGACTGGTTGGCTGGTGGCGTAGCCAGCCCCATGCCAGTTCAATCATCAACGAGCGCGCTCGTTTGTTGCCCGCCTTACTGATGCCTTGTTCGACCTCACTTTCACCACTGCTATAGGGGGTCGGTGCCAGTCCCAGGCAACCTGCGACTTCGCGCCGATTGTGAAAACGGCGCCAGCCAAACAGTTCCTTAACCAGAAGCCAAGAGCTGCCCACGCCGATCCCGCTGAGCCGGGCGAGCAAGGCGATGGCTGGCTGCGTGCCAGCCTTCACGGCCTTGCACTGCTGGGCTTCGATGGTCTTGATCTGCGCTTTGACCAGCGCCAGTCGCATGACTTCACGTTCGATCTCGGCACCCAAGCCAGCAGGCAGTTGCGAGCCATGAGCGTTCCACCATTGCTTCCACGAGCGGTCACCAATGTGGGCGACCCGCAGATTGTGCAATACCAGCAGCGAGCGAACACGGTTGCTGTGGGCGGTGCGTTCCTGTTTGAGTCGGCCGAGCTCGCGGTGCAAACGCCGCTCATCTTCCTGCTCTTCAGTTGGTACCCGTGCGACTGCCCACACCCGCCGCTCGCCGGCGTGGTAGCGCATCAACATCGACAGTAGCTTGTCACAATCGAGGCGGTCGCTCTTGGCGTGCCTTGCGCGGCGGTTGACTTCGATACTGGCCGAATCCACCACGAGGTTATGGATTCCTTGCTCGGCCAACCAGCGATGCAGCCAGAAGCCGTCGCGCCCAGCTTCGTAGCAACTGCGCACCGGAGCTTGCGGCGGCAGAGCGAAGCGTGCCTTGGCTTTGGCGATGGCTTGCAGGACTGCATTCAGGTCGCTAGCTGCCAGCGTATGCCGGCTCGGTCCATGCACGGCCGTCCCCCAGCGACAGCTTCCAGCTCTTGTCGCCCAGTTCGAAGGCTATGTACAGCCAGCCGGTGATCGGCGTATTCTGCCCATGAAGGGCTGTGTCAGGCGCGTCCATTTGCGTGCTCCTTTTCGGAAAACGAGACTCCGAATCCTCGTTTTACTCCAGGGGGCTTGCCTCCGCAGCCCTTCATAGTATCTGCCGGGGGCGCTGCCTGCCGGTGGCGGCAGGCCCACCCGGTTCCACAATCTGCAGCACGGCAATGCAGGATGCGATCAGCGGCGAAAGGGCATTGCACGGTCAGGCCTCAACCTTCTGCCATCAGCGCATCCCTCACCTCGACGAGCGCCGCCAGGTATTCCTCGCGGTTCTTCTTCATGCGGTCAGCCGGTCCCGCCAGCGAGATGCCGGCCGGCCGGCCGCCCAGCCATCCCGCCACCGCCAGCCCGTGGACGCCCTCGCTGCCTTCTTCCTGCGCCTCATACCATCCGCGTTTGCGGCCCTGGTCGATCTGGGCCATCAGGGTGTCGATGTCAACGACCGTATGCGCAGTGACCGGGCGCAGCTTGCTCTTGGCCAGCGTGTCGCGCGCCTCGTCCGGCGGCAGCAGGCTGAGCAGCCCCTTGCCAAGCGCGGAGGCGTGCAGGGCGGCGCGGTACCCCACTTCGATGATGTAGCGCAAGGGCAGACGGCTGGCCTGCACGGCGACGATCTTGACCGCGGTCGCGTCCAGTACGCCGAAGAAGACGCTTTCGTTGGTCCGGGCGCTGACCTGCTCGACGGCTTCCTGGGCCACGGTGGTCAGCGGATCATTCTCGGCGATTTGCCGGGCAATTTCAGCAAGGCGGCCGGTGGGATAGAAGCGCCGCGTGCGCGTTGTGCGCACCAAGTAGCCCAGCGCGTGCAGGGTGTGGAGCAGGTCTGAGGTGCTGCTTTCCGGCAGGGACAGCAGGCGCGCCATGTCGGAATTCGACAGTTCGCGCTTTTCGCGGGCGAAGACTTCAAATACCGCCATGGCGCGGCCGGCGGCGGGAATCATGGTGGGCATGCGGGTCGGTAGGTATCAGATTCGGTAGACAGCAGAACTATACGAAATTTCGTAGAGTCCGGGAAGCGTTGTCTGCCGATTCTTTACGCCTACCGGACTACGCCACTGTGCCTCAGGTGGTCGATATCACTCATGGCGTAGCCAGCGGCCTGCAGGATCTCGCGGGTGTGCTCGCCCAGCAGCGGCGCGCGCTGGCGCACGGCGCCCGGGGTCTCGCTCAGCTTGATCGGTACGCCTGCGATCTTCACCGGCGTGGCCGAACCTGGTTGTTCCACCTCTACCAGCATCTCGCGCGCCTGATAGTGGGGATCCCCGAAGATCTCCGCCGAGGTATAGACCGGCCCGAACGGAACCTTTCCGCCAAGCACCGCGGCGATCTCTTCCTTGGTGCGAACCGTGGTGAAGGCTTCGATCGCGTCGATCACCTGCTGCTGTCGTGCCACGCGCGCCGCGTTGGTGGCGAAGGCCGCATCGGTGGCCATGTCCGGCCGGCCAATGGCAATGGCCAGTTTTTCCCAGAAGGCATCGGTCGCGCAGGCGATCGACACACGGCCGTCGCGCGCGCGGAACAAGCCGAAGGGGCAGAGCAGCGGATGGCGGTTGCCTTCCGGCGCGGGCACTTCACCGGTGTAGGAGGTCTGGTAGACGATGCGCTCGCACATGGCCAGTACCGCATCGGTCATGGCGACGTCCACGAACTGGCCCTGGCCGGTTTCGTGCACGCGGTTGACGGCGGCCAGGATGCCGATGCAGAGCATCAGCGCGGGGATCGTGTCGCCCACGCCAGGGCCGATCTTGGTAGGCGTGTCGCGGTCTGGCCCGGTGATGCCCATCATGCCGCCCATGGCCTGCGAGACCACATCGTAAGCCGGCCATTGGGCGTAGGGGCTTTCACCGCTGCGCGGGTCGCCGAAGCCGCGCACGGTGCCGTAGACCAGGCGCGGATTGGTCTCGCGCAGGGTTTCATAGGCCAGCCCGAGGCGCTCCATCACGCCGGCGCGGAAGTTTTCGACCACGATATCGGCGTTGTCGATCAGTCCGCGCAGGATGGCGCGGCCTTCCCCGGTCTTGAGATCGACAGCGATGGAGCGCTTGTTGCGGTTGACGCTCTGGAAATAGCCGCCAAAGGCGCGCAGCGTGTCATCGGCACAGAATGGGCCGGTCACGCGCGTGCCGTCCCCGGTCATGGCTTCGACCTTGATGACGTCGGCGCCGTGGTCGGCGAGGATCTGGGTGCAGAAGGGGCCGGCCAGCATCTGCGTCAGGTCGATCACGCGCAGGCCGGCAAGGGCGCCCGTGGGTTTGGCTTGGGTGTGCACAGGCACTCCTTGTCAGGTGGCGACCTTGCCCAGCATGGCATCGGAGATGATGCGCATCTGGATCTCGGAGGTGCCTTCGAAAATCTTGGTCAGACGCGCATCGCGCCAGTAGCGCTCGGCGGCAAAATGGGTGGTGTAGCCGGCGCCGCCGTGGATCTGCAGGCCTTCGCTGGTGACGCGCTCGGACATCTCGCTGGCGAACAGCTTGACCATCGATGCTTCGGTGTCGGCGCGGGTGCCCTCATCGATCTTTTCGCACACGGAGTAGAGCAGCGCGCGCGAGGCTTCGATCTGCGTGGCCATGTCCGCGAGCTTGAAGCGGATCGACTGGAAGTTGCCGATCGGCGAGCCAAACTGGGCGCGGTCCCTGGCGTACTGGATCGAGTCCTCCAGGCTGCCCTGCGCCAGGCCGATCGAGCGCGCCGCGGTGTGGGCGCGGGCGGTTTCCAGCCCGGCGGTGGCGAGATAAAAGGCCTTGCCTTCCTCGCCGACCATCTTCGCGTGCGGCACGCGGCAGCCGTCGAAGGCCAGTTCCCAGGTGGTCCAGCCGTGGTAGCCGATCTTGGGGATGATGCTGCCCTTGACGCCTGCGGGCAGTTCGCCGCGCGGCTTTTCCACCATGAAGGCGGACAGGCCCTTGTGGCGCGCGCGCGGATCGCTGACCGGGTCGGTGCGGCAGATCACCAGGATGAAGTCGGCCTCATCGGCGAAGGTGCACCAGTACTTGCTGCCGGTGATCAGCCAGTCGTCGCCGTCGCGCACGGCGCGGCACGAGATATTGGCCACGTCAGAGCCCGCATTGGGCTCGGACAGCGAGAACGCACCAAGGAACTCCCCGCGCGCCATGCGCGGCAGGTATTCGGCTTTTTTCTCCGGCGACAGGGCCTTGAGCGCGCCGATCAGGCCATTGCCGCGCGCGATCAGGCTGCCCACGCTCATCCAGCCGCGCGAGAGTTGCTCGGCCACCAGGCAGTACTCATAGGCGCCCAGGCCCAGGCCACCGTATTCCTCGGGAATCAGGATGCCGAAGTAGCCGAGTTCGGCCATCTCGTCGATCAGCTCGCGCGGGATCTGGCCTTTCTCGGGGTCCAGCTTATTGGCGATCGGGAGCACGCGCTCCATCGTGAATTGACGGGCGGCCTCCTGGATCATGCGCCGCTCTTCGGTCAGTCTCTGCATCCTGTACTCCTCGGTGTTCTGTGTGTGCGGGCCGCGCGCCCGCCGGCGCGCAGCCTTGCCGTGGCACTGCCGCGGCGGGGTTGGCCTCAGGGCAGGACGTTGCGGGGGTCGTCCTTCAGCACCAATTGCCATGCTTCGCGCGCCATTGGCGCGCTCTTTTCTTCCATCACGTGGGCGAGCAGGCCCGCCGAGCGGCCGACCAGCGAGAGGCCGCGCGCGATCAGCGGATCCAGGCCCATGGCTGCCACCGCGGCCGCAATGGCGCCCACGGCGTTGAGCGGCAGGTTCTTGCCTTGCTCCTTGGTCAGCACTTCGCCGATGGCGTCCATCAGGCGCCAGTGGACGTTGTAGTAGCCGTTGGCGCGGGACAGCTCACGCAGCGTCGGCACGCGCGGGTCGCCGTCGACGTGGATCGGGTGCCCAACGCCGTAGATCGCGCGGCGCTGCTCTTTGTGTTGGCGGATGGTGGCGCGCGCGGCTTCGCGGATCTGCTCGTCGGTGGCGTCCGCAGAGAGTTCGCGTGCGCCTTCGATCAGCATTTCGGCGGCGTTCTGCATGGTGCCGAGGAAGACGCTGCCCGCACCCAGCAGGCCTGCGGCAACTGCGCCTTGCAGGGCTTCCGGCGCGCCGATGTAGGTCAGGCGCGCGGCCAGCGAGCTGGGCGTGATGCCATGGTCGGCGGTGGTGACCAGCAGTGCGTTGACCATGGTCTTTTCCTGCGGGCTGGGCAGGCGCGACAGCGTGGTGAAGAAGATCATGTCGACAAAGTCGAACTTGCCGATGATCTCGGTGGCGAGGTTCAGGCCACGCACCATGATCGTGTCAGTGGTGGTGTAGCCGATTTCTGTCTTTACCATGTGGCAGGCTCCTTGCCTTGATAGGAGAGGACGGCGTCCAGCGCGGTCACTCCCTGGCCTTGCGGACGCACCGCAAGGGGGTTGATTTCCAGTTCGTCGATGGTGGCGGCGTGCCCGACGACAAAGTCGGACAGTTTCACCAGCACATCAACCAGGGCGTCGATATCGAAGGCCGGCTGGCCGCGATAGCCTTTCAGCAGTTCATAGCAGCGCGTCTCGGTGATCATCGCGCGCGCCGATACCGGTGTGAGCGGCAGCAGGCGGCGGCTGACGTCCTTGAACAGCTCGATGCTGACCCCGCCCAGGCCGAAGGTGCAGACATGGCCGAACACCGGGTCGCGGTGGATGCCCACCACGGCTTCGATGAACGGGGCGGGCAGCATGGGCTCCACCAGCACGCCTTCGATCTCCGACGCGGGGCACGCCTTGCTGCCGTTGGCGTGGATCTCCTCGTAGGCCGCCATGGCGGCGCCGTCGGAGGCAATGCCCAGGCGCACGCCGCCGATGTCGGTCTTGTGGGTGATGGCGGCGCTGACGATTTTCATCACCGCCTTGCCGTTCGCTACGTTGCGGAAGGCCAGGGCCGCTTCGGCGGGGGAGCGGGCCACTACGCCCCGGGGCGTGGAGACGCCGGCCGTTTCCAGCAGCGCCTTGGTCTTTGCCTCTGACAGGTTGGCAGTGGCGCCGGTGCCGGCCACGCTGGCCAGCGGTTGCCATTGGTGATCGAACCCTGCCTTCCAGCGACCGTACTCGATGAAGCGCTTGACCGCCAGCACGGCATTGCCTACCGCGCGCATGGGCATCAGGCCACCGTCGATCAGCTTGCGCTGGCCTTCGCCGGTGCGGTCGCTCATCCATACCGGCACGATGGGTGTGGCGGTTTGCTCGGACTGTACGCGCACCATGCTGTCGGCCAGCATGGCGGTGGTCTTGCCATACTCGACCGGGATCGGCACCAGCACCAGGTCGGTATTTGGGTCGCTGGCGGTGGCCTTGAGCGTGGCATAGCTCACTTCGGTGTTGACCAGCACCTCGGCCGTCACGTCCACCGGGTTGCTGAAGGCCGCGAAGCCGGGCAGGGCCTCTTTGAGTGCCTCGATGGTGGCGGGAGCAAACTCGGCCAGCTTGAGGCCGGCCATGCCAACCATGTCGGAACACAGTGCAGCGGTGCCGCCGGAGAAACTGTACACGGCGAGCTGTTCGTTGCCCGTAGGCTTGCGCCGCGCCAGCAGCGAGGCCACGTCGATCAGCTCGTCGATGTCGTCGACCTCGATGATGCCGAGCTGCCGGAACACCGCGCTGTTGATCTCGGCCGAGCCAGCGATGGCAGCGGTATGCGACTGCGCGGCCTTGGCGCCGTACTCCGACTTGCCCACCTTGATGGCCACGATAGGCTTGCCGCGGCGCGCTGCGTGCAGCGCCGCCGCCATGAAGCGCGGGCCATTGCGCACGCCCTCCAGCGTGGTGACGATCACCTCGATGTCGGGTGCGTCGGCCATGTAGTGGATATAGTCGCTGACTTCCAGGTCCACCTCGTTGCCGCCGGAGCACCACAGGCCAACGCCCACGCCGCGGTCCATCGCCTGGATGAACGAGCGGCCCAGGCCACCCCCCTGCGTGGCCACGCCGATGGGGCCCGGCCGGCGGTCGATGCGCCACGCCGGCGAGAAGGTCAGGCCCAGGCGCGCGTTCATGTTGTTCAGGCCCGGGCAGTTCGGCCCGTAGATACGCATGCCGGTACGGGCCACGATTTCGCGCATCTCGGCTTCCACGGCTCGCCCGTCTTCGCCGGTCTCGCCGAAGCCAGAGGTGAAGACAATGGCAAACTTGATGCCGAGATTGCCGCAGTCGCGCAGTGTCGGAATCACCATGTCGGCGCGCACGGCCAGGATGGCCAGGTCTGGCGCTTCCTTCAGGTCATTGACCGAGGCGACACAGGGGCGGCCGTGGATCTCGGCGCGGCCGGGATTGACCAGGTACAGGTCGCCCTTGAATTCGGAGAAGGTGGTCAGGTTCTCCAGCGTGCGCCCGCCGATGCTGTCCGGCTTCTCCGAAGCGCCCACCAGCACGATGGAGCGTGGATTGACCAGCCGCGACAGGTCATTGAACCAGATGCCCTGGCTGCTCATTGCGACGCTCCGGCAGTGCGGCGCTTGAACAGGCAGGTGGCGGCCATCTCGGCCACCACTTCGCCGCGCTGGTTGATGCCCTTGCGCAGGAAGGCGACGATGCCGCGGTCCGGGCGGCTGGTGGTCTTCTGCTCCACGACCTCGATCTCGACGCGGATGGTATCGCCGATGAAGGTGGGCTTGGGGAACTTCAGGCGGTTCTCAAGCACGCTGAACAGCGAGCCTTCGAAGAACTGGTTGGGAATCGAGCGCGAGGTCAGGCCGGCCATGAACGAGGCCACCAGCATGCCGTGCGCAATGCGCTGGCCGAAGATGGTGCCCTTGGCGAATTCGGCGTCGACGTGCACCTTGTTGAAATCGCCGGTCAGTGCGGCAAAGGCGGCCACGTCGGCTTCCGTGATGGTGCGCGACGAAGTGGTGTACGTCATGCCGGGCGTCAGGTCTTCCCAGTAGAGCGTGGTGTTGGCGATCTGTTCGAGAATGGCGGGTTGAGTCATGGTGTGCCCCTTCAGTGTTCGGTCTCTCTTCTGCCCCGTTTGCCCCCTTCTCCCGCAAAGGGAAGAAGGAGCCCACGAGAGCGGCTGGTTGTGTATCCAGCGTTCAGGTCAGCGCGCTGATGCCCAGGATTTCGCGGCCGATGATCAGCGTCTGGATCTCAGTTGTGCCTTCGGGAATCATGCCGCCGCGCGTATCCCGGAAAATGCGCTCGATCGGGTAACCGGTGGCGTAGCCCATGCCGCCGTGCACCTGCAGCGCCAGGTTGGCCACGTCAAACGCGGCTTCGGTGGCGTACAGCTTCGCGATCGAGCATTCCGTGCGCGAGGTGCCGTTCTGCATGGAGCGCGCGGCGCGATAGCCCAGCGAGCGCGCGGCCTGCGTCTTCATCGTCATGTCCACGATGTGCTTCTGCACCAGCTGAAATGACCCGATCGGGCGTCCGAACTGCTTGCGCTGCAGCGCATAGTCGACCGACAGGTCCAGCGCGCACTGCGCCGCGCCCACCGCGCCCATGGCCACGTTCAGGCGGCCGAAGTTCAGGCCGATCAGGATCTGGCGCAGGCCCTGGCCCTCCTGGCCCAGCAGGTTGGCGGCGGGCACTTCGGCATTCTCGAAGGTGAAGGCCGCGGTGCCGGTGCTGCGGGTGAACATGGTCTCCACCGGCGTAGCGCTGTACGGGGTCACGTCGCGTTCCACCAGGAACAGCGACAGCTCGCCGTTGCTGGTCTCGCTGAACGTGCGCGCCACCACGATGCCGAAGTCGGCGAACATGCCGTTGGTGATCCACAGCTTGCTGCCGTTGAGCACGTAGCGGTCGCCGCGCTTGTCGGCGCGGGTCTTGATCTCGGCCACGTTGGAGCCAACGTCCGGCTCGGAAATCGACACAAAGGCCTTGCGCTCGTTGCGCAGCAGCGGACGCATGAAGCGCGCCTTCTGGTCTTCAGAGCCATACGCGTTGATGATGCCCGAGACGATGTTCAGCCCGTTGAGCAGGATGCGCAGCGACAACCAGCAGTAGCCGGCTTCCTCCATCATCACCGCCCAGGTCGGATAGTCCAGGCCCAGGCCACCGTCGGCCTCTGGCAGGTAGCCGCCGAAGTAGCCGAAGTCGGCCAGGCCGGTCAGCACCTCATGCGGGAAGCGCTTCTCTTTCTCGGCCTGGTCGATGCGCGGGGCAATGTTTTCCTTCAGGTAGCGGCGGATGTTATCGCGCAGCAGCCGCTGGTCGGCATCGAGGCCGTCGACGTCAACGCTCTGGTCAACCATAGCGGCCTCCGGTCACAAAGAGGGTGGTGCCCGTGATGTAGCGCGCGTGTTCCGACGCCATGAAGGCTACGGCCCCGGCGATGTCGCTGGTCTGCCCCGGGAAGGTCACGGCGTTCTTGGCCATCACGTTCTCGAGGATGGTGTCGTAATTGGGGAGACTCTTGATGTATTCGGTCTCGATATAGCCCGGGGCGATGGCGTTGACCGTCACGCCCTTGCGCGCCTGCTCAAGCGACAGCGCCCGGGTGAAGCCGATGACGCCGGCCTTGGCCGTGGAGTAGTTGGCCTGGCCCGGGTTGCCGAACAGCGCGCGCGAGCTGATGTTGATGATGCGGCCCCAGCCTTTTTCATGCATGTACGGCAGCGCCGCGCGCACGCAATGGAAGCTGCCCTTCAGCGTCACGTTCAGCACCAGATCCCAGTCCGCCTCGTCCATCTTCAGGATGGTGCGGTCCTTGACCAGGCCGGCGTTGTTCACCAGCACGTCCACGCTGCCGAAGGCTTCCTTGGCGGCACCCACCATGCTGCGCACCTGCTCTTCATTGCGCACATCGCACCGCACGGCAATGGCCTTGCCACCGGCGGCCTCGATGCCGAGCGCGGTTTGCGCGGCGGCGTCGAGGTCCAGGTCGGTGATGACCACGGCCATGCCTTCCTTCGCCAGCATGCGGGCGGTTTCGGCACCGATGCCCCGTGCCGAGCCGGTGACAATTGCCACGCGGCCATTCAATCCAAGATCCATATCTCCTCCTGTTGCAGTGTTTTCAGCGGTTTCAGTTTTCGGGCAGCAGTGCGTCGCGCACTTCGCGCAAGGCCGCCAGATAGGGTTCGCGATGCCTCTCGATGCGTTCGGTCGGGCCAGCCAGCGAGATGGCCACCGGGCGGTCATCCAGGCGCGCGGGGACGGCCAGTGCGGTCACGCCGGCCGTGCCTTCATCGTGCGCCTCGTACCAACCCTGCTCGCGTCCGCGCGCCAGCTGCACCATCAGTTGCTCCACGTCCACCACCGTATTGGGTGTGACCGCCGGGCGCTTGATGGCGTCGAGGCGCGCGCGCGCTTCTTCCTCGGGCAGCATGCCCAGCATGGCCTTGCCCAGTGCCGATGCGTGCAGGGCTACGCGCTCGCCCACGTCGAGGATGTAGCGCAACGGCAGGCGACTCTGCGCCGCGGCGGCCACCCGAACGGCGAGCGGTTCCAGCAAGCCAAAGAAGGCGCTTTCATTTGTGGCTTCCGTCAGGCGTCCCACGGCCTCCTGGGCCAGGCGACTAAGCGGGTCGGTCCCGGCAATCTGGCGTGCGGTTTCCAGCAGCCTTCCGGTCGGATAGAAGCGCCGTGTGCGGGAAGTGCGCATCAGGTAGCCGAGCGAATGCAGCGTGTGCAGCAGGTCGGAGCAGCTGCTGTCGGCGACCGACAACAGCCTGGCCATGTCCGAATTGGACAGGTCTCGCTTTTCGCGAGCGAACGCCTCGAACACGGCCATGGCACGGCTGACGGCTGGTATCTTGGTGGGCAAATCAGATCTCCGATATATCGAATATCTCTACGACACTCGGTACAAGATTACGGTGCTAGCTCGCGTTCGGCAACAATTATTTCGAGGGGGTGAATTTAATTCCGGTATATCGGATTAGACGGGATCGGGCAGTAGACAATGTACGTACAATTAATGCGTGTGCCTAACAAGGCTTATTTCGTGGGCTTTCGCTTCGTTGTGTGTGAAACAAGGCGGAGATTTTCACGAACTTCTGCGGAATATCGGGTGGGGGTGTTGACTGGATGTCGCGTGAACCTGAGTATGTCCGGACTTATGTGGGAAAGCCACGAGACCGGGCCCACGCAAACGGGCGGGCCAGATAGCAAGAAGGGCAGGAGATGACTAAGAATCGCAGCGGCAACTACTTCGAGGACTTCCGCGTCGGCATGACGCTCAGCCATGCCACCCCGCGCACGCTGACGGAAGGCGATCGCAGCCTGCATATCGGCCTGACCGGCAGCCGCACGGTGCTGTGCACGGCCGAAACCAATGCGCGGCAACTCGGCTTCGAGCACCGGCCACTGGAAGACATGCTTGTGTTCAACATGGCGTTTGGCAAGACGGTGCCGGATATCTCGCTCAATGCCGTGGCGAACCTGGGCTATGCGGAAGTGCGCTTCGTTTCGCACGTGTATCCATGTGACACGCTGGCCGTGGAATCGGAGGTCATCGGGTTGAAGGAGAACTCCAACCGCAAGAGCGGGGTGGTGTACGTGCGCTCCACCACCCGCAACCAGCACGGGCACGAGGTCCTGAGCTGGGTGCGCTGGGTGATGGTGCACAAGCGCGACCATGGCGCCAATTGCGGCGAGGCGGTGGTGCCAGCCACGCAGCCGGTGGTGCCGCCCGAGCACCTGCGCCGCAATGACTACGCTGCGCGCGTGCGTGAAATCACGGCGATGACGGGTTTCGACGACCTGTGGGACGACTACGCCATTGGCGAGCGCATCGACCACCCGGGCGCGATGACGATCAACGACAGCGACCACAGTATCGCCACGCGCCTGTACCAGAACACGGCCCGCGCGCACTTCGACGGTCATGCCATGGCGGCAAGTGGTGGCCGGCGGCTGGTCTACGGCGGCCACGTCATCTCGGTGTGCCGGGCGCTGGCCTATGACGGCCTGGAAAACGCCTTGTCCATCCTGGCCATCAACGGCGGCAGCCATGTGAATCCGACCCATGCCGGCGACACGATCGCCTGCGCGACCACGGTGCTCGACAAGGTTGACCTTGGCCAGGACCACGTGGGCGGGCTGCGGCTGCGCATGATCGGCGTGAAGAACGCCGGCAGCGCGTCGATCGTCTTCCCGGAGCCGGGTGAGGGCAGGGCGGCGCATCCGTCCAACGTGGTGCTCGACCTGGACTACACCATTGCTGTGCCGAGGCGGCAGCGGTAACCCAAGTTTTTTCTTCCAATCTATCGAGACACAACATGACGACGCTGACGCATCCGAAGGATGCCCTCTTTGCCGGCGAGAAAAGCTTTCCGGTACTGGCCGCCTGCGAGCATTTTGCCGGCAGCGAGAAGCTGATTGGCAAGGCGCTGGACCTGCAGGTCGAATACGGCCCGGTCTTCGACGTGACCTGCGATTGCGAGGACGGCGCCGCAGCCGGCCAGGAGCGAGAGCACGCGGCGATGGTGGCGCGCATGATTGCTTCCGAACGCAACCAGTTCGGCCGGGCCGGCGCGCGCATCCATGACCCCTCGCACCCCGCATGGCGCCAGGACGTGGACATCATCGTGGGCGGGGCAGGAGGTCGTCTTGCCTATATCACCGTGCCAAAGGCGACCCGCTACGAGCAGGTGGCCGAGGTGACCGAATACATCGGGCAGGCAGCGAAGCAGGCCGGCCTGTCCCGGCCAGTGCCGGTGCACGTGCTGATCGAAACCCACGGGGCGCTGCGCGACGTGTTCCGCATCGCCGAGTTGCCGGGCATCGAAGTGCTGGACTTTGGCCTGATGGACTTTGTCAGCGGCCACCACGGTGCCATTCCGGCCGCGGCCATGCGCAGTCCCGGCCAGTTCGAGCACGCGCTGCTTGCGCGCGCCAAGGCCGACATGGTGGCCGCCGCGCTGGCCAATGGCATCGTCCCCGCGCATAACGTCTGCCTGAACCTGAAGGACGCCGACGTGATCGCCGCGGACGCAAGCCGCGCGCGCAATGAATTCGGCTTTCTGCGCATGTGGAGCATCTATCCAGCGCAGATCCTGCCGATCGTCAACGCCATGCGGCCCGACTTCAGTGAAGTGGAGGATGCCGCCGGCATCCTGGTCGCCGCGCAGGACGCCGACTGGGGGCCGATCCAGTACAAAGGGGAGCTGCACGACCGGGCCACGTACCGCTATTTCTGGGAGGTGCTGGAAAAGGCCAAGGTGACAGGCATGACGTTGCCGGCAGAGGCGGACCAGCGCTTCTTTATCGGGTAAGGCCGTTCATTCAGTTCCCGGGGATCCCGCAATGCGCGGGCTCCCGACCCGCACCTCAATGCCATGGCCGCCATAACGAAGGACAGCAGGGCCGACTCACCCGTCGCGCCCACGCGCTATGCCGAACTGGCCAGCACGCTGGTCAAGCAAATCGTGGAAGGCCGTCACGTGGTCGGCAGCCTGCTGCCGACCGAACTCGAACTGGCCGGGCAGCACGGCGTCAGCCGCCACACGGTCCGCGCGTCGCTCCGGGTGCTGCAGGATCTGGGCTACATTTCGCGCAAGAAAGCGGTCGGCACCATTGTCGAGAGTGCCAATCCGAGCGCGGCCTATACCCAGACCTTTGGCACGGCCGAGGACCTGGTGCGGGTGGCGGCCACCGAGGTCCGTGCCATTGAGGACGTGCGCAATGTCGCGCTGGACCGGGTAATGGCGCGGCGGCTGGAGGCGCCGGTAGGCGGTGCATGGGTGCTGCTCAGCGGCCTGCGCGTGGATGCCCGCAATGGCAGCACGCCGGTGGCCCGTGCTGACATCTATATCGATGCGTCGCTTGCCGGCCTGGTAGATGCTGTTCGCCGTTATCCGCATGTCATGGTCAGCGCCCTGATCGAGCGCGAACGTGCCATCGCCATTACCGAGATACGCCAGATGGTGACTGCGACGCTGATCGACGCCACGCTCGCGGAGCGGCTTGGCGTGGAGACGGGCTCTGCGGGGTTGCGGCTGATCCGGCATTACAAGGATGCCCTGGGCAGGATCATGGAAATGACAGATACCGTCTATCCTGCCGACCGGGTATCTGTGGCATTCCAGTTGAGGCGCAGCAAAGTTCACTGAATGCATCTGTTGCTACTATCCGGGTCTTGGTTCACGTAACGCTGAACTGTCAGCAGGACCGGACGCGTCCCGGCGGCACGAGGCATCTCACCTGCGGGGTTGGATGGTCGCCACCGCGAGACCCGCTCCGGCGAACGCGCAAACGGCGGACACCAATGCAACGGCGCGCAGCGCGTCGGTGATAGCTTCGGCTTCCGCCAGCGCCACGGGTGTCTGAGTCGGCAAATGGGCGTCGCCCGCTGCCGCCCCGGCTTGCGCGCCCGGCTCCAGCAACTGCCCGGTCCGGCGCGCGTCCCTAGGAACGCCCAGTTCATCCAGCCGCACCGACAGCGCCGCTTGGTGCGACCACACAAACACGATGCCGAGCACCGCAATCGCCAGCAGGCTCGCCACACGCGCAACCGCATTGTTGATGCCGGATGCAACGCCTGCGTGGTCAGCCTGCACCGACCCCATCACAGTCGTCGTGAGTGGCGCGACGGTGATCGTCATGCCAAGGCCGAGCACGGTGAGCGCAGGGAAAAATCCGGCCCAATAGCTGCCGAGCACGAACGGCAATGCCAGCATCACGAATCCGATTCCCGCGATACCCGGGCCAGCGCTCAACAGGATCCGCGAACCGAAGCGGCTCGTCAGGCCGCCGGTGAAGCGCGACAACAAGCCGATGATGACCGGCACCGGCAGCAGCGCAGCGCCCGCTTCGGTTGCGGTGTAGGCATGTGCGCGGATCAGCGTGTAGGGCAGGAAGAACAGTGTGCCGCTCAGGCCGAAGTAGAGCAGCAGGGTGACGAGGTTGGCGCCGGTGAAATCGCGTGAGCGGAACACGTCGAGCGGCATCATGGGGTGACGGCTGTTCGCTTCGATCATCACGAATGCGACCAGCACGAACGCGCCTGCGCCGATCGCGCACAGTACCAGCGGATCTGCGAAACCGCGCGCGGACGCCTCGGTCAGACCATAGGTGAGGGCAGCAAGCCCCGCTGCGACGCTAAGCGCGCCGGGCCAGTCCAACCGTTGCGGCGCATCGAGCTTGTGGCTGTTCGGCACCGACGCAATCGCGAGCGCGATCGTCACCGCTGCAAGCGGGACGTTGAGGAAGAATATCGCGCGCCACGACAACACGTCGACGAGCCAGCCGCCCGCCACCGGCGCCGCCGCGGACGTGATCGCCCCGACGGCCGCCCAAGTGCCGATTGCCCGTCCGCGCGCTTCGCCTTCGTACACGGCGCCGATGATCGCGAGACTACCGGGTACGAAGAGCGCTGCACCAATGCCCTGCACTGCGCGCGCGGCGATCAGCGAATTCGCGTCCGGCGCGAACCCGCAAGCGGCCGACGCCAGCGTGAAGACCCCGATGCCCGCAATGAACACCGTGCGGCGGCCGAGCTTGTCGCCCATCGATCCGCCCACCAGCACGAGGGACCCGAGAAAGAGCAGGTAGGCGTTAACGATCCACTGCATTGCCGCGACGCTCGCGCCGAGTTCGCTCTGAATGGCGGGTAGCGCGACATTGACGACGGAGCCGTCGATGAACGCCATGCTTGAGCCGAGGATCGTCGCGGCGAGCGCCAGACGCTTGCGCCGGCACGGGCGGTCGACCGCGGTGGGCTGCGTGCGGATGACGAGTTCGTCGCACGGGCTTGCTTGTGCAGCGACGACGTGCGCGGTCATTTGGTCGCGATCGAGAAGATCCGGGTTGGCCAAGCTCGCTCCCGTGCCGGTCGATGGTGACTAGCATAGTAACGGGAGCGCGGGACCGCAGATATGGTTGGTCGGGTGCGTGCGAGCGCGATGCGCTACTTATTCCGCGGAAGCGAGGCGAGCGCGGTCGGTCGCGGCGCCCATCGGTTGCGCGGTCCGCCTCATCCAGCGCATGGAAGCAGGCGTGATCGCTGCCATCGCTGCCCACGTTGCCTTCCTCTCCAAGAAAACCCGCGGCGCAGCAGCCCAGTACGCCCTAGCGCTTTCTACTGGGGGGAAGGCGAATTCAAAAGCTTACTCAATGGCTTCAGTGGGCCTTCTATGAGGGCGAGAATGTCATTAAGTGCGCTTTCCCCAAGGGAAGTGCCTCAAGCATTCCATGCGCTTGACTTACGTCCGTAACGTTCAGGATGAACGCTACCCCAGCCCGGTCTTGCAGTGAATACCACTGGTCAATCTTGCCTTCGAGGTAGAGTTGCGCTGTCTCGCGAACTTCGGTCGGTACAATGTCTTGGACAAGTTGCATGTCCGTGCCCGGCGGAAAGGTGCCAATCGCCAATATCTTCGTGGTTGGTGTGGTTGGTGTGGTTGGTGTGGTTGGTGTGGTTGGCATCGAAGTGGTTTGCGCCATGGAGACTCCAGCAGAAGCGACCAGTACAGAGGCTGTTGCCAAATTGAGAAGTAGGTGTTTCATCATGCGGCCTCGAACACCGCAGTGAGAATGCCGAGTCGGCCTTCCAGCAGATTTCGACCCAGATTGGAGGCAAGCTCTGCGAAGTCTGGCCCCATCACAACACCAAGATTTGGTGAGGGTGGCGGCCCTGACGCACGCAGTTCGGCGAACCAGGCCTTTGCGGCCTCGGTGTCGTCTTGCCATGTCAGCGTGCGGAAATCTGCTTGTTCAATCGCCTCGCGCGTTGCATTGGCCGTCAGGAGAAAATTCGTTGTCGGCGTACGCGCCCACGGGACGGGGAAGTACGGCTCGCGGCCGTTTGCGACTACGTCAAACGTCGCGAATCTGCCGCCCGGTCTCAGTACGCGTCGGATCTCCCGGTATAGCCGTGGGCGCTCGAAGATATTCATCGCCACGTGCTGCAGCATGACGGCGTCGAAATAGTCGCCGTCGAAGGGAAGATCCAGTGCACTGGCGGTATGGAACGACACACGCTCGCTCTGCCCTGTGCGTTGGGTGAGATAGCGCGCGGCATCCACGAACGGTTCGCTGAGGTCGACACCGGTCACCCGGCAGCCATAGGTCGCGGCCAGAAAACGGGCCGGTCCGCCAACGCCCGAACCAACGTCCAGCACGGACATGTCGGCGGAGATTCCCGCCAGTTTGGCAAGATCGGCCGTGGCACCAAGCCCACGCGTGTGAAAGTGATCGAGTGCGCTCAGTTGCTGCAGTGTGAGCGGCTGATCCTCCGGCCCGAAAACGGTGAGCGCTATCTTCAGCCGCTCGGTCAAGTTGGTCGCGCGATAGTGTTCGCGTACGTCATCAAGTGCATTAGTCATTGCGAAATCCTCACTTGTAAATATGATTGCCCACTCGGGCTAGCCCTGACACGTGGACTTTGTTTCGAAAGACGGGGAGGAAAATACCTCCACGTCCGTTACGTTTGCAGGGGTCTCAGGCATCGATCCAAGGGGAGCGGTGCGGGGGAGACGCACTGCGCCCGTCGAAAGATTGGACGATGAGATGGCCCGGCTGGAAGGCATCCGGGAAAAAGATAGATGCGGTGAGGTTGCATATGCAACATAGATGGCAAAAAAAGCGGCCGCTATTGTTTCGGCAGATCACGGGCAATGTCCATGATGGCGTTAGCACCAGCCTCGCCGAGCAACGTCCTCGTCGTCGCTTGTGCGGAAGCCCACGCAGGCGCGGCATTGCGAAGCAGAGTCTGACCAAGCTTCGTTACGGCCAGTGGCCGCGTACGACCATTCTCGTCCGGGGTGCCTTCGGCTATCCAGCCTTGTGCCAACAGCGGCTGCAGGTTTCTGGTCAGTGTCGAACGATCATGGTGGTTGCGTCGGCCAAGCGCCGCGCGGCCTATTGGGCCTAATTCCTGGATCATCACAAGCAGCGTGAACTGAGGCGCGTTGATCCCAAATGGCCGCAGCGCATCGTCATAGATCGCTGTCAGCACACGGGAAATCTGACGGGTACGGGTAAGCAGGCAGCTCCGCAGGATTTCACTGCCTGCGCTGTTCTTTCTTGCAGTGCCAGAGTCAGAAGTCTTCATGGTGATTGAGTTGCATATACAACCATTCTGGCGGTCATACGTCGATAAAGTGCAAACTGTGAGGCCGACCACTTCGCGTGGAACTAGGCGATGTTGCATTTGAGCACACGTCGAACTACGTACTGAGGGATTTTTGTATCCCAACGTATCGATGGCAGCCGCCGATACGAACAAATACGATGGCCCCAGCGATTCACTACAGTAGAGATACAAATCTCTTCTTCAATGCTGCATATGCAACAGACATCCGCCGTGTCGGTTTGGGTGCTTGCAGGTCAAGCAAATGGTGAAAGACATGACGATGAAAACCACGGTTCGCAGCGCGCTTCGGTTCAAAAGTGCCGCGGGCCCCGCAGCCGCCCTAGCTGTTACGCTGCTCATTGGAAACGTACAAGCGGCAACGCCGGTCACGACGCCTGAAATCGGTTTCGTGCAGGTGAATCCCGATATCAAGCTAAGGCGTCTGGTTGTGCACAATGCGCGCGCCAAGGGCACGGTCTTGTTTTTGCACGGGTTTCCTGAAACGCTTTACGCGTGGAAAGACGTGGCGTCTTCCCTGGGCCAAGACTATGAGGTTCATGCTTTCGACTGGCCCGGCTATGGTGAATCGTCTCGTCCCGGCGTGGATAAGTTTTCCTATGCGCCCAGGGACTATGCCAAGGTGTTGGTGGATTACGTCTCCACGATCGGAATCGACAAGCAGCGGCTGGTGATCTACGCGACCGATATCGGGGCGCTGCCCGCCCTGATGGCTGCCGTCAATGACCCAGCCATCGCCAGACGGATCATTGTTGGCGACTTTGCACCGTTCAACCGTCCGCAATTCATGCAGGAGCGACTGCAGGGGCTCAAGGATCCCGCCACGGCGGATGCTGTGCATGCGGCGTTCAACCGGACCCGCGACGAGATCCTGCAGAACGCATTCACGCGCGGGCTTCCCGAGTCCTCACACTATGAAGTCTCGCCGGAGTTCAAGGCAGACATGGCCCGGGGATGGCAGAACGGTGCGCTGACCTCTGCCGATGCGTTCTACCAGTACTACACCCGGTTCACGCGCGACCAGGACGATTTCGAAGCAAACCTGGCCAAGTTGAAGACGCCCGTCACGGTGATCTGGGGCGAGAAGGACATCTACATTCGCAAGGAGATGGGCGAAGAGCTGGCAAGCCGCGCGCATCTGCATCTGAAGCTGTTGCCCGGCATCGGCCATTACCCGCATCTCCAGGACAAGGCTGCGACGATTTCAGAGGTGCGCGCCGCATTCGACGCGGAGTAGGCGAGGCCGCTCCAGTATCTCTCACCCGCGATGAATCGTTGTGGATGCAGCCAGCCTGCCCCGCACGAATCGCTTGCTCGCTTCGACAGACAATCAAGGAAAGTGAAATGAATATCGTCCGAATCACGATGGGTGCCCTGGTCATCGCCAGCCTTGCCGCGCACCTCCACAGCGCGCAGGCACAGACGCCTGAAGTCCATCGAACCGATCTGGCCCGCCACGACCTCAGCGTCCCGGGTCGGGAAGGCATTCAGGTCCGCGTGGACTTCGACCGCGGCGCGTTTGCCCCGAAACACTCGCACCCCGGCGAAGAGATTGCTCACGTGCTGCAGGGGACCCTTGAGTACCAGCTTGCCGATCAACAGCCGGTCAGGCTCAACGCGGGCGAGTCCCTTTTCATTCCCGCAGGCACGCCACATTCGGCCAGGAACGTCGGCAGCGGGCAGGCGTCGGAACTCGCGACCTATATCGTCACGAACGGCGCCCCACTCGTCGTGCTTGGCAAGTAGGGGGAGGGCAGCGGGCGCGTGGAGTACCACAAGCCCGGGCCGCACGGGGCGAAACGCGCCGTTGGCGTGCGGCGGCCGCCGGGCCCGTGCGACCCGGCGCCTTGCCAAGCGGTGAGTGACTTGGTGATTATTTGCCGAGTATGGCCTTGTTGCGGGCGTCGATGATCTCAGTCGTTCGCTCCGTAGCACCTTTGCCGGCTTCCAAGCGCACGTCGCGCAAGCCCAGCGTGCGCGGACCCACGCGCAGTCTGACCGGTTCGACCGGCTTGCCGGTGCTGTCCTCGACGAGGCGGATGGGCTTTCGCGAGCTGCACCATTCGTCGCCCCATTGCATTAGCCCCACGATGATCGGATAAAGCGCCTCTCCCTTTTCCGTCAGTCGGTACTCGGTGCGCCGTTCGCTGCCCTCAGCCACCACCTTCACCAGCACTCCATGCTCGATCAGCGTGTTCAGTCGCGTAGTCAGCACGTTTCGCGCGATCCCGAGGCGTTGCTGGAAGTCGTCAAAACGAGTCGTCCCCATCGTGCACTCACGCACGATGAGCAGGCTCCACCATTCGCCGATTTGCTCAAGGGCGCCTGCCACGGAGCAGTTCATTCCTGTGAAAGTTTTGCGATGCATAAGCACAATCGTAGACGAGAAGGTTGCATGATGCAACCTAATACGCTATCGTAAGTTGCATCAAGAAACTTTTGCGGAATTTGCCCAGCAATGCCGCTAATCGGCGGCCAGTTGTGCCGCGAAGGACTCTCAAATGGATAGACGTCTTATCGTCCTCGCCAGCGGCATGTTTGCGATCGGCACGGACAGCTTTGTTGTTGCCGGCGTGCTGTCGCAGGTCTCCGCCTCGCTCGGCATATCCGTGGCGCTGGCCGGGCAGATGGTCACGCTCTATGCGATGAGCTATGCGTTGCTGTCGCCAGTGATCGCCGCCGCAGCGGCCCACTGGCCGCGCAAGCGGTTGCTGCTCGCCGGCCTTGCCGTGTTCGTGGTGGGCAATGTGGTGACGGCCCTGGCGCCGAACATCGAGCTCGTGCTGGCCAGCCGCCTAATCGCGGGCCTTGGCGCGGCTATGTTCAGTCCGACCGCGACGGCCGCAGGAGCGTCGCTGGTACCGCCAGAGCAGCGTGGGCGGGCACTTGCAATCGTGATCGGTGGGCTGTCCAGCGCGACGGCTTTAGGCGCGCCGCTGGGCACCTTCATCGGCGGCGCGCTGGACTGGCGTGCGACGATGTGGTTCGTGGCCGCCGTCGGCACATTGGCCGGCCTGGGCGTGGCCTGGCGCCTGCCGGAGATCCCGACACCGCCGGCGGTCAGCCTGTCGCGCCGTCTCGCGCCGCTGGCCGATTCCCGAGTATTGCTGACTCTGCTGACTACGTGGCTGGTCTATGCGGGCTTGTTCCTCGTCTACACCTACATTGGCCTGAGCTTTGATCGGGCCACCGGCGGCGACTCGCGCGTGCTGGCAGGCCTGCTGCTGCTTTGGGGCGTGGCGGCGACTGCCGGCAACCTTGCCGCCGGACGGCTGACCGATCGCTACGGCAGCCGCCGCATCATCAACGTTGCCATCGCCGCGCTGGTCATCGACTTCGCGTTGTTGCCCCTGACGTCGGCATCGCTGGTGAGCGCCGTTCCCGCACTTATTGTCTGGGGCGTGTGTGGCTGGGGTGTGCTGGTCCCGCAGCAGCACCGGCTCATCAGCATCACACCGGCCGCCGCGCCGCTGCTGATGGGGCTGAATTCGGCGGCAATCTACGTTGGCGTATCGATGTCAGGCGTCATCGGCGGCGCGGCCATCACGTGGTTCGATCGTCATGCCCTCGGCCTCGCGGGGGCGGTCTTCCTGACGGTGGCGCTGTTCGTCGCCGAACGGGCGCGACAGCGGATCGTGCGGCCGGAAGTGCAGCCAGCCGCGGTGGTCGCCGCAACATCCGGCACTACGCGCTGAAGACCGAGGTATCTGACGGGCGTGCGTGGTGCCCAGTCGGCTCGAATCTCCGATGAATCAACTGATGGATTGGCAGCAGAGCATGGCAGAGAAACAGAACGGCCTCGCCCCTGGGCGGCGTTGGCTTTTGGCAGGTGGGGTACTGATCGTGTCGACCGGCACATTGGTCGCAACGATGGCATTGAAGGACACGCGCGCAGCGACGTCCCCGGCGACCGCCGCGCCCGAGGTCTTCGTGAAGACACTGGTGCCTGAGAACGTGCGCATCTGGGCGAACTTTTCCGGCCGCCTCAGCGCGGTGGACGAGGCGCTGGTCCGGCCCGAAGTGGGCGGAAAAATCGTGGAAGTCCGCGTGCGCGACGGGCAAACAGTGAAGGCAGGCGATGTAATGTTCGTGATCGACCCGCGTCCCTACGAGGCCGCCGTGGCCCGCGCCCGCGCCGACCTGGCTTCGGCCCGTGCGCGCGCCGAATTCGCGGCCGCCGAGCGTGAGCGTGCCAGGGGCCTGATCGACGCCGAAGCGATCCCGCTGAGCCTGCACGACCAGCGTACCAACGAAGACCGCATGGCCAAGGCAGCGGTGCTGGCGGCCGAGGCCACGTTGCGGCAGGCAGACATTAATCTCGACTACGCCAACGTCAAGGCTCCGATCGGCGGCCGTATCAGCCGCGCGGAAGTCACCCTCGGCAACCTCGTCCAGCCCGGCGCCAATGCGCCTGTGCTGACCCGCATCGTGTCGAACAACGGCATCTATGCCGACTTCGATGTCGACGAGCAGGCCTATGTTCAGTCGATCCGCCGGCATGCCGGGACGCACAACGAGGAGCAGCACATCCCGGTGGAAATGCGCGTGCAGGGCGACACGGAGCGGATCTACCAGGGCGTGATCTACACGTTCGACAACAAGATCGACTCCCGCAGCGGCACGATCCGCGCGCGGGCGAGGTTCGAGAACCGCGACGGGGCGCTCGTTCCGGGCATGTTCGTCTCGATCGGGCTGGCCGGCAGTGACGCCGCGTCCGCGCTGGTGGTGCCGGACGTGGCCCTCGGCAGCGACCAGAGCAAGAGATTCGTGTATGTGGTGGGCCGGGACAACAAGGTGGCCTATCGGGAAGTCGCGCTCGGTGCAGGCCTCGACGGCAGGCATGTGGTAACGAGTGGACTCAAGCCCGGCGAGCGCGTAGTCGCGCGCGGGTTGCAGTTCGTGAAGCCCGAGGTGACGGTCATGCCGAAGGAACTGGCCGAAGGCGAAGTGAAGACTGCCGCCGCGACCGCAGCACGCGGGGCGGAGTAGTCTCATGAATCTGTCGAAGTTCTTTGTCGACCGCCCGAACTTCGCGGCGGTCATCTCGATACTTATCTTTCTTGCCGGTGTGCTGGCCATTCCGAAGCTGCCAATTTCCGAGTATCCGGAAGTCGTGCCGCCGTCGGTGGTCGTGCGCGCGCAATTCCCCGGCGCTAACCCCAAGGTCATTGCCGAAACCGTGGCTACGCCGCTGGAGGAGCAAATCAACGGCGTCGAGAACATGCTGTACATGTCCTCGCAGGCGGCCAGCGACGGCGTGTTGACGCTTACGGTCACGTTCAAGCTTGGCACGGACCCAGACCTCGCCACGCAACTGGTGCAGAACCGCGTCAACGAGGCGCTCCCGCGCCTGCCCGAGGTGACCCGGCAGCTCGGCGTCAGCACGGTCAAGAGTTCGCCGGACCTGACGATGGTCGTCCACCTGATCTCCCCGTCGGACCGCTATGACAATCTCTACCTGCGCAACTACGCGCTGCTGAACGTCAAGGACGAACTGTCCAAGATTCCGGGCATCGGCCAGATCAAGCTGTACGGCTCGGGCAACTATGCGATGCGCATCTGGCTCAATCCGCAGAAGATTGCCGAGCGCGATATGAATCCCGACGAGGTAGTAGCCGCGATCCGCAAGCAGAACATCCAGGTGGCGGCTGGCGTAGTGGGCGGGCCGCCGTACAAGGACAACGTCGAGATCCAGTTGCCCGTGAACGTGCAGGGTCGCCTGGCCGACGTGGACCAGTTCGAGAATATCATCGTCAAGCGAGAGGGGGGCGCGGTCACCTACCTCAAGGACGTAGCTCGCGTGGAGCTGGGCGCGAGCGAGTACGCCTTGCGTGCGCTGCTGGAAAACAAGCAGGCGCTGGCGATGGTGATCTTTCAGACCCCGGGCGCGAACGCCATCGATATCTCGAACAACGTTCGCGCCAAGATGACCGAACTGAACAAGCGCTTCCCGGATGGCCTGGAGTACCGCATTGCCTATGACCCGACCACGTTCGTGCGCGATTCGATCAAGGCAGTCATCCATACGCTGCTCGAAGCCATCGTGCTGGTGGTGCTGGTGGTGATCGTCTTCCTGCAGACCTGGCGCGCGGCCATCATTCCGCTGCTGGCAGTGCCGGTGTCGGTAATCGGCACGTTCGCGGTGATGCTTGGTTTTGGCTTCTCGATCAATGCACTGTCGCTGTTCGGGTTAGTGCTGGCGATTGGCATCGTCGTGGATGACGCAATCGTGGTGGTCGAGAACGTCGAGCGGAACATTGCCACGGGCCTGCGGCCACGCGAAGCCACCATCAAGGCGATGAAAGAGGTGACGGGGCCGATCATCGCCATTGCGCTGGTACTTTGCGCCGTCTTCGTGCCCATCGCGTTCATCAGCGGCCTCACCGGTCAGTTCTATCGCCAGTTCGCGCTGACCATCGCGATCTCGACCGTGATCTCGGCGTTCAATTCGTTGACTTTGTCACCGGCGCTCTCCGCCTTGCTGCTGCGCTCGCACGACGCGCCCAAGGATGCGCTGACGCGCCTGATGGACCGATGGCTAGGTGGCTTCTTCATTCGCTTCAACCGGGTGTTCAGGCGGGGAGGGGAGTTCTACGGCGGCGGCGTGAAGCGAGCGCTGCAGCACAAGCGCGGGTCCATGGTGTTCTACGCGGCGCTGCTGGCGGCCACGGTGCTTGGCTTCGCCCGCGTGCCGGCCGGCTTCGTGCCGATCCAGGACAAGGGCTACCTGGTCAACCTGGTTCGCTTGCCGGAAGGCGCAACGCTGGATCGCACGGAAGCCGTGGTCCGTCAGATGGGCGATGTGGCATTGAAGGCGCCAGGCGTCAACACCGCCGTGCAGTTGCCGGGGCTGTCAATTAACGGGTTCATCAACAGCCCATCTTCTGCCGTGGTATTCGTCGGTGAACAGTCGTTTGAGGAACTCCGCAAGCAGGGGACGTCGGGGCCGGCGATGGCGGGCAGCCTGCAAAAGCAATTCGCGTCGATCCGCGATGCCTTCATCGCCGTCTTCCCGCCGCCGCCCGTGCAAGGGCTCGGCAACACCGGAGGCTTCAAGCTGCAGATCGAGGATCGTGGCGACACCGGGTATCTGGCGTTGAGCAACGTGGTGAACACAGTGCTGGAAAAGGCGCGCAAGGCGCCCGAGCTGGCCGGTGTGTATACCAACTACAACGTCTCCACGCCGCAGCTCTATGCAGACGTGGACCGTACCCGGGCCGCGCAGCTTGGTGTGGATGTGGATGATGTGTTCAAGACCATGCAGATCTATCTTGGCTCGCTCTACGTGAACGACTTCAACAAGTTCGGCCGCACGTACCAGGTGATCGCGCAAGGCGACAAGGACTTCCGTTCGAAGCGCGATGACATCCTCGGCCTGAAGGTACGCAACGTCGAAGGCAAGATGGTGCCGCTGGGCGCCGTGGTGACGCTTAGCGAGACCAGCGGCCCCGACAACGCCTCGCGCTACAACGCCTACCGCTCCGCGGACATCAATGGCCGTCCGGCCCCTGGCTACTCGACGGGGCAGGCGCAGGCGGCCATCACGCGCATCCTGAACGACACGCTGCCGGGCGACATGGCGTTCGAATGGACCGAGCTGGCCTACCAGCAGATCCTGGCCGGCAACACCGCGCTGATCGTGTTCCCGATCTGCATCTTGCTGGTGTTCCTGGTGCTCACCGCGCAGTACGAAAGCCCGTTCGTGCCACTTGCGATCATCCTGATCGTGCCGATGTGCCTGTTCTCGGCGATCGCGGGGGTCTGGCTGACAGGAGGGGAAAACAACCTCTTTACGCAGATAGGCTTCTTCGTGCTGATAGGACTGGCCTGCAAGAACGCGATCCTGATATGCGAGTTCGCCCGCGAACTGGAGATGCACGGCAAGGGTACGCTGGCGGCGGCCATCGAGGCCGCACACCTTCGCCTGCGACCGATTCTGATGACGTCGATCGCCTTCATCATGGGGGTGCTCCCGCTGGTGCTGTCGCACGGTGCCGGCGCCGAGATGCGCCACGCGATGGGCGTGGCAGTGTTCTTCGGCATGATCGGCGTCACGTTCTTCGGCCTGTTCCTGACGCCAGTCTTCTATGTCCTGATCCGGAACCTGGAAAAGCGCCTCACGCGAAAGGAAAAGGTACAGCAGCATGTTGAAGCTTGAACGATTGACTGCGTCCGTTCTTGCCGCCGCGACAGCTTTCGTGGCCGGTTGCACGAGCCCTGTGGGGCCCCAAGACCCCGGTGTCGACGTCGCGCCGCACTGGCAGACGCTGGCGCCCACACCGACGAACGCCGACCTGATCGTCAGCCACGATGACGCGCAGGTCCTCCAGAAATGGTGGTCTCACTTCCACGATCCTGCGCTGGACGCGTTGGTTCGTGAGGCGATTTCCGGCAACAAGTCGCTGGCGATTGCGCGGGCACGGGTGAAGGAGGCACGGGCAGCGCGGGTGCAGGCGCAATCGGCGTTGGTGCCGGAAGTGAACGCCGTGGTGAGCAGCGAGCGCGGCAATCGCGGGCTGCTGACTAACGACAAGTCGGTCACGGTGAACCAGGTCGCGCTGTCTGCGGCATGGGAATTGGACCTGTTCGGTCGCAATCAGGCTCGCACGGCACAGGCCACGGCCATCCTGCAATCGACTGAGGCCAGCGAGCAGGCCGTGCGCGTGGCGCTACTGGCCGAGGTGGCGCGCACCTACTTCGAGTTGCGCAACCTGGACCGGCAGATCGAACTGACGGAGAGCAATCTCGAGACGCAACAGCGGACGCTGAAGCTGGTGGAAGCCCAGCAGCGCGGCGCGCTGGTGAGCAACTTCGACGTGCAGCGCGCGGCCGCGCAGACATCGACGACCGAATCGCGCGTACCGTCGCTCCGGGCAGCGCGGGACGCCGCAGCTAACCGGCTGTCCGCGCTGATCGGTCGGACGCCGGGCAACCTGCAGGAGGTGGCCGCAGCGCCGCAGCCGCCGCTCGACGGGCGTATCGTAGTTTCGGCCCCGGCCTCAGTGATTGCCACGCGGCCGGATGTGCGGGTGGCGGAGCGACGCTTCGCCGCTTCGATCTCCGCGCGAAAGGCGGCGGTAGCAGAACTGTTCCCGAACATCTCGCTAACCGCGCTGTTTGGCGTGCAGGACGCCACGCCGTTCTCCTCAACGCCGTGGGGGATCGGCATCGGGCTGGTGCAGCCGGTGCTGAACTTTGGTCGCATCCGCTCACAGATTGACGCTGCCGATGCGCGGCAGACGCAAGCCTTCCTGGCATACCAGCAGGCAGTGCTCGATGCATTGGAGGATATGGAAAGCGCGATATCGGCCTACCTGAACGAGCAGTCGAGAAACGCGTCGCTCGCAGCGGGTGTGGCCCAGAATCGGCGCGCGGCCGAACTGGCGCGAGCGCAGTACCGTTTCGGTTATGTGGGCTTGCTGGACGTGCTGGTGGCCGAACGTGATCTTCTCGACGCGGAGTCGCGGCGGGCTACGTCGGATGCGAGCCTGCGGACGAACCTCGTGCGAATTTTCGCTGCTGCGGGCGGCGGTTGGGAGGTTGAAGAAGAAGCCCACTAGACTCTTGGGCCAGCGGTCACCGTTCCCGGCGCAGGGTCCAGGACCTGGAAGTAATGCGATATCTGACGCAGATGTTCGTCCGCCCAGCCCATGACTACCTGAATGACGCGTTGTGCAATTGTCTGAGCGTCAAGTGCTCGGGAACGAGGACGCGTCGCCAAACCGGTGGGCTCAGGCCGCGCAGAGCAAACAGATTCGGGCTGGCGTTCGCTCTCGGCGTCATTGTGGGCAGGAGCCTTCTGCGCTGTCTCCCCGATCTTTCTCGATCTCCGCTCGAATTCTGCTTCGGCAGCATTGGGTACGTCCTCCACCGCAGTCATCCTTCAGATCGAGCATGGCATGGGGGCTCGCCGGCCATTCCGGTGCCGGCGGCGTTCGTTGCGGGGGTGAGTGGACGACGCCCGATCATACTCCAGCGCTGGCGCCCACTGCCACACGAGCAAACCTTGGCGCCCTGACGCGTCTGCGTCCCGACAGCCTCGGGAAATGCCCCTCCTGCGCCATCGCGCGCGCCGCGCCTCACAGGGCGGCATTGTCCACGTTTGCCGAACCCTGCGTACAACCCGTGATGGCTGCCCAATCGGTATCTGCCGTCATAAGCTGTTGCACAGGAGCGGCTATGCGCTGTTTCCACATGTCTATTTCAAACTGGAGAGGACAATGTTAATGCTCAAGGGATTTCATCATCTGACCCTCGGCGTAAGGCACGCACAGGAGGATGTGGACTTCTACGTCAAGCTGCTCGGGCAGAGCCTCGTGAAGAAGACCGTGCTTCTCGACGGCGAGGATCCCATCTACCACCTTTACTATGGCAACGCGAATGGCGATCCAGGGACCCTGGTGACGTCGTTCCCGTTCCGTCAGCGGGGCGTCATGGCGCGTCCGGGATCGGGCCAGGTGCGGGTCATCAACTACTCGGTTCCCAAGGGCTCGCTCGAATTCTGGCGCAGCCGCTTCGATGCCATGGACGTGCCGTATGACAGCGAGATCGTCGAGCGCTTCGGAGAGCGCCGCCAGCGGCTCCAGCATCCGTGCGGCATCGAGTTCGATCTCGTCGAAACGGATCGCGATTCGCGTCCGGCTTGCGTGGCCAGCGATATCCCCGAAGCCCATGCCATCCGCGGCGTCCACAGCATCACGCTGTCGCTGCGGGAAGTCGCCGAATCGATCCGCTTCATGAGCGAAGCGATCGGTTTCCGGAACGCAGGCCAGGAGGGAGCCTACTACCGCTTCGAGACGTACAACGGCGGCCCGGGCATGATCGTCGAGTTCCTGCATGAGCCGGACCGGCACCAGGGTTCGTCGATCTACGGCGAAGGCACGGTCCACCATGTGGCCTTCGCGGTGGACAACGTGGAGCAGCAGGCGATCCTGAAGGAGAGAATGTTTGCCCTGGGTTACATCGATACGTCCGAATCGGTGCACCGCAACTACTTCCGCTCGATGTACTTCAAGATGCCCGGCGGCGTGATGTTCGAGGCGACCACCACCGACATCGGCTTCGCGATCGATGAAGAGCCCGGCCATTTTGGCGAGGAGTTCCAGCTCCCGCCGTGGCTGGCGGATCGCAAGGACGAGCTGCTGGGCCGGCTCGAGCCCATCTCTGTATGACGTTGCCGGGGATCACCATGCAAAAACCGAAAGTACTGATTGTCTTCTACTCACGAAACAGCTCCACGGAGATGCTGGCCAAGGCTGTCGCCGAGGGGGCCCTCGAGGCTGGCGCAGAAGTCCGCATGCGGCGTGTGCGGGAGGTTGTCGGCCCCGACGTCATGCGGCAGGCGCCGGGCTGGCTCGAGAACGCCACGGAGATGAACGCGAAATACGAGGCGCCGACCGAAGCCGATGCCGAGTGGGCTGATGCCATCGTGTTCGGCACGCCGACGCGGTTCGGGTCGATCTCGGCCGAACTCAAGGCGTATATCGACGGGCTCGGCGGCCTCTGGTTCGCGGGAAAACTGAATGGCAAGGTGGGCTCGGTCTTCGGCACGACGTCCTCGCGCCACGGCGGCAACGAAGCCACCCTGCTGGCGACCTACGCGCCGATGGCGCACCTCGGCCTGATCATCGTGCCGCTGGGCTACGCCGACGCGGCGATGTTCAAGGCCGGTACCCCGTACGGCGCGACTCACGTCTCGCAGCGTGACGCCGTGAAGCCCGACGAAGATCACCTGGCGGTTGCTCGGTTCCAGGGCCGCAGGGTGACGACCGTCACCCGCGCCTTGCAGGTCCAGCCGCAGCCCGTGGCAGCCTGAAAGCAAAAGCCTGATGGTAAAAAAGGGCGGAGACTCGCAGTCTCCGCCCTTTTTTTGCACTGGCACAGGCCGGTGACACGATGGCATGGCAATCACTCAGGCCGGCGCCGTCTTCATGCAGCTTCCCGTGGCATCAATGCTCGCGCGACAGGCGGCAACAAGTCCTGCGTCCCCGGCATGATTGACGATCATGGACGCGAGCACCGCAATCTTGTGATCGTAGACGCTTGCCATGACCGTCCTGAGCGTGTCACTCCGCAGCCCGGGCGTTTCCCTGCCCGCGGGCGTGCGGACACATCGCGGGCGGATCGCCGATGAAGCCGCGCGCAGACCAGAGTTCCGGGAACGGGATCTCGTTCATGGTCGGCAGGAGCCAGGCAATGCCCTCGGTGCCGAAGTAGGCCGGCCGGGCGCCGAAGGTCCGGCGCGTTGCCATCAGGTGCAGGTGCTTCCACGTGGAGAATCCCTCCGCGATGTCGGCCAGCGTCTCGCCGAGCTGCTGCAGTTCCCGGTGCTCGCCCGGGTCGGCATAGACCTCGCGCCAGACGTTCTCGACCACCTTGTCCGGCGTGTAGGGCGCACTGAAATCGCGGTCGAGTACCACCGCCGGCACGGCGAAGCCCTTGCGCCTCAGGTGGGCGAGCACGTCGTCATACAGGCTCGGCTCTGCCAGCGCCTTGCTGAGTTGTTCCCAGCGCCGGGGTTGCGGCAGGAAGTGCTGCAGGTGCTCCCCCTGCTTGATGCCGAGCAGGTAGACCATCTGCCGGTACGTCCAGCCCTGGAGGGCAGTGTCCTTGCCGTATTTCGGGCCAACGCAGGACAGGATGGCGAGCAGGTCGACAGGCGTCATCCACGCGATGGAGCGCCATGTGGCATTGAGCGGCTCGTGGTGGGCGACGACGCGCCGCAGCGTACGGCAGGCTCCGGTCAGGTCATCGGCACGCAATTGCGTCTGCGCGGCCTGTATTTCCTTGATGATCAGCATCCAGTAGAGCTCGGACACCTGCGCCGATACGATCCAGGCGTGCTCGCCGGGATGATCGCTGACCGGGCGCTGCAGCGAGTGGAGCACGTCTGTCTGTAGCCAGTCACTGTATGGCGTATGCCCGGCTGGGGTTCCGGCCGGCGCCGGGGATGCGGGCGTGACGGTATCGTTCACTTTGGTCTCCTCGTGGTGGTGGGGTCAGGCAAATTCTGTGGAACGGCGACGGTCCGCAGCATCGACTCCATCTGCGTCAGTCCTGTCGCGGTGATCAGGGCATCGAGCGCGTGGCGCCGGCCGAGGGGATGCCGGAAGCTGTCGGATGGCCGGCCGGTCATTACCACAGGCTCTCCAACAGCGCATCCAGCTTCGTGCCGGCATTCTCGCCAAGGTCGCCGACCTCGGAGGGATAGTTCTGCTTGAGCAGGGCCGCCATCTCGGGAAGCTTCGCGCGATCGAAATCGAGGTCGCCTAGCCGGCTCGGCAGTTCCAGTGCGTCCACGGCTGCCTCAATGCGGTCAGCGAGGAATGCGGCGGGCGTGCGGCTGCCACGGTCCGTGGAGAAAATCTCGAGCTTTCGGCCATATGCGTCGGCGCAGGCGCGGATGACGGGCGCCAGCGCAATGCACGATGTCACGCTGTGCGGTACCCCGAACGTCCCGCCGAGGATGTGCCCGATGCGATGGCTCAGGCCGTAGATGACTGAAGCAGGATAGAAGTAGCACTGCCACGCGGCGAGCTGAAGCTGCAACAGGTCGTCGGTCGAGACGTGGCCGCCCGCGATGGCCTCGCGCGTTTCGAGCTTGCGCGGCCACTTCTCCAGCACGGCAAGGAAGCGCTCCACGCCCCTGGCGGCCAGGATGGCGTGAGGGTGGTCCACGTCGACCCGGCGCATGCCTTCCACCGCATGGTCGATCCCCTTGATGGCCGAACTCAGCAGCAGCATACGTGGCGTGTCGACAATCATCCGGGGGTCAATCAGCACCAGCCTGGGCGTCGTTTCGCGCACGGCATAACTGCGCTTGAACTTCTGGGGACCGTCCGTTTCCGTCACGCCGAAGTAGTGGGAGAACTCCGAACCCGACAGGGTCGTCGGAATCGCGGCAATGGGCAGGTAGTGGCCCGTCTGCTGGAAATGCCGGTAGGAGACTGCCTTCGCGGCATCGAGTACAGAGCCGCCGCCGAGGGCGATGATCGATCCCGCATTGGCCTCGATGCATGCACGCAGTCCGTTGCCTACGGCGAAATCGGGCACATGCGGCGGCAGGCCGGTGAAGGTGCCCACGCCGTCGCCGATGACAGGCTGCAGGTGCTCGCGGTTCAAGGCCTCAAGGAATTCCACGGTGAACGTCATCGGACGGCGAATGCCGTAGTTCCCCATGGAGGGGGCGACGGCTTTCAGCACGTCGTGTCCCCAGACAATCTCTTCCTGCGGCAAGCATTTCAACTGGTTCATTCCACTTCTCCACCATATTTTCGTATGCGATCGGGGGCTCCGATCCCGAGTAGGAAGATAGGCGAATCGGGTTCGCGCGTGCGCGCGGGATTTGAGAACAGAGCGTCCAGGATTTTGGACGCCGCACATGTGCAACCGGGGCCTGTCGTTCGTTGTTTCCGGACGAAGCTTTCAAGTTTTGCCGTCTTCACAAGGCCGGGGACGTGTCTATGATCCTTTCCACCGTAGCGACCCCCACCACGAGAACGGAGACATGAAGATGGAGGCAATCCAGATTACAGAAGCGCTGATTCGCGGACGCCACAGCAAGCGCGGCTTCCTTGACCAGCCGGTGCCGATCGAGACTGTCAGGGACATCCTGTCGGTCGCGAAATACGCGCCGAGTTCGAGCAACACGCAGCCCTGGCGCTGCTATGTACTGACGGGAAAGGCTCGCGAGAAGATTGCGGGAGCCGCGGTCGAGGCGTATCGCGCCGATCCTGAGGGACTGACTCCCGACTACCCGTTCTTTCCAAAGGAATTGCCGGCGCCATTCTCGTCGCGCTTCGATACGTTTCGCGGCATGCTGGGCGATGCGCAGGGCGTGCACAGGAGCGATATCGTCGGGCGCCGGCGCGACGTCGAACGGCAGTTCCGGTTCTTCGATGCGCCAGTGGGACTGATCTTCACCATGGACCGGCGCCTGGAATGGGCCAGCTTCATCTGCTACGGCTGCTTTCTCCAGAACATCATGCTGGCCGCGCGCGCACGGGGGCTGGATACCTGCCCGCAGCAGATCTGGTCGCTGCAATCGGCGGTGCTTCGTGAAGGCCTCGCCATTCCCGACGAGGAGATGATCGTGGCCGGAATGTCACTCGGCTATGCAGACAACAATATTCCGGAAAACAACATGGAGCTGCGCAAGCTGGAACTGGACGAGTTCGTCTCGTTCGTCGACCGGTGACACGCGGAACCGTCCAGGCCGCTCCCTGACCTGGAAAAGCGCGAAGAAGCGATAGCCATCGTTAGCTAGTTTCGGCAAGTTGTGGAGATGTCGAATCGTTAAGGCAGGCGCGCTTCACCGGCTGATGCGGATGCCCCGAGCCCTCAGCCGAAAAATAGAATACAGAGACGGAGGAGACATGATTAAAGTGCCCGCGAAGTTTTCTGCGGTGGTTGCGCTCGCATGCTTGCTGCCCGCCAACGCCGAGGCAACCGAGAATGGTCAGACCAGTTACCCGGTTGGCGTCAATACCGTATTGAATGGAATTTTGCCACCTCCTGGTGAAACCCAGTTTTACAATTACACGCTCTACTACGATGCCGGAAAGTTCGCTGGCCCGCATGGAGAAAGTCTCCTGCCCGGGTTCCAGTTGAACGCGTTTGTTGACGCCCCGCGTATCGTTCACACATGGGGCACTACATTTGGCCCCTTTACTCTGTCTAGTGGTGTAATCATCCCGCTCGTTCATATTCGGGCGGACACGCCAGGCGGCAGCGGCAAGCGCAATGGAATTGGAGACATCATCGTTGAGCCGCTGTACATCGGTTATTCAAATCCATCGCGATCATTCTTCGGCTACCTCACCACCGAAATTGCAGTGCCGAGCGGGTCCTACTCCGCGAACCGAGTGGCGAACACTGGCCGGAATGTATATGCGCTAACGCCGCAACTCAGCACGACATGGTTCCCCACGGCCGCAGTTGAAGTCTCTACCACGACGCTGGTAGAGATCAGTTCACCGAATTCAGCGACTCGATATCACTCCGGCGCGGTTGCAGCACTTGAGTATCTTTTTGGCTATTCGCTTAACAGCAAGATCCAGCTCGGGCTTCAGGGATATCTGCTGAAGCAGTTCACCGATGACAAAGTCAACGGCACGCCCGTCCCAGGGAATGGGTTTCGCGGGAAAGCGGTCGCAGTCGGGCCGCAACTACGATACATGTGGTCGCCGGCGGCGGGCATTGTGTTCAAGTATCAGCGCGAGTTCGAAGTGCAGAATCGGCCGCAAGGCAACAAGTTCTGGGTTGAACTGTGCTTCCCTCTTTGATCGACTGGCCGAACCGGCCGAGGTGGCGCACCGCGCATTGACGGTCGTGGCGCGAGCGGGCGCCGGCCACGGCAATGGGGGTCATTGGGGCGCCCGACCGTGGCACTGTGCACCCCCCTTGCAGTACCATGCGATGGCAGGCACACACCATTGGCCAACCCAACCGCTACCAAGGCAGCCAGATGCTGGACCTGAAAGACGTTTTTCACTTCGTGCAAGTGGTCGATCGCGGTGGCTTTACGTCTGCCGGCAACAGCCTGGGGCTGCCCAAGTCCACGTTAAGTCACAGGGTCAAGGAACTGGAGGCTTCGCTGGGCGTTCGCCTGATCAACCGGACCTCGCGCCAGTTTGCCTTGACCGACGTAGGCGCTGAGTTCTACCAGTACGCTGTCGCCTTGCTGCAGAGCGCCGACGTCGCGGAACAGGCGATGCGCCAGAGGCTCGCGGAACCCAGCGGGATCATCCGCGTGACGGTAGCGGTCGAGCTTGCGCAGTTTGCGCTGCGGCAGGTCCTGCCCACGTTCCTGAGCAGCCATCCCAAGGTCAGCATTGTGGAAATCGCCACGGACAGGCTCGTCGACGTTGTCGGCGAGGGCTTCGACCTGGCGCTGCGCGGACATAGCTCGGCACTGCAGGATTCCAACCTGGTCCAACGGCCCATTGTCAGAGCGCCATGGTACCTGTTTGCCGGTGCCGACTACCTCGAACGGATGCCACTGCTGGAGGCACCGGAGCAACTTGCATCCCATGCCATCGTCTCGATGGTGCGCAAAGGGCCGCTGCAGTGGCAACTGCGAGGCCCCGACGACAGGCTCGTCACCGTCCCGATCGAGCCAAGATTCCAGAGCAACAGCATGATGTCCCTGAAGGAGGCAGCCTGCGCCAACGTTGGCGTGGCAGCCTTGCCCGGGTATATCTGCCGGTCCGAGCTGCAGACCGGCGTGCTGCGGCAAGTCCTGCCGGGCTGGATCGCCGCGGATGCGCGCATCTCCGCCCTCATGCCCTATCGGACCGGACTGCTTCCCGCGGTGCGGTCGCTGGTCGATTTCCTCGCCGCAGAGCTGCCCAAGGTCACCGCGTTCGACGGCCGCTGACCCGGCACTACCTCCTCTGCCTCCAATGCCACGCGGGCCACGCCCCGTGTGTCCCGCCGGGCGTTCCATATTCATGGACGCTGCGTTCGGCGCCAGCCAGCTTCCAAGGCCGAGCCGATCAACTATCGTTTCCAACCAGGGATAAGCCAACTGCAACGTCACCCCGGAGTGGAACACATGAACCAGCTGAACTGCCAGCCACAAGACGCGATCTTCTCTGGCCACGACATACTTCCGACCGCTGTCGCGTCGCTCGACCAGCACGGCATTCGACGCGCATCCCGAACGACGGCCCCGCATTCCATGGGCTTGCGCAACGCGCGGGATGCCCTTGCCACGCGGCAGATCACCGCGACGGCATTGACGGAGCAGGCACTTGAACGCGCGGAAGCCAGCAAGCGGCTGCTCAATGCATTCTCTGCGATCGATTGGGACCGTGCCCTGAAGGCGGCCGCGGAAAGCGATCGCCGCTATGGCGAACGGCGGCCGCGGCCACTGGAAGGACTGCCCATTGCGGTCAAGGATCTGATCGACACCAAGGGCATGGAGACCCGCTACGGTTCCGCAGCCTATCTCGGTCATGTGCCGGCCGCCGATGCGGACATCGTGAATACTCTGGTGGAGCGCGGCGCGATCATCATCGGCAAGACCACGACCCACGAATTCGCGTGGGGCGTGACAACCGCCAGCGCCAGGTTTGGCGATACCCTGAATCCGCTGGACCATGCACGCATACCCGGGGGTTCCAGTGGTGGCGCCGCGGCGGCGATTGCGCACGGTGCCATCATGGCGGGCGTGGGCACGGATACTGGCGGCTCGGTCCGGATTCCCGCTGCGCTGTGCGGCGTCGTCGGATACAAGCCCACGCTCGGCACATTATCCACGCGCGGCGTGTTCCCCCTGGCGCCCACTTGCGACCACGTTGGCCTGCTCGGCGAGCAGGTCGACGACGTGCTGTTGCTCGCCGATGCCATTGACATCAAGGTTCCCGAGAGCGATGCGTGGCTGTCCGCAAGGCTGGGCGTCATTCGTGACATTGCACCGGTTCCACTGAGTCCGGAAATTGCGGTGGCATTTGATGGCGCGATGAAGCGGCTGGCGCAAGTCTTTTCCTGTGTGAACGTCAGCACGTCCGGCCTGTTCGATGCGGTATTCGGTGCCTTCGCGAGCATCGTCCTGATCGAAGGCGGCATCGAGCATTTCCGCCGCAATGACTGGGACCGTATCTCGACGCACTACAGCCCGGAAACCGTCGACCGGCTCAAACGCGCCGAAACCATGGACCTGCGCGCCTATGCGATGGCCCAGCAGGCCAGGCGAGATTTCACGGCAAGGCTGCACGAGGTGATGTCGACGGTTGACTATCTCGTGCTGCCGACATGCCCGTGCACCGCGCCGCATCTCGATGCCGGCACCGTCAGCATTGGTGCCTGGACCGGCACGGTCCGCGAGGCCCTGATGACCTATACGGCACCGTTCAATGTCGCGGGATTTCCTGCGATTTCGATTCCCCTGGCGACCGGCGAAAGCAGCCTTCCCGCTGCCTTGCAGATCGTCGCGAAGCCCGGCGACGATGGTGCGCTGCTGCAGATTGCACAGCAGATGGAGCTGATGCTGCGAACGGGCACCGTCCACGAGAGTTACTAGACGCCAGCCCTACAATCAGGAGACAACGATGAACGGTAACGCCAAACCTGAGTGCCAGGAAACCAGCAATGAGCCATGACAAATTGACGAATATGGCGGCCGGTGCCCGCGCCGCCATCGCGGACCCCGCGCGAATCTCTCTCGTGGGTAGTGACGCCAACCCGCGCTTCGAACTGTTCCACGCGGCCAGTTCGCTCTGCTCGCAGAAAGTGCGCACGGTACTGTTCGAGAAGCAGTTGCCGTATCGTTCGAACAATATGATGATCCTCGGTTCGATGGGTCCGGATGGCGTTGTTCCAGCCGAGCACTACCATCCGCCCTACGTCCGACTGCGGTTGCTTGCAGGCCGGGAAGTGGGGCGGGAACTTGTCAGCGGCTATAGCGGGCGCACGTCGGTGGAGACCGAAGGCTTCGATCCCTGCGCGGTCCCGTTGCTTGTGGACTACAAGGCTGGCCGTGTCATTGCCGATTCCAGACGGATCTGCTGCTATCTCGATGCTGTGTCGCGCGATTCCATTCATCTCGTGCCGGAAGATGCCGATGCGCGGGCCCGGGTGATGCATCAGGTGAGCATCGTCGATCAGATCCCGAACGGCACCTTGCTCTACGGCTTTCATCCCGATGCCGACCGGCGGCCTGAAGCGCTCAAGACGGCCATGGAAACGGTCTACGACTACAAGATCAAGGCGCTCGAAGCCATGATTGAGGCCAATGCCGACGATGCGGAGCTCGTTGCGGCCTATCGCGCGAAGATCGCGAAGGAGCAGGGCGGCAAGTCGGTCCGCCACGATGCGGCATTTCAGCGCGCCGCACGTCGGCACGTCGCGGGCCTCCTGGCGGACCTCGACCATGCGCTTGGTTCGTCGACACCGTACCTCAGGGGGGAATCATTCTCGCTCGGCGATGTGCTGTGGGGTGTCAACCTGGTCCGGATGGCTTATCTGGGGCTTGCGTCGATGTGGGAAAACCTGCCCAACATCGAGCGATATGTTGATGCGCTGGCCAAGCGTCCGTCCTTGTGCAAGGAGGCGGTCCAGTCCACGGTCGAATCCATGCCGCCCTCGCGCTATATGCATGTCATTGCCGGCTGCGGGGAGGCGGTGCCGGTGTAGTTCTACAGCCCGATGGCGCCGGTCAATGCCGGTGCCTGTGGCAAGAGGGGAATGGGCGGAGACTCTGAATCTCCGCCCATTTGCCTTCTCAAGCTGTTACGGGCCGGATCCCGGCGGATGCGCGCCCTGGGGTATGATCGGAGGTCAAGATCACACCCACATCCGATCCGTTGCCACGATGATTCGCGTTCCCATGCGTCGGCGTTGCGGCACTGCCCGGATACGTCTGCCAGGCTATGACGAAGTCACCGGCCCAGGTTCCATCCAATGCTGCGCCGCTGCATGAGCAGATATACGCGCGGATTCGTGCCTCGATCCAGCAAGGGCAGCTGAAACCCGGGCAGCGGGTGCCATCCTTGCGTGCGTTTGCGGGCGAGCTCGGCGTGGCGCGCGGGACCGTTCAGGTCGCCTATGAGCGGCTCTTGGGCGAAGGTTACCTGATCGCCAGAGGCCCTGCGGGGACGTTCGTCTCCGAGCAAATTGCGCCATCGCGCCCCCACCGCGTGGCCACAGCGGCTGGATCCAGCCGCACGCCACCGAACCAGGAACTTATTGAGTTTTCGATCGAAACGGATGGCGGAATCCCCGCGCCGTTGCAGCTGGGCCTTCCCGCGCTGGATGAGTTCCCGCGAAAACTATGGACGAGGTTGATGGCGCGGCAAATACGCAACGCCGGCTCGCTGACCAGGCCGGCGTCAGCTGGATTTGGCCCGCTGCGAGAAGCGCTGGCCGCTTACCTGCAGCGCTCACGGGGCATCGACGCCCAGCCGCACCAGGTGTTCGTCGTGCCGGCATATACGGCCAGCCTTGCGCTGATTGTGGATGCGCTCAGGCTGGCGGGCGAAAGCGCCTGGGTTGAGGATCCCAGCTACCCACCGACAGCCCAGTCACTCAGGCGCCTGAACCTGCAGGTCCGGAATGTGCCAGTGGATGAGCATGGCCTCGACGTCGAGTTTGGGCGTCAGCATTTTCCAGAGGCGCGCCTGGCCGTAGTGACGCCATCGCACCAGAGCCCGACTGGCGTGGCACTGACACTGCAACGTCGCGTCGAACTGCTCGACTGGGCCGGTGAGCAGGGCGCATGGATCATCGAGGACGACTACGACGGCGAGTTTCGTTACCGCGGCCACCCGTTACCGGCCTTGAAGAGCCTGGACACAGGCGACCGGGTGATCTACTGCGGCACGCTTAGCAAGGTGCTGTATCCGGGGCTTCGGCTCGCTTACGTGGTCGTGCCACAAAGTCTGGTGCCGACCATGGATCTGGCCTGCAGGCGCACGGTGCATGGCGGCTGCCCCGAACTCTTGCAAGCCGTGGCGGCGGAGTTTATTGCGCAGGGGCACTTCGCCCGGCACATCAAACGCATGCGCACGCTTTACGCGCGACGACGCGCAATGCTGGCCCAGGCGCTGGCTCCATACAAAACGGACGGCTTCACGGTTTGCCTGCAGGATGGCGGCATGCACCTTCTGCTCGACGTCAGGGACGATCTTGACGACCTGGCGATGGCCCGTCGTGCGCGCGAGGCAGGATTCGCCGTCCATTCGCTGACCGCCTGGCGGCATGGTGCGCCAGGGCGGCGTGGCTTGATGATGGGCTTTACCAATCTGCGCAGTCAGACTGAAGCCGATCGTCTGGTAGCCGAACTGATGCGCGCGCTGAAAGCATAGACGATCGTCATGGGACGCTTGACCGTTGATTCCGAATGCCGCCCATGTCGATGGCCCAGTCGAAAACGATAAACATGTGCCTGTTGGCTGTGTCATTGCCCAACTACATTGAAGCCTGCGCAAACCAGCACGCGTCGGCACCATGACCAGGAACCTGATGCTCAGACATATTCAAGGCAACGCGCGCACACGCCGATAAAGGAGTCTCACCATGTCTTCAGATCGCAGCCTCGATCAAGGCCTATCGCGACGTAACCTGCTGTTGGGCAGCGCTGCCGCAGCCAGCGCGCTGATGGCTTCCGGCTTGCCCGGACCTGCGGCGGCAGCGCCGTCGGCAGAAAAGGCGAACACCGCAAAGGCGAGCGGCAAGGCTTCAGGCGGCTACATCACGGCAAAGGACGGCACCCAGCTCTATTTCAAGGACTGGGGCGCCGGTCGCCCCGTTGTATTCAGTCATGGCTGGCCACTGAGCTCGGACAGTTGGGAATCCCAGATGATGCTCGTTGCGTCGGAGGGGTATCGCGCCGTTGCGCATGACCGTCGTGGCCACGGCCGTTCAAGCCAGCCATGGAATGGCAATGAGATGAACACTTATGCCGACGACCTGGCCACTGTGTTCGAAACCCTTGACCTGCGGGATGCCATCCTGGTGGGCTTCTCCACAGGTGGAGGCGAGGTGGCCCGGTATATCGGCCGGCATGGGACGCGACGCGTTTCAAAGGTGGTGCTGGTTTCAGCGGTGCCGCCTTTGATGGTGAAGACCGCCGCCAATCCGCGCGGACTGCCAATTGAAGTGTTCGACGGCCTGCGTGCCGCACAACTTGCCAATCGGTCGCAGTTCTACAAGGACGTGCCGGCGGGGCCGTTTTATGGCTTCAACCGTCCCGGTGCAAAGCCGTCGCAGGGGTTGATCGACGCATGGTGGGCGCAGGGCATGCAGGGTGGACACAAGAGCACGTACGACTCGATCAAGGCATTTTCTGAGACCGATTTCACCGAGGATCTCAGGAAGATCGATGTGCCGACCCTGATCATCCACGGCGACGACGATCAGATCGTGCCGATCGACGCCGCTGGACGCGCATCGGCAAAGGTCGTCAGGAACTCGAAGCTGATCGTCTACCCCGGTGCGCCGCATGGGCTCACCGACACCCACAAAGACAGATTCAACGCCGACCTGTTGGCATTCATCCGTAGTTGAAACGACGCCGCATCTGCCGGGCCCCACGAAGGCGCCGGCAGACTGGCTCACCGATCGCATGTAAAACAACTCTTAGATCACATTGCCCTATGTCGATGGCCTAGTTGAAAACGACAAACATGTGCCTGTTGACTGTGTCATCGCTCAACTACATTGAAGCCTGCACAAACCAGCACGCATCGGCACCATGACCAAGAACCTGACTCTCAGGCATGCGGAAACGGAGGACGAGATCCGTGCCTGCTTCCCTGTCATGCGGCAACTGCGCCCCAAGCTGCAAATGCCGGAAGACTTTCTCGACACCGTCACGCTGCAAAGCGGACAAGGGTACCGGCTGCTCGCGCTCTGGGACGATGGCAAAGCTGTTGCGCTGGCCGGATATCGGCGTCTTGACAACCTGATCCACGGGCGCTTTCTGTACGTCGACGACCTGATCACCGATGCCGAAGGCCGCGGGCAGGGTCATGGCGAGCGTCTGCTGCAAGCGCTTTGCGAGCTTGGGCGCACAGAAGGCTGCCAGCGACTTGTCCTGGATACCGCACTTGCGAACGCGCTGGCCCAGCGCTTCTATTTCCGTTCCGGCCTGCTCGCCAAGGGCCTCCACTTCTGCATGGAACTGCAATGAGGCCCCTCATCAAGCAGCACTGCGCCGCGTCCGGATGGATGCCAGACAGGGGAAACACGGTGCGCGCCGAGTCGATCTGGCGCGGGGATGCCGCGTTCCCTAACATGGAATCGTTCCACCTTTCTCAGCACGGAGAAGCGTCATGAAGATTGTCATCATTGGCGGGACCGGCCTGATCGGCTCGAAGACCGTCGCCATTCTGCGCCAGGGCGGCCACGAGGTCGTCGCCGCCTCGCCCAGGAGCGGTGTCAACAGCATCACCGGCGAGGGGCTCCAGGAGGCCCTGACCGGCGCTCAGGTGGTCATCGACCTTGCCAATTCCCCATCGTTTGAAGACAAGGCGGTGCTGGAATTCTTCGAGACCTCCGGCCGCAACCTTCACGCGGCGGAGACCGCAGCGGGCGTTCAGCACCATGTCGCGCTGTCCATCGTCGGCACCGACCGGACGCCCGAAAACGGCTATTTCCGCGCCAAGGTCGCGCAAGAAAAACTGATCGAGGCCTCAGGCATCCCCTACACCATCATCCGCTCGACCCAGTTCATGGAATTCATCGGCGGCATCGCCGATTCCAGTGTGCAAGGAAATGTCGTCCGCCTTTCGCCTGGGCTGTTCCAGCCGATTGCGGCGGACGACGTCGCCGCCCTCGTTGCCGATGTAGCGCTCGCGCCGCCGCGAAACGGCATCGTCGAGATCGCCGGCCCGGAGCGAGCCCCGTTCAACGAGATCGTCGCCCGCTATCTCAAGGCGGTTGGCGACCCGCGTGAAGTCGTGCGCGATCCCGAGGCCCGCTACTTCGGCGGCCGGGTCGAGGAACATTCGCTGGTGCCGTTGGGCGAGGCTCGCCTCGGTCGCATCGGCCTCGAGGAATGGATGCGTCAATCGCAACAACGATAGTCCGAAGGGCGCATGCCCACGTAAGCAGCACCGGTTTCGTCAGTACCACATTGAGCAGATCACCAGGAGCAAACATGACCCAACGTATGAATTACTTCCAGCAATCCCCGGAACTGTCCAAGAAGCTCATGGAGTTCGGCGCGCTGTTCCAGAAGACCACGATCGAAGGGCCCATTCGCGAACTCGTCGAGATTCGCGCATCGCAGCTCAATGGCTGCGCGTTCTGCGTCGACATGCATATCAAGATGGCAAAGATCCACGGCGAGCGCGAATTACGCCTGCATCATGTGGCGATCTGGCGCGAGTCGACGCTGTTCTCGCCGCGCGAACGCGCCGCGCTGGCCTGGACCGAGGTGCTGACCAGGCTTCCCGCCGACGGTGTGCCCGACGATATCTATGAGCGCGTGCGCACCCAGTACACCGAGAAGGAACTGTCGGATCTCACCTTCCTGGTGGGGGCGATCAATACCTGGAACCGCCTGAACGTGGCGTTCCGCATGGTGCCTGGTTCGTCGGACAAGGCGTTCGGGCTCGACAAGGCCAACCTGGAGTGATGCCATGAAGACGGTCACTTCCGTTGCGGCAGCACTTGTATTGTCGTGCCTGACGGTCGCACAGCCGGCCGCCGCCGCGCCGGAGGCAAGTGTCACGCCCTTGCTCACGGAGGCTTTGCCCGAGTACCCGGGGAAGGAGGCCACGATGATCATGGTGGAGTATCCGCCGGGCGCCGTCGATCCCGTGCATCGCCATGACGCACACGCCTTCGTCTATGTGCTCGAAGGCAGCATCGTCATGGGCGTCAGGGGCGGCAAGGAGGTGACGCTCAAGGCAGGCGAAACCTTCCACGAACGTCCCAACGATATCCACACCGTCGGACGCAACGCCAGCAATACACAGCCAGCAAAGTTCGTCGTGTTCCTGCTCAAGAAAAAGGGCGCGCCGATCCTGACGCCGGTGAAATAGCCGCCGTCCATGCAGGCGCCGGCAATGCCGGTGCGCACCATCCGGCCGGCAAGAGCGGCGCTACGGCATGCTCTTGCCGTGCCGCTGTTTTCGAGGGTGGCGTGAAGGGTTGTGGGACGGAAATTGATACTACGCCGGTTTCTTGGCAATATCACCATGAAAAAATCAGGTCCTGGGCCGCGATCTGGTCAGTGGTGAGGGCGGTTGGCCGTATTGCCTGCGGCAGTTCGGACCTCGGATCTGCGACCTGCCGCACCGCCGCGAGATGCGCACCATGCACCTGGGAAAATCGTACACAGTATCCGAGTTCACGTTCTGGTCGAGACGGCAACTTTATGCCTCGCTGGCATGCGGTTCGCTGCCCGTAGTCCTTTATCATTTCTTCGGGCTGAAATGGCTGTCGATCCCGGTCTCGGTTGTGGTGCTGCTGGGTACCGCCACGTCATTCATCGTGGGTTTCCGGAACGTGCAGACCTACAGCAGGGCCTTGGAGGCACAGCAGATCTGGACTGAGATCCTGAACGGCAGCCGGTGTCTGGGTGTGATGAGCCGGGATTTTCTGGCAGGGCAGGCGGGCGGGCGGGATCTGGTTCTCCGGCATTGCGCGTGGCTGACGGCGCTCCGCTATCAACTGAGAACCCCAAGGATCTGGGAAAGCGCGGGCAAGGCATCCAACGTGGAGTACCGGAAGTACTACCGGGTTCCAGAGTGGGAGACTCCATTGGAACAAGCGCTTGCGCGGTATCTGCCCCAGGCCGAGCTCGACTCGCTTGCGCACGCCGAGAGCAAGACAAGCCGGTTGCTGGGAACGCAGTCCGCGACGATCAGGCGATTCCTTGACGCTGGCGAGATCAGCAATGCCTTCTATCTGGAGTTGGTAGCATCGATCAGAGGCTTCTTCGCGCAGCAAGGACGGGCGGAGCGTATCAAGGACTATCCGTATCCCAGGCAATATGCGGTCGTCAACAAGCTCTTTGTCCGTACCTTTTGTTTGCTACTGCCTTTTGGCATTCTTACGGAGTTCGAAAAGCTCAATGCCAGCGTTTCAGGCGTCATGCATGGCAATATGATCTGGCTGGTCATTCCATTTAGCACGATGATCTCCTGGATGTACCTCGCGCTGGAGCAAGTGGGCGAAAGCACGGAGAACCCGTTCGAAGGAAACGCCAATGATGTGCCCATGGCACAGATCTGCCGGAAGATCGAACACGAACTCATGGACATGCTGGGCGAGAAGTGCGATATCCCCGCGCCGACGGCCGAGCACGGTATCGTCCTCTGACCACTCAAGCTTATCGCTTTCCCACCTCCGACCATTTAGAACCCATTTCACAATGAAGCAGGGGCGCGAAGGCTGCTGCCGGGCCGCAGGGCCAGGCGTGGCCGACGCCGCGTGGTTATTCCACGCAATCCAGCTGCAACAACGCCATGCGGCCCGGCAGCAGCCTTCCCTGCGGGTTCAAGCCAGGCGCGGCGCATGCGTCGTTGCGGGCCTTGACCTTGGAATGACCAAGGCCGGCGGCCCTGATGCGTCAGTCAAATTGGCGCGGGAAGGCGATTGGCGTGATGCCGCTCATGCGCCGGAGGCGGTGCCGGCAGCTTGTGCCGTGCGCTTGATCGCCTGAGGTTGCTGCGCAACTTGCGAAGCTTGTGATGACTGACCTACAGCTGACGTGCCGTTGCTGTTCTGCGCGATGATCCGCGTGATCACGCGGTCGGCCTCTTCGCCGTAGCGCTGGAACACTTCGGTGCGATAGGCGGTGCGATAGGTGGTGAGTTCGGGCACTTCCGCGCCCGGGCTCAGGTGTGAACCGGAGTTCTTGCGCGTTTCGACGTCGACCTGCATCGACAGGCCGATCTGCAGCGGATGTTTGCGCAGATCCGCCGGATCGAGCTGGATGCGCACCGGCAGGCGCTGCACGACCTTGATCCAGTTGCCCGTGGCGTTCTGCGCCGGCAGTGCCGAGAACGCGCTTCCTGTGCCTGCCGACAAGCCGATCACCTTGCCGTGATAGGTCACGCTGCTGCCATACAGGTCAGCATGCAGCTCGACCATCTGGCCGATGCGGATACGCTTGAGTTGCACCTCTTTGAAGTTGGCATCGACCCACACGCCGTCGAGCGGCACGATGGCCATCAGCGGGTTGCCGGGGGCGACGCGCTGGCCCACCTGCACCGAGCGCCGCGCGACGTAGCCGGTCACGGGTGCCGGCAGCGTGTTGCGGGCGTTGGCCAGGTAGGCGTCGCGCACCTTGGCGGAGGCGGCCTGCACGCTGGGATGGTCGGCGACGCTCGTCTTGTCGGTCAGCGCATGGTTGGCGGCAAGCTGCTGGCGGGCGGTCTCGAGCGCGGCTTCGGCGCTCTTGACGGCGTCACCGGCATGCGCCACATCTTCCGCGGCAACGGCGCCGGATTCGGCCACCTCGGTGCGGCGGCGCAGGTCGTCCCGGGCGCGGGCCAGGTCGGCCTGGCGTTGCTGCACAGTGGCGCCGAGCACGTCATTGTTGACGTAGAGCGCGCTGACCTGGCGCACGGTCTGGCCGAGGGTGGCCTCCGCATTGGACAGCGCCACCGTTGCATCGGCAGCGTCGAGCGTCACCACAGGTTCGCCGGCCTTCACGATCTGCGTGTCATCGGCATTCACCGCGATCACCGTGCCGGCGACCTGCGGCGTGAGCTGGACGAGGTTGCCGTTGACGTAGGCGTCGTCGGTGTCCTCGTGGAAACGGGCCACCGTGTAGTAGTAGGCGCCATAGCCGGAGGCGGCGAGCGCGGTGGTCAGTCCGAGCAGAGCGAGCAGCCGCTTGCGGGTGTTCCTGGCGGACGTCGGGGCGGCCGCGGCGGGCGCGGTTTGCTGGTCGGCCGGGGTGGTCTTGGTCGTATCGTTCATGGCGTCATCTGCAACTGTGTTTGTTTGCGTCGAGAGGAGAGTCAGCGGACCGGGGCCGCCTTTGTGGTCGATTCGGAGGCATCGGTAAAGCCGCCGCCCAGCGCGGCGGCCAGCGCAATCTGCCGGTCGCGGCGGTTCATGCGCAGGTTGGCCACCACCTGGCTGCTGCGCAGCGCGTTGGTCTGTGCGTTCAGTACGGTCAGTTGCGTGGTCAGGCCGGCCTTGTACTGCGCCAGCGCCAGCGTCAGGGCGCGTTGCGCGGCGGTGTCGCTGCGTACGGCGTTGTCGATCTGCGCGTCGACGGCGCGGATGTCAGAGAGCTGGGTGGCCACGTCGGTCAGGGCGTTCACCAGCGTCTCGTTGTAGTTTGCGACCGCGAAGTCGAAATCTGCATAACGGCCCTTGAGCTGGGCGCGCAGCGCGCCGCCGTCGAAGATCGGCAGGTGGATCGCGGCGCCGGCCGAGGCGGTGCGGCTGGCTGCGCGCAGGAAGCGGCCCCACCCGATGGCATCCAGGCCGATCATCGCCGTCAGGTTGATGTCCGGGTAGAACTCGGCCTTGGCCACCTTGATGTCGTGCAGGGTGGCGTCGACACGCCAGCGCGCGGCAACGATGTCGGGGCGGCGCGAGACCAGGTCGGCCGGCAGGTTGTCGGGCAGGCGGACTTCGTCGCCGGCGCCGAGGCTGGGGCGGGTGATCGCCAGGCCGCGGTCCGGGACCTGGCCGAGCAGCGCGCCGAGCTTGTAGCGGGTACGCTGGATGCTGCCTTCCAGCGCGGCGACGGCAACTTCGCTGGCGGCGAGATTGGCCTCGGCGGTGCGCTTCTCGACGTCGGTCTCCAGGCCCATGGTCACCCGGCCGTTGGTCACGCGCAGCACTTCGCGGCGCTGTCTGACTTCGTCCCTGGAGATATCAAGCAACGTGTAGAGGCGGGCCAGTTCGTTGTAGGCGCGCGCGATGGCGCTGCTCAGCGTCAGCTTGACCTGCTCGGCCTCGGCTTCGCTGGCATGCACACCAGACACCGCGGACTTCAGCGCCTCGCGGTTCTTGCCCCACAGGTCGAGATCATACGAGGCGTTGATGAACGCCTTGTTCTCCGACTGCCACGTCCCGGCGAACTGCGGCGGCACCATCGCGCTTTCCGTGTAGCGCTGGCGGTTGAACGAATAGCCGGCGCCCACCTGCGGCAGCGTGTTGGCATTGGCGCCCTCGCTGAACGCCACCGCGGAAGCCACGCGGGCACGGGCCTTTTCCAGTGACGGGCTGCCTTGCAGCGCTGCCGCGATCAATCCCTTGAGTTGGGCGTCGCCGAACTGGTCGGCCCAGTCCGCCGAAGGCCAGTGGCCTTGCTCGGCCGGGATGCTTTGCGTGGTGGCGTAGCCGGTGGGTTCGGCGAATCGCTTGTCGCTACGGATACCGGCATAGTTGGCACAGGCGCTCAGCACTGCAGCTAGCAGCACCGAGAGGAGGGAACCGGCAAGTCGGCGGGCCAGGCTGAGCGCGGCCGGGCGAGTAATTTGACTGTGCATTGTCTGATCTGTCAGTTAAATGGGTAAAAAAACGGGCTCAGACCTCTCAACCTTGACCAATCAACCAAATGGGCAAAAAAGACGCGTTCAGGCGTCCGCAAATTTGGCGAGTAACCGACGGAACTCGGCAAATTCTTCCTTGCTGAAGTTCCTGAGGCGCTGATTGAGTACTTTGGGGGCCACATCCGGGATGCGATCGGCAACTTCCTGGCCCTTCCGGGTCACAGTCAGGTTGACCACACGGCGATCGTCGATACTGCGGCTGCGTGACAGCAGGCCCTTGGCCTCCAGCTTGTCCAGCATGCGGGTCATCAGCCCGGTGTCGATGCCGAGCAACTTGCTCAGCTCGAATGGGGTGGCAGCAAGGCCATGCGTGAGCGACATCAGGATTCCCATTTGCTGGCCAGTGATGTCCAGATCCTTCAGTGCCGCATCCATTTCCATCAGCAGCGTGTTGCGGGCACGGTTGAGGAAGAAACCGATGCTCTTGGTGATCTGGAAGTTTTCCTTTGTGTAGTGGTCCATGGCGGGTTTCCTTGCTTGCAGATGAGACAATATCTGATCTGTCAGATAGTTGCAAGGAGGGCAACCGTACTTTTCATGCAAAATCTGGCGGTTTCGCAGAAAGCCTTTGTGGACAAGGGGTTTCCGGCAAGCCCATGCCTGTTGGCGGTTGCGAATGAGGGGAGGGCTTGTCCGACCGACTTTATTTCTCGCGATCAGCGTGGCGCGCCCGCGGCCTCCGCTCTTGTCCTATAATTCTTGACAACACAACGATTGACCGAGCAATAAAATGACATCCGAGCCACATAGCGCTCCGCCCACTGGCCAAGTCCTGCCCTTTCGCGAATCCCTGATGGCCATGCTGGGCGTGGCCTTCGTGGTGATGCTGGTGGCGCTTGACCAGACCGTGGTTGGCACCGCGTTGCCGACCGTGGTGGCAGAACTGCAGGGCTTCGAGTACTACGCGTGGGTCGCCACGGCCTATCTGCTGACGTCGGTGATCACGGTGCCGGTGTTCGGGCGGCTGGGTGACTACTACGGACGCAAGCCGTTCGTGCTGGCGTCGATCGTGGTGTTCTCGGTGGCCTCGGCGCTGTGCGGCATGGCGCCGAGCATGCCGTTCCTGGTGCTGGCGCGCGCGCTGCAAGGCATTGGCGGCGGCATGCTGGTCGGCACGGCCTTCGCCTGCATTGCCGACCTCTTTCCGGATTCACACGTGCGGCTGCGCTGGCAGGTGATGCTGAGCGCATCGTTCGGCATTGCCAACGCGGTGGGGCCGTCGCTGGGTGGCCTGCTCACGGAGTGGTACGGCTGGCGCGCGGTGTTCTATGTCAACCTGCCGGTCGGCGTGCTGGGCCTGTGGTTCGCCTGGCGCTACCTGCCGCATATGCGCCAGCAGGCGCACAGCGGGCCGATCCGCGTGGACTGGCTCGGCGCCTTGCTGATCGCGGCGGGGCTGGGCAGCATGCAGATGAGCGTGGAACTGCTGCCCGAACGCGGCTTCGATGCCTACACCGCCGGCCTGCTGGCGTTGGCCGTGGTGGCGCTGGTGGCGCTGTGGCACTGGGAGCGGCGCTGCGCCAACCCGATCCTGCCGGTGGAGATGTTCCGTGACCCGGGGCTGGCACCGTTGTTCAGGCTCTCGGTATGCGCGGGCTTCACCATGTTCGCGCTGTTGCTGTATGCGCCGCTGCTGTTCCAGGGCGGCTTCGGCTACTCGCCGAAGGACGCGGGCGTGCTGATCACGCCGCTGGTGGTCTGCATCACCGTGGGCAGCATTCTCAATGGCCGCCTCGTTACCCGTATCCGCCGACCGAACTCCATGCTTTACGCCGGCTTCGGCATGCTGGCGCTGTCCTGCCTGGGTCTGTCGCAGGCGACCCGCAGCATGCCGCACGGCGTGTTGATGGCGATCATGCTGGTCGGCGGCCTTGGCCTTGGGTTCATCATGCCGAACCTGACGGTGTTCGCGCAGCAGACCGCCGGACGCGAGCATTTGGGCATCGCCACGGCGATGCTGCAGTCGCTGCGCATGGTGGGCGGCATGGTCGGCACGGCGGTCGTGGGCACGCTGGTGACGCGCAGCTATACCGGCGGCGTGGAACATGCGCTGTCGGCGGCCAATGCCGCCCAATGGGCGGCGCGCATGGCCGACCCGCAGGTGCTGATCGACAAGGCTGCGCAAGTCGCGCTGCTGGGCCAGCTTGAACAGGCCGGTCACAACGGCGCACTGTTGCTGGAGCAGGCGCGTGTGTCGCTGGTCAGCTCCATCCATCTCGGCCTGGTGGTGGCCGCCGCGGCCGCGGCACTGGGCGTCTGGTGCGCCCGCCAGGTGCCGTCGATCACGCTGACCCGGGCGCCGGCGCCCGCGATGGCCGCGGACTGACCAGCCGGCCTGCAGCAACCCACACCGAGGAGAACGGATGGAACTGGAGCGACAAAGCGTGGCCGTATTGCAGCAGTTCGGCCGGAGCTACCGCGCCTATGCAGCGGCGTTCGAACAGCGCATAGGACTGCCCTTGCCACGCTGGCGCATCCTGCACGCACTGCATCACCAGGAGGGCGCCATCGCCCAGAAGGCGCTGGCCGACCACGTCGGCATGGACCCCGGTGCGCTGACGCGCCAGCTGAAGGCCATGCAGGAGCTGGGCTGGGTGGAGCGCAGCACGTCCGAGCGCGACAATCGCGTGACCCACGTCACGCTGTCGCGGACCGGCCAGGAGGTGGTGGCGCGCGCCATGCCGCTGCGCTCGTCATTTCTAGAGGACGTGCTGTCGGAGGTGTCGCCGGCGACCATGCAAGAGCTGTCGCGCGGCCTGGCACGGCTTGAGGCCGGCATCGCGCACGCGCAGGCCCGCGCGGCGCAGGAGGCCGACGCCGCCTGACCGGGTGATGGCGCTCAGCCGCTCAGCAGCATGCCGTTGAGCGCGGCAAACTCGAACAGCTCGCGGTCGTTGGTGACTCCGAGCTTCTGCATGGCGCAATTCTTCTGCCGGCTGATGGTCTTGACGCTGCGGCATAGCTGGATGGCGATCTCGCTGACGGATCGTCCGGTCAGGTACAGCCGCAGGACTTCCATTTCGCGCCGCGACAGGCGTTCCGCGCCGGCGTGGCCTGGCGCGATCGGGCTGCCCGGGTCAGCCTGGGACAGCACCTCCATTGCCGATTTGCCGATGTAGTGGAAGCCGCGCTGGATGCGGCAGACCATGGTGACCAGTTCGGACAGCGGCGCATCCTTCAGTACCAGCCCGTGCACCTAGGTGTCGAGGATGGAACGCAGCACCAGCGGATTGGTGATCATCGTCAGCACGATCACGGCCAGCGACGGATGCCGGCGGCGCAGGCTGGCGAGCAGCCGCAACCCGTCGCTGTTGCCTTCGCCGTGCGCTGGCATGTGGTAGTCGGTGATCACGACATCGGGGCGCAGGCTGTCGATGCCGTTGAGCAAGGCTGTGGCGCTGGTCACGCTGCCACAGACCTCCCAGCCGGTCTGTGTATGCAAGCGGTCCGCGACGGCCGCCGAGACCAGGGGGTGGTCATCGGCAAGGAGGATCCTCAATGCCATCTGGTTGCTCCTCGATTCGTGTTCGTGGCAGCGCCGGCATCAAGAAAACGCCGCACGTCAGCAAGACGTGCGGCGCAAAAACGACGCCAAACAATACGACGCCAGACAACTGCATGCACGGCCGACGATCCGGGCCAAACGGGAGACGGCCGGATCGCGGCAATGCCATGGCAGGATATCGGCCGCGCTGTCGGACGAAACTAGGAAGATTCGCAAAGCGCCACCGTGGCGGAAGGCCTGCGCCGGCCAGCGCGCGCGAGTGTAGCGCGCTCTGGCCGCTCGAAAATATGTCTCAAAACTGTGATAAACGACGCAGGCCCGCGGCGATGGACCAATGAAAAAGGGCGCTGGCGCCATTCGGCTGCCAGCGCCCTCGCGCCATCCGGGTCAGTCTGCGTCAGGCGGCAGCGGGCTGAGCCTGTGCCGCGGACCGCCCGTTGCGGCGGCCGTCGATGGCCTTGAGCGGATCGCGCAGCACGGTGCTGCCGACCTCCAGGATGTCGCGCAGCACGCCCTGGTCGCGGCTGGATTCCGGGGACCAGAAATGCAGGGCGGCCCATTCCGGGAAGCTGCTCGGCGGTGCCATCAGGCGGGTCATGCGCTCGCGCGTGACCAGTGGCACGTTGAAGTCCAGCACCGGACAGATGCCGCCGGCGGAATGCAGCAGCGTGATCTGCGTATGCCATGACGGCACCACGGTCTCGCGATGGCCGGGCGTGCTGGCCTGCCGGCTCAGGAAGGCCCGCAGCGGGCTGCCGGCTTCGCTGTCTTCCTGCAGCAGGATCCAGTCGCTCTCGCCTTCATCATGGCTGCCCCCGCGCGTGGCGCTGACCAGCCGGCGCGGCGTGGCCATGATGTTGTGCTGGCGCACGCGCTCCGGATCGTGCCCGTTGTCGACGACAAAGGCGCAGTCGAGGTCGCCGGTGCCGAGGTGGCCGGCAAGCGCCGCGTCGGCAATGACGGGCCGCGTGACAAAGCTGTCCTGCGGAAACTGCTCGCACAGCGCAGTCAGGATCTCGGTGATGACCGGATCGCCGATCGATGAGGAAAAACCGATGGAGACGCGTCTGCCGCCGTCGCGCCGCTTGCTCAGGCCCGGCTCGCCGGGGCGCACCAGCTGGTTCCATTTGGCCAGGATCTGGCGCGCTGTCTGCTCGAGGCGCAGCGCATGCGGCGTGGGCTCGAGCATGCCGTTGCGCTTGACGAACAACTGGTCGCCGGTGATCTCGCGCAAGCGCGCGAGGCTGTAGGCCACCGTGGGCACGCGTCCCTGGGTGCAGGCCGCGACAGCACTCAGGTCGCGGTACTCCATGACGAGGACAAAGACATGCAACAACTTCGTGCTGACGTGACGCATTCCGACTTCTCCCGATTCATGACTCTGTTTCTCTTTTTATTGTTTGTCCGATGCCTGCAGTAGTGCGCCAGACAAGGCGCGCAGGGTGCGCGATGGCGCACCGGATTACCCCACTACTGGACTGCATGCTGGCTGGTGCGGGCTGCCGGGCCGCGCCTCTGCCGGCGCCGCGAGGGCCGCCGAGCGAAGATGCGCGAAATTTAGTTGTGCCGAGGAAGCTTAATACAAGCTAAAGAAAAGTGATAGAAACTTGAATTGATGACAGACTTCTAATTTTGTTTTCCGCGGCTTTGTATTGACCCCCGTACATGGCTTGAAATCAAGGTTTCCGGGTAATTCCCGGCATCACAAGCATGCTAAATATCGGCTTACATCCCCCGCCTGGGTGAAATACGACGGCAATCAGTCTAAGCAGATTCCAAATTGGAATAACGAAATCTGGCAATGCGTGCCCGGCGCCGCAGCAACGCACGCCGAGATAATTTTCTTAACTCGGGCACCGAAGACACTGAATTGCCTTTTGCGGTAGCCCTGGGCTAACGTACGCCCAGAGTCGGCACGGTTGGCGGCGCGGCTGTGCGCTGCTTGTGGCCCGCCGTTTTGTGGCCTGCCGTTGGCAAGCGGAGAGATTCGTGAACAGACGGTATTCGGAAGAACAGATCCGCGGCTACCTGGCCGAAGCAGCCAGCGGTGTGCCGGTGCGCGAGTTGTGCGCGCGCTATGGCTTCAGCGATGCATCGTTCTACGGATGGCGCGCCCGCTACGGCCAGCCCAGTCACGGCGATGCGCGTGACGGGCGCAAGCTGCGCGAGCTGCAGGAAGAGAACGCCAGGCTGAAGAGTATGCTTGCGGACGCGCTGCTCAAGCTTGAGCTGATGCGCAACCGTACCGGCCGTCGCAATGGCGGTGGCAAGGATCGCTAGCGGCGGACGGTTCCTGCAACCCGCCGCGGCGCCGGATGGATGCCCGCGGACGGCTCTGGAGTATTGGATTGACGAAGTTTCTGATCAAGGCGGGCATGCTGGCATGCGCCGCCATGGTGGCAGCCCCGCTGTGGGCAGCCGGCAATGCCTCGGCAGCCTCGGCAGCGGCAGCGGCAGCGGCCGGCACGCCAATGGTGGCCCCGCCGCCGCCGCGGATGCTGGACGAGGCCACGGCTGTCGTGGAAGGACCTGACGGCACGCTGTCCGCGTCGCAGCGGCAGCACTGCCAGTCGTTGCTGGACCAGATCAACGCACAGCCCGGCGGTTCGCAGTGGTCCACCGGCAAATCGTCGGTCACCACCGCCGACGGGCGCACATACCCGACACTGGAGCGCCAGGCGGATCGCAAGCGCCTGGAAGAAGCGTATCGCCAGCAGTGCGCGCAGGAGCGCCGCTGAGGGTCGCGCCCGGGGCAGCAGTGCCGTGACTTGCGTACTTGTGGAGCGTCGACATGCATCGTTTCAAACATCTCTGCGCATGGTGCCTGGCACTGATGCTGATGGCGCCCCTGGGGCCAGCGCTGGCGCAATCCAAGCTGAGCAATGCGCAGCTTGACCAGCTTGCCGCGCCGGTCGCGCTGTATCCGGATGCGCTGCTGTCGCAGGTGCTGATGGCGGCCACCTATCCGGCCGACGTCGCCGCTGCGGCGCAGTGGTCCAAGGCCAATCCCAGCCTGTCTGGCGATGCCGCGACCAAGGCGGTGGCCAGCCAGTCCTGGGACCCCAGCGTGCAATCGCTGGCGGCATTTCCTTCGGTGCTCGACATGATGGGGCGCCAGCCGCAGTGGGTGCAGTCGATCGGCGATGCCTTCCTGGCCCAGCCCAACGATGTGATGGATTCGGTGCAGCGCTTGCGCGTGCAGGCGCACAACGCGGGCACGCTGTAGACGACCGAGCAGCAGAAGGTTGTCACGCAGAGCTCCGGCGGCACCACCGTCGTGCAGATCGAGCCGGCCAACCCGCAGGTGGTGTACGTGCCGACCTACAACCCGACCACGGTCTACGGTACCTGGGCGTACCCGGCCTATCCGCCGGCCTATTATCCGCCGCCGCCTGGCTCGGCGTTTGCCACGGCGATGGTAGCGGGCATCGGCTTCGGGCTTGGCGTGGCAGCGGTCGATGCGATGTGGGGCGGGTTCAACTGGCATGACCACGACGTCAACATCAATGTGAACCGCTACAACAACATCAACGTCAACCAGCGCCTGGACGTCAACCGCGCCAATGTGAACTGGCAGCACAATCCCGCCCACCGCGGCAACGTGCCCTACAACAACGCGGCGGTGCGCGGGCGCTACGACCAGCAGCGCCAGGCCGGTCTGGCCAGCCGTCCGGCGGGCGCGCAGCCGGGGCAGCGCGTGGGTGGCGCCGGCGGGGTGCAGCGTGAGCCTTCCCAGCGTGACCAGGCGCGCGAACGCGCGGCCCAGTCGTTCGAAGGCCGCACCGGGCAATCCATACCGGGCCATGCGGGCGGCGCGGCGGAGCGCTCGCGGCCGGGTGCGGCCGGTGGTGGCGTGCAGAATCCGCGGCCGGCCGGCGCTGACCGCCAGCGCGCGGACCAGGCAGCGGCACGTGACCGTGCCCACAATGCCAACCGCGACAGTGCGCTGCGCGATGCCGGCAACGGCGAGCGGGTGCACTAGCAGACGCAGCGCGCAGGGTTGTCGCAGCGGGAGGCGCCGCAAGCGCGCCCGGCCGGGCTCAACCAGGGTGGCGGGCTGGGTGGTGGTGGTGGTGGTGGCCGGCTGGGCGGCGGCGAACATTTCGGCCATGGTCGGAGGTAAATCATGATGCGCATGACGGGCAATCCCTTCTCTGCCGCTTTCTCCGCAACCGGGGTGCGCGCGCTGGTGGCCGCCGCGGTCCTGTCGCTGGGGCTGCCGGCGATGGCCCAGCAGGTCTTCCCCAGCCCCGACGCGGCCGCCGAGGCGCTGGGCGATGCCATTGCGCGCAGCGACGGCGACGCGCTGCAGCGGGTGCTGGGCAAGCAATACCAGTCGCTGGTGCCGCAGGGCACCATCGACCGGGATGATGTCTATGCGTTTCTCGGCGCCTGGGCGCGCCACCATGCCGTGCAGCCCGATGGCGAGCGCCGCGCGCTGATTGCGGTCGGGCAGAGCGGATGGACCTTCCCCGTGCCGCTGGCAAAGCAGAAGGACGGCTGGCAGTTCGACCTGCGCGCCGGCAAGCAGGAAGTGCACCGCCGCCGTCTCGGGCGCAATGAGCTGGTGACCATGGAAACGCTGCTGCAACTGGCCGATGCCCAGCAGCGCTACGCGGACCAGGTCGGGCAGGGGCGCTACGCCGCCCGGCTGATCAGCTCGCCGGGCAAGACCAACGGGCTGTACTGGCCCGCCGCCAGCGAGCAGGACGCCAGCCCGGTCGGCCCGGATGCGCTGGCGATGGGCCCCGATACGCCCGCCGCGGATGCCTTCTACGGCTACCACTATCGGATCCTGCCGCCGGGCAAGGGCAGTGACGCCAAATATGGGCTGATTGCCTGGCCCGCCCGCTATGGCGATACTGGCGTGCACACCTTCATGCTTGGCAGCGACCGTGTGTTCTATGAGCGCGACCTCGGGCCCGGCACCGCATCCCGCGCCACTGCCATCCGCAGCTTCTCGCCGGACGGCTGGAAGCGAGTGGCTGATCGCTGACCCGCCGGCTGGCCGCCGTCTAGGCCAGCCGCCGCTCGCCTGGCGCCGCGCCGTACTCGGCTAGATTTGCCACCTCGTCCCGGCGCGGGGCCTGGTCCAGGTCGGCATTGACCGAGGCCAGCCCATCGCGGTCGATGATCCGCAGGTGCCGCTGGCGCACCGAGATCAGCCCGACCGCGGCAAAGCGCGCCGCATGGCCAGCCGCTGCGTCGCCCGCATCGATCCCACCGCCACCAGCAGCACCCGTACTTCCACGCGGTCCGGATGCAACGCCAGCGGCCGCCGCGGGTCCTTGCCGGCGCCGTTGCAGACATGGCGAAAGAGGCAGAGCGAGCAGGCTGGTGCGCCGCTGTCCGGCATGGTTGTGGTTTTTCCCAAAAAGTGATGACAAAGTACAAAACGCCGGCAACGCAAGCTATCTCACCGCGATCTGCGTACTTTCGTATGGCTGCTTTAGTAATTTCGTGTCGGGCGAAAAGACCATGGCGACGCTTACGCCCTGTTACCGGGCAGAGCGGGAGGACGCCTCCCGAGTGTGGTATGCTGCAATGCAACAATAAAGGCACAGGGGGAGATTCCGTCACATAGGAGTCCTCATGACCAAAAGTCTTGCCGCTGACTGGCATGCGCAGATCCGGCGACTGAGCCGTGTGCAGGCCCGCACGGAAGCCCAGGTGAGATCCTGGCTGGACCGCATGGATTCGCTGAATCCGCTCACGCCGGCGCGCCCGGATGGCCCGCCCGGCCGAGCCCGGGCACCTCGGCCGGCCTCCGCGCCGGGCGGCCTGCCCGGAACCTGGCAGGCACACCGGCTGCGGCTGGCGCCGCAGCCCGGTGAGCTGGTACCGCAACTTTCGTATCACCTGTACATCCCGTCCAAGGCCCATCGCGGTCCGTTGCCGGTGGTGGTGATGCTGCATGGCTGCCGCCAGACGCCCGATGAGCTGTCCGCGGGTACGCGCATGAACGCGCTGGCCGAACGCGAGGGATTTATCGTGGCCTACCCGCAACAGCCATTGCGCCGGCAGGTGCAGCGCTGCTGGCAGTGGTTCGACCTGGGCGCTGCCGAAGGCGGGCGCGAGGCGCAGGCGGTGGCCATGCTGATCGATGCGCTGGCGGCGCGCCACGACGTGCGCGAACGCGAGATCTACCTGGCCGGCATGTCCGCCGGTGCGGCCATGGCCGCGGTGGTGGCGCTGCGCTACCCGGGCAAGGTCGCGGCCGTGGCCCTGCATTCGGGGGTGGTCATCGGCGCGGCCGACAATCCACGCGCCGGCTTGCGCGCGATGCAGCAGGGGTCGGCGTCCGAGCCGTCCTGGCTGCTCGATGCCGCCGGCGCGACGCCGGGCGGACCCGAGATGCCGGCGCTGGTGATCCACGGCCTGGCCGACGACGCGGTGCATCCGGTCAATGGCCGCCTGCTGGCGCGGCAGTTCCTGGCCTACAACGGCCTCGAAGACCGGCTCGCCGGTACGCCCACGCCACCCGACCCGGACGGCGAAACGCCGGGCCGGTCCCATGAATACCGCTTCGGCCGCTGGCGCCGCGACCTGGTGACGCTGGTGGAAGTGGAGGGCCTGGACCACGCCTGGAGCGGGGGCGATGCCAGCTACGGCTACCACAGCGAAATCGGCCCCGATGCCAGCAGGATGATGTGGCAATTCTTCCGCCAGCACCGGCGCTGACGCGCGGCGAGCAGGAAACCGCATAAAAAAGAAGGGAGGGCATCAGCCCTCCCTTCTTTGTTGTTGCAGCCGCCGCGTCAGCCGCGCGAGCCGTCCTTCACGAACAGCGCCGTCACCATGCCGAGCACGCACAGCGCCACCACATAGTGGGCCGGCGCCAGCGGATCTTCTTTCAGCATCAGCGTGACGACCATCGGCGTGAGCCCGCCGAAGATCGCATACGACACGTTGTACGAGAACGACAGGCCCGAGAAGCGCACCTGCGCGGGGAAGGCATTGACCAGCACGAACGGCACCGCGCCAATGGTGCCGACCAGGAAGCCGGCCAGCGCATAGAGCGGCAGCAGCAGGTCGGGGCGGGTGAAGATGGTCGTGTAGAAAACGTAGCTGCAGATTGCCAGCAGCAGGCCGCCGACGAACAGCGTGCGGCGTGCGCCGATGCGGTCGGCGAGCGCGCCCGCGACGATGCAGCCGACCGTCAGGCACAGCGTGGCCACGCTGTTGGCAACCAGCGCGGTGCGCGCATCGAAGCCGTACACCTTCTGCAGGAAGGTTGGCGTCATCAGGATCACCACCACGATGCCGGCCGACAGCATCCAGGTCAGCAGCATCGACACCGCGACGCCGCCGCCGTGGTCGCGCATCACCGACTTCAGCGGCATCTCCGCCGCCAGGGCCTTGCGCTTCTGCAGCTCGGCAAAGACCGGCGTTTCATGCAGCCAGCGCCGCAGGTACATCGAGGCGATGCCGAACACGCCGCCGATCAGGAACGGCACGCGCCAGCCGTACTCGGTGAGCTCGGCCGGAGTGAAGATGCTGTTGATGCCGGTGGCGACCAGCGAACCCAGCAGGATGCCGGCGGTCAGGCCCGCGGTCAGCGTGCCGCAGGCATAGCCGACATGGCGCGGCGGCACGTGCTCGGACACGAACACCCAGGCGCCGGGCACTTCGCCGCCCACGGCCGCGCCTTGCAGGATGCGCAGCACCAGCAGCAGCACCGGCGCGGCCAGCCCGATCGACTGGTAGGTCGGCATCAGGCCCATCAGCAGCGTGGGCACCGACATCAGCAGGATCGACAGCGTGAACATCTTCTTGCGGCCGAGCAGGTCGCCGAAGTGCGCCATGATGATGCCGCCCAGCGGTCGGGCCAGGTAGCCGGCCGCGAAAATGCCGAAGGTCTGCAGCTGGCGCAGCCAGTCGGGCACCGACGGCGGGAAGAACAGCTGGCCGATCACCGTCGCGAAAAAGACGAAGATGATGAAGTCGTAGAACTCGAGCGCGCCGCCCAGCGCGGCAAGGGAAAGGGTCTTGTAATCCTGGCCGGTCAGCGCGCGCGCGCCGGCTCGCGGCGTGCCGGCACCCGCGGCGGTACTGCTAGTGGTAGACATGAGGGGACTCGCATGGAAGGGATCGCATGCGAAGCGCGCAGCACGGAATACGTGATGGGTGTGGCCGGAGGGTACAGCGCAGGAGAGGCAGGCACGATGTGGCGGGTAAGCCGCAGGCTTGCGACGAAACGCTTCGCAAAGGACGTAAAGATACCAGATCGCCTCACTGCCCGTTGAGAGGTCAAATCTGATTTCTTTGCTTTGTCCAAAACCGTTGCCATAATGACGAAAAATGTGAAATCCGGGGCACAAAGCAGCGTGCAGCATCGGAGTGCGGGGTCAGATCTTCTGGAACGTCATGGCTTTCAAGCAATCCATCCTGGCAGTGGCTGCCACGCCACGCGGCCGGCTGGCGACGCGTGTCGCGGGCGGCGTGGTCGCGGCGCTCGCGGTGTTCGGGCTGGCGGGGTATTTCGGCGGCCCGCCGCTGCTCAAATACCTGGTCGAAAAGAATGCGACCGAGGCGCTCGGGCGCAAGGTCACGCTGGGCCACGCCCATGTGCGGCCGTTCGAGCTGGCGGCCACGCTCACTGACCTGACCATCTACGAGCGCGACGGCAAGACCCCGGCGCTGACGCTGGGCGAGGTCGAGGCCAATACCTCGGTGGCCTCGATCTGGCACCTGGCGCCGGTGGTGGACAACCTGCATGTCGACCGGCTCGCCGTGCACGTGGTGCGCGGCGCCGACGCCCGCATGAGCTTTGCCGATGTCCAGGACAAGTTCGCGGCCCTGCCGCCCAAGCCCGCCGATGCCAAGCCGGCGCGCTTTTCGGTCAATAACATCGCGGTCACCGGCAGCAGCTTCAGCTATGACGACAAGCTGCTCAATTCCAGCCTGCGCGTCGACAACCTGACGCTGACCCTGCCGTTCCTGTCCAACCTGCCGCATGACGTCGAGATCGTGACGCGGCCCACGCTGAGCGCGCAGGTCAACGGCACGCCGCTGGCGCTGGACGGCGAGGTGCTGCCCTTTGCCGATTCACGCCAGACGCGCCTGAACGTCAACCTGGACGGACTCGAGGTGGCGCGCCTGATGGCGTTCGCGCCGCCGCTGCGCGATGCCGAGGTCAAGTCCGGCAAGCTCGATACGCGCCTGACGCTGGCGTTCCGCCAGCAGAAAGACACGCAGGAGATGGTGGTGATGGGCACCGCCGCGCTGCGCGATGCCGACATGCGCACGCGCGCCGGGCAGCCGCTGGTCAAGAGCGGCCGGCTGGCGGTGGATATCGGCAAGCTCGAGCCGCTGGCCCACCGCGCGCAACTGCGCAGGGTGGAGATCGAAGGGCTGGCGGTGGAGGCCGCGCGCCGCGCGGACGGCTCGCTGAACCTGGCCACGGCGTTCCTGCCGCAGGCGGCGAGCAAATCCACCGATGGCGTGGCCCCGGCCCCGGCGCCCGCGGCGGTGCCGGCCTCTGCCCCGGCGGCAGCCTCGGGCGTGCAAGCCGCACCCGCCAAGACTGCGCCCAAGGACGAGCCGTGGCGCTACGCGGTCGAACGCATTGTCGTCAAGCAGGCCAGGCTGGGGTTTGAAGATGCGCTGGCGCCGTCGGGCCCGGGCAAGCTCGCACTCGGGCCGCTCGATGCCGAGGTCAAGGGCTTTACCGGCACCGAAGGCGACAAGCCGGCACACATCGAGGCCACGCTGACCGTGGCCGATGGCCAGACCCTGCACCACACCGGCGACCTGCTGCTGCGCGAGGGCTCGATGGCCGGCACGCTGGAAACCACCGGGCTGCGGCCGCAGGGGTTTGCCGCCTGGTGGCCGCCCGCGCTGCGCAGCCAGTTCGGCACGACCGCGGTCAATGCCGAGCTGCATTACCGCATGGCATGGGGCACGCCGCAGTTCCAGTTTGTGCTGGAAAAATCGCGCCTGGAACTGGCGCCGCTCTACGTTGCCGCGCGCGATCCCGTGGTGATGCCGACCGCCGCCGCCGCGAGCGGCAGCGACGCCGATGCGCAGCCCGCGGACAACGGCCGTGGCGCGCAGCGCGGCGGCCGCCGTGCGCGTGAGCGCGCCGCCGACCGCGATGGCGCCAACCTGCCCCTGCTGCAGGCCCAGAAGCTGGTGCTCGACGATATCCAGTTCGACCTCGCCAAACAGACCTTTGCCACCAGCCAGGTCACGCTGGCGCAGCCGCAGATCGCGGCCACGCGCGACCATCGCGGCGAGCTGATCGAGATGGCGCGGCTATGGGCGACCGAATCCGCGCAGCAGGCGCGCGGCACGCCGCGGCGCGCGGAGCCGGCACCGGCGAAGGCGGCGGCCAGCGCCAATGGCGCGCCCGCGGCGGGCGGCGGCTGGAAGGCCAACATCGGCAAGGTCGTCGTGGAAGGCGGCAGCGCCCGGCTGGCGGACTACCAGCCGGCCGAGGCCAACCGCGGCCGCCCGGTGATCCACCAGTTCCGCAATATCGCCCTGACCACCGGCGCCGTCGCCTGGCCGCTGACGCCGGCGCCGGTGTCGCTCAAGTTGCATGCCGAATCCGGCCGCAGTGGCGTGATCGGCGTCGATGGCACGGTGTTGCCGGCGGTCCCCGCCAGCCGGCTGCAGCTGGACCTGCGCCAGGTTGAGGTCAGCCCGCTGCAGCCGTACATGGCTGACCGCTTCAATGCCGCCCTGCGCACCGGCACGCTCACCGTCAAGGGCAAGCTCAATGTCGACGCGCCAACCGGCAAGCCGATCGCCGCGCAATTCAACGGCAACGTGCTGGCCGACAATGTGCGCACGGTGGACCGCATCACCGGCGATGATTTCCTGCGCTGGCGCTCGCTGGCGGTGTCGGGCATCGACTTTGCGATGGACGAGAGCAAGGGGCCGATGCGCGTGAGCCTGGGCAATGTCGCGCTGTCGGACTTCTATGCTCGCGTCATCCTGAACGCCAACGGCCGCCTGAACCTGCAGGACGTGATGGCCGGCGGCGCCGCGAAGGGCGAGGCCGCGCCGTCCACCAGCCTGACGCAGGCCCAGCCGGCCTCGGCGCCGGCCACGCCGCCAGTGCAGGCCGGCGATACGCGCACGGCCCAGGTCGAGCAGAAGCCGGGCGGGCCCAAGCCGCAGATGCGCATCGGCGGCATCTCGGTCGACAAGGGCAACATCAATTTCTCTGATTTCTTCGTCAAGCCGAACTACACCGCCAACCTGACCGGCATGAAGGGCTCGGTGTCCAAGGTGTCGTCGGGCGATCCCACGCCGGCCGACCTGGTCCTGGACGGCCGCATCGACGACGACGCGCCGGTCAATATCAGCGGCAAGCTCAATCCGCTGGGCGAGCAGCTGTTCCTGGACATTGCCGCCAAGGCCTCGGGCGTGGAGCTGACGCGGCTCACGCCCTACGCCGCCAAGTACGCCGGCTACCCGATCACCAAGGGCAAGCTGACCGTGGACGTGGCCTACAAGATCGAGAACGGCAAGCTCGATGCGCGCAATCACCTGTTCCTGGACCAGCTGACCTTCGGCGATCGTGTCGACAGCCCGGATGCGACCAAGCTGCCGGTGCTGCTGGCGGTGTCGCTGCTCAAGGACCGCAACGGCGTGATCGACGTGAACCTGCCGGTGTCGGGCTCGCTGTCGGACCCCGAGTTCAGCATCGGCGGCGTGATCGTGCGCGTGATCGTCAACCTGCTGGCCAAGGCGATCACTTCACCGTTCTCGCTGATTGCCTCGGCCTTTGGCGGCGGCGGCGAGGAACTGGGCTATGTCGAGTTCGCGCCCGGCACCGCGACGCTGACGCCGGTGGCAAAGGACAAGATCGCCAAGCTGGGCCAGGCGCTCAATGACCGCCCGTCGCTGCGGCTGGAAATCAGCGGCCGCATCGATCCGGCCACCGACGAGGCCGGCGCGCGCCGCGCGTGGCTGGATGCGCGTGTGGCCGAGCAGAAGCGGCGCGAGCAGCGCGCCAGCGCGCAGGCGGGCGGCGAGGCCGGCGAGGACGAAGCCGGCGAGCAGGGCGCCGAGGTCAAGGTCTCGAAGGCGGAGTACCCGAAGTACCTGGAGCAGGTCTACAAGCGCACCTCGATGAAGAAGCCGCGCAACTTCGTCGGCTTCGCCAAGTCCCTGCCGCCGGAGGAAATGGAAAAGCTGCTGATGGCCAACGCCACCGTCACCGATGCCGACCTGAAACGCCTGGCCGAGCAACGCGCGCTGGTGGTCAAGCAGTCGCTCGAGCGCGAGGGCAAGGTGCCGGAAAGCCGGCTGTTCCTGACTGCGCCCAAGCTCAGTGCCGAGGGCATCAAGGACAAGGGCGCGCCCAACCGCGTGGACTTTTCCATCCGCGGCTAGGCCGGAGTGCGGTGCCGCCTGGCGCGGCACCGCCACAGGCCCTGCCCGGAAAACCGGTATGATTCGGCCCGGACAATCCGTTCCATAGCCGAATCAGGAGTGAGTTTTGCAGCAGGACCAAATCGAAGCCGCCGTGGCCTTCAAGACCTGGGTATGCGTGATCTGCGGCTGGGTCTACGACGAAGAACAGGGCTGGCCGGAAGACGGCATCGCCCCCGGCACGCGCTGGGAAGACATCCCCGATGACTGGCGTTGCCCCGAATGCGACGTCGGCAAGGCCGAATTCGCAATGATCGAGCTGTAACGCCGCAGGCACTTCCCGGTCTGTCTGATCCTGGCGGGCTCAGCCCTGGGCCTGCGCCAGCATTGCCGCGAGCAGCACATTGGCGCCCGCCTCGAGTTGCTCGGGCCTGGATCCATTCCGGCGTCTACGACGAATGCCTGGCCGCCTTCCATCGCCAGCATCCGCGCGTGACGCTGCAGGTGGACGTGATGCGCAGCACGGAGATCGCAGACGCCCTCGCGCAGAAGGCGGGCGGTGTGGGCCTGAGCCTGTACCGGCAGTCTGGCGACAAGCTCGCGCACATGCTCTTCCTGCGCCAGCGCTACGCCATCTTTTGCGGGCGCCATCACCGCTTGTTCGGCCGCACCGGCCTTGCCATTGCCGACCTGCTGGCCGAGAACTTCGTGTCATTCAGCAGCGACCAGCTTGGCGATGTGCTGGCGCCATTGGCCGTATTCCGCGACCAGCACGGTTTTTCGGGCCGCATCGTTGCGACCTCGCCCAGCTTCGATGAAATCCGGCGGCTGGTGTTCGCAGCCTATGGCATTGGCTGTCTGCCGGAACATATCGTGGCCGACGACGTCGCGCAGCAGCGGCTGTGGCGCCTGCCGCCCGAAGAGGGCGTGGCCGATATCGACATGTACCTGCTGTGGAATCCGGAGCGGCGCCAGACGCCGGCCGAGGCGGCATTCCTCGAACACTTCCGGCACTACGTGGCGCGATATTCGCTGATGGAGCGGCTGGGGGAGTCCGTGAACGCGCCGCTGGCGGCGTTGCGCGCGCCGACGGCGTGTTGGCCCGTTGCGCGGCTAGCGCAACGAGGCATTGGGGCCATGGGGCAAGCGGGCCTGATGGTTTCTAGCCGTGCCTTCGCTCCGCATGCCGGCACAACCCCGCACGCTGGCGTTGTGCAGCGCAGCGCCGATAGCGCATCCGATACGGATGGCTGCACCGCCAGATCGCCCGCAGCACGGTAATGAACAGTAGCGCCGCCATCACGGCGGCGAGCAGGCCGATCGACATAGCGGCCCTCCTCCCTGACACCGCCTGTCCGACTCCTGCGGAGTCAGATCAGCAGCGGTAACGCTTCAAGCACCAACACCGCGACCAGCGCGCCGATCAGGGCACCCATGGTCCGGCAACTGATGCGCAGGAACTTGGCGGTCACCGGGATCGAGCCCATGGCGATCACGCCTACCAGCGCCATCGGAATCAGGAACACTAGATCATGCGCGGTGATGTGCATGGCGGTCTCCTGTCTCTCTTTTGTGATTCCAGTATAGGCAGTGTGTGCCGGATGCACGTCCGCTCGCATCGGGATTGTCCCCAATCGGTGCCGGGCAGATGGCGCACAGGTACCGATGCCCGCACATATGGTGAGCCGGGCGTTGCGCCGCGTACGCATGCCACACCTTTTTCACCCTTTTGGCCCCGAAGCGGGAAACCCGTGTCCTATGCTGAGCAGAGACGCGGGGCCTGTTCCCACTCAAGTCCGATGCCCCGCCGACCGAATGAGAGACGGAGGTGGCTATGGAACTTCACATGCAATCGCACCACTACGTGCGACGACTGCCGGACTGGACCGCGGCAGCGGTTTCGGGGCTGGCGGCGGGCGCGTTGCTGCTGGTGCTGGAACTGTTCTGGTCGTCGATGGTGTCGGGCGTCAACCCCTGGGTGGCCACGCGCATGATCGCGGCGATCGTGATGGGGCCGGATGTATTGCAGACCTCGCTGTTCAGCGTCGGCACCGTGGCCGCGGCACTGGTGATCCACTTCGTGCTGGGCGCCGTGCTGGGGATGATCCTGGCGGCCATCATTGCACCGTTCACGCTGGATTCGAGCCTCGGCATGGCCATGGTGGCGGGAGCGGTGTTCGGGTTGGTGGTGTACTTCTTCAATTTCCATGCGATGACGCGGGCCTTCCCCTGGTTTGTCGAGGTGCGGGGTTGGCATACGTTCATCGGGCACCTGATCTTTGGTGTGGCTGCGGCGGGGTGCTATTGGAAGTTGGAGAGTAAGGATGTGAGGCATTGAGGGGGCTGATTTGCCGGCCTGGTTCCGCCCTGCTGGGCGGGTCACTTTTTGTCCGAGCGACAAAAAGTAACCAAAAAACGCGTCGCCTCTGGCGGCTGGCCACCAATTTGGTGGTGTTGGTGGTTCGGGCGACGGTGCTTGCCGTTTGGCGTGGTTGGCCGTTCGACCCTGCTACGCACCCTGTCCGGTGCCTACGTCGACGGATTATTGGACGAACCCGACTTTAGGCTATTGGCAGCCTGCTAACGAGGTCATCGGTAGGACGCCTACGGCTGCGCTGCGCGCACGCAGTATCGTAGGTCGAAGGCACTGGCCGGAGTGCGTCGCTGCGCTCGCACGGCGTTCTCGTGATGCCGGGCCAAAAAGCGCAAATCAGGACGTGGTCCGCATCTCTGCCACGTTAGGGCCGGCGCGCAGCGCAGCCGAAGGCGTCCCACCGACGCGGTGCTTAGCAGGCTGCCAATAACCTAAAGTCGGGTTCGTCCAATAGTCCGTTGATGTGGGCACAGACAGGGTGCGTAGCAGGGTCGAACGGCCAACCACGCCAAATGGCAAGCACCGCCGCCCGAACCACCAACACCACCAAATTGGTGGCCAGCCGCCTGAGGCGACGCGCTTTTTGGTTACTTTTTGTCGCTCGGACAAAAAGTGACCCGCCCAGCAGGGCGGAACCAGGCGCTTAAACCTACGACAACATCGACCCCGACCTACATACCCAACCCAATGAGCAGAAAGCCCCCCCAAGTAGCCTTGCAGTGACCTGACGACATGCACTAGTCTTATCTCTACCTGCGTGACTTGCGCATCCCTCGCCACGCGCGAGGAGGAGGGTGGATATGGCGTTGGCCATCGCACTCGTAGTCATGGTCGTCGCTTCGGTGCTCTTCCATTTCCTGAGCCCGTGGTGGGCGACCCCGCTGGCGTCCAACTGGAAGCAGATGGACGACACGTTGACGATTACCCTCGTCATCACCGGCATTTTCTTCATCGGCATCAACCTGTTTGTCGGCTACATCGTCTGGCGCTACCGCCATGAGGCGCCGCATCCCAATGGCGGCACCGGGCACCGCGCTTCCTACCACCCGGAGAACAGCAAGCTCGAACTGTGGCTGATCGGCGGCACCACGCTGGGCGTGGTGGCACTGCTGGCGCCGGGCCTGTTCGTCTACGCCGACTACGTGCGCCCGCCGCGCGATGCCATGGTGATGGAAGTGGTGGGGCAGCAATGGTCATGGGCCTTCCGTTTCCCCGGCAAGAGCGGCCAGTTGGGGGCTTCCGATCCGCGCTTCGTCACCGGGGCGAATCCGCTCGGGCTGGACCCCGACGATCCGCGCGGCCTGGACAATATCGTCATCGTCGGGCCTGAGGTGCACCTGCCGCTGAACAAGCCAGTCAAGGTGCTGCTGCGCTCCAAGGATGTGCTGCATGACTTCTACGTGCCGCCGTTCCGCGCGCGCATGAACATGGTGCCGGGCATGGTGACATCGTTCTGGTTCACGCCGACGCAGGCGGGGCGCTTCGAGATCCTGTGCGCGCAGCTGTGCGGCGTGGGGCACTACAACATGCGCGGCACGGTGGTGGTGGAAGCGCCGGCCGCCTATGAAGCCTGGCTGGCTAGGCAGCAGACCTTTGCCGTGACGCTGGCGAAGGCCGCGGCCCCGCCGGCGGCCATGGCGGCTGCCGCGCCCGGCGCCGCGGGCGACGCCGGCACCATCGAGAAGGGCCGCGCGCTGGCGCAGAGCAAGGGCTGCGTCGGCTGCCACAGCATCGACGGCAATCCGGGCGTCGGGCCGACCTGGAAGGGCCTGTACGGCAAGACCGAGACCTTTGCCGACGGCAGCAGCGCCAGGGTGGACGATGCCTTCCTGCACGAGGAGATCACCGATCCGCAGGCGCGGCTGGTGAAGGGCTTCGGACCGCTGATGCCGACGCTGCCGGTGAGCGAGGACGAGGTGTCGGCGCTGATTGCCTATATCAAGTCAGCCGGCAGCGAAGCCGCTGCGGCAGGCACGGTCGCGCCGGCGGACATTCCCGCAGGCCCCGCTGCCGCCACCAGTGCCGCCGCCACGGCAGCCGCCGGCCCGGCCGCGCCGGCAGCCACGCCCGGGGCCGCGTCCGGCACCTATACGACTTCGACGGCCGTGGCCGTGCCGCCCTCGGCGGCGCCCGCGCCCGCCAGGAAGTGAGGAGACCCGCATGGCTTACGCCGACGATGCCGCCCATCACGCGCCGCAGAGCTTCTGGACCCGCTATGTCTGGAGCCAGGACCACAAGGTGATCGCCGTGCAGTACACCATCGTGGCGATCGTGGTGGGCCTGGTGGGCGTGGCGCTGTCCAACCTGATGCGCATGCAGCTCGGCTTTCCGGGGCGCTTCGAGTTCATCGACGCCAACCGCTACTACCAGTTCGTCACCATGCACGGCATGATCATGGTGATCTACCTGCTGACCGCGCTGTTCCTGGGCGGCTTCGGCAACTACCTGATCCCGCTGATGGTGGGCGCGCGCGACATGGTGTTCCCCTTCCTCAACATGCTCAGCTTCTGGGTCTACCTGCTGTCGGTGATCGTGCTGCTGACCAGCTTCTTCGTGCCCGGCGGGCCTACCGGGGCGGGCTGGACGCTGTACCCGCCGCAGGCCATCCTGCCCGGCACCCCAGGCTATGAGTGGGGCATCATCCTGATGCTGGTGTCGCTGGCGATCTTTATCGTCGCGGCCACCATGGGCGGCCTGAACTACGTCACCACGGTGCTGCAGGCGCGCACCGAGGGCATGACGCTGCTGCGCATGCCGCTGTCGGTGTGGGGCATCTTCATGGCCACCATCCTGGCGCTGCTGGCGTTCCCGGCGCTGTTCGTGTCGGCCGTGATGATGCTGCTGGACCGCACGCTGGGCACCAGCTTCTTCATGCCGGCGATCGTATCGATGGGCCAGCAGCTCCAGTACAAGGGCGGCAGCCCGCTGCTGTTCCAGCACCTGTTCTGGTTCTTCGGCCATCCCGAGGTGTATATCGTCGCGCTGCCGGCCTTCGGCATCGTCTCGGACCTGGTCAGCGTGCATTCGCGCAAGAGCATCTTCGGCTACCGCACCATGGTGTGGGCGATCCTGGCGATCGGGGTGCTGTCGGTGGTGGTGTGGGCGCACCATATGTTCGTCAGCGGCATGAACCCGTATTTCGGCTTCTTCTTTGCCACCACCACGCTGATCATCGCCATCCCCACCGCGATCAAGGTCTACAACTGGGTCATCACGCTGTGGCGCGGCGATATCCATTTCACCGTGCCGATGCTGTTTGCGATCGCCTTTATCAGCACCTTCGTCATCGGCGGGCTGACCGGGCTGTTCCTGGGCAATGTCAGCGTGGATATCCCGCTGTCCAATACCTACTTCGTGGTGGCGCACTTCCACATGGTGATGGGCGTATCGCCGATCCTGGTGGTGTTCGGCGGCATCTACCACTGGTACCCGAAGGTAACCGGCAGGATGCTGAACGACACCATGGGCCGCATCCACTTCTGGGTCACCTTCGTCGGCACCTACGCCATCTTCTTCCCGATGCACTACCTGGGCGTGCTGGGCATGCCGCGCCGCTACTACGCCTACCAGAACTACGCCTTTATCCCGGAATCGGCGCATGTGATGAACATGTATATCTCGGTGGCCGCGTTCATCGTCGCCACGGCGCAGCTGCTCTTTGTCTTCAACCTGGTGTGGAGCCTGTGGCGCGGCCGCAAGGCCGACGCCAACCCGTGGCGGGCCGCGTCGCTGGAATGGCAGACGCCGCAGACGCCGCCGGCGCACGGCAACTGGGGACCGCACCTGCCGGTGGTGTATCGCTGGGCCTATGCCTACAGCGTGCCGGGCGCGCCCGAGGATTTCATCGCGCAGAACGCGCCGCCCGAGGCGGGCGGGGCCGAGCCCGAGCCGCATGCCAGCCGCGGAGCCGTCGCATGAATGCCGAAGCCCTGTACAAGGTCAGCCGCGACGATTTCGGCGGCAACCCGTCCGGCGAGAACGCCGCCAACCACCGTCCCCGCGGGCGTGCCCCGGCGAGCATCGGCCTGTGGGTGTTCATGGGCGTGGTCACCTCGCTGTTTGCGCTGTTCCTGACGGCCTATGCGCTGCGCATGGACAGCCCGGACTGGCACCGCATCGGGCTGCCGTGGCAGGTGTGGCTGTCGACCGCGCTGCTGGCGGCCGGCAGCGTGGCCATGGCGGTGGCGTCGCACGCCGCGGGCCGGGGCGAGATGGCCGTGGCCCGGCAGGCGCTGCGCCTGGGCGGCCTGGGCGCGGCCGGCTTCGTGGCCTCGCAGTTGTGGGCCTGGCAGGCGCTGGGCGCGATGCAGGTGATGCCTGCCGGCAATCCGGCCGGCAGCTTCTTCTACCTGCTGACGGCGATGCACGGCCTGCACGTGCTGGGTGGCCTGGCCGGCTGGGGCGTTGCCATGTCGTCGCGCGGCAGCGGCGAGGCCGCGGTGCTGCGCATGCGGCTGTGCGCGCGCTACTGGCATTTCCTGCTGGCGGTGTGGCTGGTGCTGCTGGCCGCGCTGGGGTGGCTCACGCCCGAACTGGTGCGCTACATCTGCGGCACGGCCTAGCGGCGGCGGCAAGGAGAACCGGCATGTCAACGCAACTGTCTTCACCATCGGCCACACCCGGCGTGGCGCCTGCGCCCCCGGTGGGCGGCCTGCGCGGCCTGCTGGCCGACTGGTCGTCGGACCAGCAGGCCTTCAAGGTGTCGTGGGGCAAGGCGATGATGTGGATCTTCCTGCTGTCCGACACCTTCGTCTTCAGCTGCTTCCTGACCGGCTACATGACCGTGCGCATGTCGACCACGGTGCCATGGCCCAACCCCAGCGAGGTGTTTGCGCTGCACGTGGGCGGCGCCGACATCCCGCTGCTGCTGATCGCCATCATGACCTTCGTGCTGATCACCAGCAGCGGCACCATGGCGATGGCGGTCAACTTTGCCTACCGGCGCGCGCGCCGCGAGTGCGCGCTGCTGATGCTGGTGACCGCGCTGTTCGGCGTGATGTTCGTCAGCATGCAGGCCTTCGAATGGACCAAGCTGATCCTGGACGAGGGTGTGCGGCCGTGGGGCAACCCCATGGGCGCGGCGCAGTTCGGCTCGACCTTCTTCATGATCACCGGCTTCCACGGCCTGCACGTGTCGTGCGGCGTGGTGTACCTGCTGATCGTGGCCACGCGCGTGCTGCGCGGGCGCTACGAGGCCACCGGCAACTACCAGATCGTCGAGATCGCGGGCCTGTACTGGCACTTCGTCGACCTGGTCTGGGTATTCATCTTTGCGTTGTTCTATCTCTGGTGAGGGCGGCCATGGCATCGAATCCGGCAACTCCCGCAACGCCCGCGCAGGGCACGCCGCATGGCACCGGCCTGGATGCCGGGCATGCCGCGCACTCCGGCCAGCAGCATCCCATCGGGCTGTACCTGAAGATCTGGCTGCTGCTGTTCGTGCTGTCGACCATGTCGTACCTGGTCGACTACTTCCACTTCACCGGCTACCTGCGCTGGACGCTGATCCTGCTGTTCATGGCGCTGAAGGCCGGACTGATCGTGGCGGTGTTCATGCACATGGCATGGGAGCGCATGGCGCTGATCTGCGCTATCCTGATTCCGCCACTATGCCTGCTGGTGCTGGTCGGGCTGATGGCCGAAGAAGCCAACCACACTTTCCTCACGCGCGGCCTGTTCTTCCGCTGAACCAGGTCCGGAACCCGGAGCGCGTGCCGGCCGGCCGCGCCGCTGCCGGATTTCAACCCTGAACGGAAGCAGAGCCTATGCACGCCGCCACGCAGGCAATCCTCACCTTCAACCATGGCCGCGATCCCGAGCGGCTGACCCGCAAGCTTGCGACCATCGCGGCAGACCCGTTCGCCTTCTTTCGCGGCACCAACCACCTCTATGCCGCATCGCTGCGCGATGAGGCGCCATTGCACGATGCGCCCGCCACCTACGTCTGCGGCGATCTGCACCTGGAGAATTTCGGCAGCTTCAAGGGCGACAACGGGCTGGTCTATTTCGACCTGAACGACTTTGACGACGCGCTGGTCGCACCGCTTACCGTGGACTTGATCCGGGTGCTGTCCAGCGTGCTGGTCGCCGCGGGCCAGCTGGGTCTGTCCGAGGCGAATGCCACGCGCGCGTGCGAGGAAATGCTTTCGACCTACGCCGCCGTGCTGCAGACGGGCAAGGCGCGCTGGCTCGAACGTGCCACGGCGATCGGCATGGTGGCCACGCTGCTGACCCGGGTCAAGCGCCGCAGGCGGGGCGAACTGCTGGCCGAGCGCACCACCCTGCGCAAGGGCAGGCGGCGCCTGCTCTGCGACGGCCGCCACGCACTGCCTGCGGACAAGGCCGGCCGCGAGCACGCGCGCGCCATCCTTGCCGCCTATTCCAGGCAGAGTCACCACGGCCACCGCTTCACCGCCGACGACGCGGCGCGGCGCGTGGCCGGCATCGGCAGCCTCGGCCTGGAGCGCTATGTGGTGCTGGCCCGCGACGAGTTGGGCGGCATGCAGCGCCTGATCGACGTCAAGCGCGCGGCGCCCAGCGCGTGGCAGGACCTGCCCAATCGCCCGCAGCCGCGCTGGGGCAGCGATGCAAAGCGCGTGGTGGCCGCGCAGCAGATCATGCAGGCGGCGTCGCCGGCGCTGCTGTCCGCGGTCGACATGGGCAAGGCATCCTACCAGGTGAAGAGCCTGCAGCCAACCAATGACCGGGTCGACCTGGCCCAATGCAAAGGGTTTGCGCAGCTGCGCGAGGTGCTGGTCACCATGGCGCATGCCGCGGCGTGGGCGCACCTGCGCGGCTGCGGGCACCATGCCGCGGACCGGATCGAGCAGTTGCAGGCGTTTGCCGCCGGCACCCGCTGGCGCAGCGGCGTGCTGCGGCTGGCGCGGCATGGCTGCGCGGTGTCGATGGCGCAATGGAAGGCGTATGCGGAGGATTACCGCAAGGCGAGGGGAGACCAGTGAGCGGAAAAAATTGAGCCGTTCACGCAAGCGTGAACGGCTCAATGACGGCTCTGCGACGAGGGCGTTCTGGTGAGGGCGCTCAGGCCTGGGTGATGAACTTGGTCACCAGGTAGCCATCGAAGGTCTCCTGGCCGCCTTCGCTGCCGATGCCCGAGTCCTTGATGCCGCCGAACGGGGTCTCGGCCAGCGCCATGCCGAAGTGATTGATGTTGACCATGCCGGCTTCGAGTCCGTTGGACACTTCGGTCGCGGTCTTCAGCGAGTTGGTGAACACATACGACGCCAGGCCGTAGGGCAGGCTGTTGGCGCGGCGCAGCGCCTCGGCGGTGTCCTTGAAGCGCGTGACCGGCGCGACCGGGCCGAACGGCTCGTCGGTCATCAGGCGCGAGTCATCGGGCAGGTCGGTGACCACGGTGGGGGCGAAGAAGTAGCCCTTGTCGCCCACGCGCGCGCCGCCGGTCACGACCTTGCCGCCGCGCTGGCTGGCATCGTCCAGGAACTGCTCCATCGACAGCACGCGGCGCTCGTGCGCCAGCGGGCCCATCTGGGTGCCGGCCTCCAGGCCGTTGCCCACCTTGATCGAGCCGATCACCTCGGTAAAGCGCGCCAGGAAGCGGTCGTAGGCCTTCTCCTGGACATAGAAGCGCGTCGGCGACACGCACACCTGGCCGGCGTTGCGCAGCTTGAAGCGCGCCAGCATCTCGGCGGCGGGGTCGATGTCGGCATCGTCGAACACCAGCACCGGCGAATGGCCGCCCAGCTCCATGGTCATGCGCTTCATATGCGCGCCGGCCAGCGCCGCCAGCTGCTTGCCCACCGGCACCGAGCCGGTGAACGAGATCTTGCGCACGATCGGCGATTCGATCAGGTAGGTCGAGATCTCGCTGGGCACGCCCCAGACGATGTTGAGCACGCCCGGCGGCAGGCCGGCATCGTGGAACAGCTGCGCCAGCGCCACCACCGCGCTGGGCGAGTCCTCGGGACCCTTCAGGATCAGCGTGCAGCCGGCGCCCAGCGCCGACACGATCTTGCGGATGGCCTGGTTGAACGGGAAGTTCCACGGCGTGAAGGCGGCGCACACGCCGATCGGCTCGCGCACCACGATCTGGCGCACATTGGGCTGGCGCGGCGGGATCACGCGGCCGTAGATGCGGCGGCATTCCTCGGCGTGCCAGTCGGCATGCTCGGAGCAGACCATGACTTCGCCGATGGCCTCGGCCAGCGGCTTGCCCTGGTCCAGCGTGATATTGCGGCCGATTGACTTGGCGCGCTCGCGCGTGAGCTCGCCCACGCGGCGCAGGATCCCGGCGCGCTCCAGCGGCGAGGTCTTCTTCCAGGTTTCAAAGGCACGCTGCGCGGCGGCCAGCGCGCGGTCCAGGTCGGCCCGGCTGGCGTGCGGCAGCTTGCCCAGCACTTCCTGCGTGGCCGGGTTGATGACGTCCTGCTCGCGCCGGTCCCCTCCCTTGATGAATTCTCCGTCGATGTAGAGGGCGAGATCCTGGTACATGCGTGTTCTCCTGGTGGGCGGTGAAACCGCAAGCTTAACCCGGCTGCCGCGTTCATGCAGCGCGCCGGGCGCATTGCCCGCACGAATGTGGGGGAATGTCCCCGCGGCCCGTTCAGGCGGAGCAGGCGGTTCAGGCGGTATCGCGCGCCCGGGCCACGCTTGCGGCTTCAGCGCCGGTGCGGGTGGCTTCCACCACCAGGATCACCATCAGGGTGATCAGCGTCAGGCCGAACACCGCGTAGCCGATGCTGTCGCCCTCGATGGCGAACAGACTGGGCGCGTAGGTCGGGCTGGTGCAGACCATCGTCCCCGCCGACATGCCGGTGTAGTGCATGCCGCAGACGGCAACGCCCATGACCACGGCCGCCGCCAGCTGCTTGCCGCGGGTCTTCACCGTGGTGGCAAGCCACAACGCCACCACCGACACCACCACCGCGATCACCACCGACAGCCCGATGATGGCCAGGTCCCAGTCGAAGCGGGTGTTGGAGCGGATCGCCGCCATGCCGGTGTAGTGCATTGCCACCACGCCCAGCCCGGTCAGCACGCCGCCCTTGACCACGTTGTCGGTGCGGCTGCCGCGCGGGCGCGAGGCCACTGCCAGCCCCGCGCCGGCCAGCACCATCACGACCAGCAGCGAGGCCAGCGTCAGGAACAGGCCGAACTCGCGGTGGGTCGGGGTCTCATAGGCCACCATGCCGATGAAATGCATCGACCAGACCGCGCCGCCGCCCAGCGCCACGCTGGCGCAGAGCAGCCGGTCCACGTCCAGGCGCCCGTCCGGCAGGCGCACCCGGCGCGACCAGCGCAGGCCCACGTAGGCGCCGCAGACGGAGATCAGGAACGACAGGCCCACCATCGGCCAGTCATAGGCAAACGGCACCAGGGCGCCGGAAACAGGCTGGAAACCGACAAACATGACCCCACCTCCTCGTTATGACTGCGACCGAAGGGAGCACGCGCACGCCGGAAAATACAGATGACCCCGTCCGGCAGCCGGCCTGGGACGCGGTGGTCCCGCGCCGAGTATGCGATCGGCCGCAATCGCCGGGGAATAACTCATTCAGGTAAAAAGCGGGGCAGAATCGGGCCAGGCGCGCGTTACAGCCCCGACCGGGAGTTGCCATGCGTGCTTGTAGGCACCTCGGGGCAGGAATAGACTGGGCGGATTTCCCATGCGCGACACCCCATGAAGCCAGACGCCAGACTGACCACCGGCCCGATCGGCCGGACCCTGCTGCTGTTCTCGTTGCCGGTGCTTGGCAGCAACATCCTGCAGTCGCTGAACGCCTCGATCAACTCGATCTGGGTCGGCCGGTTCCTGGGCGAGGCCGCGCTGACGGCAACCTCCAATGCCAACATCATCCTGTTCTTCCTGCTGGGCGTGGTCTTCGGCATCAGCATGGCCAATACCATCATGATCGGCCAGGCGGTCGGCGCGCGTGACCTGGACGAGGCGCGCCGCGTGGTCGGCACCAGCACCACCTTCTTCGTCGGGCTGTCGGTGCTGGCCTCGGCGCTGGGCTACTTCTACACGCCGGACATCCTGGCCGCGATGCACACCCCGGAAGATGCCGCGCCGCTGGCGGTGGCCTACCTGCGCATCATCTTCCTGGCGCTGCCGTTCATGTACTTCTACAACTTCGTGATGATGACGCTGCGTGGCGCCGGCGATTCGCGCACGCCGTTCTGGTTCATGTTGTTGTCCGTGGCGCTGGACGTGGTGCTCAACCCGGTGCTGATCTTCGGCGTGGGCCCGATCCCGCCGCTGGGCATCGCGGGCTCGGCGCTGGCCACGCTGATCGCGCAGCTGGTGAGCCTGGCGGCGATGATGGTGCTGCTGTACCGGCGCCGGCATTTCCTGCTGCTGCATCGCGGCCAGCTGGCGCTGCTGAGGCCAGACCCGGCGATCCTGCGCGCGCTGGTGGTCAAGGGCCTGCCGATGGGGCTGCAGATGGTGGTGATCTCGTCGTCCGCCATCGTGATGATGGCGATGGTCAACGCCTACGGCTCGCAGACGACCGCGGCCTATGGCGTGGCTTCGCAGCTTTGGACCTATGTGCAGATGCCCGCGCTGGCGGTCGGCGCGAGCGTGTCGTCGATGGTGGCGCAGAACGTCGGCGCGGGGCTGTGGCAGCGTGTGTCGCGCATCACGCGCGTGGGGCTCCTGTTCAACGTGGCCATGACCGGCGCGCTGGTCGCGCTGATCTACGTGTTCAACCGGCATTCGCTCGGGCTCTTCCTCGGTACTGACGGCGTGGCCATCGGCATCGCCCAGCATATCAACGTGGTGGTGCTGTGGTCGTTCATCCTGTTCGGCTTCACCATCGTCATCTTCGGCACGGTGCGCGCCACCGGCGCGGTGATGGCGCCGCTGGTGATCCTGTTCCTGTCGATGTGGGTGATCCGGCTGCCGTTTGCGTGGGCGCTGGGCCCGCGCATCGGCGCCGAAGCGATCTGGTGGAGCTTCCCGCTGGGTTCGGTGGTGTCGCTGGGGCTGGCGATCGGCTACTACCGCTTCGGCAACTGGCGCCGCAGCCATATCCTGCCCACGGCGCCGCATCCGGCGCAGGCCATGGGGCAGGCGCCCGATACCAGCATGGGCACGCCCTGCGAGGACGCGGGCGAGGTCGTCGAGGAGACGGATGCGGCAACGCCAGAACCCGCAGCCGCGCGGTGACGGCTGCGGCCCGTCGTCGCGCTGGCTGCACTGAAAGCCATTCGAAAGATCGATATGTCATTGTGTCGTCGCTGGCACTCCCTCCCAGCGCACGCGTGGCCTGGCAGCCAGAGCAGGCGCGCGCGTCTTTCCGGCCGCGCCTTGCCCTGACGCAAGTGCGCGAGCCGTCTTGTGCGTCAGACCTTCCTGTCGACCTTCCCCCGCCTTCTTCTTCACGTTGAATACATCGCGTCATGATGTATTTGTCCGCACACGTCGGCCGGATTTGCCTAGGTTTATGGGGTATCGGTGAATACCCCTAAACCAAGACAAATGAAAGGCACCTGAAAGTTCCCGTCTTTAAGGTTCGGATCAACCGTCGGGGAGCATGCGTTGCGCATGTTTTGCCGCGCCCGAGCCAGTGCGCCCCCCGGCACGGCATTTCGTGAACTTTGAGGAGAATCATTTTGCGCATACGCAGCCAAAAGGACTTTGCCTCCGGCCTGATGTTCGTCCTGGTCGGATTCGGCTTTTCCTGGGTCGCACGCGGCTATTCCATGGGAACGGCCGCGAAGATGGGACCCGGATACTTCCCATTCCTGCTCGGACTGGTGCTGGCACTGCTTGGTGTGCTGGTGCTGATCGGTTCGTTGTCGTCCAAGGGCGAAGAAGACCATCTCGCGCGCTGGGACCTGAAGACCCTGCTCTGGATCCTGGGTTCCGTGGTGCTGTTCGGCCTGTTGCTCAAGCCGCTCGGCATGGTGTTGTCGGTGTTCGTGCTGGTGCTGGTGTCGTCCATGGCCAGCCATGAGTTCAGCTGGAAGGGCGCGCTGCTCAACAGCGTGGTGCTCGTGCTGATCAGCCTGGGTGCGTTCGTCTACGGCATCAACCTGCAGATGCCGGTGTGGCCTGCATTCATCACCGGTTAAGGAGCAGCAAGAATGGAATTGCTTGATCACCTCGCGCTGGGATTCTCCACGGCGCTGTCGCTGCAAAACCTTGCCTACGCCTTCCTGGGCTGCGTGCTGGGTACCCTGATCGGCGTGCTGCCGGGCCTGGGGCCGCTGGCCACCATCGCCATGCTGCTGCCGGTGACCTATACGCTGCCGCCGGTGGCCGCGCTGATCATGCTGGCCGGCATTTACTACGGCGCACAGTATGGCGGCTCGACCACCGCCATCCTGGTGAACCTGCCGGGCGAATCGTCGTCGGTGGTGACAACCATTGACGGCTACCAGATGGCAAGGCGAGGGCGAGCGGGCGTGGCACTGGCCACTGCCGGTCTCGGTTCGTTCTTTGCCGGCTGCGTGGCTACGCTGATCCTGGCCGCCTTTGCCACGCCGCTGTCGGAACTGGCATTCAAGTTCGGCCCTTCCGAGTACTTCTCGCTGATGGTGCTGGGCCTGATCGGAGCCGTGGTGCTGGCTTCCGGCTCGCTGCCGAAGGCCGTGGCGATGATCGTGCTGGGCCTGCTGATGGGGCTCATCGGCACCGACGTGAACTCGGGCGCCGCGCGCTTCTCGTTCGACGTGCCGGAACTGACCGACGGCATCGACTTCGTGGCGCTGGCCATGGGCATGTTCGGCTTCGCGGAAATCATCGCGAACCTGGAGCAGAAGGAAGCCCGTGAGACGTTCACCGACAGCGTGACGAACCTGTGGCCAACCAAGGAAGACTTCAAGCGCATGATCCCGGCCGTGCTGCGCGGCACGTTCCTGGGTTCGGCGCTGGGCATCCTGCCGGGCGGCGGTGCGGCGCTGGCGTCGTTCGCGGCCTACTCGCTGGAAAAGAAGACCTCGAAGTACTCGCATGAGTTCGGCAAGGGCGCAATTGAAGGCGTGGCGGGTCCGGAATCGGCCAACAACGCCGCGGCGCAGACCTCCTTCATCCCGCTGCTGACGCTGGGCATTCCGCCCAACGCGGTGATGGCGCTGATGGTGGGTGCGATGACCATCCACAACATCCAGCCCGGCCCGCAGGTGATGACCAGCAACCCGGCGCTGTTCTGGGGCCTGATCGCCTCGATGTGGATCGGCAACCTGATGCTCATCATCCTGAACCTGCCGATGATCGGCGTGTGGGTGAAGCTGCTGACCGTGCCGTACCGCTTCCTGTATCCGGCCATTCTCGTGTTCTGCGGCATTGGCGTGTACTCGGTCAACAACCAGACCTTCGACGTGTTCATGGCGGCTGGCTTCGGCATCATCGGCTACCTGTTCCTGAAGCTCAAGTGCGAACCCGCACCGCTGCTGCTCGGCTTCGTGCTGGGGCCGATGATGGAAGAGAACTTCCGCCGCTCGCTGTTGCTGTCGCGTGGTGACTTCACCGTGTTCGTGACGCGTCCGCTGTCGATGGGCCTGCTGATTGCAGCCGCGGCACTGGTGGCGGTGGTGGCTCTGCCTTCGATCAAGGCCAAGCGCGAAGAAGCGTTCCAGGAAGAATAGCGGCCGGAGGCCCCGCAATTGCGCCGTCAGCAACGGCGCACACAACGCAAGCATTCGGGGTGCCTTCGTGCACCCCGTTTTTCTTCTGACGACAGAGAGTGCCCGACTGCGGCAGCAGTCATGGGCTGCGCATGATGATCACGATTCCCGCACCATCGGGTGCGCCGACAGCGCCCATGAAACCGCCTACCTTTGACCGGTTTTTCTCACGTATCTATGTGCTCAAGCTCGTCCAGTCGAGCCCGTCCACCGTCCTGAGCCTCGTCGACCGCTTGCGCGAGCGCGGCATCGACAAGAATATCCGCTCGCTGCGGCCGATCCTGCGCAGCCTGATGATCGCGCGGGCCATCACGGCCGAACTGGTCGAGGGCAGCGGCCGCGTGTATTGCATCACTGAGCAAGGGCGGGCGGAGCTGGAGGCCTATATGGCCCAGCTGGCTGTGCTGAAGGCGGAGCTGGAGCCGGAGCAAGAAAAGTAGAGGCGGTCAGCCGCCTCGCCCCAAACAAAAAGAGGCCGGTCCTTCGGACCGGCCTCTTGCACGCTGCCCGCCTGCCGCAGGCAGATGCAAGCACGCTGTTATTGCGTCACGAGCTCAAGACCAGCTTGCGACTCGTCGTCGCCGCGGGCAACCAGCACCTTGATCTTGTTAGGTATCGCTGCGCCAATGCCGTCGACCGGGATGGTAGTGATCAGCCAGTCTGCATTATCGGCCAGCGTCAGCGCGCCCGAGTCAAAGATGACGGTCTTGGTGCCGGCCGTGGTGATGCGCAGGCGATAGGTGCCGCCGTTCACGTTGATCGAGTCGCTGCCCGATGCAGGTACCGCGGACTTGTACGCAACTGCGGCAAAGGTGGGCGTTGCCGCGGCCAGGTCAGCGGCCGGGACGGTCAGGTAGATATCGACATTCTGCGCATTGAACGATGCGTTCAGGCTGCGCACGCGCGCCTTGTCCGAGAGCAGGCCCTTTTCGAACGGATCGTCGATCTGTAGCACGTCTGCCGCCGTTGCACCAGGCAGGGCCACCACCGTGTACTTGTGGCCGGTGTGCGTGCTGACCGTGGTCCTGCCGAGTTCGGTTGCCGTGTTGGCAACGTTGAACGAAAACGTCTGGCTACCCTCGTCCACGTTGAAGTACTTCGAGACAAACTTGTAGGGCTCGTTCAGCAGGCTTGTCCTGGCGCCGTTCTGCAGCACATCCACATTGGGCCCGCCGGTAATGGCATGAATCACCCGCACGGTGGGCTCGCTGACGCCGATGCGGGCACCGATGCTGTCGTCTCCGCCGCCACAGGCCGACAGGACGGTGGCAGCGGCCAGCGCCAGGCCGAAGATAAGACTGGTCTTGGATCGGAACATGTGTCACCTCTGTTCGTTGGTGTTTGGACTTGCCGGCGCGCCGCCGCGCACTGCGCGGCATGGTTGCGGGGGCAGAGTTCAGATGCGGCGGCGCATGCCTTAGAGGTGCGGCAAATACGCTCGCTGTGATGCAACGATAGGTAGTAAGGCCGGGAGCAGGCAGGTGCCTGCATCCGAATCCGATGTCGGACGATTCCGACAGAAGTGACGTGTGAGGGGTGGCGCGGCTGGCGCCGCGCTGTCCTGATGGCGGGGAATCAGGAACAGACCCTTCTATGGGGCGTTGAAAGTCAAGCACCTACTGCTGTGTTTTTCGTTGGGCAGTTATCTCCTGTTGAGACGTGCTGCAAGTTATCCACGGCTGGTCAGCGGGTCGCCCGTCACGACCACGACGCTGGACCAGCGGTGGGTAACTTGCCCAGCAAAGGCACGTGGTCTCAGTTTGGTGTCCTTTCAATATCCCGTGACTGCAACGGGATGGAGGTCGGAGTGTCTGATACCGGGGCAGTTGCCCGGTCCAACTTCTATCCGTGCCGGCGCCGGGGCCGGTCACCACATACCGCATGCGCCGAAGCGCTGGAACACTCCCTTACCGACGCGCCCCATCTAAAACTACGGTTATCCGTGGGGTAACCCTCTTACTGTCCGGGCGCGCTAACCTTCAAACCGTTCGTCGACTGACGCTCACTCAGCTCACTCCTCAGTTCACTCAGCTCACGACGGCGTTGCTGCGGAGCGACTTGAGCCTTGCCCCGAGCGGAATCTCGCCATACTCCAGGTAGCGCCACAGTACGATCGCCAGGCGGCGAGCGAGCGCGACAATGCCGATGCGTCGCGCTCGCTTCCCGGCACCGGCAAATCGTTGCCTAAACCATTGGCTCAACTGGCTCGCCGGCTGAAAGCGCAACCAGCTCCACGCGAGTTCCACCAGCAGCCAGCGCACCCGTTTGTTGCCCGCCTTGCTGATGCCCTGTTCGACTTCGCTGGTGCCGCTTGCGTAAGGGGTCGGCGCCAGGCCCAGGCAGCCGGCGAGTTCACGGCGATTGTGGAACTGCCGCCAGCCAAACAGTTCCTTGACCAGGGTCCATGCACTGCCAGTGCCGATACCTGCAAGCCGTGTCAGCACAGCGATCGCGGGTTGTGTACCGCCGTGAACTTGGTGGTTCTGGAGCGTCTCCAGTGTCCTGATCTGCTTGGCGACGAGTAACAGCCGCTCGAACTCGCGTTCAATCTCGGCGCGCAAACTTGGCAAGAGCTGCGCAGCATGCTGGGCCCACCAGCATGCCCACGAGCGCCCACCGATGTGCTCGGGCCGCAGGTTGTGCAAGACCAGTAGCGAGCGGATCCGGTTGCTGTGGGCGGTGCGCTCCTGGCGCAGGCGCCCGAGCTCGCGATGCACGCGCCGCTCATCTTCCTGCTCTTCGGTTGGGACCCGCGCGACTGCCCACACCCGCCGCTCGCCCGCGTAGTAACGCATCAGCATCGACAACAGCTTGTCGCTGTCGAGCCGGTCGGTCTTCGCACGGCGCGCCCGCCGGTTCACTTCGATACTGGCGGAATCGACCACCAGATTGACGATGCCGTGTGTGCTGAGCCAGCGGTGCAGCCAAAAACCGTCGCGGCCGGCTTCATAGCAGGAGCGCACCGGCGCATCGGCGGGCAGATGACACCGGGCTTTGGCCTTGGCAATTGCTGTCAGGACCGATGTCATGTCACCGGCCGCCACCGAGCATCGGCTCGGCCCGCGCACGCCGTCGCCCAGCGACAGCTTCCAGCTCTTGTCGCCCAGTTCGAAGGCTATGTACAGCCAGCCAGTGATCGTCGTATTCTGCCCGTGAAGGGCTGTGTCAGGCGCGTCCATTTGCGTGCTCCTCGAGAAACGAGACTTGGAATCTTCGTTTTACTCCAGGGGGCTTACCTCCGCGGCCCTTCATAGTATCTAGACCATCACGACCTGGTTGCGGCCATTGCGCTTGGCCTGGTAGAGGCCGGTATCGGCCGCTTCCACCAGCCGGCTCGAGGGCTCGTCGGGCTGGGGCACCAGCACGGCACCGCCGATGCTGACCGTGACGCAGTCGGCGGTGAGCGAACCGCTGTGCGTGATGGCCAGCGCCTGCACGGCACGCCGGACCTTCTCGGCCAGCAGGCGCACGCCGCCCGGTGAGGTCAAGGGCAGCACCATGGCGAATTCCTCGCCGCCGAAGCGCGCGGGCAGGTCGGTGGCACGCGTGCAATTGTCGCGAATCACCGAGGCCACGCGGCGCAGCACCTCGTCACCGGCGACGTGGCCGTAGGTGTCGTTGTAGGCCTTGAACGCATCGACGTCGATCATCAGCAGCGCCAGCTGGGTTCGCTCGCGCAGCGCACGGCGCCATTCCGCGCCGAGGTATTCATCGAAATAACGCCGGTTGGACAAGCTGGTCAGGCCGTCCGAGTTGGTCAGCCGCTGCAACTCCAGGTTGGTTTCGAGCAGTTGCTGCTGGCTTTGCCGCAGCGCGCGGTAGGCTTCGTCGCGCTGCAGCTGGTTCAGGTACGAGCGCGAGTGGTAGCGGATGCGCGCAATCAGCTCGATGCTGTCGGGCAGCTTGACCAGGTAGTCGTTGGCGCCAGCGGCAAACGCCGCGCCCTTGGTCGCGGCTTCTTCCTTGGTCGACAGCACGATGATCGGGATATCGCGCGTGGCGGGGTTATCGCGATAGCGCCGCACCAGCGTCAGGCCGTCCACGCCCGGCATCACCAGGTCCTGCAGGATCACGGTGGGCTTGGTGCGCTGCGCCACCGCCACCGCTTCGTCGGGCTGCGAGCAGTAGTGGAAATCGATATCGGACTCGGTGGAGAGCGCGCGGCGCACGGCTTCTCCGACCATGGCCTGGTCGTCCACCAGCAGCACCATGGCGAGGTAGTCTTGCCTGTCGGGGGCCGGCACCGGAGCAGGCGCTGCGGGTTGGTTGGGGGATTCGGGTTGCATGTTCAGTTCCTGGGTGTGACGGTCCCGTGCCGGCCGGGACCCATTGCATTCTGTCGGGCTGGCTCAGGACAGTGCCGCGTGGCCGCATGCCTGCACCAGCCGTGGGGCGATGCGCGGCAGCGGCAGGATCTCCGCGGCCGCGCCCATGGCAGCGGCGGCCTTGGGCATGCCGTACACGGCGCTGGTGGCGCGGTCCTGGGCGATGGTCAGGAAGCCGCGATCGCGCATCGCCTTCAGGCCCAGCGCGCCGTCGCGGCCCATGCCGGTGAGCAGCACGCCGACCACGTCGCCGCGCCAGTGCTCCACCACGCTTTCGAAGAACACGTCGATGGAGGGGCGGTACAGGTAGTCGCTGGGCTGCTCGGTGTAGGCCATGCGCGTGGGGCTGGCCAGGCGCAGGTGGTCGTTGGTGCCCGCCAGCAGGACGGTGCCGGCCTTGGGCGTGTCGCCGGCGCGGGCAACGCGCACCGGCAGCGCGCATTGTCCGTCGAGCCAGTCGGCCATGCCGGCGGCAAAGGCCTCGTCCACATGCTGCACGGCGACCACCGCGGCACCGAAGTCCGCCGGCAGCGCGCCCAGCAGGGCGGCCAGCGCGGCCGGGCCGCCGGCGGAGGCGCCGATCGCCACCAGCCGCGGCGCGGCGACGGCGCGCGGGGCCGCCGTCAGCGTGTGCTGGGGGGTCAACCGGCCGGACAGCAGGCGGCCGATATTGCGCAGCTTGCGCAGCAGCGGCCCGGCGGCAAGCTGCGCATCGGCTTCGGCCAGCGTGGGGGTGTCGACCGCGTCAATGGCGCCATGGCCCATGGCGTCGAAGACCTGCGAGGCATTGCGGCCCAGGTCCATGGTCACCACCACGATCGCGCAGGGGGTGGCGGCCATGATCCGGCGCGTGGCCTCGACCCCGTCCATGACCGGCATCAGCAGGTCCATCAGGATCAGGTCCGGGGTCTGGCGCGCGGCCATCTGCACCGCCTGTTCGCCGTCGCCGGCGACCCATGCGATCTCGAACGACGGATCCAGCGCAAGCGCGCGGCGCAGTGCGGCTACCGCAAGCGGCGAGTCGTTGACGATGCCGATTTTCATGGACGTGCCTCGCCGATCAGGTCCTGGACCGCGTCGAGCAACGCGGCGTCGTGGAAACTGCCCTTGGCCAGATAATAGTCCGCGCCGGCCTCCAGGCCGCGCTGGCGGTCCTGTTCGCGGTCCTTGTACGACACCACCATCACCGGCAGCTGCCGCAGCGCGGCGTCCTGCCGGATCCTGCGCACCAGCTCGATGCCGTCCATGCGCGGCATGTCGATGTCGGTGATGACCAGGTCGAAGGGCTCGGCGCGCAGCACGTTCCAGCCGTCCATGCCGTCGACCGCCACCGCCACATCATAGCCGCGCCCGGCCAGCAGCTTGCGCTGCAGCTCGCGCACGGTGAGCGAGTCATCCACCACCAGCACCCGCCGCGCGCGCGCCTGCACGCTGGCCGCGGCCACCTGGCGCACACCTTCGATGCGGCCTTCGGACACCAGCTTCTCCACCGAGCGGATCACGTCCTCGACATCGAAGATCAGCACCGGCGTGCCATCGTCGGTCAGGCTGCCGGCGGCGATGTCGCGGACCTTGCCCAGCGCCGCGGGCAGCGGCTGCACCACCAGCAGGCGCTCGCCCAGCATGCGGTCGACGGCAAGGCCATAGATGCGCTCGGCCTCGCCGATGACCACCACCGGCACTTGCTCGCGCTCACTGGCGGCGTCGGTCTCGGGGCGCTGCAGCACCTGCGCCGCGCTGACCAGCCCGATGGCGCGGCCTTCGTGGCGGAAATGCTGGTGGCCCTCGGTCTGTTCGATCTCGCTGCGCGCCACCGAGGTTGCACGCAGCACGCGGCCCAGCGGGAAGGCATAGGCCTCGCCCGCGACCTCCACCAGCAGCGTGCGTACCACCGACAAGGTCAGTGGCAGCTCCAGCCAGAAGTGCAGGCCTTGCCCCGGCTGCTGCGTCAGGCGCAGGCTGCCGCGCACGCGGCGCACCATCTCCTGCACGGCATCGAGGCCAACGCCACGCCCGGAGACCTCGGAGACGGTGTCGCGCATGCTGAAACCCGGCAGCAGCAGGAAGTCGAGCAACTCGGCCTGCGACATTCGCGCCGCGGTATCTTCCGAGGCCAGCCGCCGCCGCACGATGGCGCGCCGCAGCGCTTCCAGGTCGACGCCCGCGCCGTCGTCAAAGATCTCGATCAGCAGCCGGCCCGCGTTGTGGCGCGCCTGCAGCGTGACGCAGCCCTCCACCGGCTTGCCCTGCGCCAGGCGCACTTCGGGCGGTTCGATGCCGTGGTCGACCGCGTTGCGCAGCAGGTGCGCCAGCGGCGCGTCCAGGGCTTCCAGGATGTCGCGGTCGACCTGCGTGCCGGCGCCGGCCAGTTCCAGGTGCACCGGCTTGCCCAGGGAGCGGCCGAGGTCGCGCACCATGCGCGCGTAGCCGGTCAGCCCATCGGACAGCGGGCGCATGCGCGAGGCCAGCGCGCTGTCATAGAGCCGGCGTGCCAGCCGCGTGGCGCGATGGTCGTACTGGTCGAATTCCTCCAGCCGTGCGGCCAGCTGTTGCTGGCCATCGTCCAGCAACTGGCGCAGCTCGGCCAGCGCGGCCTGTGCCGCCTGTGCCGCACCCACGCCATTGCCATCCAGCGCATCGTGCAGGGTCTGCTGCAGCGTGTCGGTGGCGCGCAGCGCGCGTGCCTGCTGCCGCCGGGCCTTCTGCAGCGACTTGCCGAAGGGGCGCAGCCAGTGCGATTCGACCATGGCCTCGCCCGACAGCGCCAGCAACTGGTCGAGCGCATCGGCATTGACGCGCAGCATGCGCTCGTGGGGGTCCTCGGCCTGCCTGGCCAGCGGGGCTGGCGCCGCGGGCTCGGCGTCCGGCGCCAGGGCCGGTGCTGGCTCGGGCGCTGGCGCCATGGGTGTCTCGGGGGGCGCAGCGCCACCATCGAGCGAGCCCAGCCGCTGTATCACCGCATCGATCTGGGCGCGGCCGGCGTGGTCGGCCCAGCCCGGGTCGCCGCCGGGCGGATGGCCGATGCGCAGCAGCAGGTCCGTGCCTTGCAGCAGCGCATCGATATGCGCGGCGCTCAGCGGCATGCCGCCCTGGGCCGCGACCAGGCAGTCCTCCATCGCATGCGCCACCCGCACGCCGCCATCGAGCCCGACGATGCGGGCAGCGCCCTTGAGCGAGTGGGCCGCGCGCATGCATGCCTCCAGCTGCTCGGGCGCGCCCGGGTTGCGCTCCAGCGCCAGCAGCCCGGCATTGAGGATTTCGACCTGGGAATCGGCTTCGAGCGCGAACAGCTCGAGCAGCGAGGCGTCGCGCAATTGCTCGGGATTCATGCCAGGCTCCGTGCCAGCGCCTGGCGCACCTGCGCGGCGTCGAGCAGCCCGACGCTGCGGCCCTGGTCGAGAAACAGCGCCTGCGTATAGCGCGCCGAGGCACGCGCCATGGTGGCGGGCAGCGGCAGCAGCGCGGCCCTGGGCACGCGGGCGATGCCGGCCACCTCGGCCACCGGCAGCGCGATCGCGGCGCGGCCCTGGCCGAGGATCAGGAAGCGGCTGCCGCTGGCATTGCCGTCGCCGTGGGCCGCGTCGACCGCGAACAGCCGTGCCAGCGACAGGCAGGCCAGCAGGTTGCCGCGCACCGCGGCCAGCCCCAGCATGGCGGCATCGCGCCGGTGCGGCAGCGAATGGACCAGGCAGGGTGCGGTGACTTCGCCCAACGCGGCGGTCGGCAGCGCCAGCCATTCATCGCCGATACGGAATACCAGGCAGGCCAGCGCGGCGCCGCGTTCCGCGGCTGCCTCCTGGTCGTCACGACTGAGGCTGGCCGCCTCCGGCAGTTCCTGCAGCGCCTGTTCCAGCTGTTGGGCGTCCAGCAGCATGGCGGCGGCCTGCGCATAGGTCGGGCAGTTGCGGCAGTGGGCATGCTCGGCCAGCGCCGGGCAGGTGCCGTCGCCGCGCACGCCGATGCGCCGCCAGCAGTCGTCGATGCCTTGCGTGCGCACAAGGGTGGCCGGAGTGGTAGCTGAAGGGGTGGCTAAAAGAGGGGCCTGGATCTCAGCCATGGTGCTTGCGGGTGTGGCGCTGCGCGCGCTGGCGCAGGCGCGTGGCGCCGTCATGGTCGCCTTCGGTATCGAGCAGCGCGGCCAGGTGATACAGGCTTTCCTGGTGCGCCGGGTCCAGGTACAGCGCCTTGCGGTAGGCGGCGTGCGCCTGCGCGGCGCGGCCGGCGGCGTCGTGCAGCACGCCGAGCATGCAATAGGCGTCGGCATCGGCAGCGACATCCGGCGCGGCCCGGTCGAGCAGCGCCAGGCACGCGGCGGTGGCCGCCTCCAGTTCGCCGCGGTCGGCCAGGGCCGCGATGCCGGCCAGCGCCTCGCGGCGCGCATCGGCCGCGGCCGGGCGTGCCGCTGCCGTGGGCGCACGCACGGCGGCACGGCGCAACGAGGCCGGTGGCATGGGCAGCCGCGGCGGGGCTGCCATGCGGGGCGGCTGCGTGGTATGCACAGGGGGACAGGCCGGGGCGCCTGCTCGCGGTGCCGAGGGGGCCGGCTTGCGAAAGGCAAAGGTCAGCGGCATGCCGACCGGCTCCAGTCCTTGCGCGCTCAGCACGCTGGCCTCGGCAGGTCCGACGAAGAGCAGGCCGTCGGCCAGGGTCAGGCGCGCCAGCGTCTGCACCGCTTGCCGTTGCCCGGGTGCGTCGAAGTAGATCAGCAGGTTGCGGCAGAACACAAAGTCATAGGGCGGCTCGCCCGCCAGCAGGCCGGGCTCGACCAGGTTGCCCTGCAGCAGCCGCACCTGCGCGCGCACGCGCGCATCCAGCACGTAGCCGGTGGGCGTGGCGGTGAAATAGCGGTCGCGGAAATCGAGCGGTGCGCTGCGGAAGGCATTGGCGCCGTATTCGCCCTGGCGCGCGCGGGCCAGCGCGCGGGCGCTGATGTCCACCGCGTCGATATAGAAGCGCCCGGGTGGCACGCCGGCATCGAGCAGCGCCATGGCGATCGAATAAGGCTCTTCGCCGGTGGAGCAGGGCAGGCTCAGCAGGCGCAGCGTGCGCCGGCTGTCGGCAAAGGCACGCTCGGCGGCAAAGCGGCCCAGCGCCAGCAAGGCTTCGCGATGACGGAAGAACCAGGTCTCCGGCACCACCACGGCCTCGATCAGCGCCTGGAATTCGTCGGCGGTGCCTTGCAGCAGGTCCCAGTACGCCTGGGTGTCGGGCGCCTGCCGTGCCTGCTGGCGTTCGCGCACGGCGCGCGCCACCGCGCCGGTGCCGATGGCGCCGGCATCCAGGCCGATGCGCGCCTTCAGCAGGGCCTCGATGTGCTCGGCAGTGCTCATGGCGCGGCCTCCGCGGCGGTGTCGGCGAACAGCATGGCATGGACCTCGTCCGGCAGCAGGGCCTCGACCCGGACCCATTGCACCAGGCCGCGCGCGTCGTTGCGCACGGGCCCCAGGTAGCGCGGGCTGGCGCCGGCGATGCCGCCGTCGACGAACGACTCTGGCGGGCAACGCAGCGTCTGCGTGGCGGATTCCAGGCGCAGGCCGAGCAGCCGGCCGGGCTCGCCGCCATGGCGCCGGTAGTGGACCAGCACCGTGCGCGTGCTGGTGCGCAGCGCCGCCGGCACGCCGGTGGCCAGCGCGGGCAGGTCGATCACCGGCACCGGCTGGCCGCGCCGTTCCATCAGGCCCGCCACCCACGCCGGCGCGCCGGGAATCTGCTTCAGGCGCGTGAGCGGCAGCACCTCGGCCACCTCGGCGGCATCGAGCGCGTAGTGGTCAGCGCCGAGGCGGAACAGCAGGAAGAGTTTCATGGCGGCGGTGTGCAGGCCCTGGTGGCGGGGCCTAGACCTTGAAGCGCGACACGCCGCTGCGCAGGTCGTTGGCGACCAGCGTCAGCTCGTCGATGGCCTGGCCCGACTGGCGCAGCGACTCCACCGTCTGCTGCGCGGCCTCGGACAGCTGCATCAGCGCCTGGTTGATCTGCTCGGCGCCGCCGGCCTGGGCCTGCATGCCTTCATTGACCATCAGCACGCGCGGCGCCAGCGACTGCACCTGGGCGATGATCTGCGACAGCTGGTCGCCCACCTGCGTGACGTCGGACATGCCGCGGCGCACTTCCTCCGAGAACTTGTCCATGCCCATCACGCCGGCCGACACCGCCGACTGGATCTCGCGCACCATCTGCTCGATGTCGTAGGTGGCCACCGCGGTCTGGTCGGCCAGGCGCCGGATCTCGGTCGCCACCACGGCGAAGCCGCGGCCGTATTCGCCGGCCTTCTCGGCCTCGATCGCGGCGTTCAGCGACAGCAGGTTGGTCTGGTCGGCCACCTTGGCGATGGTGGTCACCACCTGGTTGATATTGCCGGCCTTCTCGTTGAGCGTGGCCAGCTTGGCATTGACCGAGCCGGCGGCATCCATCACATGCTGCATGGTGCCTTCCATGCGCGACAGGCCTACCTGCCCGGTGCCGGCCAGCCCGGCGGCCTGCTCGGCGGCGCTGGAGACTTCATGGATGGTGCGCACCAGGTCGCGCGCGGTGGCCGAGATCTCGCGCGAGGTCGCGCCGATCTGCGTGGTGGTGGCCGCGGTCTCGGTGGCCGTGGCCTGCTGCTGGCGCGCCGTGGCGGCGATCTCGTTGACCGAGGTGGTGACCTGGATCGCGGTGCGCTGCGCCTGGCCCACCAGCGAGGTCAGCTCGCCTGTCATCTGGTTGAAACCTTCCTCCACTTCCTGGAACTCGTCCTTGCGGCGCAGTGCCATGCGCAGGCGCAGGTCGCCGCCGCGAATGCCGGTCAGCAGGCTGACGATCGACCGCATCGGCACGGTGATCGCGCGCAGCAGCAGGTAGCCGCAGACCACGGCGACCACCAGGGCCAAGACCAGCGCCGCCTCGATGCCGATCTTGGCCGCGCTGACGGCTTCGTCGATGCCGCGCGCCGCGCGCGCATTGACCGCGCTGTTGTCGTCCACCAGGTGCTGGACCGCCTTGCGCGCCTCGACCCAGCGGTCATGCGCTTCGCCGCGCAGCGCCGCCGCGGCGGCGGCGGCATTCCACTCGCCCTCGCGGGTCAGGACCTGGGCGGCCTGTTCGTAGCGCGCACGCACGTCGCGATAGCCCTTGAAGGCGATGCGGTCCTCGTCGCGCGTGATCGAGGTCTCGTACTGCTCCTCGAGCTTGTCGAGGCGGCTGGCGGCCTCCTGGCTCTGTTGCTGGAAGCTGCGGCGCTCGGCCTCGTTGGCGGCATTGACGGTCTGCCACGACAGCACGTAGCGCTCGCCCCAGACCCCGCGGATGCCGGTGCTGTAGTTCAGCCCGGGCAGCGCATCCTTCAGCATCAGCGTGGTTCCGCGTTCAATCGCGGTCAGCCGGGTATAGGCGACCACGCCCATCAGTGCCATGACAAGCAGGATCAGCGAGAAGCTTGCCAAAATGCGCGTGCGGATGGTCCATTCGTTCACGGTGAGGTCCCGGTGATGTTCTTGTTCAGGAGCGGCCGCTACCCTGCAAAGCCGCCTCTGGGGCGCCGCTCGGGGGGCAATCAGGGGCGCCAGGGCGGCAGGGACGGCCCGATGCGCGGTAGGGTACTGTAAGCCGGTAGCCGATTCAACGCGCAATGCGACACCAGGATGACCGGCGTTGCGCCGGCGCCTAGGGGTTTGGGCCAATATCGGAACTGCTTGATTTTTTCCAAGTTTTCGTCACACTTGCTAAATTGCTAGCGGGTAACAATGTCGACAATTACAGATGGGGCAGGGATGGTTGCCAAGTCGGGGGCGAAGTCGGCTGGCGCCTCGCCAGGCTCGGATCTCGATCCGCTGACCGGCGTTGACAATCGCCAGGGGTTTCTGAAGCGGCTGGAGGCACGCCTGCAAAGCGAGGCGGTGCCCCGCTTTGCTTTGCTGCTGATCGGTATCGACGATTTCCGCGCCTTCAACGACATGCATGGCCATGCCGAGGGCGACATCGTCCTGCAGCGCGTGGCCCGCCGCCTGCGCGACGCTTCGCCACGCGATGCCGCCATCGGCCGCATCGGCAGCGACGAATTCGGCGTGCTGCTGCCTTCCATTGCCGATCCCACCCTGGTGCGCCATGTCAGCGCGGCCATCCTGTCGATGCTGTCCTCCCCGCATGAGCACGCCGGGCGCCGCCACCATGTGCTGGCCAGCATCGGCGCCTGCGTGACACCCGCCGCCGGCGAGCAGGGCTCCGACGTGCTGGCCGCCGCCAGCCTGGCGCTGGCCCGTGCCAAGCACGACGGCGGCCGCACCATCCGCTTCTTCAAGCCGCAGATGCGCTCGGACGTGACCACCCGGCTGTCGCTGGTGCAGGCGCTGCACGAAGCCTATGCCCAGCGCCAGTTCGAGCTGCTCTACCAGCCCCAGGTCGACCTGCGCGACGGCCGCGTCCACGGCGCCGAAGCGCTGATGCGCTGGCGCCATCCGACCCGCGGCCTGCTGCCGCCCGCCGCCTTTATCGACGCGCTGGCAGGCAGCAGCATCGCCAGCGATGTCGGCATGTGGCTGCTGCAGACGGCCTGTGCACAGGCGCGCGCGTGGTCGCTGGCGTTTGCGCAGCCGCCGCGCGTGGCCATCAACCTGTTCGCGGCCCAGCTCGCCGAAAGCCGCCTGCTGACCGAGGTGCGCCACGTGCTGCGCGCGCTGGAGCTGGCGCCCGACTGCCTGGAGATCGAGATCACCGAGACCATCGCGCTGCAGCAGGGCGACGAGGTCGCGGACCAGCTGCAGGCGCTGCGCCGCGACGGCGTGACGCTGACCTGCGATGACTTCGGCACGGGCTACGCGTCGCTCAGCTTCCTGAAGTCGTTCCCGGTGGACCGGCTCAAGATCGACCAGTCCTTTATCCGCAACGTGACCGAAGACCCGGTCGACGCGGCCATCGTGCGCTCGGTGATCAGCGTGGGTGCCAGCCTGCACATCGGCGTGGTGGCCGAAGGCGTGGAAACCACTGAGCAGCGCGACTTCCTGCTCGCCAATGGCTGCCACGAGGCGCAGGGCTACCTGTACGGCCGCCCGATGCCGGCCGAGCGCCTGACTGAAATGCTGCGCCGGCAGTCCGGCGGCTGAGCCGCCTCTGCACCGTCCGTTCCCCTCCCACGGCCCTGCCCGGTTGCCGAAGTTGTTTCCACCTTTGACGGCGACCCGGCCGGCGCGCAGCGCCCGCTGATCCGCCGCCCGCCCGCAGCCTGCCTGGGATCCCCATCCGGCCTGCATGGCGATGCCACATGGCGAAATACGTGCTTACAAAGTCTGCGGCGCCAGGCGTGCCGCGGCATCCGGGGCCATGTATGGTGACATCAGGGTAGCCGCTGACATCGGCGGGCGATCCCGAAGCGTTATGCGCGATATGCACCGAGTTCCGATCCTGACTTCCATGTTCGATCCTTCCCAATCCGCCGGCCGCGCTCGTGGCCTGCCCCGCAGCCGGCTGGCGCTGACGGCGCTGGCCGCTGCGGCGGGCCTGGCTGTGGCGGCTGCTGCACTAGCCCAGGTTCCCGCCGGCCCCCCCGGCCAGGCTTATCTTGATGCGCCGGCGGCTGACGGCCAGTACCAGCAAGCCGATCCTTCCTCGCGCATCGCCACGCTGACCGCCGTCGACGGCAACCTCAGCTTTGCGCCCGCCGGGTCGGACGAATGGGCCGCGACGGGCCTGAACCGGCCGGTGACCACCGGCGACCGGCTCTGGCTGGACCAGGGCGGGCGCGCCGAACTGCATGCCGGCACGGTGGCAATGCGGCTGGGCGGCGCCACCGCCGCCAGCATCCTGAACCTGGGCGACAGCGCTACGCAGGTCAAGCTGACCCAGGGCACGATGCAGTTGCGCGTGCGCGCGCTGCCGCCGGGCCAGACGGTGGAAGTCGACACCCCCAACCTGGCCTTTGTGCCGCGCGAGCCGGGCGATTACCGGCTGGACGTCGCGCCGGACGGCAGCACTACCACCGTGACCATGCGCCATGGCAGCGCGGTGGTCTACGGCGACAGCCGCTCGGTCGAGCTGCAGCGCGGCGACCGCATGCGCTTTGCTGGGACCGACCTGGCCGATGCCGGCGGCGGCGGCGCGCCGGAGGACGCCTTCGACCGCTGGACCGCGGCGCGCGACGCGCGCGAAGACGCTTCACCGTCGGCCCAGTATGTGCCGCGCGAGATGCCGGGCTATGCCGCGCTGGACGGCTACGGCGACTGGCAGGAAGACCCCGGCTACGGCGCGGTCTGGTTCCCGCGCGTGGTCAGCGCCGGCTGGGCCCCGTACAGCGCCGGGCACTGGGCCTGGATCGCACCGTGGGGCTGGACCTGGATCGATGATGCGCCGTGGGGCTTTGCGCCTTCGCACTACGGCCGCTGGGCCTATGTGGGATCGCGCTGGGGCTGGGTGCCCGGGCCGCGCGTGCGCCCGTGCTACGCCCCCGCGGTGGTGGCTTTTGTCGGCGCCGGCGGGCCGAACTGGAACGTGCGCGTGGGCGGCGGCCCGGGCGTGGCCTGGTATCCGCTGGGGCCGCGCGACACGTACCGCCCGGTCTACCGGGCCAGCCCGACCTATGTCGCCCGCATCAACCGGGTCACCGTCAACAACATCGTGATGGGCGACCGCCGGCCGCCGCCTTATGCCAACCGCAACGTGCCGGGCGCCATCACGGGCATGCCCGCACGCAATTTTGTCGAAGGCCGGCCCGCGCGCGGCATGCATCGCGACGAATGGCGCAACCTGCCGGCTGGCGAGGCCCGGGGTGCGCCGCCGGTGGCGCCGGTCAAGGGCAGCCTGGTGGGATCGGCCCCGATGCGGCCGCTGCCGCCGCAGGCCCGCCAGGGCTTCGAGCGCCAGGCCATCGCCGCCCGCCCGCCGGGCCGGCCGGCCACGGACGACCTGGCCCGCCGCTTTGCGCGCGAGGGTGGGGTCGTGCCGGGCGCGGGCCCTGCCTGGCGCGGCGGCAACGAACACAGGCCCGGACGCGACGCGCGGCCGGTACCCGATGTGCGCATGAGCCAGGCGGCCATCGCCGCGCAGCCGCGCGCGGATCGTGGGGACCGCAACATATCCAACGCCCCGGGTGAGCCTTGGCGCGGCAACGGCCGCGGCCAGAGCGCCCGGCCCGACGAGGCCCGCGGATTTGTTGGCCAGCCGGGCCAGCCGGGCGGACCGGCCGACGCGCAACGGCAGTCACAGGCCATGCAGCACGACCAGCAGCAGGCGCTGCAGCGCCAGCAGATGGAACAGCAGCGCGCACTGCGCGAGCAGCAGCGGCAGGGGCCGGCGCTGCAGCGGCAACAGCAGGAAGCCCAGCAACGCGAAGCGCAGCAGCGTCCTGATCCGGGCCTGCAGTCGCAGGAAATGCAGCGCCAGCGTTTTGAGCAGCAGCGGCAGATGCAGGAGGCTCAGCAGCGCCAGGCCGAAGCCCAGCAGCGGCAGTCCGCCGACCAGCAGCGCCAGCAGGTGGATCGCCAGCGCCAGATGGCCGACCAGCCGCGGCAGGGCCAGGAGATGCAGCGCCAGCGCTTCGAGCAGCAGCGGCAGATGCAGGAGGCCCAGCAGCGCCAGGCCGAGGCGCAGCAGCGGCAGTCCGCCGACCAGCAGCGCCAGCAGGTGGATCAACAGCGCCAGATGGCCGACCAGCAGCGCCAGGGCCAGGAGATGCAGCGCCAGCGCATGGAGCAACAGCGGCAAATGCAGGAAGCCCAGCAGCGCCAGGCCGAAGCAGCCCAGCGCCAGCAGATGGCGCAGCAGCGCCAGATGCAGGAGCAGCAGCGGCAAATGCAGGAGCAGCAACGGCAAATGCAGGAGCAGCAACGGCAGCAGGCCATGCAGCGCCAGCAGGCGGAACAGCAGCAGCGCCACATGCAGGAGCAGCAGCGTGCCGCGCAGGAACAGCAACGCGCGATGCAGGAGCAGCAGCGTCACCAGCAGGACCAGCAACGGCAGATGCAGGAGCAGCAGCGTCACCAGCAAGACCAGCAGCGCCAGCAGCAACAGCAGCAACAGCAGCAACAGCAACAGCAACGCGCGCAGCATGACCGCAGCCAGATGGAGGCGCGCCAGGGACGGGACAGCGATCACCGGCAGTAGCCGCGGCGGTCCCGCAACAACGAAGAACCCCGGCAAGAAGCCTCGCGGCCTGCCGGGGTTTGTGTTTGCGCGGCGCCGCGTGGGGCGGCGCCTCAGCCAGGCTTACTTTGCCAGTTCCGACAAGCGCACCTGCGAGATCTTGCCGTTCTGCACCCAGCCGACCACGGTGTCGGCCACCGACCCGCCCTTGGCATCGATGCCTTCGATCTCGTTCGGGTTGGCCTCCTTGGCCAGGCCCTTGACCGCATCCGGCATCTTTGCCCGGATTGCCGCGGCGTCGCTGGTGGTGCCGGCGAGCTTCATCGCACCGGCCAGCGCATAGACCATGGTGTAGTTCAGCGACATCTCGGTGGTGGCATCGCGCCCGTCATGCAGCTTCTTGTATTTGGCGTTGAAGTTCTGCGTGGCGGGGCGGCTGTCGTTGACCAGCGGCAGCACGCCGATCGAACCTTCCAGCATGCCGAGGCCATTGGTGACCTTGGCCATCTCATCCATCTTGGCCTGGTCCATCACGATAAAGCCGCCTTTGAAGCCCAGTTCGCGCGCCTGCTTGACCACCAGCGCGGTCGGCTCGGACGGGCCGCCAACGAACATCACGTCCGGTTTCTCGCTGATCGCACGCGACACGCCGCTGTAGAAGTCGGTGGCCTTAGTGTACGACATGGGGTTGTTGGCCACCACCTTGCCGCCCGCCGCTTCCCACGCCGGCTTGAACGCCTGCACCCACGCCTTGGCGTAGTCATGGTCCGCCGGGGCCAGTGCCACGTTCTTGCCGTAGCGCTTCATCTGCGCCTTGATGAAGGGCTCGATATAGCCGGTGTAGGCCGGCGGGATGCGGATGGTCAGCTGGTTGCCGGCATCGGTGATGCGCGGCACGCTCGAGTAGGCCATCACCAGGAACTTCTCTTGCTCGTTGAAGGCCTGCAGCGCGAAGATGCCGCCCGAATGCGGCACGAACACGGCCGGGGTCTTGTACTGCTGTACCAGGCGACGCCCGTTGATGGCGGCCTCGGCGGGCGAGTACTTGTCGTCCAGCGCCACCACTTCCAGCTTGACCTTCTTGCCCTTGACTTCCAGGCCCGCGGCGTTGATCTCGTCCACGGCCATCTGCACGCCGGACAGCACGTTCTTGCCATACAGCGCGGCGCCACCGGACAGCGGGCCGGTATAGCCGATCTTGACCACTTCCTGCGCCAGCGCGGCGCCCGAGGCCAGCATGGCAGCCATGGCGGTGGCGGCCAGCGGGAAGATACGGCGCATGATCTTGCTTAGCATTGCTATGTCTCCTGAAAGTACTGCGCTTGTTAGGTCTGACTGTCTTCAATGACCCCTCGGTTTTCTCCCCTCTCCCGCAAGCGGGAGAGGGAGCATGCTTGCGGCAAGGCAAGCCCCCGCGTCATGCCTGTGTCTACTACCCCCCGATATACGCCTTCCGAATCCCCTCATCCTTCAGCAACGTATCCCGGTCCCCCTCCATCACGATGCGCCCGCTCTCGATCACGTAGGCGCGATGCGCGATGCCCAGCGCCGCGTAGGCGTTCTGCTCGGCCAGCAGCACCGTGGTGCCGGCGCGGTTGATGCGCTGGATGATCTCGAACATCTGCCTGACCACCAGCGGCGCCAGCCCCAGCGACGGCTCATCCAGCAGCAACGCGCGCGGGCGGCTCATCAGCGCGCGGCCCAGCGCCACCATCTGCTGCTGCCCGCCGGACAGCGAGCCGGCCGGGTGGTCCTTCTTCTGCCGCAGGATCGGGAACAGTTCGTAGACCTCTTCCAGCGTCTTGCGGATGCCCGCGCCATCGCGCCGGTGCACATAGGCGCCCAGCACCAGGTTCTTCTCCACGCTCATCGCCGGAAACAGCTTGCGGCCCTCCGGGCAGTGCACCAGCCCCGCCTGCACGATCTGCGACGGCTTCATGCCCGACAGCTCGCGCCCGTCAAAGCGCATGCTGCCGCCGCTGATGCGGTGGATCGCGCTCATCGCCAGGAAGATCGAGCTCTTGCCGGCACCGTTGGCGCCCAGCAGCACCACCAGCTCGCCGGCGCCGGCGTGCAGGGTGATGTTGTCCAGGGCGCGGAAGCTGCCGTACGACAGCGAGACGCGTTCAAGCTGCAACATGGTCGGCTCCCAGGTAGGCCTCGATGACATGCGGATCCTGCTGGATCTGCGCGGGCGTGCCTTCGGCAATCTTCTCGCCGTAGTTCAGCACCATGATCTTGTCGGCCAGGCGCATGATCATGTCCATCTTGTGTTCGATCAGGCAGACGGTCTTGCCATGGCGCACCATCTTGCGGATCAGCTCGGCCAGGCCCACGGTCTCTTCCGGGTTCACGCCGCCGGCCGGTTCGTCTAGCAGCAGCAGTTCCGGATCCGTCGCCAGCGCCAGCGCAAAGGCCACGCGCTTGCGTGCCTCCTGCGTGATATCGGCAGCGACCTCGTGCGCCAGGTGCGACAGGCCGACGAAATCCAGCGCCGCTTCGGCCTTGTCGCGGCACAGGCGCTCTTCCTCGCGCAGGCGGCGGGTGTTGAACAGCACGTCGCCCAGGCCCGAGCGGGTGCGCAGGCGGTGGCCGACGATCAGGTTGTCGAGCACCGTGGCGCGGTCGAACAGCGCCGTGGCCTGGAAGGTGCGGGCCACGCCCAGGCGCGCGATCTGGTCGGCGCGCAGGCCGGCCACGTCCTGGCCCTTGAACAGGATCTGGCCGGAACTGGGCGCATGCGTGCCCGCGATCAGGTTGAAGAAGGTGGTCTTGCCGGCGCCGTTGGGACCGATGATGGCGTTGATATGGCCTTGCTCGAAGGTCACGGAGACATCGTGCACCGCGGTCAGGCCGCCGAATTTCTTGGTCAGGTTGCGGATCTCAAGCATGGTCGGCTCCGGCGCGGGTGGTCGGGACAGGGGTGGCGGCTTGCGCAGCGACTCGCGCCGCGGACTGCGCAGCCAGCTTGCCGCGGCGCTCGGCGGCGGCTTTGCGCGCCTGCTTCTTCAGGAAGGAACCCACGATGCCGTCCGGCACGAAAATGATCAGCAGGATCAGCACCGGGCCGAACACCAGCATGCGGTAGTCCTGCATGAACTGCAGCGACTGCGTGATCCACGGCACCAGCACCGCGCCCAGCAGCGGCCCGAAGATGGTGCCGATGCCACCCACCAGCATCGACATCACCATGTCGAAGGTCAGGTCGGTGCGCGCGATGTCCGGCCCCAGGAAACGCACCTGGCCGGCGTAGAGCGCACCGGCAAAGCCGGCGTAGCCCACCGACAGCACGAACGACAGCACCTTGGTGCGCATCAGGTTGATGCCCAGCGCCTCGGCCAGGGCGTCGCTGTTGCGCACGGCCAGGAAGCTGCGGCCCAGCAACGAGCTGACAATGCGGTGCATCACGAAGGTGCCGACCGCGAGGAAGAACAGCACCAGGTAGTACTGCGCCTGCACGCTGTCAAAGCTGAGCGGTCCGATCGCGGCCGGCACCGGGATGCCGATCAGGCCCACCGTGCCGTGCGTCAGGCTTTCCCACTTCTCGATCAGCAGGTAGATGATGTAGCCCACGCACATGGTGAAGATCGAGAAGTAATGGCCCTTCAGGCGCAGCGACACCACTCCGATCACATAGCCCACCACCATGCAGATCACGCCGGACAGCACGAAGGCCAGCCAGAACGGCACCTGGTGGTCCACCGTCAGGATGCCCAGCGTATAGGCGCCGATCGCCATGAACCCGCCGTGGGCCAGGTTGAGCTGCCCGGTGTAGCCGGTGATCAGGTTCAGCCCGAGCGTGGCGATGGCATAGATGAAGGCCAGCGTCATCACGGTCAGGTAGTAGCTGTTGGGCGTGATCAGCGGGAAGGCGATGGCGAGCGCCAGCAGCAGCGTCCAGCCGGTTTTTCCTTGCAGTGCGTTCATCTGGAGTCTCCTCAGGCTGCCTTGCCGGCAAACAGGCCCTGCGGCCGGATCGACAGGATCACCACCAGCAGCACGAAGGCGATGATGTCCTTGTAGTCGGTGGATACGTAGAAGCCGCCGAAGCTCTCGGCCATGCCGATGATCAGCCCGCCGACGATGGCGCCCGGGATGCTGCCCATGCCGCCCAGGATGATGATGACAAAGGCCTTGGTGATCACCAGGTTGCCCATGCTGGGGTAGACTAGGTTGATCGGGGCGTAGAGCGTGGCGGCGATCGCGGCCAGCGCGCCGGAGATGGCGAACACCAGCAGCGTCACGCGGGTGGCGTCGATGCCGACCAGCGCGGCGCCTTCGCGGTTCTGCGCCATCGCCATGATGGTGGCGCCGGTCATGGTGCGCGTCAGGAACAGGTGCAGCAGCACCATCAGCGCAAAGGCCGCGCCGATGATGAGCAGGCGCTGCAGCGGCGCGGTCAGCCCGAACACGTCGACGATCTGGCCGTAGGGCGTGGGCATGCGGTGGAAGTCAGCGCCCCACAGCGCCTGCGCGCCGGCCTCCAGGAACAGCAGGATGCCGATGGCGGCGATCATGTCGTGCAGCTCGGGCGAGTTGCGCAGCGGGTGGAACACCAGCCGGTCGGCAAGCATCGACAGCACGGCGACGGCCAACGCCGCGCCCAGCATCGCCAGCCAGTAGTTCACGCCCAGCGATGTCATCAGGTAGTACGACACGTAGGCGCCGGCCATGTAGAACGCGCCGTGCGCGAAGTTGGGCACGTGCAGGATGCCGTAGACCAGCGTCATGCCAAGCGCCACCAGGCTGTAGACGCCGCCCAGCGTCAGGCCGTTCAGGAACTGTTGAAGGAACAATGCCACAGGGGTACCTCGTGCGGTTCGTGAAACCAGGCACGCGCCGGCGCAAGGCCGTGCGTGGACCGGCGCCGGCAGTGCATGGCGCTGCCGTGCCAACAAAGGGAAGGGGACTCAGGCGAGCGGCAGCTCCGGCGCGCGTGCGCGAGCTGCCGTTGCCGACGAGGCGCTGGAAGGGTCACCAGACGGGACACCGGACGGATCACGGTACCTGTGTGCAAACGCGTGTTGCAGATGCTGCATGACTGTCTCCTGTGCGATGCGGCGCAACGGCCGCCCGGCTCGCCGGGTGGTGCCCTGGTCGACATGGACAGTGGCGCTGACACCCGGTGACGATGTGTCGGAGTACGTTCCCGCACGATCGTTCGTTTTCACCGACTGTTGCATACGCCTTGCGGCATCGTCAAGGAAAGCGGCCCAGTATTCCGCACAGCGAAATACTGGGCCGGGGGCCTCCGGGTAAGTCCTGACAGGGGCTTCGTGCCGGGACATGCGGTGATTCCCGCTGTCCCGGCCCGGCTCAACGCAGATGCGGCAGCACCTTGGTGTGCTCGGCCTGCACCGCCTGCAGCTCGTGCGGCCTGAGTCCAAGCAAGGCCAGGATGGTAGGCGCTATCTGGTTGGTCTGGACCGGGTCGTCGACGATATTCTGGTCAATGCCAGCCCCCCACACAACGATGGGCACGTGACGGTCCTGCCTCGCGCCGCCGCCGTGCTCGGCGATCTTCGACAGCTTTGCGCCGCCATAGACCGTACCCTGCTGCGCGATGCCGACGAGGTCCGGCACGCGATCGTCGTTGCTGCCGACGCCAAAGAGGTCGACGACTTCTTCACCGGCGTAGATCTTGCTCGCTCCAGCCTGGCTGAAAGTCTTGGTGATCGCGGTGCCGGTTGCGTCCGAGCCCAGGCCGTTGCCGGAATAGCCAAGCAGGAAATTCTTGGCAAAGCGGAGGGCGGCGGGGGAGCGGTCGTTGAACCACATCAGGATGCCGTCATCGTCGATCGCGTGCGCGACGAGATGCGATTTGGACGGGTCCTTGCACGTGGCGGCGAACTTCTCCCAGGCGCAGTTGAGCGCATCGATCATGTCGCCATCGTTGACGATGGTGAGATCGGCGCGGTTCAGCGGCGACTGACCGTGTTTCGCCGACAGGATGACGACGGTATTGGTCTGGTCAAGCGCGCTCACCATCATGGCCAGCTGGTTGTTGACGAAGTTCAGCGCGCTTTGCAGCACCACGCCGGGCGTGGTGCCGTTCGCCGTGTAGCCGCCCAGGCCGCCGGACACCTTGGTGCCGGTGTTGGCCGGATCCGGGTAGTAGGCCGATTTGTTGAGCTTCTGAGCGGTCGACACGGACTGGAAGTTCATGCCGAATATGGCGGGAGTCCCCGGCGTGCCGTTGCCAGCATGGTCGAGGCCCTTGATCCAGTTGAGGACGGCCTTTACCTTGAAGCTATCGTAGCGTTGTGTGTTGGTGTTGTCCTTGGTCCAGTCGTCGCCCGGGCCGGCAGGCAGCGATGGGTCGGTTACCGAGCTGTTGATCTCGGGGGCAAACAGGTCGTCGATGCCCTGACCGGACGGCCCGTTGAGAATTTCATAGGCGGCGTGCTTGTCCGCCCAGGCAGTGTGCAGCCCGTGCTTTTTCGCGACCTCGAAGATCGTGTTCACCTTGAGGTACTGGTGCGGGTAAACCGGCTGGCAGGTCACCGGAGATACCGGCAGGAAAGCCGGATTGATCAGGTCCTGCGGGTGCCCGGTCAGCTGGAAAATCCTGGAGAAGTCGGCGTACAGGCCCGGGATGTTTTGTCCGCTGTCCAGCCGGTTCAGATCCCTGGCGATGACTTCGGCGTAAAACACTTCAGCGCCTGGCCTGGTGCTGTGGCAGTTGGCCGCGGTGGTGCCCTGCGGCAGCAGGCTGCGGCTGTAGGCGTCATCGTAGTAGATGCCCGTGGTCCTGGGGTTGCCGCCAGTGACCTGGCTGACCATCCCGGGGAACGAGTCCGACGGGAAAGGCGTTTGCGCATTGGTATAGGCAACGCCATGACGGGCCAGTAGCGCAAGGGCGGAATTCGGATAGGCGTTGACGAACCAGTCCAGGTCGGCCTGATGCAGGCCGTCGACAGAAACCAGCAGGACATGCTGCGCATGCGGTCGACGGGCGTCGTCGTCCGCATGTGCAAACGCTGTCAGTCCGCACGCCAGCGACAGCGTCACGGCAAGGGTAAGCCTTTTAGGTACGCGCACGATATCTCCTCGGATGACTGCCACAGGGCAGTTGGGAGACGCTATCGACCGTCCATGTCCGAACGGTGTCATGGAAAGCGTGGATGCGTAACAAATTGTGTGTGGGGGTACTGGGGCGCGCATGCGAGGGTCGGGCTATCTGACTGACGGCGCGCCCGCGACTTTTCCGACTGCGCCCGTGAGGCTGCCGGGGCTGGCATTTGGGGCGCATAAGGCCATTGCACCAGGCGCACTGACAGTCAGCAAGCCGCCTCCTGATCCCTGTCAGCACGCTCTTTGTATGCGTTTGTATCAGGCGGCTGCATCGCTATGTGACCTTACAAAGAGGGCCTGCATTCGCTACGTGAGCGATACATCGGTCTCCTTAAATACGTTCCGTGGCCGGGCGGGAACGACACAGCGAAGTGGCCCCGCCAGCCAGTACCTCACGCAAACATTCAAGGAACCGAATCATGTCTACCAATATCGCCAAGCGTTTTGTTTTCACCGTCGCTCTCGCTGCCGCCGCTGCCGGCGCGCAAGCCGCCGGGTTCTCCCATGTGGGCGCACGCGACCCGTTCACCGACGGTGCCCGCTCGGTACAAGATGCGCGCGACCTGTACAACGATGGCGCGCGTTCGGTACTGGAACCGCGCAGCCCGTTCACCGATGGCGCACGCACGCTGGCCGGCCTGGATCGCACGGGCGTTTCCGCGGACCCGGCGCGCAGCGTCGATCCTTACACCGATGGTGCCCGCACCGTAGCCGGTAGGGACCGCACCGGCGTCTCGGCTGAACCCGCGCGCAGTGTCGATCCCTATCTCGACGGCGCCTATGCCTGACCTGGGTAAAGTGGCCTGTCGGCCATCGTCGGGGCTCGATTGAAAGTGATAATCAGCCCCCGCTACGCCCAGGGGGCACGGATGCCCGCCTGGCTGGCAAGTGCTTCCAGCGCATCAGCCGTCGCAGGCGCCAAGGCAATCCCGCTCGTGCCGCGCTCGCGGGCTTCGGCGTAGCCGCGTTCTCCCGGCAGCCGCGGAGGACCTTCGGCAGAGGCCGGCAGGTTGTGGATGGCCGCCGCGAGCTCGGTCAACTGCGCTTGAAACAGGGACGGGCCCAGCACCTGCGCGATATCGATCACGAGCATCCACGCGTTCTGTGTGTGGCGATGGACGGCAGCGGGGGCCAGCAGCGCGGGTGCCAAGATCGGATGGTTGGTCAGCAGGCTGCAGGCGATCTCGGCCATCAGGGCGAGGCCCGAGCCTTTCGGGCCGCCCAGTGGCAGTGGCGTTGTCGCCTGGCGCGCGTCCGTGGTGGCATTGCCCATGGCATCGATGGCCCAGCCCGGCTCGAGCGGCCGGCCGGCGACCCGAGCCTGCATCAGCTTGCCGAAGGCGACGGCGCCCGAAGCCATGTCGAAAACGATCGGCTCGCCGAGCCCCGGGCAGGCCATGGACAGCGGAGCCGTTGAGACCCCCGCCGCCGAGGCGCCATGGTAGGCCATCAGCGGTGCCGAAGCGGCCATCGCCATGGCGAACATTCCCGCTTTGGCCACATGAGCGGTGTGAAAGCCGAGCGCGCCAGTATGCGTTGTCTCCCGCAAGAGCACCAGGCTCGCCCCGGCCAGGCGCGCTCCGGCGATAGCTTGCCCGGCGGCGATTCGCATGCCCAGCGCACCGGCGCAGCGATCGCCCTCGACCACGGTCAGGGCTGGCAGGCTGAGCCCCGCGCGCGGTTGCGCCCGACCATTCATGTCGCCCGACTCCAGCCACGCAGCGTACTGCGGGATGCGCGAAACCCCATGTCCGGGCGAACCGCGCAGGTCCGCCCACACCAGGCTCTCCGCCACCAGTGAGGCGCCAGGTTCGTCCAGCCCGGCCGAGGCAAGTAGTGCCTGCGCAAAGGCCTGCAGCCGGGCTGCGCTGATCATGGTCGGGGGGCGCGCGGTCATGCGGCCTCCAAGGGCGCCTGCCGGGCCGGGAAGAACTTGTGCAGCCAGTCCGTGACCAGGTTCAGGACGGCCCGGTTGTCATCGGAGAAGATGAAATGATCGATTCCCGAGAACAGGTGCAGTTCGGCCGGCATCCTGGCGTTGCGGAACAGTCCGATCGACTGTTCCGTAGGGGTGACCGAATCGTCCGCCGGATGCAGCAGCAGGAGCGGACGCGGGGCAATGTTGCCGACCACTGCGTTCGGCCGAAAGCGGAGCATGCTTTCGACCACCTCGAACGGGAACTCCATGAAGCTTCCCGCAGGCAGATTGCTGCGCATCTCGGGGGGAATGGGCACGATGTCAAAGCGCGAGACCTGCATTGACTGGCCCCTGGCCAACCGGGTACGGCCTTCCTCCACCATTGCCTCGAAGCGTTGCCATGCGGCCGAACCGGCATGCTGCTGACGCAGCTTGACTTCCCCATCGCCCCATCCGGCCGATGAGATGCAGGCCACGATGCGAGGGTCAACGCCAGCCGCATAGACTGCCACCGCCGCACCGAAGCTGTGGCCCATCACAGCAATCTTCGCGGGGTCCACTTCGGGCAGGCTCTGCAGGTAGCCGACCGCGTTGCGGGTGTCGCTCACCTGGTCCTCGCACAGTACCTTGCCGAGCTCGCCTTCGCTGCTGCCGCAGCCCCGCATGTCGAAGCGCAGGACGACATAGCCCAGCGACGAAAACAGGCGTGTCGCCAGCTGCACCATACCGTCGTCCTTGTTGCTGCCGAAACCGTGCAGCACCGCGATTGCGGGACGTCGCTCGCCGGCGGCAAGATTGGGGGGTAGATGCAGGGCTCCGGCCAGGCGAAGCCCGTCGGACTCAAATGTTACAACCGTGTGCACGCTCGTTTCTCCAAGTTTCGTGGCACTCGATGTTGTACGAAATTCGCGTTCCGATGGCTGCCCAGGCATCCACTGACTTACCCGATCGTCCGCTTACTTTGGTAGAAGGCTCGCAGATTCCCAGCCAAATGACCGATAGCGCGAGCGTCGTCAGCACCGGATCACGCCGGACAGGAAGCGGAAGCACCCGGCGGCCGCCGGCATCCGGGGCGCCGGTTCCTTGCGCATCATCAGCGCCACGCGGCGCTTGAAGCTGGGGCTGCCCAGGGGCACGGCGCGCAGCGCCGCATCGTTGATGCCATGGGCGTATAGCCGGGACAACAGACCGACCGCGAGCCCCGCGCGCACCAGGCTGTAGAGCGATTCGCTGTACTGCAGCCGGTCCACCGCATGGGCGTGGAAACCTTGTGACCCATTCCATCGACGGCGACAAACGCTGGCTGGCGCTGATCGTTTAGTGCCTCGGCGTGCTCATGATCGTGCTCGATACGACGATCGTGAATGTTGCCTTGCCGTCGATCGCCGCGGACCTCGGCTTCAGCAAGACCTCGCTGGTGTGGGTGGTCAATGCCTACATGCTTGACCGGACACGGGCCGTGTCGGCAGTCGCTCGCGCCCAACCGTAGAACCGCAAGCGCGATTCAACGCGCCGGATCGTGACACGTTCTTCTCCGACGGCCCCCCAGGCCGTCTCGACCGATCAGGCAATCCCCGGCGCACTGGGACTGCGCAAGGCATGTCCCAGGATAGGGAAGGTGAATCTCAGCTGGTTTCCACCATCACCAGTTCCGAGTCCTCGAGCGCCATGATCTCGGCCGCGGTCGCGTTCGTGATTGCGGCCCCGTCCAGCGGCCCCATGGGCTCGCCATCAATCTCGATCCGGCCCGAGGCAACGACGAGGTAGGCGCTGCGCGACGGGCTGAGCTGCTGTCGAATGCGTTCCCCGGCCTTCAGCGTTGCCCCGAGCAGGCGTGCATTCGCGCGAATCGGCAGGGCTTCGCGATCGTCGGCGAAGCCGCTGGCCAGCACCGCAAAGCGTCCCGAGCGATCGCTCTTTGGAAAGGGTTTTGTGCCCCAGCGGGGCTCGCCACCGGTCTCGCGGGGCAGCAGCCAGATCTGGTACACCTTGAGCGGCACTTCGCCCACGTTGAATTCGGCGTGGCGGATGCCCGCGCCTGCACTCATCACCTGAACATCGCCCGCGTGGATCGTCCCTTCGGAACCCAGGGTGTCGCGATGCCCGAGTACACCCTGGCGGACGTAGGTGAGGATCTCCATGTCGCGGTGCCCATGCAGGGGAAATCCGCGGCCAACGGCGATCTCATCGTCGTTCCAGACGACCAGGGAGCCCAGTGCCTGATGCGCCGGGTTGCCGGCGGCATTGACCTGGAAATGATATTTCGCGTGGAGCCAGCCAAGATCCGCTTCGTCCAGTGATTGCCAACGCCGGTGTAAGAGCATCCCCATCTCCATGTTCCGCCGGCCGGAATGGGCCGGTTGCCATCAACGACCGCCCCGAAATGGTGACGGTGTCAGGCTTAGGGGGATGCTATTTGAGCAACGATTATTTGCATACATCCTGAATTGAAAGGCATCGTTGCCATGCATAGAATGACAAATGGTGCCTTGAAGTACCAGCGCGGCGAGCCAGGGATGAGGCGCCTGGGATTCGACACGGCTCGATGGGCAGGCCGCTCCTGTGGATGCGGCCACGCCGCCGAGGTACGTGGAGAAGATTCGCCGCCTCAGACTCTGATGAGGCTTGCTCCGCCCAGAGGACCGAACGGCAACGACGCCAATGGGCCGCCAACATCCAGTGTGCCGAGATCGACTGCAAAGAAGCCCGCCTTCTCGATCAACGAGCGCACAGTCGCTTTGGCGTCCATGTCGTCGCCCGAATGGAAAAGCACCCGACGTCCGCCAGACACTTCCGGCTCATCCAGGACGCTCACATCGAGGTGATTGAATGCCTTGACGAGACGCGCGCCAGGGACAAGCTCGCGGACCACGCTACTTGAATGGCGCCCATCGAGATCGACCGCCCTGATGCCATAGGTGGCCAGCGGGTTGGTTGAGTCATTCGCGTCCGGAGAACCGGGGTCGAACCATTCGACGGGGTTGGTGCCGTCGACGACGATGCGGCCGTTCCATGCGGGTAGCCCGCCAAGGACATGCTTCAAATTCACCCACCGGATGGCGATGAAGACGATGTCTGCGGCGGCCGCTTCTTCCGTGGTGCCGGCCTTGATCGTCGGGCCAAGCTCTTCGACACACTAGCCAGTGTGGCCACGCCGGCGATTCGTTCGTCAGCGCAATACGGGTATGGTCCCGGAGGCCGTACGCCGCGCTTCGGCATCCCCCAGATTTCTACCCAGCTCAGCGATGCGCCGTTCTCCGGCCTCAAGTGCCTGCGCCGAAGTATGGACCGAGTAATAGCCCAGATGTAAGGGATGCGGATGTGGAACCGCGGACCCCACGACAAATACCGCGTCTTCCTGCGTCAGCGCCTCGAGAACAATTGGTGTTTCGCCTTGCGCGAAGCTCACCATTTCACCGGCATCGACGGGAGCACCGGCATGGAGCAAGCCCTTCGCGAGCGCGAGCCACCCAACGGTGTGGCCGGCAGGCGGACGGTAGGTCCAGCGTTCCCCTGGCCGCAGCGTGACGAGCAGATAGTTGATGCCTTCCGGAGCCGGGACTGGGCTTTGCACGCCCTCATAGCTGCCGACGATGACATGGGCCGGCCCGCTGTGCGCCATGTCCTCGGCTTCGATGTAGCGGCTTACCGGCTCGTTGTTTTCCAGCTCGGGCGGCAGCGCGAGCCAGAGCTGGAAGCCCTGGATGCGGGGTACGTCGTCCGCGGACATTTCCTTGCCGTGCCAGACGCCACCACCTGCCCGCATCCACTCGACGCCCCCGTAACCGATTGTCCCGGATCCGATCGCCGGATCGTTGTAGCGCATCCTGCCCTCGGTGATGACGGTCACGGTGGCAATGCCCGAATGCGGATGGAGGGGCATGTTGCTCATGGTACGGATGGTCGCCTTGCTCGCATCAAAGATGTCGAGAAACACGAAAGGCTTCAAAGTCTGGCCAAGATCGGATGGGCTCATCAGCCGTACGATGGGCCCGGTTCCGTGGCCTCGCGTGCGCCGAGCAATGCGTCTTGGCGCCACCGGATTGTCGGGAGTGGAGAGAGATACTATGAAGGGCCGCGGAGGCAAGCCCCTGGAGTAAAACGAAGATTCGCAATCTCGTTTCTCCCAAAGGAGCACGCAAATGAACACGCCTGACACAACCCTTCAGGGGCAGAATACG
>NZ_QKWJ01000210.1 GCF_003353055.1 Cupriavidus lacunae
AGGTAGCGCCAGGATAAATCTGGTAGTGGGGGAAGCCGAACCTGGCGGAAACCACTTGTTGGAGTTCAGAGGGTTCGAATCCCTCCCGGCAAAGCCTAGCCAGCAGCCGGAACCGAGTCTTGCATGCGAATGCGGTAACGCATTACTTGAAGCGTAGACAGGGTGCACTGAAGCCGTGTGATAGAGCCCCGAAATTAAGTCGCCGCTGGTGTCTTCACTTTCCTTACGGTGGGGACGGAACTGAGTTGGCCATCAAGGTGAGGCCAGCCAGACTGGCCGGGGTCTGAGAGCAGGGCAAAGGTGCGGGAAGGACGCCCCAGGAACCTGGGAGGTCCTGTGTTCGACCAATTCAAGCAGCTGATGGCGCCGGGCTAAGAAGCGGGGCCGGGCCTCTCGGGAGGGCATCGCCGGAGGGGAGCGAACATGATGACGAAGAATTGGGGCCGGGAAGCGAATCAATAAGCGACCCGGTATTCGGCACAGGAAGTCTTAGCGCCTTCGTAGTACTGATGACGCCGGGGAACGCCGCTCGGGCGGACCCGGTCGAGGAAAGGGGGGCGTCGTTGTACAGAAACGTTCATGTGAAACACGGAGGAATATTGAAGCCTGAAAGCGTGTCAACGAAACAGGAACGTATAGCCGAGCTGGCGAGAAGCAATCCGGCGATGGCATTGACCACCTTGGCCCATCACATCGACTATGAATGGGTCCAGTACGCGTACGACTGCACGCGCAAGGATGGCGCGGTGGGAGTCGACGGTCAGACTGGAGAAGATTACGCTGCCAATTTGGAGCAGAATCTGACCAGCCTGATCGACCGGCTCAAATCGGGCAGCTACCGTGCGCCGCCGGTTCGCCGTCATTACATTGACAAGGCAGATGGCAGCGGTCAACGAGGTCTTGGAATTCCTTCTTTTGAGGACAAAGTGGCGCAGCGTGCCATCGTCCTGCTGCTGGAGCCGATCTATGAGGTCGACTTTAGCGACAGTTCCTACGGCTACCGCCGTGGACGTAGCGCGCACGATGCGCTGCAAGCGATCAGAAGCGGGATAACCAAGAACGGTGGGCGATGGGTGTTGGATGTGGATGTTCGAAAATTTTTCGACAGCATCTCGCACGCCAAGCTGAGAGAGTTTCTAGCCAGACGAGTCACTGACGGTGTAGTCAGAAAACTGATCGATAAGTGGTTGAAGGCGGGCGTAATGGAAGGCGGACAGTTGTCCTTTTCCGAAACGGGCGCGCCTCAAGGCGGTGTTGCCTCCCCATTGCTATCCAACGTATTCCTGCACTATGTGCTCGACGAATGGTTCAGCGATGAGGTGCAGCCACGGCTGAGGGGGCCGAGCACACTAGTCCGCTTTGCGGACGATTTTGTCATGCTGTTTGCATACAAGGATGACGCGCAGCGGGTGCTGGCGGTGCTGGGTAAGCGGCTTGGGAAATACGGGTTGGAGCTTCACCCGGATAAGACCACCATGGTCGATTTCCGCTACAAGCCGAAGTCCGCCAAGGATGAGGACGGCAAGGTGCTGGCGACGAGTTTCAACTTCCTCGGGTTCATGCATGTTTGGGTGAAATCGAGGAGGGGCTGGCCGATGCCTGGGCAACTGACGGCGAAGGATCGCTTGGCTCGCGCTAAGAAGGCGATCAATCAGCAGTGCCGCGCAATGCGGCACTGGTCGATCAGGGATCAGCATCAAAAGCTCTGCAGGATGCTCAAGGGGCATTTCGCCTACTTTGGCATCAGCGGTAACTTCAAGCGTATTGGCGGCCTAAGATTTCATGCCGCCCACTGTTGGCGCAAGTGGCTATCGCGCAGATCGTCCAAAAGCAACATTCCATGGACTGCATTCAAGGAGATACTCAAGAGGTTTCCCTTGCCGCAAGCTCGAATTGTGCACTGCTATACCGATACGTGAGCGAATCTGTGCAATGAAGAACCGGATGCCTTAATTGGGCTCGTCCGGGTCTGTGAGGGATGGGGGCGGTAACGTCCCCGTCTACTCGGAAA
>NZ_QKWJ01000211.1 GCF_003353055.1 Cupriavidus lacunae
CCGGTTGTGCGTCCAGCTAAGGCTGGCATGTTCAGCAGGAGTCAGTCCTGCCGGGGTAGGAGTCAGAGGCCCCGTAGCTAGGATAGCAGGGTGGCGGGAAACCAAAACTCTGAAGCCTTTCGACAGGCATTTCCTTGGGGAATGCGCGAGTCATCGGGCCGTAACAAAAGTGAACGTAGATGTGGCCTCGAAAATGAAAAGCTCCGAGGGCCGAGCCCACAACCGTGAGGGTGAAGGCAGCATGGGTAGCCGAAATCTGACCGATACGGCTATTCCACTTCGGCGGGGTGGAAGCGACGGCACGATGACAAGGACATGCTAAGCAACTGGAGAAGCCCTCCTCGCCCCGGCGCGAAATCGCCGGAGCAAGGTAGGCCCTATAACCGGCGAACCCGGGAAGTGGGCCGAAGGCGAGAGGGTGGCGGATGGGCCCGTAGTAGTGGTGAAGCCAGGTAACGCTGGTGGAGCGAAGGGGCCCTGCTGTTTGTGACTTCCTCAACAACATGGGAGGCAAGGACGAGATGACAAAGGCGTCCAGCAGTTTGCAGGACCTGAGGCGAGGGATATACGTCAAGGCGAAGGCTGAACCGTCCTGGCGTTTCTGGGGGTTGTACGTCCATGTCTGCAAGATGGAAACGCTGCGCGAGGCGTATGCGCTGGCCAGAAGGAATAACGGCGCTCCGGGTATCGACGGGGTGACGTTCGAGGTCATCGAGGCGCAAGGCGTAGAGGCGTTCCTTGAGCAGATACAGGGCGAACTGATCGAGCGCACCTACATACCGCTACGAGCACGGCGGCAAGAGATACCGAAGGACGGGGGCAAGGTCCGCGTCCTATCGATTCCCGCTATCCGTGACCGGGTGGTTCAAGGCGCGCTCAAGCTCCTACTGGAGCCGATCTTCGAAGCAGACTTCCAACCGGGGTCGTTTGGCTATCGTCCCAAGCGCACCGCGCATAAAGCGGTGCATCGGGTGGCGACGGCGATCGTTCAGCGGAAGACCCGAGTCATCGATCTGGATTTGCGCGCCTACTTTGAGACGGTTCGGCATCACCTACTGCTTGAAAAGGTGGCGCGACGAGTCAATGACGACGAGGTCATGCGTTTGCTGAAGTTGATGCTGACGGCGTCGGGCAAACAAGGTGTTCCGCAAGGCGGGGTGATTTCGCCGTTGCTCAGTAACATCTATCTCACTGAGGTGGATCGGATGCTGGAGCGCGCGAAAGAAGCCACGCGCAACGGGAAGTATACCTACGTCGAGTATGCCCGCTTCGCTGACGATCTGGTCGTGCTGATCGACGCCCATCCACGCAATGCGTGGTTGCTGGGTGCGGTGAGCAAGCGGCTTCGGGAAGAGTTTGCCAAGCTACAAGTCGAGATCAACGAAGAGAAGAGTTGCACCGTGGAATTGGACTGCGGGGAGAGCTTTGGCTTTCTCGGATTTGACTTCCGTCGACTCCGCAGTATGAAGAAGCAGGTGTGGCGGGCGCACTATACGCCGAAGTTGAAGAAACGCACGGCGTTGCTGCGCAAGCTCAAGGAGGTGTTCCGGCGATACCAGTCGCAGCCAGTGGATCGGGTGGTGCAACTGATCAATCCGGTTCTGCGCGGTTGGGTGAATTACTTCGCCGTGGGACACGCCAGCGAGTGTTTTAGCTTCGTAAAAGACTGGGTCGAAAAGAAGGTCAGACGCCATCTAGGGCGATCCCGGAATCGCCGGGGCTTCGGCTGGACGAGGTGGAGTAGGCGGTGGCTCTACGACGAACTGAGGCTGTTTAACGGCTACCGTGTTCGTCGTGGACCATCGATGAAAGCGTCTCCGGCATGATAGGTCCCATAACCCTTGACATGAAGCGAACAGGAAAGCGTAGTGCGGGAAAACCGCATGCTGCGTTTGACGTGGCGGGAGCTGGAAACGTGACTATGGTTGCCGGATTGCGGGCCATTGCGAAAGCGGTGGAATCACCACCGGTGCCTACCGTGCGCGCGCCAGTTCTCGACCCTACCG
>NZ_QKWJ01000212.1 GCF_003353055.1 Cupriavidus lacunae
TGGCCTTGAATTCCGCCGTGTGTACCTTGCGCTTCTTGCCTTCACTCATTCGCCATCATCCCGTCAAGGACGACAGCTTAAACCACCGCCTGATCACTGTCTCAAATCGTGGGTCCACTTTAGACTTCGAATTCGACTTTGGCGCCTTCATCAAGGGATTTGAATCCAGTGCCCTGGATTTCCGTGTGATGGGCAAATAAGTCCGGACCACCGTTATCCGGTGTGATGAACCCAAAGCCCTTTTCGTTGTTGAACCACTTCACAGTACCGGTCGCCATTTCATCCTCGAAGTCAAAAGAAATTCAAGCTGGCAAGTTATCAGGACACTGAGCTGTCAGCGAGCTTGTTCGCCTGCTGGCGCTAGGTCCCTGCGATGAGCATAGTCGACCAAGCCAGCTGGTGCCAAGACGGCTGGTCGGTCGCTGAGGATGGGCCGCGTTGGCGACGCGCCATCTGGTGTTTCCGAATTCTCGGAGCCCTCCCTCAACTGGGCGGGTTTTGATGGGTGGCTCCGCAGTGCTCAATGTAGATTCCTATTTCTTTATCGCAGTGAGTGCTCGCAAACTGTTATGTGGTCCTTCGTCGATACTATGACGTGAAATTAATATGACTTATATCAGAATTAAGAGTGGCAATGTGCGTTGAAGAACATTGAAGACTCAGTCGGGTGAAGCAATTTAACTCTACTAGGACATACTTTCTAGAAGAGCGTGCTTTTAGCACACCGCGCTTACGGGGGACTCTTATTGTGGTTGGCAGGACAGCCTTTTGATGAAGAGGCAGAAAATGTGACAAGTATATTCTTCAGTCGTTAACGAATGACACTGGCGGATATAGAAAATCGGGAAGACGCGCAGATGAACGGCGCACCTTTGTCAGGTGATACGCTCTCAATCGGTTGTACGCACGTCGGGAGGCAGGATAAAAAGAATGATAAAAGGCATGCGAATCCGGGCAGCCGAGCCGGCAGATATGCAGGCCGTCTCGCAGGTGCTCCACTCCTGCGGTTTGCCAATCAGCGATATGGCCCACTTGTCCCGCCTCTTCAGTTTGGCGGCCCTAGGGGAAAAGGTAATCGGTTGCGCCTGCGGTGAAATATATGGCGAGACGGTCATCATCCAATCCGTTGCAGTTCTGGCGGAGTGTCGGGGCCACCAGGTTGCCACTCATCTTGTCGGGGCTGTCTTGATGCGTGCCCGCGCCCATGGCTGCACCAAGGCTGCGGTGCTCACGTCTGAATATCCCGCATTCTTTGCCCGCTTTGGGTTCACACTCACCGCCGTCGGCGAGATGCCGCAAGAAATGCAGCTATCGAAGGAGTTCGTTCGACGCTTCGGCGCGAGAACGCATTGCATGTGCCGTCGTCTCGATTGACGAATTCATTGGCGGAGCTTGCATCGAGCTCAATCAGCCCGGAAAAAAGAAGGCCCGTGAGGCGCGAACGTCAGCGGGCACCATCAATCGGTCTTTCGACCACGCAGAGAAGGAGATTGCAGCTGTTGCGGAGATACCCAACCACGCTGTTTGAGCGTAGGGCAAGCCGAAGCACATTGCTAGGCATGCGGACCGTTCAATCTTGAAACGCAGCCCAAACTTCGCCGCCATGACGCTCGCTGCAATATAGTTCTGAGGAACGATTTAGATGCGGCCACGACTGGAAGTTGACGTACATTGCCGCCGTCGTCTTATACAACCGCCGAGTGAACAAGCCGTCAAACGAGATAGTTGTCTCCCGCACATTTCGATAGCTGTTCCACCATTATGCTTTGACCAGAAGCTCGCTTGGTCTGTGAGCGCTGGCATGAGGCCAAGCGCATTACCAGAACGACTTCGAAGACCAGGAATGGCGTGGTCAAGGGCATTCCCTTATACAGAAGTAGGACCGCCTCGGCAGCCGAGCATGTAGCCTGAGGCTGCGAAATTTCGAGGTAAGGGGTTGTTAACTTCGCCAGACTCGCGTTTACTCTCGAATTTTCGCGC
>NZ_QKWJ01000213.1 GCF_003353055.1 Cupriavidus lacunae
CTCCTCGTCGGTCAACATGATCTCGGGGGCAACTCGCACTCGCTCTCTCCACGCTGTGTCGCAGTAGCGCATTGGAGACGCCGAATTCATATAAGTTCCATCAAGAACAGAACGCTACACTAGCGCTCCAGGTGCCCTCTACAGAAGGCGCGACAAAAAACAAAAGAGCCATCCAATGTGGATGGCTCCGACAACCCCTGCGACAATAGTCACGTCCACCTGACTTGCACCCTGGGGCCGAACGCTCTCCGGCATCCGTGCCTGCTGCAGAGTTACCTCTGGTCGACGTCGATCAAGTCGGCATATGGCCCATCTCAACGGCCCATACGCAGCGCATTGTCAGTAGTTCTGTTGCTACAACTTGATTGAGGCCCAATCTTAGGGCCCTTCTATTGCAACAATAAGACACTTCTGTCGAATATTATTCGCGCTCGAATCAACACGAGCCGTCGCACCAGAAGCGCTACAAAACGTACCGATATGTACTCTATACGGCTCGCCGTCGTCTTTTGGCAAGCGCTGCCCACCATGCCGGCTCCGACCGCATCGCGCGAGAAATCTTGCTGGCGCCGCGCGAACGTCGCTCGCAGATACGTGGGGTAGATCACCGAATTCCGTGTCTCTAGTCGCCTCCTGGCGACTAGACTACCAACTCGGCCGCGCTCACCTTGCGCCTTAGTTGAGCCCTTCCCGGGGGAGCCGATGGTTAGTTGCCTGGCGTCATCCGAGTTGCATCGTGGAGCCCACGCGCTCACCGTCCTTCCGCACCTGTTATCTTCGGATGTAGCGACATTAGAGCATTGTTCCTCTGACTATCTCGTGAGCAATGACCCCGAGGTTGGCCATGAACTGCGGGTCGCCCTGCGCAGGCTCCGAGCGCTCCTGTGGGCCTATCAGGCCTTACTTCCAGAGGGACTTGCCAACCATTGGCGCCAACAGCTTGGGGACATTGCGAACCGAATTGGCGCTCCACGAAACTGGGATGTCATCATTGATACCTTACTGCGCGCCGCAGTACCGTCGAGTCATCCATCCGCGCTGATATTCCTTGAGGCTTTGGACGGTATCAGGCACAACGCTCGCGAGGAAAGCCGTATGGTCGTCAGCTCCCCGACGCACGCGCAACTGCTTTCTGCCTTCATGGCCGCTATCGACCACGTTGCGGGCGCTCAGCCCGAGCAGTCCAGATCCGTCGGGGAACTCGCTCGGGGCCGTGTCAAAGCAGCGTCCCGCCGGCTGGATAAGCTGCTGACCCGTGCTGGGGATGGCAGCCTGGCTGTACTCCACCAGACCCGCATCCAGATTAAGCGGCTACGTTACCTGCTTGAATATTTCTCGCCCGTACTCAAGAAGGCGGACCGCAAGCGCATCGTGGGTCTCGCGCAACTCCAGGGAGCGCTTGGCGCGTTGAACGACGTCGTAGTTGGCTCAGCGTATATATCCGCACTGCCTGCACTCGCAGAGTATGCGCCGGCGCACGAGCTGTTCATGCGATGGCTGAAAAAAGAGAAGAAGGTCAGACGCCGAAAGGCAGTACGTGCGGTGAAGGAATTGTCGCGACCACGCTGAGATGCGCCTCAGACGGCAGCAGTTCCGCGCATAGTCAAGGGAGAGCTAAAGCTTCCTTTCAAGAAGAGCGAAGAGACATGAGGCGCCATGTGGCATCAAGGACATGACGAGCGAATCGCAAGACTCGCTGAAGAGTTGGGCCTGCCCGTGGAAACCGTCAAGGACGCGTATCTTGATGCATTGCGCGATTTGGGCGCCGGCGCTCGTATCCAAAACTACCTGCATGTGTTTGTTGTGAAGCGCGTCATTGCACTGCTGCGCGACAAAAATAGACCTACCGGCTAGACAAAATGTATTGACCTGCCGCACCTCAAGCGACGTGGATTAGGCTTGAGGTGTGTTGAACCAGCGGCCCAGAGCCACAATTGAGGGGGCAGGTCATGAACAAGTTTAGCAAGTACG
>NZ_QKWJ01000214.1 GCF_003353055.1 Cupriavidus lacunae
CGCCGACCGCGAAGCCGACTTGATGGCGTTGATGCTGCATGCTCAAGAGCTGGGCACGCCGGCTGACTGGCTCATACGTGCCAGCCACAATCGCAGCCTGCCCGATGGCGAGAAGCTGTGGCAGCGCACCATCAGCGGCAAGCCTATTGGCGAGATCGCCTTCACGATGGGATCGCGCCATGGCGTCAAGGCCCGCACCGTGCGTCAGCAACTCTGGGTGCAACGGGTTGATCTGCCAGCAGGAAAGGGCATGACGGTCGCGGCGACGAGCATCGTCGCGCGCGAGTTTGATGCGCCTGCCGGCGTCAAGCCAATCGAGTGGCGTCTGCTGACAAATCGCAGCGCAACCAGTCTGGAAGATGCGACTGAGCTTATTGACTGGTACCGCGCGCGCTGGGAGATAGAGGCGCTGTTCAACATCCTGAAGAACGCCTGTCGCGTTGAGGCGCTCCAGTTGTCGGCGATAGAACGGCTTGAGCGCGCTTTGGCACTGTTCATGGTCGTCGCTTGGCGCATAGCGCATCTGATGCGACTCGGACGCACTTGCCCGGATCTGGACGCTGACTTGTTCTTCGACCCGGATGAAATACGCGGCGCCNTTTAGAGCATCCCTCGACGAGCAAGGAAATCCTTCCAGAACGCAGTCACGGCATTGAATACTTCCCTCGCATCCCGCTTGTTGCCATTCTTGTCCGTGATCTTCAGTCGATACACAGGATTGTCAATGGAGCCGTTTGAACCGGCCAACCCCTCACCACCTAAAATCCCCGTTCCAAGTGTCATCGGGCTTGGAGCTGACGTCGCACTAGTTGCGATTTTCTGCACATTTCCCCGAGATTCAACAGTGAAATGTTTGACCCCATTGGCAACTTCTTGGCAAACGCTTAGTTCGGGGCACATCCGGATCACGCGTATCACGAGCCAGGTCTTGGGATCTCCATTCGCCCTTAGCTTGGGGAGCGTTGCTGCCGGATAGGAGGACTCTAATTCGCTTCTGATTCCCTCGTCTGATGCTATTCGGCAGTGCCATACCCAGTCGATCAGGTGCCAAGCCGTGACTGCAAAGTTGAAAGCATGATCCTGTACATCCTCCTCACACCTTGCTTCCGTTAGTCGCTTCAGCTCACGCTGGAGCTTGGCAAACATGTCCCCGGGGCTCATGTGCGCCAAAGGGGTAGTGATCGTTTTCGCGTTGCCCACAATGTTCTCCAAGGCGTCAATGATGCCTCCGGCTAAAGATGACCCTCGTAGCCGCTGGCAAATGGTACGCCCTGAGGTTGGCCCGGGCAGCCCCTCATAGCCCTAAAAGAGGAGCATGGTTTCCTGGCAAGTACCTTGCCCGGGATGAGCTGGCCTCGGTGTACCAACGGAAGGCACTTTGCTGTACCAACGGGCCTCCATGGAGCCTCAAAAAGTCAGTAATCGCTAACCGTATAGGTGTTGCTACACTTTAAATTCAGTGCCACGGAGTTCAGGCCAGAAGGAACCATGGGTGCCTGTCGGCGGGGTCAAGCTCGATCCGGTAACGCCCTGCTGGCATCTGGTCTTGCACCAGCGCTTCGACTTGTCCACGCATCGGGCCTGCGATGTGGGCTTGCGCGGCTTGCCGAACTTCTTCTAGCCGCACGCGCCGCTTCTTCCCACTTAGCGCGGCGAGTTCCGCTACCTGAACTGGCTGCCCGAGATCTTCCCGGAACACCGTTATGTCGATGTCCTCGGAGAATCTTGTGATCAACGAGAACGCTTTCGATAGCGAAGTTCCTCCCTTGAACAGGATGCGGGGCGGCTGAGGTACTCCATTGAACAGCACATCTAGGGCCCTAAAGTGGACCCCTCGGTCAAGACAGATTTCAACCGAGTTTAAGCTGCATCCATTTCTTCACATGCAGCGGAACAGCGCTGCCCTGATTTTGCGCGGGGAGAATCCCCTGCGCAGCGTAGC
>NZ_QKWJ01000215.1 GCF_003353055.1 Cupriavidus lacunae
AACTGAACGCCTGGCTCGAAGGCATCGAGATCCCGGCGGTTCGACCCCACCGCACTGTCACGGCCACGCGCGTCTTGTGACTTGTAAACCTGTCGGCGCTGGCGCATCATGGCACCATGCTTCCGGTACTGACACCCTCCGACCTGCCAGCCGATCTCGAGGCGGTACGTACTCTCGCGCTGGAGCAGAACCGGCTCGCCCGCACGCTGTGGGAGCAACTCGAGATTCTGAAGCACCAGGTCGCGCAGCTTAACCGCGCGCAGTTCGGCGCCAGTTCCGAGCGCCTGCCGGGGCAGGCCGAACTCTTTGCGCAACCGCTGGACCTGCCGACACCGCCGGCGACGCCGGAGGTGAAGGTGACTGGCCACATCCGCAAGGGCCGCCCGGCCTTGCCCAAGGACCTGCCGCGCACGCGCATCGAATACGACCTGTCCGAGGTGCAGAAGGTAGGCTTCGACACCCTGGAGCGCATCGGCGAGGAGCGCAGCGAGACGCTGCACTACGAGCCGGCCAGGCTCAGCGTGATCGAGCACATCCGCTTCAAGTATGTGGCCACCAAGGATGGCGAGTCCACCATCGTGACCGCCGCCGCGCAGCCCTCGCCGCTGCCCAAGAGCAACGCCAGCGCCGGGCTGCTGGCCAGCATCCAGGTCGACACCTTCGTGGACCACCTGCCGATCAATCGGCAGGAGACGCGCTATGCGCGCCTGGGCGTGCACCTGCCAAGGGCCACTCTGTGCGAATGGAAGCTGGCTTCTGCCGAGCTGCTGGCAACGCTGCTGCCACCCTTGCGTAACCACGTCCTGCAGGCGCCGCGCCTGCATCTGGACGACACCACGCTGCCACTACTCGAGCGCGGGCGCACCACCACGCGGCAGGCCTATCTATGGGGCTACCTCGGGGCCGGGCAGCGGCAGGAGAACGGCTTATGGGTCGACCACCCGCCAGCGGTGCTGTTCGAGTTCGCCGAATCGCGCGCCGGCGCCCATCCCCTGAACTTCCTGCGCAACTATCATGGCTACCTGCAGGCGGATGCCTACAGCGGCCACGATGCGCTTTACCGTACCGGCCGGATCATCGAGGTCGGATGCTGGGCGCACTGCCGTCGACGCTTCTTCGAGATCGCCAAGGCCCAGAAGACACCAGGGCTGGCCGCGCAGGCCTTGGCGTGGATTGCCAAGCTGTATGCCATCGAAGCCGGCGTCAAGGACCAGTCGCCGGAGCACAAGCTGGCGGTGCGCCAGGCCGAGGCTGTGCCGCTGCTGGCGCAGTTCCACCAGTGGCTGCAGGGTAATGCCAACGGCCTGCTCGCCAGGCAGCCGCTGGCACAAGCCTTCGGCTACGCACTGCGGCACTGGCAGGCGCTGGTGCGCTACACCGAGAACGGCATCCTCGAGCCCGATAACAATCGCCTCGAGCGCGCGATCCGCCCAATTGCCCTGGGTAGGGCGGGCTGGATGTTCGCTGGCTCCCCGCGCGGCGCGCGCGCCGCGGCCACGATGTATTCCTTGCTGGGCACCTGCCGCCTGAACGGCATCGAGCCCTATGGCTGGCTCAAGGAGACACTGGAGCGCCTGCCGGCCCACCCGATCAGCCAGGTCCACGAACTGTTGCCGCTGGCGCGCTGACCGGTACACTGCGCGTCATGGACATCCCTGACGCCCTGCGCCTGGCCCCAAGTGCCGACCTGTACCGCCTGTATCTGACCATCGGGCGGATGATCAACGACCCCAAGCGTATCCTCGAGGTCCGCAGGCACCTGCATATCGGCATGACCGTGGGCTACGTCGCCGACGACCTGACCCAGCCGCTGCGCCAGGGGCGCGTCCTCGAGCTGCGTCAGACCCAGGCCGTGGTTCAGGACACCACCAGCGGCCGCAACTGGATCCTGCCTTACGCGGCCGTGCTCGCCGAGCCGACTACCGCCACGC
>NZ_QKWJ01000216.1 GCF_003353055.1 Cupriavidus lacunae
CACAAGTTCTGAGTGCGCCGGGAGACCGGCAAGGAGTAGGTGGTGCAAGTCCACTACGATGAAGGAATAGCGAACCACATCGGCCCCGAGCCGTGCGCAGGCCGCCGCGAGGTGGTCGGCGAAGCGTCGGTAGGGGAACGTGCGGGCCAGCCATTGAGCCGCGATAGTTGTGAAATTCCGGATGCCGACGCGGTTCAGAACGCGGAAGGCAACACGGAGGGGCGCGCGAGCGCGAGCGTCCCTCCGATCCGGCGTGGTCGAAGACCCTGGCACGCACGGACGCTCTTTGCGCGGGAACCGGGAGATCTCTCGTCTGGCCAGTCGCAGCATGGGCTGGTCCGCGTCGGGAAGGCGAGGAGCCGAAGCCGATGATGAACGGACGGGAGAAGTCAGACTCCGCCGTAGTAGCGTCGAGGCCTGCGAACAACGCCGGGAAACCGGCTGCGGAGTGGGTGGAGCGAAGGGCGGGGACCAAGGGGAACACGGATCAACCACGCACGCGCCGGGCGCAGAACCGGGCAAGCGTGTCACAGGGGCTGGAACGTGTACGGCAAGCTGCAAGGCAGCGGAAGAAGGAGCGGTTCACTGCGCTGCTGCACCACGTCACGATCGATCGCCTTAGGGAGTCGTTCTTTGCGCTCAAGCGCAATGCGGCCCCAGGGGTGGACGGCGTGACGTGGCGGTACTACGAAGCAGGACCGGAAGAACATCTCGAGCGACTGCATGCGCAAGTACAGAGCGGAGCGTACCGGGCACTACCCGTCCGGCGGCGGTACATACCGAAGCCGGACGGTAAGCAGCGCCCGTTGGGGATTGCCGCGTTGGAGGACAAGATTGTTCAACGCGCGGTGGTTGATGTGCTGAACGCGATCTACGAGGAGGATTTCCTCGGGTTCTCGTATGGGTTCCGGCCCGCGCGCAGCCAGCACGATGCGCTGGACGCGTTGGCGACGGCCATCACCAGCACCCCGGTGAACTGGATTCTGGATGCGGATATTCGGAGCTTTTTCGACTCGGTTAGCCAGGAATGGCTAGTCCGGTTCATTGAGCACCGGATCGGCGATCAACGCATCATTCGTCTTGTGCGCAAGTGGCTCAAGGCGGGCGTGCTGGAAGAGGGAGAGTTGAGCGTTAGTGAGACAGGTACCCCGCAGGGATCAGTGGCCTCACCACTGTTCGCGAACGTGTATTTGCACTACGTCTTTGACCTCTGGGCCAACCGGTGGCGACGGCGAGAAGCCAAAGGCAACGTCATCATCTTGCGATACGCAGATGATGTTGTGGTCGGCTTCGAGCACGAAGCTGACGCGCGGCGCTTCTGGGACGCGATGCGGCTGAGGTTGGAGGAGTTCTCGCTTGCGCTTCACCCGGACAAGACGAGGCTGCTGGAGTTCGGCCGCTATGCAGCGGTCAACCGCCAGCGTCGAGGCCTTGGCCGACCGGAGACCTTCGCCTTCTTGGGTTTCATCTTTATCTGCGGGCTATCGCGTCGCGGTGCTTTCCAGTTGCAGCGGAAGACCCGCGGTGATCGCATGCGGGCGAAGCTCAGGCAGATCAAGGAGGAACTGCGGCGACGCATGCACGATCCGATTCCTGTGCAAGGGAAATGGCTCAGCCAGGTGGTTCGCGGATACTTCGCGTACCACGCAGTACCTACGAACTCGCGGGCACTCGGCGCGTTCCGTTACCACGTCGTTGATCTCTGGCGGCGTGCGCTCCGGCGCCGCAGCCAAAAGGATCACATGACGTGGACGCGGGTCGAGCGGATCGCGGATGCCTGGCTCCCACCACCTCGAATCCTTCACCCGTGGCCCGACCGGCGTTTTGCCGTCAAACACCCAAGGTAGGAGCCCGGTGCCCGAATTGGGCACGCCGGGATCTGTGCGGGGGGTGCTCAGTAATGAGCATTCCTACCGCGATC
>NZ_QKWJ01000217.1 GCF_003353055.1 Cupriavidus lacunae
GCCGCCATCTCTTCGGCGGTGAGCGCAAGCGTTTCCGCCATATCCACCGGGATCACCTTGTCACCCAGCCCAATGAGGGTTCGCCCAATCTGGGCGAGTGGGATTTCCAGCACGTAGCGGCTATTGCGGGCCAGATACGACGGCGAGCGAGGTTTTCCCGTGAAACCGGCGCCGCCAGCAACGAAATTAGCGAGTGAGTTGAAGTAGCCTGCCCACGCTGCCTTGTAGCGTCGCAATACCTGCTGGGCAGCCGCGGCAGGAAGGCGTCCATAGACCGCAGTGCCGTCCATGCCTGGCCACGCCCTTAGCACGTTGTCTAGGACGGTGATATCGAGCAGCGAGCCGAGCGGACTAAGAGAGCAAGTCTCCAGCCTTGCGACGAGTTTCAGTTCAGGTGTCTTCGCCCCCGGATCGGCCGATGCGACCTCTGACTCATGCTTGTCGCGTCGCGCCGAGTTGATCCGATCAATCGCAACATGGAAGCGCTCGATCGCCACTCGCTGATGCTCGTGCAAATCGTCCTTGACTCGGTATCCACCATCGACTCTGTCGTAGGCGGTGATCACGTTGTTGACGGCGAAGTGGGCGGTGTTATAGAGGTTTTTGCACTGCAGGCCGAGCGCCAAGCAAACGGCGTTCAATGCAGCGCCAGGCTTATCGAGAACGAGCGCGCGCTGAACGTAAGCCTTGATCGGCTTTTCGTCAACGTGTTGTGGGTCGCTCTCGTTCATGTGGCCTGACTCAATTCAATAATGTCCCGATTGTATCCACGCAAGAATCTCACGCAACTATTTGAGGGCATCACGGGCTGCCGTGCCGCGCAGATCGAGGTCGTGGTTCGATGCATCGCATCTCAGGTGCGCGGACGCGGAAGACCGCCCAAGCACAGTCTTCGTATCCAGGCCATCGCGACGCTCTTGAGGTTGCGACTCAATCTAACGGTAAGAGCGATTGCGGCGCTCACGGGCTTGCCGGTTGCCACGACGGCGCGGGCGATCCACCGCGTCGTCCGATGCCTAGCGCATGCCGGGTTCGGCCAGCCATCGGCCCAGATGCTGATCGTCGATACCACCAGCGTTCGGATCGGTTCGTCCGATCTCAAAGCGTACTCAGGGCACAAACATCACCGGTGCGCCAAGGTTCAGGTAGTGGCTACTGCCAACGGCGCCATTGTGGACGTTAGCGACAGCTATCCTGGCTCGGTGCATGACAAGCGGATCTGGGACACGGAGGCACCAAAGTTTGCACTCGGCGATGTGGTGGTCCTGGGCGATAAGGCGTACGCCGGAGGTCATGGGGAAGGCGTCACACTCTTTCGGCCGACCAAGCGCAATGAATCCGCCTACCACTCGGACAAGCACGCCGCAAAAGAGCGCAATCGCCAGATCTCCAGGGTACGGGTTCGCATTGAACATGTGTTCGCCCGGCTGAAATGCTGGCGGGTCATAGCCGGCATCTTCCCCTACCATTGGTCGAAGCTAGGGGTTGTCGTGAAGGCGTTGGCCGTGCTTCATAATCTCGCGCGGGAAATATGAGACTGCCTTTACATACGATGCCAGGCGCCGGCTCTACGATTTCGCGAAACTACCCGAGGTCTTTGAGCACGGCCACGGCGATGTTCTCGCCTTTTGAGGCCGTTGGACAGTTTCAATGCCGTGCGCAGTTGTTCTAGCACGACCTCGTCCGCGTAGAAATACTGCGTCTCCGTGTGATCTAAGGCTACGCTGAATAAGCTGGGTAAATTGAGTCACGCAGACTGATCAGGAGCCTGTTTGGCCGGAAAAATGTAACCGTCAGCGGAACCCGTCTGGCGAGTAGAGGGCGGCGATGAGAAGGTAGGAGCTTCACGATCACTGGGAGTGAAGCGATGGCCAATCAGCGGGAAGGCAAGAGCGGACGAGCCGGGGCA
>NZ_QKWJ01000218.1 GCF_003353055.1 Cupriavidus lacunae
AAAGGAAACCACCACAGACTACCCCTCTCCACCACGTTCCTGAATCCGTTGTCATCACACGATCCGGCCACCCGTTCGAGGGCCGGCGCCTCCAGGTCATCAGCCGACGGCAACGGGCCGGCCGATTGCACCTTCTGCTGACGCTTCCCGACCAATCACGTGGGCTGATTCCCGCTGACTGGACCGATTTCGCTGCCGCCTCCGGCAGCGTTCCCACAGGTACCAGCGTCCCAACATCCGATGCGCTGGGCTCGCTTGCCGACCTGCTCCACGCTCGCCTCATCATTGACGCTTTGCTGCGCCAGACGGAACAGGAGAGCAACGATGCAACTGAACCTACCCCTTGCGGATCTGCCGTCCGGCGACGACAGCCTGTGGGAACAACTCGATCCAACGACACGCGAGGCGGTAATCAACGGCCTCGCCCAGGCGATTGCGAAGCTCGTGAGCTACAACAACCCGCTGCCCCGGGAGAACAATGATGATTGACACCTCCAACAAGATCGGCCCCAGCCATTTGCAGCGCACCGCCTTCGTCTACATCCGTCAGTCCAGCGCCAGCCAGGTCGAGCACAATCGCGAATCGACGCAGCGCCAGTACGCGCTCGCACAACGAGCCACCGCCCTCGGTTGGCCCGCGCAGCGGGTCAGCGTGGTCGACGAGGATCTGGGCCTCTCCGGCGCCAGCGCCGCGCACCGTGGCGGGTTCGCCCGTATGACCGCCGAAGTCGCGCTCGGGCACGTTGGCATTATTCTCGGACTGGAGGTCTCCCGCCTGGCGCGCAATAATTCCGACTGGTACCGCCTGCTGGACCTGTGCAGCATGACCGATACGCTCATCGGCGATGCTGACGGCGTGTATAACCCGGCGCTATTCAACGACCGCCTGTTGCTCGGCCTGAAGGGCACCATGAGCGAAGCCGAACTGCACATCCTACGCGCGCGTCTGGACGGCGGCATCCGCAACAAGGCTGCCCGCGGCGAGTTGCGCCGCGGCCTGCCCACCGGACTGGTGTGGGGTGAGGCCGACGGCGAAATCAGGCTGCATCCGGATGAAGCCGTCGTCGGTGCGCTGCGCACCGTGTTCGAGCGTTTTAGCGAGCTCGGCTCTGCCCGCCGCGTCTGGCTGTGGTTCCGCGCCGAGAATCTGTCATTCCCGCTGCAGCTCAATCACACCGCGCAGATCCGCTGGGTCGCCCCGACCTATACCGCCATCTACAATGTCCTCACCAATCCGGTTTATGCTGGCGCCTACTGCTACGGCAAGACCCGGCAAGAGCGCTACGTCGATGAACATGGCGTGCTCAAGACCCGATTGCGCCGGCTGCCCCAGTCGCAATGGGCCGTGCTCATCCGGGACCACCACGAAGGATATCTCGATTGGATGACCTATGAAGCCAATCAAATGCGCCTGGGGGCCAATACCAAGCCCCGGCCTCATCAGGTCGGAGGCGCTGTGAGAGAAGGCGCCGCCTTGCTGCAAGGCCTGGCCTGCTGTGGTCACTGCGGTCGGCGACTCAAGACGCACTATCGCGGAACCAATCAGACGCCCGGGTACCATTGCTCCAACAAAGGAATCGAGAATGGCCGCGGCGTCTTCTGCCTCAATGTTGGGGGCCTGCAAATCGATGCCGCCGTTGCGCAGGCCTTTTTGCAAGCCGTGGAGCCGGCCGGCATCGCAGCAGCCGTGCGTGCGGCCGAACACCTCGAGGCCGATCACGACGCGGCGCTTGCACAGTGGCGACTGAACATTGAACGTGCCCACTACGAAGCACAGCGCGCCGAACGGCGGTACCACGCCGTCGACCCCGAGAACCGCCTGGTGGCACGCGGTCTCGAAACGCAGTGGGAGCAGCAGTTGCGTGAG
>NZ_QKWJ01000219.1 GCF_003353055.1 Cupriavidus lacunae
AGGCTCGTCGGGGAAATCTGTGGGTCGTTTTCTTGACGTGACTACGGTTCTTGAGCTTGCATGAGGAAGCGATAGAGCTTGCGAGCCGTGGTATCGAAGGCCTTCTGCTCGGTCTCCGTGATGCGTGGCCAGATGAGCGGCCCGCCTTCATCGTCGATCATTTGCAATAGCAGAGTTTCGATGGGAAGGCTCGCCAAGTCGAAGTCTTCATGACGACGACGGATGATTTCGCCACCAAGCATCCAGAGATGGTCGCGATGGCGGCGCCGGGTCTTGTCGGCCACCGACTGCGTCAGCAGGTCCGTCAGGAAGGGCGTCAGGAGGTCAACGATGCGCTGGCCGACGGCGATATCGGCCGGTTCAATCTGCCAGGTGGTGGGCCAGTTCGCCAGGTCCGGCACGTAGGCATCGAGAACCGCCCCCGCATCCGATGGGACAATAGCCGTCAGAGGAACTGTCTTGCGCTTAGCCACCATGCTGCTTACCCGTCTGCTCAATGCCTGCCATCACTTCCCCGGTTTTGTGTACGAAAGGGCTCGCTTGTGTCAGGCGTCCAACACCATCGAGATCGATGTGCGCCCGCGGCGAGGTTCCCGTCCGCACTGCTCGGGCTGCGGCCAACGGGCCCGCGGCTACGACACGCTGGCAACGCGCCGCTTCGAGTTCATCCCGATCTGGGGCTTTGCCGTGGTCTTACTGTACGCGATGCGGCGCGTGGAGTGTAAGCGCGGCTGCGGCGTCAAGGTTGAACAGGTCCCTTGGGGTATTGGCAAGCACACGCTGACGAAGACGTACATGTTGTATCTGGCCCACTGGGCGCGCAAGCTGTCCTGGCAGGAAACGGCGCGCAGCTTCCACACCAGTTGGGAGAAGGTCAGTCAGGCAGTGGAGTGGGTCGTGGAATGGGGGTTGGCCCACCGCACGCTGGGTCCGATCCGCGCCTTCGGGGTCGATGAGATCCAGTATGGTCGAGGACATCAATATCTGACCCTGGTCTACCAGATCGAGGCTGGTTGCATCCGTTTGCTGTGGGTCGGCAAGGAACGCACGACCGAGAGCTTCGAGAAGTTCTTTGCCCTCATCGGCACCGAGATCGCCGCCAAGGTCGAATTCGTCTGCTCGGATATGTGGAAGCCCTATCTGAAGCTGATCGCCAAACATTGCCCCAATGCCTTGAATATCCTCGACCGCTTCCACATCGTCGCCAAGATGAACCTCGCCCTGGATGACGTGCGGGCCGCCGAAGCCCGACGCATGGCAAACGACGGCTACCAGCCCGTCCTGAAGAAATCCCGCTGGTGCCTGCTCAAACGCCGGGAGAACCTCACCGACACTCAGCGGATACGGCTGCGCGATCTGCTGCGCTACAACCTGCAGAGCGTGCGGGCCTATTTGCTCAAGGAGGAATTCCAGTCGCTATGGGAATACGACTCGCCGGTCTGGGCCGGCAAGTTCCTCGACCGATGGTGCACGCAGGTCATGCGCTCGCGCATCGAACCCATGAAGAAATTTGCCCGCACTGTCCGCACTCACCGCGAGCTCATCCTCAACTACTTCCGGGCGCGAAAGCAGTTCTCCAGCGGGGTGATCGAGGGGCTCAACAACAAAGCCAAAGTCACCATGAGAAAAGCATATGGATTCCGGACCTTCCGCATGACCGAAATCGCGCTATATCACGGGCTCGGGAAGCTTCCGGAGCCAAAGCTTACCCACAGTTTTTACTGACGAGCC
>NZ_QKWJ01000022.1 GCF_003353055.1 Cupriavidus lacunae
TCAAGAAAAGGCCTTCCGCCTGCTCAACGTCAGCCCCGTCGCCTGTACCCAGTAATCGACTCGCTCGCGCGCACATAACCGTGCGAAATCAAAGCATTAGCGCGCCACGAGCTCAAAGTTCGGACTAGACTGGACGTGGTCTTCGTCTGGCTGACCGGTCCCTCGCGACGGTGCAGCGCCAGGAAACAAAAAGGGCCGCCCGAAGGCAGCCCTGATTGTTTGCGGCGCAATCGCCGGAACGTAAGACTCAGCCGTCGATACCCTGCGACTGCAGGTACTCGTCATACGTACCCAGGTAGTCGCTCAGCGTGCCGTCCGTGCGCACTTCGATCACGCGCGTGGCCAGGCCACTGACGAACTCGCGGTCGTGCGAGACGAAGATCAGCGTGCCCTGGAACTTGTCCAGCGCAATCTGCATCGACTCGATCGACTCCATGTCCATGTGGTTGGTCGGCTCGTCCAGCGCCAGCACGTTATGGCGGCCCAGCATCAGCTTGCCCCAGATCATGCGGCCCTTCTCGCCGCCGGACAGCACCTTGACCGACTTCCGGATGTCGTCGGCCGAGAACAGCAGCCGGCCCAGCGTGCCGCGCAGCGAGGTCTCGTCGTCGCCCGCCTGCGTCCACTGGCTCATCCAGTCCATCACGTCGCGATCTGCCGGGAATTCCTCGTACGTGTCCTGCGGCATGTAGCCGACGTTGGCGTTCTCGGCCCACTTGACCGTGCCGCGGTCCACTTCCACGCCGCGCTGCACGCCGGTCTGCACCGCCCCGTTGAGCAGGCTGCGCAGCAGCGTGGTCTTGCCCGCGCCGTTTTCGCCGATGATCGCCACGCGCTCGCCAGCCTGGATCGCCAGCGACAGGCTGTCGATGATCTTGCGGTCGTAGGTCTTGGTGATGTTCTCCACTTCCACGGCCAGGTTGTGCAGCTTCTTCTCGAACTCGAAGCGGATGAACGGGTTCTGGCGCGACGACGGCTTGATGTCCTCGACCTTGATCTTCTCGATCTGCTTGGCGCGCGAGGTGGCCTGGCGCGCCTTGGACTTGTTGGCCGAGAAGCGGCGCACGAAGTCCTGCAGCTCGGTGATGCGCTCCTTGGCGCGCGCGTTGGCGGCCATCTGGCGCTCGCGGGCCTGCATCGACGCTTCCATGTAGTCGTCGTAGTTGCCCGGGTAGACCTTGAGCGTGCCGTAGTCCATGTCGGCCATGTGGGTGCAGACCGAGTTCAGGAAGTGGCGATCGTGGGAAATGATGATCATGGTGGAGTTGCGCTCGTTGAGCACGGTCTCCAGCCAGCGGATCGTGTTGATGTCCAGGTTGTTGGTCGGTTCGTCCAGCAGCAGCACGTCCGGGTTCGAGAACAGTGCCTGCGCCAGCAGCACGCGCAGCTTCCAGCCAGGGGCGACGTCGCTCATATTGCCCTGGTGCTGGCTGGTGGGGATGCCCACGCCCAGCAGCAGTTCACCGGCGCGCGACTCGGCGGTGTAGCCGTCGTACTCGGCGTACTTGGCCTCCAGCTCGGCGGCCTTCATGTAGTCTTCGTCGGTAGCCTCGGGGTTGGCGTAGATGGCGTCCCGCTCCTGCGCGGCGCCCCACATCTCGGTGTGGCCCATCATCACCACGTCCAGCACGCGCATGTCTTCATAGGCGAACTGGTCCTGGCGCAGCTTGCCCAGGCGGATACCCGGCTCCAGCATGACGTTGCCCGACGACGGCTCGAGGTCGCTGCCGAGGATCTTCATGAAGGTGGACTTGCCGCAGCCGTTCGCGCCGATCAGGCCGTAGCGGTTGCCCTCGCCGAACTTGACCGAGATATTCTCGAACAACGGCTTGGGGCCGAACTGCATGGTGATGTTTGCGGTAGAAAGCACGTCTGGAACCTTGTCTGGAGATTGTGGCGCCGCGGCGCTGGCCGCGGCTTGCCGGTTTTGCACACGAGGCGCACCCCATGCCGCTCAGGGGCGGGCCTTGCCGGAGATGCATCGCGCTGGCCCGGAGTATTCCGGCGGCCATGGCTGGCGATGCGGCACGGGCCGCGCCCGGTTCATGTGTGAACCCGGCAGGAAGTCAGGAAATAACCCTACATTCTATCATCCGGACGCATTCCTTGCGACCCGGACGCGCGGTATCGGGCCAACCGCCGCTCAGGCCAGCGGCGGCAGCACCGGATAGCCCGAGAAAGCCATGCTGAAGCCGTCGGCACGTGCCGCCAGCCGCACCTGGGCACCGACTGGCAGCGTCAGCTTGCGCGCGCAATGGCCGAACGGCAGCCCGGTCAGCACCGGCACCGGCAGCTGGTCGCGCAGGTAGGCCACCACGGCGTCCATGTCGTAGCCGTTGTCATAGTCGGTGACGCGGTAGTTGGAGAAGTCGCCCAGCACGATGGCGCGCTGCGCGCCCAGCACGCCGGCCTGCTGCAACTGGATCAGCATGCGCTCCACCCGGTACGGCGGCTCGTTGATGTCCTCCAGGAACAGCACCCCGCCCTCTACCTGCGGCATGAAGGGCGTGCCCAGCAGTGTGCACAGCATGGCCAGGTTGCCGCCCCAGAGCGTGCCTTCCACGGTGCCGGAGAACGGCTGGCCGCCCGACTGCGAAGCGGCGATGTCGACGCTGTAGGCAGGGTTGCGCAGGATGCCTTCGAAATGCTCCCACATGAAGGTATCGACCAGATCGGCGCCAAAGTCGGCCAGCAGCATCGGCCCGGCAAAGGTGACGCCGCCCGTGGCCGCCAGGTAGGCCAGTTGGAATGCGGTGAAGTCGCTGTGGCCGACGATGGGCGTGCCGCTGGCGCGGGCCTGTTCGGCGATGCGGGCAAAGTCCAGTTGCGCCAGCAGACGCGCAATGCCATAGCCGCCGCGCACCGCCAGGGTCAGTTCGTGCTGCGCGCCCGTGCCGATGGCGTGCAGGTCGGCCAGCCGCTCCGCATCCGTGCCGCCGAAGCGCAGGTAGCGCCGTGCCAGCACGTCCGGGTTGGTCATGTGGTAGCCATGGTGCTTGAGCCAGGCACACCCGCGCGCGGCGATGGCGATGTCGTGCGGATACCCGGACGAGGCGATCAGTCGGACTTCGGTATGCGGCGGCCTGCTGTTCGGCGTACTCATGCTTCAGTGTCGGTGTCGTTGTCGTTGTTCGTGCCGGAATCGGTGACTGGCGCGGCGGCGCCTTGCTGTGCGGCCTTCTGCGCCGCCTTCTGGGCGCGGCGCCGGGCGCCGAAGAAATCCTTCAGCATCTGGCCGCAGGTATCGGCCAGCACCCCGCCGGCGATGGTGGTCTGGTGGTTGAGCTGCGCCTGCTCGAACAGGTTGAGCACGCTGCCGGCGGCGCCGGTCTTGGGGTCGGTCGCGCCGAACACCACGTGGCGCAGCCGCGCGTGCAGGATCGCGCCGCTGCACATGGCGCACGGCTCCAGCGTCACGTACAGCTCGCACTCGGGCATGCGGTAATTGCCGATGACCTGGGCGGCGGCGCGCAGTGCCTGCATCTCGGCATGCGCGGACGGGTCCATCGAGCGGATCGGCAGGTTGTGGCCGCGCGCGATGATGGTGTCGTTCCACACCACCACGGCGCCCACCGGCACTTCGCCGGCGGCTTCGGCCAGGCGGGCTTCTTCCAGCGCGGCGCGCATGTAGCGCGCATCGCGCTCGGCGGCTTCGGCCGGGTCATCAGGCAGTGCGCGCGGCGCGCGCACGGGCAGAGGCGGCGTCTCTGTCATCGTCCCCGCTCAGTCCTGCGCCGGCAGCACGGCTGGTGCGCTGACTTCCGCCCAGCAATTGGGCGTTTCGAACAGCACCAGCCTGGTCAGCTGCAGGTGATGGCCGAAGCAGTCCTTGAACACCGGCGCCAGGATGTCGAATGCGACCTGTGCCAGGTTCTCGACCGTCGGGATCGCATCCAGCACCACGGTCTTGTGTCCTTCCATCGATTGCAGGAAGTTCAGCAGCGCGGTGTCGCCACGATAGATCAGGAAGGCATGGTCCCACTTGTTGACCAGGTGCTCGTTGGCGAGCGCCTTGATGTCGCCGAAGTCCAGGATCATGCCGTCATCCGACGCGCCTTCGCGATGCAGGACCTCGCCCGACAGCGTCAGGTCCAGCCGATAGCGGTGGCCGTGGATGTTGCGGCACTGGCCGCAGTGGTTCGGGATGCGGTGGCCGGAGTCGAACTCCAGCCGGCGGGTAATGGAAACTTGTTTGCTCATGTGTACCGGCGCCATGCCAGCCGCCTGCGTTGGAACGGACGCTGCGCGCGCATCCGATGCCTGTATTGTGTACGTTTTGCCGCCCGTTGGGCGAGCGATGGATACCTGCCGCTCAGCGGATGCCCAGCAGCTTGTGGGTCTGCAGCGACAGCCGCCAGCGCGGATGGCGCTGGCAGAACGCCACCGCGGCGGCGGTATTCTCCCTCGCCAGCGGGCCATCCATGGCTTGCACCAGGAAATGGCGGAAATCAAGTTTCTCGTATGCGGCAAAGTCCTGCCCGTCCTGCGGGATCACCACCTTCAGCTCGTCGCCGCGCGTGACCACCAGTTCCGAGCCCATCTTCGGGCTGACACAGACCCAGTCGATACCCGGCGGCACGGCAATGGTGCCGTTGGTCTCGATCGCGATCTCGAAGCCTTGCGCATGCAGCGCGTCGATCAGTGGCGCATCGAGCTGCAGCAGCGGCTCGCCCCCGGTGCAGACCACCAGCGGCTTGCCGCCGGCGCCCTGCGGCCATTCCGAGGCGACCACCGCGGCCAGCTCTTCGGCGGTGCGGTACTTGCCGCCGCGAGTGCCATCGGTGCCGACGAAATCCGTATCGCAGAACTGGCACACCGCGCTGGCACGGTCTTCCTCACGGCCAGTCCACAGGTTGCAGCCGGCAAAGCGGCAGAACACCGCGGCGCGGCCGGCGTTGGCGCCTTCGCCCTGCAGCGTATAGAAGATTTCCTTGACGGCGTAAGTCATGCGTGGGGGTCTCTCTGGGACCGTAAACGGACAATCGGCAGCGCTTTGCTGGCCGGGGTTCAGTAAAGGGTGGGCAGGGCCGGTGCCGGATCTCGCGTCTCGATGTGGACCGCAGGGTATCGATCGGGCGGCATTGCTGACGGCACGCACGGATCTCATCCGTGCAAGGCTCCGGGCGCTGCCGGAGGGGCCGTCCTGGCCTGTCGCTGGCTGCGTCCGGCGCTGGACCGGACGTACTGCAAGTATACCAGAGGGCTCAGGGTTTTCGCTTAGCCGCCGCCGGGGCGCGGCCGGGCTCGCCTGCCAGGTTGGCGGCGAGGAAGTCCAGGAAACAGGCAATCCGTGCCGACAGCTGCGTATTCAGGTAATACACCGCGTGGATCGATTGCCGCACCTCCACGGTGTGGTCCACCAGCACCTGCACCAGGTCGCCCGCGCGGCGGTCGGCCTCGGTCATGAAATCGGCCAGGCACACCAGCCCCTGGCCCGCCAGCGCCAGGTGGCGCAGGGTTTCGCCGCTAGAAGCCGCCAGATGTGGCTGAATCGGCAGCTCCATGCCCGCTTCGGTCCGCAGGGGCCAGCGGTTCAGCGCCTCTGGCTGGGTGAAGCCCAGCAGCGTATGCCCGCCCAGGTCGGCCACGCCGCGCGGCCGACCGTGCGCTTTCAGGTAAGCCGGGCTGGCCAGCACCCGCAGCCGCGAGGTGCCCAGCGCACGCGCATGCAGCGTCGAATCGCGCAGCGCGCCGATGCGGATGGCCACGTCGGTGCGGTGCTCGATCAGGTCGATGATCTGGTCGTTGGTGTTCAGTTCCAGCTCGATGTCGGGATACAGGCGCCGGAACTCTCCGACCAGCGGCACCACCGCATGCAGCATGAACGGCGATGCCGCATTGACACGCAGCTTGCCGGCCGGCCGCTGGCGGCGCAGCGCCATCTGCTCCTCGGCAGTGTCGGCCGCGGCCAGGATGCCGCGCGCATGGGCCAGCATGGCGCCGCCCTCTTCGGTCAGTTCCAGCCGGCGCGTGGTCCGGCGCAGCAGCGTGGTTTCCAGCTTGTCTTCCAGGCGGCTCAGCGCGCGGCTGATGCCCGACACGGTCTGCCCGAGCTGGTCGGCAGCGGCCGTGATCGAGCCGCTATCGACCACGGCGACAAAGGCGGCGAGTTCTTCCAGGGTCAGCTTCATTCTTGAATTTTAGTCAAATATCTTCTGCAGATCACCGGGTTTTTCTGCAAAAGCATCCACGGCACACTCCGCCCTGTTCCTGGTTCCTTTTGCCGTTGTTGCCCTTACCGGAGGCTGCATCATGCCCATTGCCCTGTTCGCGCTGACCATCAGCGCCTTTGCCATCGGCACGACCGAGTTCGTGATCGTTGGCCTGATCCCCACCATTGCCGCCGACCTGCACGTTTCCCTGCCGTCGGCCGGGCTGCTGGTCAGCCTGTATGCGCTCGGCGTCGCTGTCGGCGCGCCCGTGCTGACCGCACTGACCGGGCGCATTCCGCGCAAGCTGCTGTTGTTGTCGCTGATGGCGCTGTTCACGCTTGGCAACCTGCTGGCATGGAAGGCGCCCGGCTATGAATCGCTGGTGCTGGCACGCGTGCTGACCGGCCTGGCGCACGGCGTGTTCTTCTCGATCGGCTCGACCATTGCCACCGGGCTGGTGCCGCGCGAGAAGGCCGCCAGCGCGATCGCCATCATGTTCACCGGCCTGACCGTGGCACTGGTGACCGGCGTGCCGCTGGGCACCTTCATCGGCCAGCACTTCGGCTGGCGCGAGACCTTCCTGGCCGTCTCGGCGCTGGGCGCGGTGGCCTTTGTCGGCAGCCTGCTGTTCGTGCCGCGCACCATCGCGCACACCCCGCCGGCGTCGCTGATGCAGCAGGCCCGCGTGCTGGCCGAGCCGCGGCTGCTGCTGGTGTATGCCAAGACCGCGATCGGCTACGGCGGTTCGTTCATCCCCTTCACCTTCCTCGCCCCGATCCTGCAGGATGTGTCCGGCTTTGACGCCGGCGCGGTCGGCCTGGTGATGCTGGTGTATGGTGTCTCGGTTGCCGCCGGCAATATCTGGGGCGGCCGCCTGGCCGACCGCCACGGCCCGATCCCGGCGCTGAAGCTGGTGTTCCTGCTGCTGGCCCTGGTGCTGTTCGTGCTGACCTTCACCGCGCCGCACCGCTGGCTGGTGGTAGGGACCGTGCTGGCCTGGGGTGCCGTGGCCTTTGGCAACGTGCCCGGACTGCAGGTCTACGTGGTCAAGCAGGCGGAACGCTTCACGCCTGACGCCGTGGATGTGGCCTCGGGCCTGAACATCGCCGCCTTCAACCTCGGCATTGCCGGCGCGGCCTGGGCCGGCGGGCTGATCGTGACCCACCTGGGCCTGATGCAGACTCCGTGGATCGGCGCGCTGGTGGTGCTGGTGGCGCTTGCCCTGACCGAACTGAGCGGGCGCCTGGACCGCGCCGCTGGCTTCGATGCCCGCAGCGGCGGTGTGCCGGCCAGCGCCATGACGCACTGACCCGCACCTGGTACTGAAACTTCCCGAACACCCTGCAAGCTTAGGAGAACATCATGCAGATTCCCGCCATCGGCCTCGGCACGTTCCGACTCAAGGGCCAGCAGGTCGTCGACTCGGTGCGCACCGGCCTGGAACTGGGCTACCGCCATGTCGACACCGCCCAGATCTACGACAACGAGGCCGAAGTCGGCCAGGCCATCGCCGCCAGCCGCGTGCCGCGCCAGGACCTGTTCGTCACCACCAAGATCTGGACCGAAGCGCTGGGCCGCGACCGCCTGCGCGCCAGCCTGGAGCAGAGCCTGGAAAAGCTGCAACTGGACCAGGTCGACCTGACGCTGATCCACTGGCCATCGCCCGGCGATGCGATCCCCGTGCAGGAATACATGGAGGCACTGGCCGAGGCGCGCGCCGCCGGGCTCACCCGCGCGATCGGCGTGTCGAACTTCACCATCGGCCACCTCAGGCAAGCCATCGATGCCGTTGGCGCCGACCAGATCGCCACGCAGCAGATCGAGATGCACCCGTTCCTGCAGAACCGCAAGCTGGCCGACTACACCCGCGCGCAGGGCATCCACATCACGGCCTATATGCCACTGGCCTACGGCAAGGTGATGCAGGACCCGGTGCTGCAGCGGATCGCGCAGGCGCACAGCGCATCGCCCGCGCAGGTGGCGCTGGCATGGCTGCTGCAGCAGGGCTACGCGGTGATCCCGTCGTCGACCAAACGCACCAACCAGGAGAGCAACCTGGCGGCGGCATCGCTGCGGCTGTCGGAACAGGAGCTGGCAGCCATTGCCGGACTGGACCGCGGCGAGCGGCTGGCCAACCCAGGCTTTGCGCCGAAGTGGGACTGAACGCTGGCCCAGCCTGATGAAAAAGCCGGGCGCGAAGCCCGGCTTTGCCTTGTCTGACCTGCTCGGCTTACTTCAGCCCCAGGTAATCACGCTTGCCGATCTGCACACCTTTGTGGCGCAAGAGGTCGTAGGCCGTGGTCACATGGAAGTAGAAGTTGGGCAAGGCAAAGCCCAGCAGGTAGGACTTGCCGTCGAACCGCACCGGCCCCTGGCGCAGCTTCAGCTCGATCACGCGCTGTTCGCTGCCTTCCAGCTGCTCGGGCGTAATCTGCTCCAGAAATACGATGGTGCGGGCGATGCGGTCCTCGAGCTCGGCAAACGTGGTTTCGGTATCGGCAAAGGAAGGTACCTCGATGCCCGCCAGCCGCGCGGCGCAGCTCTTGGCGGCATCGCTGGCGCGCTGCACCTGCGACGACAGCGGGTCCATATCGGCAATCAGCCGGGTCTGGATCAGGTCGGCCGGATCCATCCCCTGTGCCTGCGCATATGCGGCGCCCTTGGCGAGGATCGCGTCGAGGTTGCCGAGCGCGCGGATAAACGGGGGAATCGAAACGTCGTACATCGAGATTGCCATGGGGGTCTCCTGTGCAGGGCTTGGCTGGCTTGTCTTGGTGGCTCAGGCATTCGAGCCGTACCGCAGCCGCGAGCATAGACCGGATCGGCATTCGCTGCCTGACCATGCCGGCATACCCACGGCGGGCAGCGGGATATCCCGCGACACCTCACCCACCGACGCCCGGAAGCGGCGCGCCGGCAGCGGGCAACCGACAACCGGCAACCTGATTTAACATATCCGGCCATCGCCCCGCCATCTTGCGGCCTTGTGGCCGCGCCCCACATGAACGCGCCGTTCCCTCTTCGCACGGAATGCCCGCCCGGCGCCTGCATCTGCGGGCGCGAAGCGCTGCTGAGTGACCCCAACGCCGACTTGCGCGTGCTGCGGCTCACCCGTGCCGAGGAAAAGCGGCTGGTCGAGCGGCTGGAAAGCCTGACCAGCCTGGCCGAACTGCAACGGATGGAAAGCCTGATGCAGACCCAGCTGGGCATCGTGCTGACCATTACCCCCAGCGCCCGCGGCGTGCGGACGGTGCGCGGCATCAGCATCCAGGTGCAGGAGCAGCCCGGCCTGTGCCGCAAGATCCGCCAGTCGATCCCGGCCGCCATCCGCCGCAGCATGGAAGAACATCCCGAGATCGCCTACGCGATCGTGGATGCCCACGACCTGCTGGGCGGAATCTGATCTGAACGGGACCGCGGGTCGGTTCAGGCGTTGCTGTCCGCAAGGCGCAACGCATGCTCGCGGACATCTACCGGCCATACCGCAATCTGCTGCGCAAAGCCCGCCACATCGCCCGCGAACAGCGCCCGCGTGGCTGCCTCGAAGCCGGGCAAATCCCCCGCTATCGCCATCATGAAGTGATAGGCCCGCTCGCTCGCAAGGCGGCTGCGGTCCTTGTCGGCATTGTCGCGGCGCGCCTGCTCGACCAGCTTGCGCAGGGCGACGGACGCCCCGCCCGGCTGGGCTGCCAGCCATTCCCAATGGCGCGGCAGCAGCGTCACCTCGCGCGATACCACGCCCAGCTTCGGGCGCCCGCGGCCTCGGGGCTCGGCCACATCCGCGGCGTCGTCGTTTTCGCCGTCCGGCTGCCGCCGGGATTCAAGCTGCGCCGCGCGTTCGGCGGTCCGCTCAAGGACTGCGGCTTCCGTCCCGCTGGTATCCAGGTCGATCGAGCGCCCGGTGCTGTCGTCGAACACCAGCACGGGGCCGCCCGCGCCAGCTTCTAGCGCGCGCTTGAGTGCCAGCGCATTGGCTGGCAGCGAGCCTGTGGCGATACGCCGGTGGCCGTCAAAGGTCGTGTAGTTGTGCAGCGTTGTGTTGGTCATGGGAATGCCCAGGGAAGATGACCCCAAAATATTACCCGGATAAAATAAAATATCAATATCATCCGGGTATAAATCGCATGCCGCTTCGCCTTCCGTTCACCTGGGCTCCAGTTACCACCCATCCGACGTTGCCGCCAGGCGATCGGGCAGCCCAGGCCTGATCGCGCCGAACGTCGCTTGAGCACCAGAAGCATCCAATGCAACACTTTCATCCAGCGACGTTCTCGCTGGATGTCAGAAATTAATATAGAATTCTGACATTCGATATCGATTTACACAGAAGGCGATGAACACGCTCCCCGAAGCCGTGCTGCTACATGCTCATTCCCTGCCAGAGGGAGGCATTGTCTCGCCCAAGGAATTCCTTCATTTGGGAACCCGCGCCGCGGTCGATCAGGCTATGTCGCGCCTGACCAAGGCTGGCAAACTGCTGAGAGTGGCCCGCGGCAGCTATGTGGTGCCCGTTTCCAGCCGCTTCGGAACCCGTGCGCCTGCCCCGGAAAAGGTCGTGGAGGCGCTTTCCGCTCACAGCGGTGAAGTCGTCGTTGCGCATGGGGCCACAGCGGCGAATGCCCTTGGCTTGACGCAGCAGGTGCCGATTCGCGAGATCTACCTGACCTCCGGGCGCAGCCGCACGCTGCAGTTCGGGCGCTCCGAAATCATGGTGAAGCACGCCCCCCGCTGGATGTTGGCATTGGGCGCAGGACCTGCCGGTGCAGCGGTTCGTGCCCTGGCCTGGCTGGGACCACTGCACGCCCGTCGGTCACTGGCAACATTGCATCGCTCCCTTCCCCCGTCGGAATGGCAGACGCTCGCAGCCACCCGTGCGGCGCTGCCATCCTGGATGGCACGCGCCATCGGCGAGGAAGCGGCGCATGGCTGATGCCTTCCTGCGCCTCAGCGCCGATGACCAGCGCGAAGTATTGGAGATCGTCCGGGAACGGACCCAGCGTCCCACGCTACTGCTCGAAAAGGACGTTTGGGTCGTCTGGGCACTCAATGCCCTCTTCAACTCCATCCTCGCCGGCGACCTGACCTTCAAAGGTGGGACATCATTGTCCAAAGCGTATAAGGTCATCGATCGCTTTTCCGAAGACATCGACCTCACGCTCGATATCCGCAAGCTGCTTCCGGATCTGACTGGCGGCGCCGGTTTCCTGCCGCCAAGTCGAAGCCAGGCTTCGAAATGGACCCGCGCGGTCCGAGCCCGGCTACCCGGGTGGCTCGCGACAGCGGTACTGCCCGTCCTGGAAGCTGCGCTGGCACGTGACCAGTTGCACGCTACCCTGGAGATCGGCGGCGAGGACAAGGACAAGCTCCTGCTGCACTACCCAGCGGTCAAACCCAGCAGTGGCTACGTGCGAACGGTGGTAACCCTGGAGTTCGGTGGGCGCGCCACGGGCGAACCGCACCAGGCGCTGCCGGTGACATGCGACATGGCCGGGTATGTCCAGGGCATCCTCTTTCCGACCGCCACCCCAGTCGTAATGAGCGTCGCCCGGACCTTCTGGGAAAAGGCCACCGCAGCACACGTCTACTGCGCGCAAGGTCGAATCCGCGGCGAGCGATACGCACGCCATTGGCATGACCTGGCAGCGATCGCAAGAAGCGGGCATTTCGCGGATGCCCTGTCAAACCGGCAAGTGGCGATGGCCGTGGCCGAGCACAAGTCCTTCTTCTTCCCTGAAAAGGATGCTGAGGGTGGCACCCTCGACTACAGGACAACAGTAAGCGGTGGGATATGCATCGTTCCTGAAGGCGCTGCCAGGGAAGCGCTGCGGGAAGACTACGCGGCCATGATCGGGGATGCCATGATGCTTGGCGATCCACTGGATTTCGATCAGCTCATGCACGCGTGCGCTGAAATTCAGCATCAAGCAAACAAATTGGCCACGATTGGTTAAGACACCCGAAATGGCATAAACCAAGGAGTGCGCAACTGGCGGCGAGCCCCCCCCCCCGGGGTCCGCCGGTCTGGCTGAACTCGACCATGGCCACGATATCGAAGCGCCGGGTACTTGCCATGTCAGCCACCCTGGCCAAAGTCGAGCAGTACCTTGCAGCAATCGCGCGGATTGCGCTCGGCCAGCGCGAAGGCGTCGGCGACATCGCGGAAACCGACGTGGTGGGTGACAATTTTCCCGGGATTGACCAGGCCTTTCGCGATCCAGTCAATCACCGTCGGGAACATCGCGCAATTCAGCCTCGAGGCATACAGCGTCAATTCCTTCTTGGTGAGTTCCTGCTGCGGGATCGCCGATGGGGTTGACGAAAAGCCCAACACGCCGATGCGCCCGGCCGGCGCCGCAATGCGCACCGCCTCCTCCAGGATGGCCGGATGGCATACGGCATCGAAGATCAGCGTCGGCCCGCCTTCCACGCCTCGCGCCGCCAGCGCCTGTTCGACGGGTTCGCGCGCGGTGAGCGTTTCGAATGCTTCATTCGGTATCTACTTTCCGAGATTCACGGGAACGATTTACGAACTACTGTCGGCGCCCATCTCCTCTCTGGAGATCGTAGCCGGATACGTTGGGGCAGCCGCTACCAAATCCGTGCTGCTTGGCATCAAGCATGCTCGTTACGGCCGGACTCTTCGTTCCGCTGCAGCTCGCTCATCCATGGTGGACGATAATTTTCCTGTTGCTGATGTCCCTCACATTCAGCCTTCTGGGCTTCATTATCGGCATCTGGGCTGACGGTTTCGAAAAGCTGCAAATGATTCCGCTGCTGATCATCACCCCGCTGGGTTTTTTAGGTGGCAGCTTCTATTCGATCGATATCCTGCCACCCTTCTGGCGAGCCGTAGCCCTGTTCAATCCAGTGGTCTATCTGATCAACGGTTTTCGCTAGAGCTTTTATGGGATAACAGACGTAAGTGTCGGCCTGAGTCTGGCGATGATCCTGGTCTTTCTGATGATATTGGCTGCGATCGTGGCGTGGATTTTCAAGACCGGGTATCGCCTGAAGGCGTGACTGGTTTGTCGCCGCCGCCCCCGTCTACCAGGCGAACTATCGACTTCAACAGCCGCCCGGACAATGACTGGATACGGCGCCGTAACCTGGCTAGCGCAGCGGAGTAATTGAGTACCGATCATGGACCTGCGTAGACTTCGATATTTCGCCGCTGTCGCTGAGGAATTGCATTTTGGCCGGGCCGCTGAGCGTATGCATGTCGTCCAGTCAGCGGTGAGCCATCAGGTAAAACTTCTGGAAGAGGAGCTGGGATTTCCGCTCCTGGAGCGCTCACGCCACAAGGTTCGGCTGACGGTCCCCGGCGAAATCTTCTTGCCCGAGGCGCTTGATCTGCTTCGTCGGACTGATGAAGCGGTGCATCGTGCGCGTTCGTCGGCTGAAGGTGCGGTCGGCCGTCTGGCCATCGGCTTCGTGGACAACGTGCTCTGGTCGATATTGCCGCCGATGCTTCGGGACTTCCGCAAGCAGTGGCCGAGCATCAAGTTGACATTGCATCCGCTCGACCGGGCGGAACAGATCGAGGCACTCCGCACATCAGTCATTGATATCGGAATCATCCCGTCTCCCTCGCCCGGTCATCCGCTCAAGACCGTCGCACTCGAAGCGGCCCCCTTGATCGCGGCAATCCCGGACGGCCATCCGCTCGCCTCACGGTCCGCGCTGTCCATCGCCGACCTCGCCAACGAGCCGTTTGTTCTGTTTCCCCTGAGGATGAACAGCCGGATTCTGGAAGTCATCATCGCGTGCTGTGCTTCTGCCGGGTTTACGCCACGCGTCACGCAAGAGGCCGGACAGCTCCAGACCCTGCTTGCGTTCGTCAGCGCGGGCCTTGGGGTCACGCTGGTGCCGCAGTGGGTAGCACGCGTCCAGCAGCCAGGGGTCACCTACATGACCGTCAATGACCTGTCGACGCCTTATGAGTTGATCGCTGCATGGAATCCCGGCACGGACAATCCGGCGGTTGCGCACTTTCGAGAGATTGCGACCTCAATCGCCGGCCAGGCGCTTCACCAGTCGCCAGGCTGATCGCGCGCGTCACGCCTTCCTGGCAAAAAATAAGGCGCCTCGAAGGCGCCCTAATTGGTCGATCGGAAATGACCGTCAAGTCACTCCCACTCGATCGTCGCCGGCGGTTTCCCCGACACGTCATACACCACCCGGTTCAGCCCACGGACTTCGTTGATGATCCGGTTCGAGCAACGCCCCAGCAGCGCATACGGCAGGTGCGCCCAGTGCGCGGTCATGAAGTCGGTGGTCTGCACCGCGCGCAGCGCGACGACGTAGTCGTAGGTGCGGCCGTCGCCCATCACGCCCACGGACTTGACCGGCAGGAACACGGCGAAGGCCTGGCTGGTCAGGTCGTACCAGCTCTTGCCGACCTGGTCCGGCTCGCACAGGCCCGCGGCGGCGTCCTGTTCGGTGGCGATGGTCTTGCGCAGTTCCTCGATGAAGATGGCATCGGCGCGGCGCAGCAGGTCGGCGTAGTCGCGCTTGACCTCGCCCAGGATGCGCACGCCCAGGCCCGGGCCCGGGAACGGGTGGCGGTAGACCATTTCCGGCGGCAGGCCCAGGGCCACGCCGAGCTCGCGCACTTCGTCCTTGAACAGGTCGCGCAGCGGCTCCAGCAGCTTCAGGCCCAGCGTTTCGGGCAGGCCGCCGACATTGTGGTGGCTCTTGATGGTGGTGGCCTTCTTGGTCTTGGTGCCACCCGATTCCACCACGTCCGGGTAGATGGTGCCCTGCGCCAGCCACTTGGCGTTGGTCAGCTTCTTGGCCTCGGCCTGGAACACTTCAACAAACTCGCGACCGATGATCTTGCGCTTCTGCTCGGGGTCGGTGACGCCGGCCAGGTGGCCGAGGAACTGGTCCGAGGCGTCGACATGCACGACCTTGGCGTGCAGGCGGCCGACGAACATTTCCATCACCAGCTTGCCTTCGTCCTGGCGCAGCAGGCCGTGGTCGACGAACACGCAGGTGAGCTGGTCGCCGATGGCGCGGTGGATCAGCGCTGCGGCCACGGACGAATCGACGCCGCCGGACAGGCCCAGGATGACCTCTTCATCGCCGACCTGTTCACGGATCCTGGCAACTGCTTCCTCGATATGGTCGTGCATGACCCAGTCAGGCTTGCAGCCGGCGATCTGCAGCACGAAGCGCTCCAGCATCTGGCGGCCCTTGACGGTATGCGTGACCTCCGGGTGGAACTGCACGGCATAGTAGTGGCGCGCCTCGTCGGCCATGCCGGCGATCGGGCAGCTCGGCGTGGAAGCCATCAGCTTGAAGCCCGGCGGCAGGCCGGTGACCTTGTCGCCGTGGCTCATCCAGACCTTGAGCATGCCGTGGCCTTCCGGCGTGCGGAAATCCTCGATGTCCTTGAGCAGATCGGTATGGCCGTGGGCGCGCATCTCGGCATAGCCGAACTCGCGCTGGTCGCTCCACTCGACCTTGCCGCCCAGCTGCACGGCCATGGTCTGCATGCCGTAGCAGATGCCCAGCACCGGCACGCCCAGGTCCCACACGGCCTGCGGCGCGCGCAGCTGGTGGTCTTCATAGGTGCTGGCGTGGCTGCCCGACAGGATGATGGCCTTGGGGGCGAACTCGCGCACGAACGCGTCGGTGACGTCGTTCGGGTGGATCTCGCAATAGACGTGCGCCTCGCGGACGCGGCGGGCGATCAGCTGCGTGACCTGCGAGCCGAAATCAAGAATGAGGATTTTGTCGTGCATGATGGGCCGATGGCGTGTCTTCCGGGACGGGCTCGGTCACGACTTCCGTGCCGGGGCCATAGCCCGGCGGCGGCGTGATGACCGGCTCGCGCCGGTATTCTGGGGTATTTGTTTGGCGCGCCACGGGGGCGACGCCGGGTTCCTTGCGGACTTCCTTCCTGTTTTCCAGTTCCTGCAGTGCGCGTTCGGCCTTCAGTTGCCGTTCGCGGTCGCGCACGCGCCTGGAAGCGGGGATCTGCACCAGCGCGAAAAACGCCAGCACCACTGCCATCACCGGTAGCCAGATCTTGCCCGCGCCGACCAGCGGCAGTTCCATGAACACCATCCAGGCAATGATCAGGATGGCACTGGCCAGGTTCACATAGCCGGCCGTGCGCGCAACCGGCACGGTCAGCTGGCCATTGAACGTTGCCTGCCACAGCAGCACTGCCAGGCCGACCAGCGCCACGCCCAGCAACTGCCCGAACAGGGCCGGCTGCGGCTGCGGCAATTGCAGCGCCGCATACAGCGTGGTAAACGGGGACATCAACAGCAGGATGCCCAGCAGCAGGTCCACCAGGGCATCGAAAAACAGCACGGCTCGCAGCAATACCTTCATTGGCGCTCCTCGTCATGGGCCCGGCCAATGGTGCGGCTGGCTGGTGCGGCCCACTGCAGGCAACCCACTGTCAGGCAACACCGGCTTGGCGAGCGGCCGGCCCGGATGGCATTCCGGTCAGGCGAAGGCGCCGCCCGCGGCAGTGCGCCCTCGCCCCGACGATCTCGCGGCCGCGCACCGCCGCCAGGCGACGGGCGCAACCACTGCGCGTCAGTCGATATGGTAGTTCGGCGCTTCCTTGGTGATCTGCACGTCGTGCACGTGCGATTCACGCATGCCGGCTGCCGTGATCTGGACGAACTGGGCGCTCTCGTGCCAGTCGGCAATCGACTGGCTGCCGCAATAGCCCATCGAGGCACGCACACCACCGGTCAGCTGGTGAATGATCGCCATCACCGAGCCCTTGTACGGCACGCGCCCTTCAATCCCTTCGGGAACCAGCTTGTCGACGTTGGCGGTGTTGTCTTCCTGGAAGTAGCGGTCTGCCGCGCCATCCTTCATCGCACCCACCGAACCCATGCCGCGGTAGCTCTTGAACGAACGGCCCTGGAACAGGAACGTTTCGCCCGGCGCTTCCTCGGTACCCGAGAACATGCCGCCCATCATCACGGTGTGGGCGCCGGCCGCCAGGGCCTTGGCCACATCGCCGGAGTAGCGCACGCCGCCGTCAGCGATCAGCGGCACGCCGGTGCCCTTGAGCGCTTCGGCGACGTTCGAAACCGCCGTGATCTGGGGCACGCCCACGCCGGCAACGATACGGGTGGTGCAGATCGAGCCCGGGCCGATACCGACCTTGACGCCGTCGGCGCCATGCTCGACCAGCGCACGCGCGGCATCGCCGGTGGCGATATTGCCGCCAACTACCTGCACCTGCGGGAAGTTCTGCTTGACCCAGCGGACGCGGTCCAGCACGCCCTGGCTGTGGCCGTGCGCAGTATCAACCACAATCACATCGACGCCGGCCTTGACCAGCAGTTCCACGCGCTCGTCGTTGTCCGGGCCCACGCCGACTGCGGCGCCCACGCGCAGCTGGCCGCGGTCGTCCTTGCTGGCCAGCGGATTGTCCACTGCCTTCTGGATGTCCTTCACCGTGATCAGGCCGCGCAGCTCGAAGGCCTGGTTGACCACTAGCACGCGCTCAAGGCGGTGGCGGTTCATCAGGCGCTTGGCTTCTTCCAGCGTCGCGCCTTCGGCCACGGTCACCAGCTTTTCGCGGGGCGTCATCTTGGCGCGCACCGGGGCGTCGAGCTCTTCCTCGAAGCGCAGGTCGCGGTTGGTGATGATGCCGACCACGGCCTTGCCTTCCAGCACCGGAAAGCCGGAAATGCCATGTTGCTGCGACAGGGCGATCACATCGCGGATCTTCATGTCCGGCGAAATGGTGATCGGATCACGCAGCACGCCCGACTCATAGCGCTTCACGCGCGCGACTTCGCGAGCCTGGTCAGCGGGCTTCAGGTTCTTGTGGACGATGCCGATACCGCCGGCCTGCGCCATGGAAATCGCCAGGCGGGCTTCCGTCACTGTGTCCATCGCCGCGGATACCAGCGGGATGTTCAGTTCAATGGAGCGGGTCAGGCTGGTGCGGAGGGAGACATCCCGGGGAAGGACGGCCGAATAGGCCGGGACGAGCAGCACGTCATCGAATGTGAGTGCTTTCTGGACAAGACGCATAGCAAATCCTCTAGGCGCAAAACCGAATTATACAGGAATGCGCGCTTTGCTGATGCACTGCAATGGGCTTCAGAACCCGTTCCACAATGAAGAAGGGGCGCGAAGGCTGCTGCCGGGCCGCAGGGCTAGGCGTGGCCGACGCGGCGTGGTTATTCCACGCAATCCAGCCGCAACAACGCCATGCGGCCCGGCAGCAGCCTTCCCTTCGGGTTCAAGCCAGGCGCGGCGCACGCGTTGTTACGGGCCTTGACCTTGGAATGACCAAGGCCGGCGGCCCGCCGCCTAGCCTGCGCCGCGCCTGGCTTGAACGCGCTCCCTTCTTCATTGTGGAACGGGTTCTCCAAGCGGTCTGCTATGCTCGTCGTCCTTTTATCCGGGCGAAGCGAAGCATGGGAATCGGCGTATTGTGCGGGCTGCTGGCAGGCGCCTTCTGGGGCATGGTCTTTATCGCCCCCAAGCTGCTGCCCGTGTTTTCGCCGTGGGAACTGGCCATCGGCCGCTACCTGGCCTACGGGCTGGTTGCCTTCGTGGCCGCCCTGCCACTGATGAAGCGCATCGCCCGCAAGCTGACCCGGGCCGACTGCGTGGCGCTGCTGCGCCAGGCCTTTACCGGCAACCTGCTCTACTACGTGCTGCTGGCCTTCGGCGTGCAGCTTGCCGGGGTGGGCCCGACCTCGCTGATCATCGGCATCCTGCCGATCTCGGTCACCATCATGGGCCGGCGCGACCAGGGCGCGGTGCCGCTGGCGCGGCTGGTGTGGCCACTGCTGGTGGTGGCCGCGGGTATCGCCTGCATCAATATCGACCTGTTCGGCGGCGCCCAGAGCGCGCATGCGGCGGCGGCCGGCGCGGCAGTGCGGCCGGTCTGGCAGAAGCTCGCCGGGGTCTGCTGCGCGGCGGGTGCGCTGGTCTGCTGGACGCTCTACGCGGTGGACAACGCGCGCTACCTGCAGCGCAACCCGCACTACAGCGGCAATGAATGGTCGGCGCTGTACGGCTTGTCGACCGGCGCGGTATCGGCGGTGCTGGCCGTGATCGGCTGGCTGCTGGCAGGCGACACGCTGAGCGCGGCCGACAACGGCCGCGACTGGCAGTGGTTCTGGATAGTCAATGCCGCGGTGGCGCTGGGTGCGTCGCTGATCGGCAACAACCTGTGGAATATCGCCAGCCGGCGCCTGCCCCTGACGCTGTCGGGCCAGATGATCGTGTTCGAGACGCTGTTCGCGCTGGCGTATGGCTTTGTCTTCGACCACCGCTGGCCCCGGCCGCTGGAAATCGCCGCCATTGTGTTGCTGATTGCCGGCGTGGCCTGGTCCGTGCGCTTGCACGCCACCGACAAGTCTGCGTAGACTAGCGAACGATGGCGCGGGGGTCACACGCGCCACGAAAAACAGCATCACCCGGGGTCAAACCGGCGCTACGCACCTGATACCGGGCGGGCGCCAAGCCATCGCCGCGGCTGTCCTGCCGCGGCATTGCCATGCGCGCAGCCGGCGGCCCAGCACGATTCCAGCCGCACCAGTAACTTCCGAGTCACTTTAAGACGCCTCGCCATGAAACGATCGTCCGCGCTGTGCCTGCTTGCCGCCGCCACCGTCGCCGTTCCCGTCCAGGCCCTTGCCTACTGGCAATGGCGCGACGCCAACGGCCACATGGTCTACAGCGACGTGCCGCCGTCGGCGGAGGCAGCCAGGGTGCTGCGCGCTCCAGGCCGCAATGCCGGCGAGTTCCAGCCGGTGCAAGCCGCCAGCGCCCCGACCGCAGCCCCTGCCGCCCCGGCCCCGGCAAAAGCCTCGGCAAAGCCCGCAGCAGCCCCGGCGCCGACAGCCGAAGAAGCCTTCCGGAAGCGCCGCGAGGCCAGCCTGAAAGCCGCCGCCGAAGAGGCCCAAAAGGAAAGTGAGGCGGCTGAACGCGAGGCCCGCTGCGTCCAGTTGCGCAACCACGCCAATGGCCTGCAGCAAGGCATGCGCGCGGCTGTTGCTGGCCCGGACGGTTCGCTGCAGCGCCTGACCAGCGAACAGCGCGAGGCCGAGATCCTCAAGACCAACGCCAGTCTCGAGCAGAACTGCAACTGAAGCCAAAGAAAAGCGGGGCGCATGCGCCCCGCTTTCCATGGCGGGCAGTCCCGGCTCAGCCGCTGCCGCGCAACCATTTCTGGCCTTCGCGGGTGCCGCCCGCGCGCTGCTTCTGCACCCGCCTGCGGCGCGCCTGCTTGGGATCGGCCGTCAGCGGCCGGTAAACCTCCACGCGGTCGCCTTCACGCACCACCGTCTCCGGCGTCTTGAGCTTGCCGAAAATGCCAACCCGCATGGTGGACGGATCCACCTCCGGACAGGCCTGCTGCAGCCCGGAACCGACGATGGCCGCTGCAATCGTGGTTCCCGCCGGCACGTCGATCTCTTTCAGGAAGACGGCATCCGGCCGCGCATAGCAGACCGCAACATGCACTGTCCCCGCGCCGGCTTCAGTTGGTGCCATACACCACCTCGGCCCGCTTGACGAAGGCATCGACGAAGGTATTGGCGATCATGCTGAAGACCGGGCCGATGATCTTTTCCAGCAGCAGGCTGGAAAATTCATAGTGCAGATGGAATTCGATCTTGCAGGCGTCTTCGCGCAGCGGCGTGAAGCGCCACGCGCCGTTGAAGGTCTTGAACGGGCCATCGGCAAAGGTCATGTCGATGCGCGTGGGGCGTTCCTGCGTATTGCGCGTGTGGAAGAACTGCTGGATGCCTTTGAAGTGGATATGGATCTTGGCGTCGAGCATGGTATCGGTCTGCTCGAACACCTCCACGCCACCGCACCATGGAAGGAACTTGGGATAGTCCTCCACGCGCGTGACCAGGTCGTACATCTGCGCGGCGGAGTGGCCGAGCAGCACGGATTTATGGACGTCTGCCATGTATGGGAAAATCTGGCTTGCGGCCATGCCGCACGCGATGCGCGGCAGGCATGCGCCTGTGCCGGGGCTGGTTTGCTAGAATCCCGATTTTAGCCGACACGCGCGCCGCGCGGCATCCTGCCATGCGGCGCTGCAGCGAATCGGCCGAATTCCACCCTACCGCACCCCACCCGCACGCATGACCATTGCAGATAACAAAAAGGCCTTCTTCGACTACTTCATCGAGGAGCGCTATGAAGCCGGGATCGTGCTGGAAGGCTGGGAGGTCAAGGCAATCCGCGCCGGGCGGGTGCAGATCAAGGAAGGCTACGTGGTGGTGCGCGACGCCGAGATGTTCCTGATCGGCGCCCATATCAGCCCGCTGCAAAGCGCCTCCACCCACGTCAATCCCGACCCGGTGCGCACCCGCAAGCTGCTGCTCAAGGCCGACGAGATCAAGAAACTGATCGGCAAGGTCGAGCAGCGCGGCTACACGCTGGTCCCGCTGAACCTGCACTACACGCGCGGCCGCGTCAAATGCGAGATCGGCCTGGCCAAGGGCAAGAAGCAGTTCGACAAGCGCGAGACCGAGAAGCAGCGCGACTGGCAGCGCGAAAAGGCCCGCATCATGAAGGGCGACGCCAAGGACTGAGCCCCGGCGCCGCGCTGGCCGCGGCGTACCCGGCCAGTCCATTCAGAAAGCCCGTTCAGGCAGCCTTCTGCTGCCCCTTCACGATCTGCAGGGCAGACGCGATCATGCTGCTCATCTCGCCCAGATTGCCCGGCACGATCAGCGTATTGCCCTGCTTGGCCAGGTTGCCGAACGCGGCCACGTACTCCTCGGCCACCTTCAGGTTGACCGCGTCCATGCCACCTTCGGTGCGGATCGCATTGCCGATCTTCTGGATCGCCTGTGCATTGGCCTCGGCCACCGCCAGGATCGCGCTCGCTTCGCCCTGCGCCCTGTTGATGGCGGCCTGCCGCTCACCCTCTGACTTCTGGATCGCCGCCTCGCGCGCGCCCGTGGCCAGGTTGATCTGCTCCTGGCGCTTGCCCTCCGATGCGGCGATCAGCGCGCGCTTTTCGCGCTCGGCGGTGATCTGCGCCTGCATCGCATGCAGGATCTCCTTGGGCGGAGTCAGGTCCTTGATCTCGTAGCGCAGCACCTTCACGCCCCAGTTGGAGGCCGCTTCATCCAGGGCGTTGACCACGCTGTGGTTGATGAACGCGCGCTCCTCGAAGGTCTTGTCGAGCTCCAGCTTGCCGATCACCGAGCGCAGCGTGGTCTGCGACAGCTGCGTGATGGCCACCACGAAGTTGCTGGAGCCATACGATGCCTTCATCGGGTCCGTGACCTGGAAGTACAGCACGCCGTCCACCTGCAGCTGGGTGTTGTCCTTGGTGATGCAGACCTGGCTGGGCACATCCAGCGGGATTTCCTTGAGCACATGCTTGTAGGCGACGCGGTCCACGAACGGCACCACGATCGACAGCCCCGGCGTCAGCGTTGCATGGTAGCGGCCCAGGCGCTCCAGCACCCAGGCATGCTGCTGCGGCACGATCTTGATGCCCTTGGCAATCAGCACGATAACGGCAATGAGGATGATCAGCGGCAACAAACCAAGCTGAAATGCGAGCATGTAACGACCCTCCAGGCAGAACACAGCAGTACGGAGCCGCCAGACGGCGGCAGGCGGATCGCAGCGCGGCAATTGCCGCGCTGCGCAATAAGAACCTGCTTCAGCGGGGAGACACCACCAGCGTGCTGCCGCGCACCGCAACGATGCGGTAGCGGCCCGGCGCGGCGGCGCAATCGGGCGCCAGCTCGACGTTCCAGTCCGCGCCACGGTATGGCACGCGGGCACACCGGTTGGCGTCCCAGGCCGGCACGTCGAGCTCCTGGCCGATATCGAGATTGACGTTGGGATCGGAGGCGGCATTGCCGCGCCGCAGCGTGCCGAAGCGTGTGCGGCGCAGCGCGGCGATCAGCACCGCCGCGACCAGGGCCGCGACCAGCGTCTGCGCGGCCGGCGACAGGCCCAGCAAGGCCCCCACCCCGCCGGCGGCCAACCCCACTGCCACCATCAGCAGGTAAAAGGTGCCGGTGTTCAGCTCGACGATCACCAGCACGACCGCTGCCACGAACCAGATGTAGTAGGCCATCCAAGCTCCCGTTCGTCCAGGACTTCCCGAAAAGTAAAAACCCCGCAGCGCCTTGTAGCGTCTGCGGGGCAGTAGCAACACCTGACGCAGGGCCGGTGCCTGCCGGCTGCCAGAAGGCGCCGGCAATTTCGTTATTGTGACGTCAAATGCTTCAGGAAGCCAGCTTTTGCCAGGTCTCGACCACCGAGTCCGGGTTCAGCGAGATCGATTTGATGCCTTCCTTGGCCAGCCACTCGGCAAAGTCCGGATGATCCGAAGGACCCTGGCCGCAGATGCCGACATACTTGTCCAGGCGGATGCACGCCTCGATGGCGCGCGACAGCATGAAGCGCACTGCCGGGTCGCGTTCGTCGAAGTCCTTGGCCAGCAATTCCATGCCGGAGTCGCGGTCCAGGCCCAGCGTCAGCTGGGTCAGGTCGTTCGAGCCGATCGAGAAGCCGTCGAAGTACTGCAGGAACTCTTCAGCCAGGATCGCGTTGGAGGGCACTTCGCACATCATGATGATGCGCAGGCCGTTCTCGCCGCGCTTCAGGCCGTGCTTGGCCAGCAGTTCGATGACCTTGGCAGCCTGGCCGAGCGTACGCACGAACGGCACCATGATCTCGACGTTGGTCAGGCCCATTTCGTCGCGCACGCGCTTCATGGCCTTGCATTCCATCTCGAACGCTTCGGCGAAGTCGTCGGCGATGTAGCGCGAGGCGCCGCGGAAGCCCAGCATCGGGTTTTCCTCGTCCGGCTCGTAGCGCGAACCGCCGATCAGCTTCTTGTACTCGTTGGACTTGAAGTCCGACAGGCGCACGATCACGGGCTTCGGGTAGAAGGCCGCGCCGATGGTGGCGATGCCCTCGGCCAGCTTGTCGACGTAGAACGCGCGCGGGCTGGCATGGCCGCGGGCCACGCTTTCCACGGCCTTCTTCAGGTCGGCATCGACTTGCGGGTAGTCGAGGATGGCCTTCGGGTGCACGCCGATGTTGTTGTTGATGATGAATTCCAGGCGGGCCAGGCCGACGCCGCAGTTCGGGATCTGCGCAAAGTCGAACGCCAGCTGCGGGTTGCCGACGTTCATCATCAGCTTGACGTCGATTTCCGGCATGTCGCCACGCTGGACTTCGGTCACTTCAGTTTCGAGCAGGCCGTCGTAGATGCGGCCTTCGTCGCCCTCGGCGCACGACACCGTCACCAGGGTGCCGTCCTTCAGCATGTCGGTGGCGTCGCCGCAGCCGACCACGGCCGGCACGCCCAGTTCACGCGCGATGATGGCCGCGTGGCAGGTACGGCCGCCACGGTTGGTGACGATGGCCGCGGCACGCTTCATCACCGGCTCCCAGTTCGGGTCGGTCATGTCGGCCACCAGCACGTCGCCGGGCTGCACGCGTTCCATCTCGGACGGGTCGTTGATCACGCGCACGGGGCCGGTACCGATCTTCTGGCCGATGGCGCGGCCGCTGGTCAGCACGGGGGCGGTGCCCTTGAGCTTGAAGCGCAGTTCGGCCTTGCCGGCGGACTGGCTCTTCACCGTTTCCGGGCGGGCCTGCAGGATGTAGATCTTGCCGTCCTTGCCGTCCTTGCCCCACTCGATGTCCATCGGGCGGCCATAGTGCTTCTCGATGATCATCGCGTACTTGGCCAGCTCGGTCACGTCGGCGTCGGTGATCGAGTAGCGGTTGCGCAGTTCGCCCGGCACGTCGACGGTCTTCACGCGGCCGGCTTCGCCCGGCTTGGTGAATTCCATCTTGATCAGCTTGGAGCCGATCGAGCGGCGGATGATGGGGTACTGGCCGGCTTGCAGCGTCGGCTTGAAGACGTAGAACTCGTCCGGGTTGACCGCGCCCTGCACCACCGTTTCGCCCAGGCCGTAGCTGGAGGTGATGAAGACTACGTCGGGGAAGCCGGATTCGGTGTCGATGGTGAACATCACGCCCGAAGCGGCCAGGTCCGAACGGACCATGCGCTGGATACCGGCCGACAGCGCCACCACGTCGTGGGCAAAGCCCTTGTGCACGCGGTAGGAAATGGCGCGGTCGTTGTACAGCGACGCGAACACGTGCTTGATCTTGTCGAGCACGTCGTCGATGCCGCTGACGTTGAGGTAGGACTCCTGCTGGCCGGCGAACGAGGCGTCGGGCAGGTCTTCGGCAGTAGCCGACGAACGCACCGCGAACGAGGCTTCGGCGCCTTCGCGCTCGGCCACGCGGGCGTAGGATTCGCGGATTTCCTGTTCCAGGCGCGGCTGGAACGGCGCGCTGGCGACCCAGCCGCGGATCTCGGCACCGGCCTCGGCCAGGGCCTTGACGTCGTCGACGTTCAGGGTCTTCAGGCGCTGGGAAATGCGCTCGGTCAGGTTGTTGTGGGCAAGGAAGTCGCGGAAGGCGAGCGCGGTGGTGGCAAAGCCGCCGGGAACCCGGACGCCGGCTTCCGCCAGCTGGGAGATCATCTCGCCCAGCGACGAATTCTTGCCGCCGACGATTTCCACGTCAGCCATGCGCAACTGCTCGAACGGCAGCACATAGGCGCCGTTATCTGCCTGGTTAGTCATGAGAGCCTCAAAACAAAGTAGAAAACTTGTCGCGCATGTCCGGTATGTTCTTGGTGTTCTGTTCCCGGACTGATCGCTTGGCTAAGCAACCCCGAACTGGCGCTGCGGACCTGGCGCTACGGCTCTCATCGCGTAGCGCACATTGTCGACAATTCCGGGCGCGGTTTGTTGCACCGGCGGGCACCCTGCGGAATTGCTTAGCGAAAAGATCGCCGCTATTCTACCGTGCTGCGCCGCACTTTTCTGCGGAAGATTGAATCTATTTAATAAATGCGCCATCCCTGTGTGCGCCATCCCCATGTCCCTGCCAGAAGCGCCCGGAACGGCGACACCCGGGCCTCAGCCTGGAACGCAGCCTGAATCCCCCTCCGCTCCCGCGCCACATGCCAACGAGCGCCCCGCGATCCGCACCGTGTTCATCGTCTCGGATGGCACCGGCATCACGGCGGAGACCTTCAGCCACTCCATCCTGGCCCAGTTCGAAATGCGCTTCCGCAAGGTGCGCATGCCCTTCGTCGATACCCCGGAAAAGGCACATATCGCCGTCGGCAAGATCAACGAAGCGTTCCACAACGAAGGCGTGCCGCCCATCGTCTTCACCACCCTGGTCAACCAGGAAGCGAACAAGGCACTGCGCCGCGCCAAGGCGATGATCCTGGACATGTTCCAGACCTTCATCGAGCCGCTCGAGAAGGAACTGGGCCTGAAGTCCACCCATGCCATCGGCCGCTTCCACCAGAATGCGGACACCGAGGCCTACAAGAACCGGATCGAGGCCATCAACTTCTCGCTGGCCCATGATGACGGCCAGTCACACAAGAACCTGGAAGAAGCGGATGTGATCCTGGTGGGCGTGTCGCGCAGCGGCAAGACCCCGACCAGCCTCTACCTGGCCATGCAATACGGGCTCAAGGCAGCCAATTACCCGCTGATTCCCGACGATTTCGAACGCGGCAAGCTGCCATCGGCGCTGTACGCGTTCAAGACCAAGATCTTCGGCCTGTCGATCGACCCCCAGCGCCTGAGCGAGATCCGCAACGAGCGCCGTCCCGGCAGCAAATACGCCGCGCTGGAGAACTGCCGCTACGAGGTCAACGAGGCCGAGGCGATGATGCGGCGCGAAGGCATCAAGTGGCTGTCTTCGACGCACAAGTCGATCGAAGAGATCGCGACCACGATCCTGCAGGAGATCAAGGTCGATCGCGACAACTACTAAAAAAAAGAAGCGGCCGCCGGGTAGGGCCGCTCACAAGACGTGTTGAGAGCGAGTGCGCTCCTACCGGGAATCTGCAACGATCGTGCCTGCCGGGCGTAGGCGCAGCATTGCGCACGGTGTCGGGCTGGCGTGACGCCAACGCCGCCGTGCAAGGTATGTGGTGTTGGCCGGCGCCGCTCACCCGCCCCCAAAGGGATGGCGCCGGACCAACACCGGCGCCCAGCTTGTCCGCCGGCGCCGCTTCAGCCGGCGCGCCGTTGGCGCACAGCCTCGAACATGCAGATCGCGGTGGCCGCGGCCACATTCAGCGATTCCAGCCCGCCGGGTTGCGGGATGCCGACCTTGCGCGTGACATGCGCCATCCAGGCGTCGCTGACCCCTGCCCCTTCATTGCCGACCACCCAGGCCACCGGCGCGCGCAGATCGGTATCGAACACCGCGGCGTCGGCGTGCGACGACGTCGCCAGCAGCGGCACTGCCAGACGCGGCGCCAGCGACTCCAGCGTGCAATGCTCGACGATATTCAGGTGGAAGTTCGCGCCCATGCCGGCGCGCAGCGTCTTGACCGACCAGGCAAAGGCGCACCCCGTGGCCAGGAAAGCGTGCCGGATGCCCGCCGCGGCAGCGCTGCGCAGGATCGAGCCGACATTGCCCGCGTCCTGCACACCGTCCAGGATGATGCAGTCTTCGTCGATTCGCGCCGGCAGGTGGCCAACCGGGGTCTCGATCACCAGCATCAGGTCGATGCCATTGACCACGCCGCTGATCTGCGTGAACAGCATATCGGCCAGCACCACCACGCGCGCGGCATCGACCTGCGCCAGCAGCGGCGCCACTTCGGCGTGGTCGTAGTGGCGCTCCGACACCACGCAGGTGACGGGCTGGCCGCGCGCGGCGACGTAGGCCTGCGCCAGGTGCACACCGTCGAGCAGCGACTGGCCGGCCTTGCGGCGCTGGTGCGTGGAACCGGCAAGCGCCTTCAGGTGCTTGAACAGCGCGTTGTCGCGCGAGGTGACGTGCTTCACGATGCGGAGAGGATCAGGGTGCGCTTCACTGCGCGGCCGCGGCAGTGACCGTGGCCGGCAAGGACGCGGGGGACTGGGTGGTTTCGGCGGCCGTGGTCATGGCGATGAACATGGGCCGCTGGGCCAGTGCCTCGCGCACGGGCGCAAACGACCGGCGATGGTGCGGCGAGGCGCCGAACTGCGCCAGCGCGGCGAGGTGCTGCGGGGTGGGATAACCGGCGTGCGAGTCAAAGCCGTACTGCGGGTAGGTCTCGTGCAGCACCATCAGCTCGCGGTCGCGCGCCACTTTGGCGAGGATCGATGCCGCGGAAATCGCCTTGACCAGGGCATCACCCTTGACGATGGCTTCCACCGGAAACGCCACCTGCGGGCAACGGTTGCCGTCGACCTGCACCAGGTCCGGCGCGAGGCCGCTGGCGGCCAGGCCCTGCACGGCGCGCTGCATCGCCAGCATGCTGGCGTGCAGGATGTTCAGCGTATCGATCTCCTCGACCGTGGCAAAGGCGATATGCCAGCCCAGCGCACGCTCGCAGATCTTCTCGTACAGGGCCTCGCGCTTCGCGGCGGTCAGGATCTTGGAATCGGCCAGGCCGCGGATCGGGCGTTTCGGGTCCAACACCACGGCAGCGGCATAGACCGGTCCCGCCAGCGGGCCCCGCCCGGCTTCATCGACGCCGCACAGGCGTTGCACTGAGGATGCGGCCGGCGCCAGGTCCAGGCCCATCTGCGGCGAAGCTGCATTGCGGCGCGCCATCAGACGATCCCCCGGCTGTGCATCAGGTCCACCACCACATCGGCTGCCAGTTGCGCGGTATTGCACTTGAGCGTCTCGTGCATGCGGGTGAAGTGCTCGTACAGGAAGGCCGTGTTGCCCTCGTCATTGAGCTGCAGCAGCGTTTCGCGGGCCAGCGCCTCGGGCGTGGCATCGTCCTGCAGCAACTCGGGCACGACAAAGCGCCCTGAAAGGATATTAGGCAATCCCACGTAGGGCAGATAACCCTGGCGTTTCATGATCTGCGCGGTCAGCCAGGGCACCTTGTAAGAAATCACCATTGGCTTCTTGTACAACGCCGCTTCCAGCGTGGCGGTGCCGCTGGCCAGCAGCACCACGTCGGCCGCTTCCATGGCCTGGTGGGATTTGCCGTCGACGATGGTCAGGCGCAGTTCCGGATACTGCGCATGCAGTTCCTCGACAATGGCGCGCAGCGGCGCGCTCGCCGCCGGCAGCACAAAAGCCAGGTTCGGGTCCATGCGCTGCATGCGTGCCATCGCCGCAAAAAAGGTCGCGCCGAGATTGCGCACCTCGGACTGGCGGCTGCCTGGCAGCACCGCCACCACCCGATGCCCGGCAGGCAGGCCAAGTTCGGCGCGCGCACCGGCCACGTCAGGCACCATCGGGATGACGTCGGCCAGCGGATGGCCCACGTAGGTGGCAGGGATGCCGGCCTTGGCGTAGATCTCGGGCTCGAACGGGAACAGGCACAGGATGTGGTCCACCGCGCGCGCGATGGTGCGGATGCGCCCGCCGCGCCAGGCCCAGATCGACGGGCTGACAAAGTGCACCACCGGAATGCCGGCGCGGCGCAGCGGCACTTCCAGGCCGAAATTGAAATCCGGAGCATCAACCCCGATAAAGCACAGGGGCGGGTTGGCCAGCAGCCATTCGCGCACCGCGCGCCGCGTCGCCAGGATCTCGCGCAGCGAGCCCAGGACCTCGACATAGCCGTTGACCGACAGCGTTTCCATCGGCCAGCGCGAGGTGAAGCCCTGCGCCATCATGCGCTTGCCACCGATGCCGGCGTACTCGACCGTATCGCCCAGGCGGGACTGCAGCCCGCCCATCATCAACGATGCCAGCAGGTCCCCCGAGGCCTCGCCGGCCACCATGGCGATGGTGCCGCGCTTGCCCGCGGCGCTACCGTTGCCCGTGGGCAAGCCACCCCGAATCGCGGCGTCCACCATGTGCGTCCGGTCTCAGCGCACGATGCCGCGCTGCGTGGCGGCAAGGAAGTCGACAAACGCCTGCAGCGGCGTCGCGGTGCCGGCATCGACCTGGGCCAGCAAGGCGGCGATCTCGTTGCGCGCCTCGTCGAAGCTGAGGTCGGACTTGTAAAGCAGCTTGTAGGCCTGCCGCAGTGCGGCGATCTGGCCGGCGTCGAAGCCACGGCGGCGCAGCCCTTCGACGTTGACGCCGTGCGGCGTGGCCTTGTTGCCGTTCTTGTCGCTGGCCGCGATCACGAACGGCGGCACGTCCTGCACCAGCGCCGAAGCGCCGCCCAGCATCGCATGGGCGCCGATGCGCACGAACTGGTGCACCCCGCTCATGCCGCCCAGGATGGCCCAGTCGCCCACTTCAACGTGGCCGGCGATCTGCGCGTTGCTGGAAAACACGGTGTGGTTGCCGACCATGCAGTCATGCGCGATATGCACATAGGCCATGATCCAGTTGTCGTTGCCGATGCTGGTCAGGCCACGGTCCTGCACCGTGCCGGTGTGGATCGTGGTGAATTCACGGATGGTATTGCGGTCGCCGATCTCGAGCCGGGTCGGCTCGTTGCGGTACTTCATGTCCTGCGGCATGCCGCCAACCGACGCATAGGGACCGATCTGGTTGCCCTCGCCGATCGTGGTATGACCCTCGACCGTCGTATGCGAGCCGATCCGGGTGCCGCTGCCGATCCGCACATCGGGGCCGACGATGGAGAACGGGCCGACGCTCACGTCGGCTGCCAGTTCTGCCTTCGGGTCGACCAGTGCGGTGGGGTGGATTTGCGTCATGCGTCCTGTCCTGTGGTGTGTCTGGTGAAGGATGGGCCAATGCGCGGGGCAAAGGTTCCCGTCCGGGCCGTCAGCCCCCGTCGCACGGGGGCGCGGCAGTCAGCCGGCGGCGTTGCCGCCGGCCGCTGGCGGCCTCACTCGGCCTGCTTCACGGTGCACATCAGCTCCGCCTCGCAGGCGACCTTGTCGTCGACCGTGGCAAACGCCTTGAACTTCCAGATGCCGCGGATATAGCGCTCGACCGTCACGTTCATGTGCAGCTGGTCGCCCGGGTACACCACCTGCTTGAAGCGGGCGCCGTCGATGCCGACGAAGTAGTACAGCGCGCCTTCCTTGCGCTCCATATCGGCGCCGAAGGTCAGCAGGCCAGCCGACTGCGCCAGCGCTTCCAGGATCATCACGCCAGGCATTACCGGCTGTTCCGGGAAATGGCCCTGGAAGTACGGTTCGTTGATGGTGACGTTCTTCAGCGTCTTGATCCGCTTCTGCGCCTCGAACTCCAGCACGCGGTCCACCAGCAGGAACGGGTACCGGTGCGGCAGCAGTTTGAGGATCTTGCGGATATCGATTTCGGCCGCGCTCATGATGATTTCTCTTTAGTCTTGTGAGGTTTGGGACCCGGCGGCCTGGCCGCGCAGGCGGCGTTCCAGCGCCACCACCCGTTCGCGCAGCTTGCTCAGGCCGCGCACGATGGCTGCATTGCGTTCCCACTCGCCGTGCGGCAGGAACGGGAAGACGCTGGTGAAATGCCCCCCGGGCTTGGTAATGGATTTGGTGATCGAGGTGCCGCCCGACACCGTGGTGCGGTCGGCAATGTTCAGGTGGCCGGCAAAATTGGCCGCACCGCCGATCACGCAGAAGCGCCCGATGCGCGTGCTGCCCGATACCGCCGCACAACCGGCAATGACCGTATGGGCCCCGACATGCACGTTGTGCGCGATCTGGACCTGGTTGTCGATCTTGCAGCCGTCCTCGATCACGGTGTCGGCCATGGCGCCGCGGTCGATCGCGGTATTCGCGCCGACCTCCACGTCATTGCCCAGCACCGCGCGTCCCGTTTGCGGGATCTTTACGTATTCCACGCCGGTCGCGCTGATGTCCGGCGCAAAGCCGAAACCATCCGCGCCGATCACCACGCCGCTGTGCAGGATGGCGCGAGCGCCAACCACGCAGTGGTGGTAGACCGAAACATTGGCATAGAGCAGCGAATCGTCGCCGATCTCCGCCCGCGCGCCGACATAGCCGTTGGCCAAGATGCGCACGCGCTCGCCCAGGCGCGCGCCGGCTTCGATGACCACGTTGGGGCCGATGTAGCACGAAGCCGGCACTACCGCGTCAGGCGCCACGGTGGCGCGCGCATCGATGCCGGTACGGGGATCGGTGTTGGCCGCGCGGTCGAAACGCTGCGCCACGCGGGCAAAGCATACGTAGGGGTTGCGCGCCACCAGCCAGTTGCGGCCGTCGGCCCTGCCCTCGGCGCGCACGCGCTCGAGGTCGGCGGCCGAGACGATCACGGCGCCGGCCTGCGAGTCCAGCGCCTGCTGCAGATAGAGCGGATTGGACAGGAACGAGAGCTCGCCCGGCCCGGCCTGGTCCAGGGGGGCCAGGCCAGCGATCGCCAGGTCGGGGTCACCCACAACCTGCGCGCCGTTCTCGGTGGCGAGCTGACCCAGTGTGGGTGTCTGCATGGCAGTACTTCCTGATGAAAAAACTGGAATGAAGGAACAGCGGCGGCTTACTTGCTGCCGGCGTTCAGCGCCTTCATCACGTCGTCGGTGATATCGATGCGCGGGTTCACGTACACCGCCTCCTGCACGATCAGGTCGTACTTGCGCTGTTCGGCCAGCTGGCGGATCACGCGGTTGGCGCGCTCGAGCACCTGGGCCAGTTCCTCATTACGACGCTGGTTCAAGTCCTCGCGGAACTCGCGTTGCTTGCGCTGGAACTCGCGGTCCTGGTCAGCCACTTCGCGCTGGCGGCGCTGGCGGTCGGCGTCGGCCAGCACGGCCGTGTCCTTGTCCAGCTTGTCGGCCATGGCCTTGATCTTCTGGGCCAAGTCCTGCAACTCACGGTCGCGCTTGGAGAATTCCTGCTCGAGCTTGACCTGGGCCGCCTTGGCCGGCTGCGAATCGCGCAGGATGCGCTCGGAGTTCACGGCGGCAATGCGCGCCTCCTGGGCCGAAGCCGGCACCGCGGCGCAGATGGCAGCGGCAGCGAGCGTGGCGGCGCCCAGGGATTTGACCAGTTTGAATTTTGTAGTCATGAAAACAGATCCTTTTTCAGAATCAGAATGCCGTGCCGATCTGGAACTGGAAGCGCTGAACCTTATCGTTCACGTCCTTCTTCAGCGGGAAGCCCATGCTGATCTTCAGCGGGCCGATTGGCGACAGCCACGACATGCCGAAGCCAGTCGAGTACTTCAGCTCGCTGAAGAGCAGCGGCTGACCTTCCTGATAGACGTTACCAAAGTCAAAGAACGTAAACAGGCGCAGCGTACGGTCCACGCCCGAGCCCGGCAGCGGGAAGATGAATTCGACGTTGCCGATCATCTTGGAGGCGCCGCCCACCGGGTTGCCGTTCTGGTCCTTCGGACCCAGCGTGCTGGTCTGGTAGCCGCGCACCGAGCCGATACCGCCGGCGTAGAAGTACTTGAACACCGGGAACGGCGTATTGCCGTAGCCGTGGCCGTAAGCGACTTCACCATTCAGTGCCAGCGTGAAGGCCTTCGAGATCGGGTAGAAGTACTGCTGCTGCACGCTGGCGCGGTAGTACTGCGTATCGCCGCCCGGAACGCCGATTTCCAGGTTGGCCTGGGTGTACGGGCCCTTGGTCGGGACCAGCGCGCTGTCGCGGCGGTCACGTGCCCAGCCGATCGTGAACGGGAAGTTGTTGATGCCGTCGCCGCTGTTCTTGCCGATCTTCCTGAGCCAGTCTGTGTACTGGCTCGGCGTATTGACCGACGTAAACACCTGGGTCCGTTCGTAGCCGATGCCGAAGAACACCGTATCGACTTCCGAGAACGGCACGCCGAACTTGAAGCCGCCGCCCATCGACACGATCTTGTAGTCCTGGTCGCCCGTGTAGTACAGCGGGCGGGAGGTACGGTAGTAGACGTCGGTCGAGCGGCTGATGCCGTCGACCGTGAAATACGGGTCATACTGCGTCAGCGCGATGGTACGGAACGACTTGGCGGTGTTCACGTCCAGGCCCAGGCTGGTGCCTGAGCCGAACACGTTGTCCTGGCGCAGGCCAGCCTGCAGCACCAGCTTGTCGGTGGACGAGAAGCCCACGCCCAGGCTGATCTGGCCGGTCGGCTTTTCAGTCACGTTGACGTTCACATCGACCTGATCGGGCGCGCCCGGCACGTCCTCGGTGGTGATGTTGGTGTCGGTGAAGTAGCCGGTACGGTTGATACGCGCCTGCGACTGCGTCAGCTTCTCGCTGTCGAACCACGAGCTTTCCATCTGGCGCATTTCGCGGCGCACCACTTCGTCGCGGGTCTTGCTGTTGCCCACCACGTTGACGCGGCGCACGTAGACGCGGCGACCCGGGTCGACCATCAGGGTCAGCGCGACTTCACGCTTTTCCTTGTCGATCTGCGGTTGCGGGTTGATGGTGGTGAACGCGTAGCCGTAGGTGCCCAGCAGGTCGGTGACGGCCTTGGTGCTCTGTGTCAGCTTCTCGGACGAGAAAATATCGCCCTTCTTCAGCTGCAGCAGTTTTTCCATTTCCTCCTGCTTGCCCAGCAGTTCGCCCGCCAGGCGCACGTCGGACACCTTGTACTGGTCGCCTTCCTTGATGTTCAGCGTCAGGAAGATGTCCTTCTTGTCCGGCGTGATCGACACCTGGGTCGACTCGATCGCGAACTCCAGGTAGCCGTGGTTCAGGTAGAACGAGCGCAGCGCTTCCAGGTCGGCGGTCAGCTTCTGCTTCGAGTACAGGTCGTTCTTGGTGTACCAGGACAGCCAGTTCGGCGTGGACAGCTGCATCTCGTCGCGCAGCGTGCCTTCCTTGAAGGCCTTGTTGCCGACGATATTGATCTGGCGGATCTTGGCGACCGGGCCCTCGTCCACGTTGAACACAACCGAGACGCGGTTGCGGTCCACCGGCGTGATCGTGGTCTGCACGTCGGCGGCGTAGTAGCCGCGCGCGACGTACTGGCGCTTGAGCTCCTGCTCGGCCTTGTCGATCAGTGCCTTGTCGTAGTAACGGGCTTCGGCCACGCCGACGGCACGCAGCGAACGGCGCAGCGTGTCCTTGTCGAATTCCTTGATGCCGACGAATTCGAGCTGCGAGATCGCCGGCCGCTCTTCGACCTGGACCACCAGCACGCCTTCCTCGGCGCGGATCTGCACGTCCTTGAAGAAGCCGGTATTGTAGAGGGCACGGATGGCGTCGGCGCCCTTGTCGTCGGTGAAGGTTTCACCGACGCGCACTGGCAGGTAGCCAAACACGGTACCCGGCTCGACGCGTTGCAGTCCCTCAACGCGGATGTCCCTGACGACAAACGGATCGGCAGCCCAGCCCGCCGGGCTCCAGGCTGCAATAACGGCACTCGCCAGCAAGCCCAGCGAAATGCGCTTATGTCTGATCAATGTTGATCCCCTCTTTGATTCCATCCAGGATTGCGCTCCGATGCCTCATTGGACTGCGCCTGGCAAATGGCGTCCCTGGCGACGGTGTCCGACGACACCACCGCACCCTTGCCGACATGCGTTTCTAGCCGTTCGCCAGAAACATTCGGCTGACGTCATTGAACAAAGCGAGCGAAGTCAGGAGCAAGATGCAGGCGATGCCGACCTTTTGCAGCATTGCCTGCCAGTGGTCTGGGACGGGCCGGCCAGTCAAAAATTCCACGCAATAATACAGCAAATGCCCCCCATCCAGAACCGGAATGGGTAACAAATTGAGTACGCCAAGGCTTACGCTGACCAGGGCCAGGAAGCTGACAAAGGCCTGCAGGCCAAGGTTCGCGGCGCGCCCGGCGTAGTCCGCCACGGTCAGCGGCCCGCTCAGGTTCTGCAGCGAAGCCTGCCCCACCAGCATCTTGCCCAGCAGCTTGAGCGACAGCGCGCTGGTGTCCCAGACCTGGCCGGCCGCGCGTGCCAGCGCCTCGTCCGGCCGGTAGCGCACGGTTTCCATCTGGACCGCCTGGCTGAGCGCCGCGCCCAGCTTGCCTGACGGCGCCGGGCTGGCGCCGCTTGCATCCCTGGCGCCCTCGCGCGGCGCGGCGGTATCAAGGGTGACCGGCACGTCCAGGCGCTTGCCGTCGCGCTCGATGCCCAGTGTCACGGCCTGGCCCGGCTGGCTGCGCACCGCCTTGATCAGGGCGCCGGCCTGCGTGAGCGGGCTGCCCTGCCAGGCCACGATGCGGTCGTCCTTCTTCAGTCCGGCGCGCTCGGCGGCCGAGTCCGGCAGCACTTCGGTAATTGTCACCGGCCCGCCTTTCAGGTTCAGGCCGAGCGTGGCCAGCGGATCCTGTTCCGGATTGCCGCCGGTATTGGGCAGGCGCGGCAGCGTCACGTCGCGCTCGGCCCCGTCGGCGCCGCGCACGCGCAACACCGCGCGCGTATCGCCAAAACCTTCGGCAAAGACAGCCATGCGCAGGTCATTCCAGGAACGCACCGCCTCGGTGTGCCCGTTGGCGGTCAGCGACAACACCCGGTCACCTTCGCGCACGCCGGCCTGCGCGGCCATGGTGCCGGCCGCGGGCGCGGCCACCACCGGCACCGGCTCGCGCATGCCGCCGGCGAACAAGGCGAAATACAGCACGATCGCCAGCGCAAAATTGGCCAGCGGGCCGGCCGCCACGATCACGAAGCGCTTGCCCACCGGCTGGCGATTGAAGGCACGCGGCAGTTCGGCCGGATCGATCGGCGCGTCGCGCTCGGGATCGATCTCGCGCTCGTCCAGCATCTTGACGTAGCCACCCAGCGGAATGGCCGCCACCGTCCACTCGGTCCGGTCGCGGCTTTTCGAGATCCAGCGCAAGAGGGGCCGTCCGAAGCCGATGGAGAAACGCAGCACCTTCACGCCGCAGGCGCGCGCGGCGAGATAGTGCCCCATTTCGTGCACATAAATGAGCACGCACAGGGCAACGACGAAAGCGAGTACGGTTTGCATGAGGCGTCGGGACGTCGGTAACGATGGCTGGGCTGGCAGGCTGGCACCCCGGGGTCCGAAGGGACCGGGGCCGGCGTAACCGCTATTGTCGCAGATGCGGCAGGCCGCCCCGTCGCATCAGCGGACCGTTGCCCGCGAAGCCACGCCGGCGCGGGCTGCCTCGCGCGCCCGTGAATCGGCCGCCAGCACGGCTTCAAGCGTATCCGCGGAGCCGCCAGGTGATCCCTCAAGCACCTCACGGACGATGCCGGCAATGTCGGTAAAGCGCACCCGGCCGTCCAGGAATGCCTCGACCGCCACTTCATTGGCGGCATTGAGCACCGCGGGCGCCACGCCTGCGGCACGCAGCGCGTCAAAGGCCAGTCCCAGGCACGGGAACCGGACCAGGTCCGGCTTCTCGAAGTGCAGGCCGCCGGCCACCGTCAGGTCAAGCGGCGTCACGCCCGCATCGATCCGTTCCGGGTACGCCAGGCCGTAGGCAATCGGCGTGCGCATGTCCGGGTTGCCCAGCTGTGCCAGCACCGAGCCGTCGGTGTAGGCCACCATCGAATGCACGATGCTCTGCGGGTGGATCAGCACCTCGATGCGCTCGGCGGGAGCGGCGAACAGCCAGTGCGCCTCGATGACCTCGAGGCCCTTGTTCATCATCGTGGCCGAGTCGACCGAGATCTTGCGGCCCATAACCCAGTTGGGATGGGCACAGGCCTGGTCGGGGGAGATATCGTGCAGCGTGGCCGGGTCGCGCGTGCGGAACGGCCCGCCCGACGCGGTCAGCAGCACCTTGGCCACGCCGCGGCCGTAGCGCGGATCGTCGGCCGGCAGGCACTGGAAGATGGCATTGTGTTCGCTGTCGATCGGCAGCAGCGAGGCACCGTGCTCGCGCACCGCATCCATGAAGATGCGGCCGGACATCACCAGCGCTTCCTTGTTGGCCAGCAGCACGCGCTTGCCTGCGCGCGCGGCCGCCAGCGTCGGGCGCAGGCCGGCGGCGCCGACGATGGCGGCCATCACCGCGTCGGTCTGCGCATCGGCCGCGACGGATTCCAGCGCGGCTTCGCCGTAGCTGACCTCGGTCTTCACGCCGGCGTCGCGCAGCAGCATTTCCAGTTCGCGCGCCGCCTCGGCCGTTCCCACCACGGCGCGCGCCGGGCGGAACTCGATGCACTGGTCGGCCAGCTTGCGTACCTGCCGGTGGGCGGTCAGCGCATGCGCCGCGTAGCGGTCAGGATGGCGCCTGATCACGTCCAGTGTGCTTTCGCCGATGGAGCCGGTGGCGCCCAGGATGGTAATGCGATGCATAGCAGACGGCTTCAGAGAAAAATTAGCATCAGGGCGGCCAGCGGGAACACCGGCAGCAAGGCGTCAATACGGTCCAGCACGCCGCCATGGCCGGGCAGCAGCCGGCTGCTGTCCTTCATGCCGACCTGGCGCTTGAGCAGCGATTCGAACAGGTCGCCGACCACGCTCGCCGCGACCAGCAGCGTGGCCAGCACGGCCACGTAGGCCAGGCCGCCACGGTCGCCCATCACGGAGAACCACGTCGGTGCAAAGGCATGGGTGGCGGCCAGCGCCAGGCCGATCACCAGCGCCAGCAGCCAGCCGCCGATGGCGCCCTCCCAGGACTTGCCCGGGCTGATGCCAGGCGCCAGCTTGCGCCGGCCGATGGCCTTGCCGGTGAAATACGCGCCGATATCGGCCGCCCACACCAGCACCGCCGCGGTCAGCAGCACGCCGATGCCGGCGCCGCGCAGGATCATGGTGGCATGGGCGAACGCGGGCAGCATCACCAGGCCCAGCACCGCGCCCAGCGCCGTAAACGCCGGCGTCGCGGTACGCACGCCGCGCGCCAGCAGCACCACCGCCACGCCCCAGCACACCACCGCGGCTTCCAGCAGCCAGGTCGTGGCGTGGCGCAGCGGCACGTCATGCCAGGCAATGGCGGCGATCAGGCAGGCCAGCGCATAGACATAGGGCCACGGCCCGCGCAGCCCGATCAGGCGGCCGAATTCCCAGCCGCCCAGCAGCACGATCACGCCAACCAGCCCGGCCAGCGCCGCGGGTGGCGCCAGGAACAGGATCGGCAGGATCAGCAGCAACAGGCACAGGGCGGTGATGACGCGGGTGAGGAGCATGCGCTGCAGTCCCGTGAGAGGTTGGAGTAGCCAGGCTCAGGCCGTACCCGAAAGTCCCGGAGCGACCAGCTGCGCGCTGGTGCGGCCAAATCGGCGTTCGCGATGACGGTACGAGGCAAAGGCCTTGTCGAGTTCCGCGGCGTCGAAGTCCGGCCAGAAAACGTCGGTGAAATACAGCTCGGAATAGGCAAGCTGCCACAGCAGGAAATTGCTGATGCGCTGTTCGCCGCCGGTGCGGATGAACAGGTCCGGCTCCGGCGCGTAGGCCATTGCCAGGTGCGGCGCCAGCATCGACTCGTCGATCGATGCCGGGTCCAGCATGGGCGAGCGCGCCAGCATCTTGCGCATCGCCTGCAGCAGGTCCCAGCGCCCGCCGTAGTTGGCGGCGATGGTCACGGTCAGGCCGGTGTTGCCGGCCGTGCGCGCCTCGGCATCGCTGATCAGCTTCTGGATGCGCGGGCTGAAGCGGCTCAGGTCGCCCACCACCCGCAGGCGGATGTTGTTGGCGTGCATCTTCACCACTTCGCGCCGCAGGGCCATCATGAACAGCCGCATCAGGAACGAGACCTCGTCGGCCGGACGGCGCCAGTTCTCGGAGCTGAACGCGAACAGCGTCAGGTACTGCACGCCCCGGGCGGCACTGGCTTCCACCACCGCGCGCACCGCGTCCAGCCCACGGGTATGCCCGGCAACGCGCGGCAGGTGCCGCTGGGTCGCCCAGCGGCCGTTGCCATCCATGATGATGGCAACGTGGCGGGGCACGTAGGAGGTATCGGGGACGTCGAGCGTTGAACTGATGTGCTGCATGATGGCAGACGGTCACTGACTGTCCCGGCTATGCCGGGACGGGGTCAGACCGTCATGATCTCCTTCTCTTTCTCGGCGACCATCTTGTCGATCTCGGCCACGTACCTGTCGGTCAGCTTCTGCACTTCATCCTGGCCGCGGCGCTCGTCGTCCTCGGAGATGGTCTTGTCCTTGACCAGCTTCTTGAACTGCTCGTTGGCATCGCGACGCAGGTTGCGCACGGCAATCTTGGCGCCTTCAGCCTCGCCCTTGACGACCTTGATCAGCTCCTTGCGGCGCTCTTCGGTCAGTGCAGGCATCGGCACGCGGATCACTTCGCCCATGGTGGCCGGGTTCAGGCCCAGGTCGCAGTCGCGGATCGCCTTCTCGACCGCGCCCACCATCTTCTTTTCCCAGGGCTGCACCGTGATGGTACGCGCATCGGCCAGGCCGACAGCCGCAACCTGGCTGATCGGCACCATCGAGCCGTAGTAGTCCACCTGGACATGGTCGAGCAGCCCGGTGTGGGCACGGCCAGTGCGGATCTTCGCCAGATCGGCCTTGAAGGCTTCGATCGACTTCTGCATTTTCTGCTCGACGCTCTTCTTTGTGTCGGCGACGCTCATTTTTACCTCCGGAAATCAGCCAACCATGATCCCCCTGGCGGGGATCGAAAATGAATCATTCTACTCTTTGCCCGGCCGGATACCAGCGCTGCGGCGCGGTATCCGTTCCCGGACTCACACATGCACCAGGGTACCCTCGTCCTCGCCCAGGATCACCCGCTTGAGCGCACCCGGCTTGACGATCGAGAACACCTTGATCGGCAGCTTCTGGTCGCGGCACAGCGCGAAGGCGGTGGCATCCATCACCTGCAGGTTGCGCGAGATGGCCTCGTCGAAGCTGATGGTGGTGTAGCGCGTGGCGCTGGGGTCCTTCTTCGGGTCGGCGGTGTACACGCCGTCCACCTTGGTGGCCTTCAGCACGATCTCGGCCCCGATCTCCGCGCCACGCAGCGCGGCGGCGGTATCGGTGGTGAAGAACGGGTTGCCGGTGCCGGCGGCGAAGATCACCACCTTGCCCTCTTCCAGCTGGCGGATCGCGCGCGGGCGGATATACGGTTCGACCACCTGGTCCATGCGCAGCGCGGACTGCACGCGGCCTTCGATACTGGCATGGCGCATCGCGTCCTGCAGCGCCAGTGCGTTCATCATGGTGGCCAGCATGCCCATGTAATCGGCAGTGGCGCGGTCCATGCCGGCGGCGCCGCCCGCGACGCCACGGAAGATGTTGCCACCGCCGATGACCACCGCCACCTGCACGCCGAGCTTCACGATCTCGGCAATGTCGTTCACCATCGCTTCGATGGTGGAGCGGTTGATGCCGAAGGCATCGTCGCCCATCAGGGCTTCACCGGACAGTTTCAGAAGGACGCGCTTGTAGGCTGGCATATTTACCCTCGGACAGGAGCAAATCGCTCGGTTGAGACGATCTTGAGACGTATGTTTTGGCACCGGCGGCACGGATCATCGCGCCGCCGGCGGAAGAAAGCCGGTTTTCGTGGTGCCCCGGCCTGCGCCTGGACCACCACGAAAACAGACTGTTGCGGCGCAGCGCGACTTTCGCCGCGCGCCACCACTTATGCAGAGGGGCACCTTACGGCGCCCCTGCGGCATTATAGGCGCCTGGACCAGCCCGAACGGGCAGTCCACGGCACCCCGGACATCAGCCCTTCTGGGCAGCGGCCACCTGGGCGGCCACTTCAGCGGCGAAGTCGTCCTGCTTCTTCTCGATGCCTTCGCCCACCACGAACAGGGTGAAGCCCTTCACGGTCGTGTTGGCCGCCTTCAGCATCTGCTCAACCGTCTGCTTGTCGTTCTTCACGAACGGCTGGTTGAACAGCGAGACTTCCTTCAGGTACTTCTGCACCGAACCCTCGACCATCTTGGCAACGATCTCGGCCGGCTTGCCCGACTCGGCAGCCTTCTGCTCGGCGATGCTGCGCTCCTTGGCGATCAGGTCGGCGGGGACCTGCTCGGCGGACAGCGACACCGGCTTCATGGCGGCCACGTGCATGGCCACGTCCTTGGCGGCGGCTTCGTCGCCGTCGAACTCGACCATCACGCCGATGCGGGTGCCGTGCAGGTACGAAACCAGCTTGCCGCCGTTGGCGTAGCGGGCAAAGCGGCGGACCGTCAGGTTCTCGCCGATCTTGCCGATCAGGGCGGTACGGGTGGCTTCAACGCTTACGCCGTCGATTTCCAGCACGGCCAGGGCAGCCACGTCAGCCGGGTTCTGCTTGGCGATCAGTTCAGCAATCTTGGCCGAGAAGGCCAGGAAGTCGTCGTTCTTGGAGACGAAATCGGTCTCGCAGTTCAGTTCGACCAGCACGCCGGTGGTGCCGTCGATGAACGATGCGACCACGCCTTCGGCGGTCACGCGCGATGCGGCCTTGCTGGCCTTGTTGCCCAGCTTGACGCGCAGCAGCTCTTCGGCCTTGTTCAGGTCGCCGTCGGCCTCGGTCAGGGCCTTCTTGCATTCCATCATCGGCGCGTCGGTCTTCGCGCGCAGTTCTGCAACCATGCTTGCGGTAATTGCCGCCATTTGTCACTCCTTGAATGGTTCGCGCCGGCTGCCGTCAGTCGCCCGCGGCACCCGGTCGGTGGGTCTACAGCACACCCGCGGCAGATGCTGCCTGCGGCGGATGACAACAATTCAATATTCAAAAAAAGGGGGCGCCAGATGTGCCCCCTTTTTTATTGCCCTTCCTGCCGGCTGCCGGCGTACCCCGGCTTTCGCCTTGCGCGCAGCCCGTGGTGTCGGGCGGCAAGCGTTGCTTGTCTGTCTGGTGACGATGCGCGCTAGCGGTTCCTTTCCGGCAACGGGGCGGCGGGCAATCAGCCTTCCTGCACTTCGACGAATTCGTCGTCGCCGCGGGCGGCTTCAACCACTTCCTGCACGGCGTTGGCACGGCCTTCCAGGATCGCGTCAGCCACGCCGCGCACGTACAGGGCCACGGCCTTGCTCGAGTCGTCGTTGCCCGGGATCACGTAGTCGATGCCTTCCGGCGAGTGGTTGGTATCCACCACGCCGATCACCGGCACGCCCAGCTTGTTGGCTTCGGTCACGGCAATCTTGTGGTAGCCGACGTCGACCACGAAGATCGCGTCCGGCACGCCGCCCATGTCCTTGATGCCGCCGATCGACTTTTCCAGCTTCAGCATCTCGCGCTCGAACATCAGCGCTTCCTTCTTGCTCATGGTTTCCAGCGCGCCGGCTTCCTTGGCGGCTTCCATGTCCTTCAGGCGCTTGATCGAGATCTTGACCGTCTTGAAGTTGGTCAGCATGCCGCCGAGCCAGCGGGCGTCGACGTAGGGCATACCGGCGCGGCCAGCTTCTTCAGCCAGGATTTCGCGCGACTGGCGCTTGGTGCCCACGAAAAGGATGGTGCCGCGATTGGCTGCCAGCTGACGCACGTACTTCATTGCGTCCTGAAACATCGGCAACGTCTTTTCGAGGTTGATGATGTGAATCTTGTTGCGATGGCCGAAGATGAAGGGGGCCATCTTCGGGTTCCAGAAGCGGGTCTGGTGGCCAAAGTGGCAACCGGCTTCCAGCATTTCGCGCATGGTAACGGACATGTAAATTCTCCAAAGGGTTAGGTCTGAAGCCCGCCCCGACATTCCTGAAAAGGAACACCCCGGATAGGCGGGCCAGCGATTTCAAACAACCGCAGGAAAAATCCTGCAAAATACCTGAACTGGTGGATGCAATGCTGCGCCGCAACCAGACAGCCCGCTATTGTAGCAACAAAAGTGCCGCCCGCTCAAGCCGCCCCTGAGGCCGCGCGGCGCCCCGCCACCTCGCGAACCCGGCTGAATGCGGCCCCGCATAAGCTGCGATCTGGTCCCGATGGTGCGATAATCCCACATTGATCTTTCGATTCCGGCGCGGCCAGTGGCCTCGCCATCACTTTCTGGCGACGCAGCATGAGCATTTACCTGAACACCGCCGAAGACATCGCCCAGATGCGCGTGGCTTGCCGCCTTGCCTCCGAAGTCCTCGACTACATCACGCCCTTCGTGCAGCCGGGCGTCACCACCGGCGAACTGGACCGCCTGTGCCACGCCTATATGCGTGACGTGCAAGGCACCGTGCCGGCGCCCCTGAACTATGCGCCGCCGGGCTACCCGCCCTTCCCCGGCGCGATCTGCACCTCCGTCAACGACGTGATCTGCCACGGCATCCCGGGCGAGCGCGTGCTCAAGAGCGGCGATGCCATCAACCTGGACATCACCGTTATCACCAAGGAAGGTTACTACGGCGACACCAGCCGCATGTTCATCGCCGGCGAGGGCTCGATCCTGGCCAAGCGCCTGGCGCAGGTGACGTATGAATGCATGTGGAAGGGCATCGCCCAGGTTCGCAACGGCGCCCGCCTGGGCGACATCGGCCATGCCATCCAGGTGCACGCCGAAGCCGCCGGCTACAGCGTGGTGCGCGAGTACTGCGGCCACGGCATCGGCAAGAACTTCCACGAAGATCCGCAGATCCTGCACTATGGCCGCCCGGGCACCGGCGCCGAGATCAAGGCCGGCATGATCTTCACGGTGGAGCCGATGATCAACGCCGGCAAGCGCGATATCCGCACCATGCCCGACCAGTGGACGGTGAAGACCCGCGACCGCAGCCTGTCGGCGCAGTGGGAGCATACGGTGCTGGTCACCGAGACCGGCTTCGAAGTGCTGACAGTGTCCGCCGGCACGCCGGCCCCGCCGGCCTTCATCACCGATTCCGTGGCGGCCTGAAGCCGCACTGAAGCCAGGGGGCGCCTGACCGGGCGCCCTTCTTTTTCCAGCCGTGCCCACGAACCTTTCCGCTACCTCCATGGACACCACGCCGGAACTGCTGCTGGCCGCGCGCGTGCGCGACAAGCTCAAAGCCGACAAGCAGGCGCTGTTTGCCGACTTCAACGCGAGTGCCAACGTCGGCACGCTGATCACGCGGCTGCGCCGCGCGGTCGACGCCGCGTTGGTCGAGGCGTGGCGCGGGCTGGAAATGCCAGCGGGGGCGGCACTGGTGGCGGTGGGCGGCTACGGCCGCGGCGAACTGTTCCCGTATTCGGACGTCGACGTGCTGCTATTGCTGCCCGCCGAACCCGACCGTGACACCGCCAGCCGGCTGGAACGCTTTATCAGCCTGTGCTGGGACCTGGGCCTGGAGATCGGCTCAGCCGTGCGCACGGTGGACGATTGCGTGCGCGAATCGCGCCAGGACGTCACCATCCAGACCTCCCTGCTGGAAGCGCGGCTGCTGACCGGCAACCGCAAGCTGTTCGAAGCGCTGCGCACTCGCTACCAGGCCGACCTGGACCCGGCCGCCTTCTTCCAGGCCAAGCTGCTGGAAATGCGCCAGCGCCACGCCAAGTACCAGGACACGCCCTACTCGCTCGAGCCCAACTGCAAGGAAAGCCCCGGCGGCCTGCGCGACCTGCAGGTGATCCTGTGGATGACCAAGGCCGCTGGCCTGGGCGACAGCTGGAAAGAATTGTTCGAGAAGGACCTGCTCACGCGCCGCGAAGCCCAGGAACTGGCCCGCAACGAGCGCCTGCTGAAGACCATTCGCGCGCGCCTGCACCTGGTGGCCGGGCGCCGCCAGGACGTGCTGGTGTTCGACCTGCAGACCGCGCTGGCCGAATCCTTCGGCTACCGGCAGAACGCCAACAAGCGCGCCAGCGAACAGCTGATGCGCCGGTACTACTGGGCCGCCAAGGCGGTCACGCAGCTCAACAGCGTGCTGCTGCTCAATATCGAGGCGATGCTGTTCCCGAGCGAGTCGCAGGTGACGCGCGTGCTCAACGAGCGCTTCGTCGAGCGCCAGGGCATGCTGGAAATTACCAGCGACGACGTGTACGAGCGCGATCCCCACGCCATCCTGGAAACCTTCCTGCTGTACGAGCGCACCCCCGGCGTGAAGGGCCTGTCGCCGCGCACGCTGCGCGGGCTCTACAACGCGCGCACGGTGATGAACGCGAACTGGCGCAAAGATCCCGAGAACCGGCGCCTGTTCCTGGCGATCGTGCAGGAGCCCCAGGGCATCACCCACGCGCTGCGCCTGATGAACCAGACCAGCGTGCTGGGCCGCTACCTGATCAACTTCCGGCACATCGTCGGCCAGATGCAGCACGACCTGTTCCACGTCTACACCGTGGACCAGCACATCCTGATGGTGGTGCGCAACATGCGCCGCTTCGCCATCGTCGAGCACACCCACGAGTTCCCGTTCTGCAGCCAGCTGATGGCCAGCTTCGACAAGCCGTGGGTGCTGTCGGTGGCGGCGCTGTTCCATGACATCGCCAAAGGCCGCGGCGGCGACCATTCGAAGCTCGGCACCGTCGATGCGCGCCGCTTCTGCAGACAGCACGGCATTGCGCGCGAGGACGCCGACCTGATCTGCTGGCTGGTCGAGAACCATCTCACCATGAGCCACGTGGCGCAGAAGCAGGACCTGACCGACCCCGAAGTGGTCCACGCCTTCGCGCGCGTGGTCGGCAATGAACGCTACCTGACCGCGCTCTACCTGCTGACCGTGGCCGATATCCGCGGCACCAGCCCCAAGGTGTGGAATGCCTGGAAGGGCAAGCTGCTGGAAGACCTGTACCACATCACGCTGCGCGTGCTGGGCGGCGCGCGCGTGGACTCGCATTCGCTGTGGTCGCAGCGCAAGGAGGACACCATCTCCGAACTGCGCCTGAAAGCCTTCGACCCGGCGCTGGGCAAGTCCTTGTGGGCGCAGCTCGACGTGGCCTTCTTCCTGCGCCACGATTCGCACGATATCGCCTGGCTCACGCGTCACCTGTACAACAAGGTCGACAGCCCCACGCCGGTGGTCAAGGCGCGCGTCTCCCCCGCCGGCGAAGGCCTGCAGGTGGCGGTCTACGTCAAGGACCAGCCCGACCTGTTCGCGCGCATCTGCGGCTACTTCGAGCGCAAGGCGTTCTCGATCCAGGACGCCAAGATCCACACCACACGGCATGGCTACGCGCTGGACACGTTCCAGGTCACCGACCCGGGCATGGCCGGCGACGGCGGCAACTACCGCGACATCATCGCGCTGGTCGAGCACGAACTGTGCGACCGGCTGCATCAGCAGGGCGCCCTGCCCGAGCCCACGCAGGGACGGCTGTCGCGCCAGTCGCGCAGCTTCCCGATCAAGCCGCGCGTGGACCTGCGCCCGGACGAGCGCGGCCAGTATTACCTGCTGTCGCTGTCCGCCAACGACCGCACCGGCCTGCTGTACGCCATCGCCCGCGTACTGGCACGGCATCGCGTGTCCGTGCACACGGCACGCATCAACACCCTGGGCGAACGCGTCGAAGACGTGTTCCTGGTCGACGGCAGCCGCCTGGCCGCCGACAACCGATTGCAGATTCAGCTTGAACAGGACTTGCTCGCCGCCCTCGCCATCTGAGGCGGGCGGGCAGCATCAACATATGACCGACAGCAATTCGCCGAAGCGCAAGACGCTAGGCATCAAGGCCGCCAGCGACACCGGCACGGCCGCGCGCAAGACTGGCACCCGCCCCGTGCGCGTGTCCGACCTGAACCGCAAGCGCGTGCAGGCCGTCTCCGAAGGCATCAAGCGCGCCCAGCAGCGCTCGGGCGGCAAGTCCGGCGGCCGTCCGGCCCAGGGCGAAGCGCAGGCCGGCGCAGGCGAGCCGCGCAAGCCCCGCGCGCCGCGCCCTGCTGACGGCGAACGCCAGGCCCGGCCGCGCCGCCCGGAAGGTGGCGAGGCGCGTCCGCGCCGCTTCGGCGACGACGACAACCGTCCCCGCCGCACTGGCGACGATCGCGGCGAAGCACGTCCGCGCCGCTTTGAAGGCGGCGAATCGCGTCCGCCGCGCCGCATTGGCGACGACGACAACCGTCCCCGCCGCACTGGTGACGATCGCGGCGAAGCACGTCCACGCCGCTTCGAAGGCGGCGAATCACGTCCGCCGCGCCGCTTTGGCGACGACGACAACCGTCCCCGCCGCACTGGCGACGATCGCGGCGAGGCACGCCCGCGCCGCTTCGAAGGCAGTGAATCGCGCCCGCCGCGCCGCTTCGGCGACGACGACAACCGTCCCCGCCGCACTGGCGACGATCGCGGCGAGGCACGCCCGCGCCGCTTCGAAGGCAGTGAATCGCGCCCGCCGCGCCGCTTCGGCGACGACGACAACCGCCCGCGCCGCACTGGCGACGATCGCGGCGAAGCACGTCCGCGCCGTTTCGAGGGCGGCGATGCACGCCCGCCACGCCGTTTTGGCGACGACGACAACCGTCCGCGCCGTTTCGAAGGTGGCGACGCCCGCCCGCGCCGCTATGGCGACGACGACAAGCGCCCGCGCCCCGCGCCCTCGGGCGAGCGCCGCCGCGAAGGCACCGCTCCGGCACGTCGTTTCAGCGACGCCGCCGACCGCACCCGCTCCGCCGGCCCGGCACGCCAGCAGGCACCGGCGGCGCGCCAGGAAAGGCCCGCGCCCGCCCGCGCCGAGTCCAGCCACGACGACGGCCTGGTGCGCCTGTCCAAGCGCATGTCCGAACTGGGCCTGTGCTCGCGCCGCGAGGCTGACGAATGGATCCCGCACGGCTGGGTGCTGGTCGACGGCAAGCCCGTGACCGAACTCGGCAGCCGCATCCGCCCGGACGCCGAAATCGAGATCATGCAGGAAGCGCGCTCCGAACAAGGCGAGCGCGTCACGGTGCTGATGAACAAGCCCGTGGGCTACGTCTCCGGCCAGGCCGAAGACGGCTACGAGCCGGCCGCGGTGCTGTTCACCGCCGAGAACCAGTGGGAAGACGACCCCACGCGCAAGCGCTTTGCCCCGTGGCAACGCAAGAGCCTGGCACCCGCCGGCCGCCTCGATATCGACTCGACCGGCCTGCTGGTGCTGACGCAGGACGGCCGCGTCGCCCGCGCGCTGATCGGCGAAGATTCGACCGTCGAGAAGGAATATCTGGTGCGCGTGGTCTGGCACTCGCCGCAGGGCCCAGTCGAGCGCAACATCAGCGCGGAATTCCCGGCCGACGATCTCGAACTGCTGCGCCACGGCCTGTCGCTGGACGGCGTGCCGCTCAAGCCGGCCAAGGTGAGCTGGCAGAACGAGGAGCAACTGCGCTTCGTGCTGCGCGAAGGCCGCAAGCGCCAGATCCGTCGGATGTGCGAACAGGTCGGGCTGCAGGTGGTGGGCCTCAAGCGCGTGCGTATGGGACGCGTGGTGCTGGGGGATCTGCCGCCGGGTAAATGGCGGTTCCTGGGGCAGTTTGAGAAGTTTTGATGTGGAGGGCGGCCGGAGTGGCCGCCCTTTTTGGTTTACCGCTGCTGTGGCGCCGAATTGCCCGAACGGGGCACGGCAAGCGCCGAACTCGAATGGGCCATGCCTCGCGACTCCTGTTTCATCTGCCGAGGGTTGTTGCGCCGGATTCAGCGCTGGCACCAGTCGGCGTCGGGCTGTCGAGAAACCGGACAGACTCCAGAATCGCCTGGATCCGGTCAAGATCACTGCGCGTCTTGCGATCTGCCAGCCATTTAACCGGCGTGTTTCCACACAACGCGCGGGCATTATGGATCAGGCAGAAGTGGAAAACGCGAGCCCGGCGCCGCTCGTCACCGGTCGTGTCATCCTCGGTGTATGCCATCCCGGTCCAGTTTGCCCCCTTCAACGGGACTGTCCGAACGTTCGCCAGCTTCTCGAATGGAACAAACTCGGGGCCGTTAACCGGCCCGTACCTCTGCCAGTGACCACCAACGTACTTCGCGTTCAGGGCGGAAGTAATCCGTTCTTCGGTGGCATCTACACAGAATACGCCGAAGCCACCAGCCAGAAAGGCCATCGGACCGGTTATGGGAAGGTAGTACGCCCCCTGTTGTGGTGGCGAGCTATCAGGGCGAGGCACCCGAAACTCCCCACCAAACATGCTCGCGATGCTGAAGCGACATGGACCGAGAACGTGTTCTGCCGTCGCCATTGTCCGCTCGGTCAAATCCTGATTGGGGTCCCGCGCTGCGGCGATACTAATGGATTGTGCGGCCGCAAAACCTGTTATGCAGAGACCAAGGATTAAATTCTTGCATGCCTGAGCGCGCCCTTCACTTTTCATCGAACAGGGCACTCTTGCGTCGAGAAACCAACTTTGTCTCCCGGGGTCAACATTTTTGATGCCTTGTGAGCCAGATCCAATACATCAACTCCAAATTGATTTTCTACGGAAACGAAATTCTGATCCAAGCTGAATGAAGCATCATAAACCCCGCCACCATACAACTGCCGCATAATGACTAAGGGACGCCGTTTTATCCTGATAATTGAAAGACGAGTCACCTGAGGGACGTTCGGATCAATAGCTATTGGTGCGCCGAACAAAATCAATAGCGAGTTATCAAGACTAAACACCCCGCCCGAGACGTTATGATCCATTCGCCTCGAAACGAAACGTCGCGAGCTGCGATCGATTACCAATACCCCTGCGCCATCAACTTTGGCCACGTATAGACCATCACACGATACGATGGAGGGCGCGGCTTGCGCAAGCCCGAAACAAAGAAAGAGGATTGCAGCAACGAGACGCGTCATTTCGAGTCCCCTAGTATCCCATACGCCTTCTTGGTCTCCTCCCATCGTAAGGGGCGACTTTTTGCGTCATACGGGTTCACAATTCTTGATACGGCGCGGGAGGCCAACTCATTTACCCCCGCATCAGCCGCTTTTGCTACATTTCTATATGCGCAGTAGAAACCGGCAGTATCGACACAAGTGAAGGGGTCGTTGCCAGCGATCTCCGGATGATCTATTACGGGGCCAGGTTTTTTTATTCTCAAACCATTTATGATCATAGGACTTTCCGTCCAGCCACCCTCGGAATAGCCAGTATTGAGAATAGTTATATTTTCCCGTGAGCTACTTGAAACCCCTTCCCCTAAACTTCACGCCATCCCCGGAATCAGTGTTACCAAGTACAGTCATACCTTCGTAAGAAAATATGCAATATCCGATGGTGCCGCAGGCGGAGATTTTAGATATCCTTCCGTCTCCGTCGCTATGGATGCATGGTTAGTTTTGACAGCTTTGGCAATCGCCATGGAGCTCTCACGCACAATCATCATGTAAAATGATTCTATCGCGCATTGTCCAAAAAAATGGGACGACCTGATTTTGGTATTCAATGAATATTTTCGCAAGATGAGATTTATTGAATGCCTATAGCGCTCCTTATACTCAGCACCCGCCTTCCCAACCGAAATATAGTTTTTCTCATCGTAGATCTTCTTGAGATCATTCTTGGCAAACCATCCGCATCTCCTGAAATGTCGAATAAAGGCAAGCGGATGAAAGAACCAAAACTTCTTACCACCTCCTAGCGGAGTCTTCTCCAGAAACTGAAACTCCTCCAGGAACTTGATGAAATTGTCATACCCATTTGGATCAAATTCCTTGCGCTTCCCGAAGAAGCCATCCGGGTCCTTCAGCCTCTTGTAACGCGCCTCGTTGCCGCTCGCATCCCACTCGCTTGGCGCATGGCAGACGAAGCCCCGGAACCTCTCCCGCACCTCTGCGTGGTTTGCTATGTATGACGCCAGCCTGGCTTCCTGTTCATGGGCGGGGCACATTCTTTCGGCAGGGGTTTCATCGTCCTCGACCACGGCAACAATCTTGCGCAACTCGTCGCAATCACAAATACCATGCTCACTGAATGGCGTATTGCCCTCTTCGATCTTCTGCCAGCCCATAAAGAACGGGAAGTCCGCGTCGGACAGCTTCTGGATTACCGGCTGGCTGATGTCGATATAGCCCTGCTCGCCCGTCTCGAAGGTCACCGCCACCCAGGTCTTTTGGGCAGCTGCCGGCAGCGTTGGGTGGTCGTTCAGGATCCGGCCGAACCGGAGCAGCTCGTAGCCATCGCTTGGGCATTGCGGATAGAGTGCGGTGGCCCGCTCGTACATCTTGTACTCGTAGTCGGCGTAGGCATCCCGTACAGGCGCGGGAGTCAGAGGCGTGAGGGTTCCGTCCTTTTCAACCCAGGAGCGCGTGTAACGTTGCCCCTTGTGGAAATAGGCTTCAACGTACAGCTTGCTGCCGGTATCCAGCGTGCCCGACTGTAGTGATGGGAAATAGGCTGCTGCTGCGCCTGTCGCAAGCGGTGGTGTGCTGACGAATGTCTGGCCACCCGGGATCACAAAGTAACTATGACCCCAATAATCCTTTGACACTGGCGTAGTGGGATTCTTGTTTCCGAGTTGCACGGCGTGGCCCGACTGCTCGAACCATGCGGTGAAGTCACCCTCGGTCATGAAGATCTCGAAATGCAGGTGCCGATGAGCGTGGCGCACACCTGCGTAGCCCAACATGTCCTTGCGATAGACCTTCAGATTCTTGGGCACTTGCACGCCGTCGGTCGAACAGGACAACCATTTCGGCAGGATGGTGGACGTTCCTGTCTCGGGTGGATTGCTCGACAATGGTCCGAGTGCCTCTCGAATGCCGTCAAGGTCACGTAGCTGCATGTACAGCGAATAGAAGGTGATGGTCCGGTCTTCTCCGGTGTCGGTGGTATGCCTGAGCAGCACAAAGCCGGTGTTCGAGTTCAGGCTGTCGCTGCCGTCGCTATTCTTTTTCCCATCACCAATGGGCCACTGGCTGACCCGATAGGCAACAACCTCCCCGTCAGCAATCGCGCGCACGGGTTCGTTCTGAAACGACGGCGCGAGATGTGCGCCACAATGCCAGCGCCGGTCAAACGCAATCGGATAGACGCCGTGATGGCCCAGTTCGTACTGGTCAACGAAATCCATCATCGGATCGGAGCTGACTGGGTTCTCCGATGTGAGGCCATCGGCCGGCAGGAAGGGAGGGCTGATGATCATGATTCAGCGGGACGATGGACAATGGTTGCCAATTTGCAGACTGCCACGCCGATGAAATTCATCGGCGCCACAATACGCCCTCGAGTAGCTCTACCGCAAATTTCGATTCCTTCTACCAGATCCGCCATTGTTCACCCCATTGTCAGCGCAATTGGGTGTGATGCGGAACGACAACTCTCTCGCGACCATGCCCTTCGCGCCGCACGGTAACCGCTATCCGTTAGGCCTAAGTTTGAATCAGTGACCAAACTAACCCATTGAAACGCCGGGAGATTTTCAAGCGGCAGGGGCTGGCTACTGGGAACAGGCGGGGTCGATGCCGAGCAGCGCAAAGGCTTTGCGCTGCAGCGGCGTGGGACGGGTCGTGATGACGATCTTGGCCTGGGGATTGACCGAGGTGGAGGTGATGTTATAGGTCAGCGTGGCGAGGTCCTGCAGCAGCGTCTGCAAGCTGTGCACGGGCAGGTCATCGTCGGTGCGGTGGCGCGCGGCTTTGGCGTCGGCCCCTTCCGAGCGCGGCGTCGGCATGACCGGATTGGCGCGCTGATCGCGCAGCGTCGCCAGCTCCTCATCGTCATGGAGCAGCGGCTTGAGCGCTGCGCGCAGATGCCATTCGACGTAGTAAGCCAGCATGCACAGAAACACGTGTGCGCGCACGCGTGACTCGCTGAAGTGATAGATCGGACGTACCTGCAAATCGACCGTCTTCATCGAGCGGAAGGCCCGCTCGACTTGCGCCAGGCTCTTGTAGGCCAGCACCGTCTGGGTGTCGGAGAGCCGCTCACTCGGCACGTTGGTGCGCAGGACGTAGAGCCCATCGAGCGCGGCCTCGGCATCGATCTGCTCTTGCTTGCGGGTGAAGGTAAAACCCGTCTCGGTGATGTTCAGGTCAAAGTGCTTGGCCATCCGATAGCGCTCGATCACCCGACCCACGCGCAAGCCAATCTTGTCCTGGCCGCGCAGGCGATTACGGGGGCGTTCGGTAGCCTGCTCGATCGCGGCCAGCTCCACCTCGGTGGCCGCCAGCAGCTCGGCGCGCTTTCTGGTGCGCTCCTCGGCCAACGCCGGGTTGCGGCAGACCAGCAGCCGCTCACCCGGATAGCGCGCGCTATCCACTGCGATTAGGCCGCGCTCATCGAACAGCGAAGGCTGCCAGGGGCCGCGCTCCTCGATCAGCTCGGCAATCTGCGGCGAACGCAGCGCGGTGATCCAGCCCATGCCGGCCGGGCGCAGCACCTGCTCGATGCGCGCGGCGGTAATCATGCCGCGATCGCCCACCCAGACCACCTGTGACAGGCCAAAGCGCTCCTTGAGCTTGCTGATCTGCGCCGCCAGCGTGGCCGGATCGGCGGTGTTGCCGGCAAACACCTCGACCGCCACCGGACAGCCATCGGCGGCGCACAGCAAGCCATACACGATCTGCGGGTCATCGCGTTTGCCGTCGCGCGAATAACCATAGCGGGCCAGCGCGCAGTGCCGGCCGGTGACCCAGGTCGAGGTGAGGTCATAGAGCACCAGAACGCCTTCACTCAGATGCTGGCGGGCGAGGCTGCGCTCGATGCGCGGCTGCGCCGCGCCGAGCCAGTCCAGCGCGGCGTAGAGCCGCTCGACTTCGAACGCGCCCAGTCCCAGCACCTGCGACAGCGAATGGGTGGCGCACTCGGGCTGCAACATGCGCCAGGTGGCCAGCTTGGAGCCTGGCGCCAGCACGCGCGCCACCACCAGGGCCAGCACCAGTGAGCGCACCGGGGCAGGCGCCGCGTCAATCAGCTTGGCCAGGCCGCAGCGCCGGGCGATGCCCAGCACGGCGGCCACATGGCCATGCGGCAGTGACCGCTCGATGTTCATCATCGCCTGGGGTGACTCCACGGCGATGCCGCCCTTGAGCAGGATGCGCAAGTGTTCGATGAGTTGCGGATCCCAGTGGGACAGATTGGCGAGGGTGCGTTTGACGACCTTGCCGCCCTCACGATATCCCTCACGCAGGAGGATCGCGGGCGGGGAGTTCCGATTGGGGACGGTCTCGATATACATGGGTTAAATCATAGGCACTCAACCCTAAGAATCAAGGCAAATGTCGTCAAAAATAGATTATTTACATGGGAACAAATGAAGCGATAGAAATGGCGCAAAGGCGCGCCACCTCTGGCTTGGCCGCGTTTCGGGGTTTCAAACGTCGGGTTAGGGCCGGAATCCCCCTTCGTCAAATATCGCAATCTATTGCAGTCAATAGAAATTTCCCAAAGAAATTCAGGAAATGCCTATATCCTGGGCTTATCAAATATGATTGAAAATCGCACCCAGGTGGTTTATAGAGGCCAAAATGAAACGGGCCGGTTCGCTGAACCGGCCCGTTTCATTTCCGCTGCTGCGGCAGCCTTCAATCGTCACTATTCGGCGGCAAATCCGGAAACAACACCTCGGTAAACCCAAACTGCCTGAAGTCCTTGATCCGCATCGGATACAGGATCCCCAGCAAGTGGTCGCACTCATGCTGCACCACGCGCGCATGGAAGCCCTCAGCCACGCGCTCGATGTGGTTGCCCATCAGGTCGTAGCCGCTGTACTTCAGCCGCAGGTGGCGCGGCACCACGCCGCGCAGGCCGGGGACGGACAGGCAGCCTTCCCAGCCGTCCTCCATTTCGTCGGAGTGCATTTCCAGCACCGGGTTGATCAGCACCGTCTTGGGCACGGTGGGGGCGTCCGGGTAACGCGGATTGCGGTCGAAGCCGAAGATCACCGCCTGCAGGTCTACGCCGATCTGCGGGGCGGCAAGGCCGGCGCCGTTGGCGTGGTCCATGGTGTCGAACATGTCTTCGATCAGCGTGCGCAGCTCCGGCGTATTGAAGCGCTCCACCGGACGCGCCACCTGCAGCAGGCGCGGATCGCCCATCTTGAGAATCTCGCGGATCATGGTTGTTTCCCCGGAGTTAGTCCTGTGCCGGCGCGGCGCCGGCTTCTGCCAGCAGCGCCAGCATGCCGGCCTCGTCCAGCACCGGCACGCCCAGCGCCTCGGCCTTGTCGAGCTTGCTGCCGGCTTCAGCGCCCGCGACGACGTAGTCGGTCTTCTTCGATACCGAACCCGCCACTTTGGCGCCGGCGGCTTCCAGCAGCTCCTTGGCATCTTCGCGCGACAGGGTGGGCAGCGTGCCGGTCAGCACGAAAGTCTTGCCCGACAGCGGCGCCGGGGCCTTGGCCGCCGGCTCGCTTTCCGTCCAGTGTACGCCCGCGGCGCGCAGTTGTTCGATGACCTCGACGTTGTGCGGCTCGGCAAAGAAGTGCGCGATCGACTGCGCCACCACCGGGCCGACGTCGTTCACCTCCAGCAGCGCCGCTTCATCAGCCGCCATCAGCGCATCCATCTTGCCGAAATGCTTGGCCAGGTCCTTGGCGGTGGCTTCACCCACATGTCGGATGCCGAGTGCGAAGATAAAGCGGTTCATGGTGGTCTCGCGCGACGTGTCGATCGCCGCCACCAGGTTGGCCGCCGACTTGTCGGCCATGCGCTCCAGCGCAGCCAGCTTGGCCACGCCCAGCTTGAACAGATCAGCCGGCGTGCGCACGATGCCCTGGTCGACCAGTTGTTCGACCAGCTTGTCGCCCAGGCCTTCGATATCCATGGCGCGCCGCTGCGCGAAATGCAGCAGCGACTGCTTGCGCTGTGCCGCGCAGATCAGGCCGCCGGTGCAGCGGGCGATGGCTTCGTCCTCGAGCTTCTCGATATGCGAGCCGCACACCGGGCAGGCGGTCGGCATCACGAAGGCGCGTGCGTCGGCCGGGCGGCGCTCGGTCACCACGCCGACCACCTCCGGGATCACGTCGCCGGCGCGGCGCACGATCACGGTGTCGCCGATATGCACGTCCTTGCGGCGGATCTCGTCCTCGTTGTGCAGCGTGGCGTTGGTCACGGTCACGCCGCCGACGAAGACGGGCTTGAGCCGCGCCACCGGCGTGATCGCGCCGGTGCGGCCGACCTGCACCTCGATGTCCTCGACGATGGTGGTCATTTCCTGCGCCGGGAACTTGTGCGCCAGCGCAAAGCGCGGTGCGCGCGAGACAAAGCCCAGGCGCTCCTGGTCGGCCAGCGCATTGACCTTGTAGACCACGCCGTCGATGTCATACGGCAGCGCGTCGCGGCGCTGGCCGATATCGCGATAGAAGTCCAGCAGCCCCTGCGCGCCCTTCACCACCTCGCGGTCCTTGCACACGGGCAGGCCCAGCGCGGCAAAGCCGTCGAGCATGGCGCTGTGGGTGGGCGGACGCTCCACGCCCTGCAGCTCACCCAGGCCGTAGGCAAAGAATGACAGCGGGCGCCTGGCGGTGATGCGCGGATCGAGCTGGCGCAGGCTGCCCGCGGCGGCGTTGCGCGGGTTGACGAAGGTCTTCTCGCCGGCCTCGGCCTGGCGCTCGTTGAGCTTGTCGAAGTCGCGGCGGAACATGAAGACCTCGCCGCGCACTTCCAGCACCGCGGGCGCCTGGCCGCGCAGCTTCAGCGGGATCGCCTTGATGGTGCGCACGTTGACGGTGACGTCCTCGCCGGTCTCGCCATCGCCGCGGGTGGCGGCCTGCACCAGCCGGCCGTCCTCGTAGCGCAGCGACATGGCCAGGCCGTCGAACTTCAGCTCGCAGGCATACTCGACCGCATCGGCGGCGCTGAACAGGTCCTGCTCGCCGGCGGCGGGCGCGGTGCGGCCCAGGCCCTGCGCGCAGCGGCGGTCGAAGTTCAGCACGTCTTCGTCGGCGAAGCCGTTGTTGAGCGACAGCATCGGCACGCGGTGGCGCACCGAGTCAAAGGCCGACAGCGGCTCGCCGCCCACGCGCTGCGTGGGCGAGTCCGGCGTCTGCAGCTCGGGATGTTCAAGCTCAAGGGCCTGCAGTTCGCTGAAGAGCGCGTCGTATTCCGCATCGGGAATGGTCGGCGCGTCGAGCACGTAATACTGGTGATTGTGGCGGTCGAGCTCGTCGCGCAGCCAGGCCACGCGCTTTGCTGCGGCTTCGGGCGGCAAGGCGCCGACGGGCGCGGAGGCATCTGCCTGCGCGCCGCGGTGTGTTGCGGTCATGGCAGGCTCCGGCTAGTTGCTGAACAGGCGCAGCGTCACCGACGAACCGGCCGGCATGCCGCGCGCTTCCAGCTTGTTGTACAGCGTTTCAAGCTGGCTGAAGATCGCGACGAACGAGGCTTCGGTCAGCGGACGCATATTGTCGTCGACCAGTTGCGCACCCATGCGCTGGGCCAGCGTGTGGCCGTACTCGCACACCGTCTTGAACGGCTTGGCGGCCTGGTCTGCCACCGGCACGTCGAGCAGCAGCGTGATCTGGCGGCCGGCCTTGACGGTCAGGTCGTCGCGCAGGAAGTTGGTGTCGCCGAACTGCAGCGTGAACAGCGGACGCTGCACGCCCTCGGCATTGGCCTGATAGCGGATAAAGCGGGTGCCGTCGCGCGACAGCACCAGCCCGTCCTGCGTGGCCACGTTCTGCACATAGGCTGCCGACCATGGCGCGCCGTCCGAGATCACGTTGACGCCCAGCTGCACGTCGCAGCCGGCGGCAAAGCCATCCAGCTCGCGTGCATTGGCCACGGTCTCGCTCATGTCTGGCAGGTCGGCGGAGGCGTCGAGCGATTCGGCCAGCGACTCCACCGCCGTGACGAATTCCGAAAACTCCAGCGCGTTGAGCGGGCCGCCGCGGTTGGCCAGCTGCACGCCGACCTGCAGGTCTTCGTACTGATGGCCGGCGGTGACCGGCTCCCACGCGTTGGCCTCGGTGCGCAGGCCCTCGATATGAACCGGCTTGGTGCCGGCGCGGCGCAGCCGGCCGGTCAGCGGCAGGATGCGGTCGCCGGAGGCCTTGCGCTCCAGATGCAGCGGCACGATGCAGTCGATCAGCGGATCGACCACGGCCGGCGCGGGCTGGCCGTCTGGCACAGCAGCGACCGGGGCCGGCGCGGGCGCGGGCGCTGGTGCTGGTGCTGGTGCCGCGACCACTTCAGCTTGGGCCTCGCCGGCCTGCGCATGCGAAGCCGCGACGGCTACTTCTTCGGCGACGGCTTCGTCGGCATCGGCCGTGCTTGCGGCAGCCGCGGCGGCGGCAGCCACGTGGTTGTTGTCAGTCACCGCCGCGGCGCCGGCCCTGGCTGACGCCTGCGACAGTGTCGGCTCGCGTCGCGGTGGCTGCTCGGCAGCGGCTTCATGCAGGCGCGCGGCAGTTTCCGGCGCGGTGCTATGCCCGACCACCGGCTCGCGCATCGGCGGCAGGTCGTCTTCGGGGCTCAGCTCGCGCGGGCGGCGCGCCTTGCGGATCTGCCACTGGTTGTAGCCGAACACCAGTACTACGAAAACCACGCCCGCGACGATCAGCGCGGTCTGCAGGTCCATGTTCAGGTTCATGCTGCCTCCGCCATCGAAACCGCCGCGTCCATATCCACGGCCACGATACGCGATACGCCCTGCTCCTGCATGGTCACGCCAATGAGTTGATGAGCCATTTCCATGGCGATCTTGTTATGTGAGATGAAAACGAATTGAGTCTTGTCCGACATGCGCGCCACCATATTGGCGTAGCGTTCGGTGTTGGCGTCGTCCAGCGGTGCGTCCACCTCGTCCAGCAGGCAGAACGGTGCCGGGTTGAGCTGGAACATGGCGAACACCAGCGCGATCGCGGTCAGCGCCTTCTCGCCGCCCGACAACAGGTGGATGGTCGAGTTCTTCTTGCCCGGGGGCTGCGCCATCACCTGCACGCCGGCATCGAGGATTTCCTCGCCGGTCATGATCAGGCGCGCCTGGCCGCCGCCGAACAGCGACGGGAACAGCTCGCCGAAATGGTGGTTCACCTGGTCGAAGGTGCCCTGCAGCAGCGCGCGGGTTTCCTGGTCGATCTTGGCGATCGCGTCTTCCAGCGTGTTGATGGCGTCGTTCAGGTCGGCCGACTGCGCATCGAGGAAGGTCTTGCGCTCGCGCGCCGCGGCCAGCTCGTCGAGCGCGGCCATGTTGACCGGGCCCAGCGCGTTGATGGCGTTGTTGATGCGCGTGACTTCGCCCTGCAGGTACGACGGCTTCAGGTCGCCGGTCAGCTTGTCCGCCAGCGCAACCTCGTCCACCTCGGCCGTGGTCAGCTGCTCGCTGAACTGCTCTTGGTTAAGGCGCGCGGCCTGTTCCTTGAGCTGCAGTTCGGTGATGCGGTCGCGCAGCGGCTGCAGGCTGCGCTCGGCGGCCAGGCGCTGTTCGTCGAACTGGCGCAGCTGTGCCGACAACGCATCCAGTTCGGTGCGCGCGATGGTGAGCTTTTCTTCCTTCTCGGCGCGGCGCTCCAGCGCTTCCTGCAGGCCGGTATGCGCGGTCTGCTCGTTGATGGTCTCCAGCTCGGCGCGCGCGTTTTCCAGCGACTCGGCAATGCGTTCGGCCTGGTCTGCCGCGACCTGGATATTGCGGCGCAGCTCGTCGATGCGGCTGGCCAGGTTGCGCTCGGCAAAGAGGGCTTCCTGTGCGGCGCGTTCGAAGTCGCGCAGCTGGTGGCGTGCGCCCGAGAGCTTGCTGTCCAGCGCCTCGAAGGCCATCTGCTGGTCTTCGTGACTGGCCTGCATCTCGGCCAGCGCAGCGTCGTGCTGCTCGAAGCTGGCTTCGGATTCGGCGCGGATGGCGCGTTGCTCTTCGATCTGCGCGTGGATCTCGTCCAGTTCCTCGCGGATCTGGCCGCTGCGCGCGGAATAGCGCTCCATCGCCTGCGACAGCTTGAGCACGTCCATCTGCAGCGCATGCACGCGGCGGGTGGCCTGCTCGGCGCGGCTGCGGGCATCGCCCAGGCCCTGGCTGGCCTGGGTGTAGGCCGCTTCGGCACGCACGGCCTGGGTCTTGGCTTCGTCGGACAGCAGCAGCTGCGCGCGTGCCTGCTTGTGCAGGTTTTCGATTTCCTGCTCGCGCGCCAGCATGCCCGCCTGCTCGGAATCTGCGGCGTAGATCTGGATGGCGTTGCGGCCCACCACGTGACCCTCGGCCACGACAAACGACGCGCCGTCCGGCAGCGTGTTGCGCGCGGCCAGCGCCTGTGCCATGTCGGTGGCGACATAGATATCGGCCAGCCAGTCCTGCATCACCGCGCGGATGCCAGGCTCGGTGATCTGCACCAGCGACATCAGCGGGCGCAGGCCGGCAGGCGTTTCCAGCGGACGGGCCGCGGCCGGCGGCGAGTAGAACGCCAGCTTGGCCGGCGGCGCGTCGGACAGGAAGGCCTTGACCCAGTCCAGGTTCGACACTTCCAGCGCGGCCAGCTTCTCGCGCAGCACGGATTCGAGCGCGTTTTCCCAGCCCGGCTCGATATGGACTTTCTTCCACAGGCGCGGCAGCTCGGCCAGCTCATGCTTGGCCAGCCACGGCTGCACCTTGCCGTCGGTCTGCACGTTCTCCTGCAGCTGGCGCAGCGCCGACAGGCGCGCCTCCAGCGTGGCGATGGCGGCGGCTTCGCTGTGCACGCGCGCCTGCGCGGCACGGCGCTCTTCGTCCAGGCGCGGCACGCTCTCTTCGGCATCGGCCAGCACGGCCTGGGCTTCCTCGACCAGCGCTTCCTGCTCGGCCAGTTCGGCGCGGGCCTGCTCCAGGCGGGTCTCGTCGGGGCGGTCCAGGCCTTTGTCTTCCGCCGACAGGCGTTCGCGGCGCTGTTCCAGCTGCTGCAGCATCTGGTCGGCGCTGCGCTGCTGCGCGGCTTCCAGCTTCAGCGCCTGCTCGGCCTGCATGATGCCGGCACGCTGCTCGTTGAGCAGTTGCTGCGCGTCGCGCCATTGCGCTTCCAGCGTCGGCAGTTCGTCGCTCTTGTGGGCAACGGCTTCCTGCGCCTCGACGGTGCGGCCTTCGGCCACGGCCAGGTTCTCTTCAGCCTGCGCCAGTTCGTCGGTGGCCTGTTCGGCCTTGCCCTGCCACTGCTCGCGCTGCGCGGTCAGCGCAGCGATCTGGGCTTGCACGCGGTTGCGCGATTCCACCACGTAGCGGATCTCGGCTTCCAGCTTGCTGACCTCGGCATTGGCCTCGTACAGCCCACCCTGGGCGGCGTGCATGCCATCGGACGCCGCGTAATGCGCGGCGCGCATGGTTTCGAGTTCGGCCTCGACATGGCGGAGCTGCGCCGTCTGCGCTTCCAGGTCGATCTGGGCCTGCTCGATGGCGCGCTGGTGGCGTTCCTGCTCCTGCTGGGCCTCGCGCTTGCGCAGCAGCCACAGCAGGTGCTGCTTTTCTTCGCCATCGGCCTGCAGCGTCTTGAAACGCTGCGCCACTTCGGCCTGGCCTTCCAGTTTCTCGAGGTTGCTGCCGAGTTCGCGCAGGATGTCTTCCACGCGGGTCAGGTTCTCGCGCGTGTCGGACAGGCGGTTCTCGGTCTCGCGGCGGCGTTCCTTGTACTTGGACACGCCCGCGGCCTCTTCCAGGAAGATGCGCATGTCATCGGGCTTGGCCTCGATAATGCGCGAGATCATGCCCTGCCCGATGATGGCGTAGGCGCGCGGGCCCAGGCCCGTGCCCAGGAAGATGTCCTGGATGTCGCGCCGGCGCACCGGCTGGTTGTTGATGTAGTAGGACGACGTGCCGTCGCGGGTCAGCACGCGCTTGACCGCGACTTCGGCGTACTGGCTCCACTGGCCGGCGGCGCGGCCCTCGGCATTGTCGAACACCAGTTCGACGCTGGCCCGGCCGGCCTGCTTGCGCGCGGTGGAGCCGTTGAAAATGACGTCCTGCATGGATTCGCCACGCAGCTCGGACGCGCGTGACTCACCCAGCACCCAGCGCACCGCATCGATGATGTTCGATTTGCCGCAGCCGTTGGGACCTACGATGCCGACCAGTTGGCCGGGCACTTGAAAATTGGTGGGATCGACGAATGACTTGAAGCCCGCCAGCTTGATCGAGGATAGTCGCACGGTTTCTCGTGTGGTATCGGCCACTCCGGTATCGGAACCGGACCTGGCCTGGTATCGGGGCTATTGCACTGTTCAGAAAGCCGGGCTGCGCGGGAGCCGGCGCGGCGTGACGCCAGCACCTCAAAATACCCCTCGGGCCCGAGAATTGGGGCTAATCATACCATCGCAGATGCCTTGGCCGGCCCGTTTGCCGGTCGCCCCGGCGTCATATCCCATGGCGGATTTCCCTTGCTATTCCGCCGCTTGCAAGCGTTTCCACAAGCACTTTGGCAGGCCGCGCAGGCGCTGTCAGCCGGCATGGCCGGTCGATCGTTGGGAAACTAACTAGGGTAAATGCTAGTCTCTCATCTGTTGACGTGACTTCGGATGCCCTCCGGAGCGCACACCCATCAACGCGCCCCTCGCAGCCTTTGGCCAACCAGGAGGACAGAGCATGAGTGAACCGTCAGCGGCCGCCCGGCCGTGGTCTGTCAACGATATCGACTACCAGGCGATCGACGTGGAACGCGTGCGCGGCGACCGCGACCTGTTCTACCTGCTGGTGTCAGCCTCGTTTATCGAGAGCGGCTCCGACACCTATGCCGGTAATCTCGCCACCTACTACGCCCGCGTGCCCGACGCCGCCGGCTGGCTGTCCGAGCACTGGGAGGCCGAGGAACTGCAGCACGGGCTGGCGCTGCGGCGCTATGTCGAGCATGTCTGGCCGGAATTCGACTGGGAGCGCGGCTATGCGCGCTTCTTCGACGAGTACAGCAAGACCTGCTCGATCGACCAGTTCGAGCCGACCGAAGCCCTGGAAATGGCGGCCCGCTGCGTGGTGGAAACCGGCACCGCCGCGTATTACCGCGCGCTGGAACAGGCCAGCGACGAACCGGTGCTGCGCGACCTGACGCGGCGCATCTCCAACGACGAAGTGCGGCACTACAAGCACTTTTACCAGTTCTTCAACCGCTTTGCGGCATCGGAGCGGCTTGGCCGGCTGCGGGTGCTGGGCGCGCTGGCGCGCCGGCTGCTGGAGATCAAGAACGAGGACGCCGCGATTGCGCTGCGAAACGTGCTGCGCATGGAGCGCGGCGTGGAGGCAGTGGCGGAAGCCGAGGTGCGCGCGCTCAATACGCGCGTGTCGGGCGTGATCCGGCGCAATATCCCCATCGACATGACCGTGAAGATGCTGCTGCGGCCGCTGCACCTGCACCGCGGCGTGGAGCGCGCGGTAAGGACACCGCTGGTGGCCATGGTGTCGCGGGTCATGCTGCACTGACCCGCGACTAGTTACAGGCAGCTGCCTCGGCATGCGCCGGGGCCGGCGCCGAGGGGCGGCTGCGGTGCACCAGCCCCGACAAGGCGCCGGCTGCGATGATGCACAGGCCTCCGGCCGCTTCCTTCCAGCTCAGCACCTCGGTCGCCAGCCACCACGACGACACCGCGGCAATCACGATCTCGAACAGCATCAGCAGCGACACGCGGTTGGCCGGCAGCCGCTGCAGCCCGTACTGCACCACCGAGTTGCTGACCACCAGCACCGCCGCCAGGCCCAGCACCAGCATGCCTACGCTGACGTGTGCCCCCGGGACGATTGTCACCGACGGGCCATCGAGCAGCAGCGCAGCCGGCACCCCGACCACCGTGCAGCCCAGATAGACCACCACCGTGCGCACGCGCGCGTCCGTGTCCGGGAAACGCTGGCCGGCGCGGCGCGACAACACGTTGTTGACGGCAAAGCCCATGCCGCCGACCAGGCCCGACCATTCGGCGGCCGAGCCCGGCAGCGGCACGCCGACCTCGGGCGTCCACAGCATCAGCCCGGCGCCGAACAGGGCCAGCGCCACCAGCGACAACCCGGCCGCCGACAGCCGCTCGCCCAGGAACAGCCGGGCGAACAGCGCGGTCCAGACCGGAGTCAGGTAGAACAGCAGCAACACGCGCATCACATGGCCGTTGACGCTGCCCCAGACGAAGCCGGCATTGGTCACGCCCGCCGCCAGCCCGATCGCGACGAACAGCCAGTGCGGACGCAGGCCCACCACCAGCAGCGACAGGATGGCCGCGACCGAGCTGACCAGCGCCGCGGCGTGCATGCCGCCCAGGCCCCAGCCCGCCAGCACGCGGTACGGGAACCAGGCGATGCCCCAGACCGAGGCGCCGATCAGGATGGAAAGCGATGCCTTGACCGCATGGCGGTCGGCCGGCGCATGCTGCGCCGCAACAGTATTTGTGCTCATAAAGGGAATCTATGCGAGGCGAGCCGGGCCGCCGGCCGGTGACAGGCAGGCAGCGTCCGGACGGCGCCGGCGGCATCACCGGGGCGTGATGCCCGCCATCTGTGCCCGCGGCCGGCCCCGCGGGCCTGGCCGGCGCACGGAAACCCGCGCCGTTCCTCTATAATGCGTCGTTTTAACCGGCCCCGACTGACACTGTGAATCCGCGCCTCGACCTGCTCCAGCCCTACCCGTTCGAGAAACTGCGGGTGCTCTTTGCGCAGGTGAAGCCTGCCGACAAGCCAGCTATCAGCTTTGGCATTGGTGAACCCAAGCATCCGACGCCTGAATTCATCAAGCAAGCGCTGGCAGAGTCGCTCGCGGGGCTGGCGAATTATCCCACAACCGCCGGTTCCGATGCACTGCGACAGTGCATCGCCAGCTGGCTGGAACGCCGCTACGGCCTGCCCAAGGTCAACGCCGCCACTGAAGTGCTGCCGGTAACCGGCTCGCGCGAGGCGCTGTTCGCCTTTGCCCAGACCGTGGTCGACGGCACCCGCCCCGGCGCGCTGGTGCTGTGCCCCAACCCGTTCTACCAGATCTACGAAGGCGCGGCGCTGCTGGCCGGCGCCACCCCGGTATTCGCCAACAGCGACCCGGCGCGCAACTTCGCGCCGGCCTTCGACCGCATCGCCGACGATGTCTGGCAGAAGGTGCAGCTGCTGTTCGTGTGCACGCCCGGCAATCCGACCGGCGCGGTGCTGTCGCTGGAAGACTGGAAGCAACTGTTTGCGCTGTCGGACCGCTACGGCTTTGTGATCGCCTCGGACGAGTGCTATTCCGAGATCTATTTCGACGAAGGCCGCGCGCCGCTGGGTGCGCTCGAAGCCGCGCACAAGCTGGGCCGCGGCTTTGACCGGCTGGTGATGTTCTCCAGCCTGTCCAAGCGCTCCAACGTGCCGGGCCTGCGCTCGGGCTTCGTCGCCGGCGATGCCGCGCTGCTGAAGAAATTCCTGCTATACCGTACCTACCACGGCGGCGCCATGAACCCCGCGGTGCAGTCCGCCAGCATCGCCGCCTGGAACGACGAGGCCCATGTGCGCGAGAACCGCGCCGCCTATGTGCGCAAGTTCAGCGAGGTCACGCCGATGCTGGCCGAGGTGCTGGACGTGGCACTGCCCGATGCCGGCTTCTACCTGTGGGCCGATGTCTCGCGCACCGGCCTCACCGATACGGAATTCGCCGCGCGCCTGCTGGCCGAACAGAATGTGACCGTACTGCCTGGCAGCTACCTGGCGCGCGAAGCCGATGGCATCAACCCCGGCGCCAACCGCGTGCGCATGGCCCTGGTGGCTACGCCTGAGGAATGCCTGGAAGGCGCGCGCCGGATTGTCGAATTCTGCAAATCGCTGGGCTGAGGCTTTGGCCTTGACCACTGCTTTGCTCCCCTCTCCCGCTTGCGGGAGAGGGACCGGGGGAGAGGGCAGGCATCTCTGGATGCGTGGTCGCTAGCTAAACCACCCCTCTCCCCGACCCTCTCCCACTGAGGGGAGAGGGAGAACACAATTGGCCTGACACAAGCATCAACATCAACACTGAGAAAACGAACATGACGCAAGCTCTGCAAGCCCTGATCGACCAGGCCTGGGAAGACCGCACCAGCCTGTCGCCCAAGTCCGCCCCCAACGATATCCGCGAGGCCGTCGCCAACGTCATCAGCCAGCTGGATTCCGGCGCGCTGCGCGTGGCCGAGAAGCAAGGCAAGGACTGGATCGTCAACCAGTGGATCAAGAAGGCCGTGCTGCTGTCGTTCCGCCTGGAAGACAACGCGCCGATGAGCGCCGGCGGCTTTGCCCAGTTCTACGACAAGGTCCCGACCAAGTTCGCCAACTGGAGCGGCGATGACTTCGCCAAGGCTGGCTTTCGCGTGGTGCCGCCGGCCGTGGCCCGCCGCGGTTCGTTCATTGCGAAGAACGCCGTCCTGATGCCGTCGTACGTCAACATCGGCGCCTATGTCGATGAAGGCACCATGGTCGATACCTGGGCCACCGTCGGTTCGTGCGCGCAGATCGGCAAGAACGTCCACCTGTCGGGCGGCGTGGGCATCGGCGGCGTGCTGGAGCCGCTGCAGGCCAACCCGGTCATCATCGAAGACAACTGCTTTATCGGCGCGCGCTCGGAAGTGGTCGAAGGCGTGATCGTGGAAGAGAACTCGGTGATCTCGATGGGCGTGTACCTCGGCCAGTCGACCAAGATCTACGACCGCGAAACCGGCGAGATCCACTATGGCCGCGTGCCGGCTGGCTCGGTGGTGGTGGCGGGCAACCTGCCGTCCAAGGATGGCAAGTACAGCCTGTACTGCGCCGTGATCGTGAAGAAGGTCGACGCACAGACCCGCGCCAAGACCAGCCTGAACGACCTGCTGCGCGGCGACTGACCGCGCCTGGCGCAGCCCGCAACGGTTGCGCCGCCCCGCCCCGAGGCCGGGCCTCGGGGCAGTATTTCCGTTGTCACCCCGCCTGGCCAGGCTGAACATGCCTTCCCTCCGCAAGCGACTCATGGCCCTGGATCCCACCACCGTCAGTACCGTGCTCTCCCTGCTGCCCACCATTCTCGAGCAGGCCAACAAGACCATCGAGAAACTGAAGAAGAACAAGCGCAAGGATGGAACGCCGGAAGGCGCGGTAACTGACACGCGCGATCCCGCCGCCCGCATTGCCGAGCTGGAAGCCGCCGCCGTGCAGCAGGCCGAGGCCGTCAAGCTGCTGGCCGAGCAACATGCCATCACAGTCGATGCGCTGCGCAAGGAAGCCGCCCGGCTGGACCGCCGGCTGCGCCTGATGACCGCGGTGGCGATGGGCGGCGTGGCGCTGGGCCTGGGCGGCCTGGTGATTGCGCTGAACCTGCTGTTCCGCTGATTCCATTCCATCAAGACTAGCCATGACCGTCCTGCTCTACGGCATTCCCAACTGCGATACCGTCAAGAAAGCCCGCACCTGGCTGGATGCCAACGGCGTGGCCTATACCTTCCACGACTTCAAGAAGCAGGGCGTGGATGAAACCATGCTGCGCGGCTGGCTCAGGCATGTGCCGCTGGCCACGCTGCTCAACCGCAAGGGCACCACCTGGCGCGCACTGTCGGACGCCGACAAGGCCCGCGCCGAGCAGGAAGCCGGCGCGATCGCGCTGATGCAGCAGAGCCCGTCGCTGATCAAGCGCCCGGTGCTGGCCCACGATGGCAAGGTGATGGTCGGTTTCTCCGCCGACCAGTACGCCGGCCAGTTCTGATTTCCTTTCCTGTAGTCCCATGACCGCCACCCCCGCCGCCACCCTCGCCCTCACCGAAGACCTGATCCGCCGCCGCTCCGTCACGCCCGCCGACGAAGGCTGCCAGGCCATCCTGGAAACCCGCCTGAAGGCGCTCGGCTTCGACTGCGAAGCGCTCGTCAGCGGCCCCGACGATTTCCGCGTGACCAACCTGTGGGCGGTCAGGCGCGGCACGCAGGGCAGGGACGGCAAGCTGCTGGTCTTCGCCGGCCATACCGACGTGGTGCCGACCGGCCCGCTGGAGCAGTGGCATTCGGACCCGTTTGCGCCGACGCACCGCGACGGCAAGCTGTACGGCCGCGGTGCCGCCGACATGAAGACCTCGATCGCCGGCTTCGTGGTGGCGGTGGAAGAGTTCGTCAAGGCGCACCCGGCCCATGCGGGCTCGATCGCCTTCCTGATCACCAGCGACGAGGAAGGTCCGGCGCATGACGGCACCATCAAGGTGGTCGAGGCCCTGTCCGCGCGCGGCGAACGCCTGGACTACTGCGTGATCGGCGAGCCGACCTCGGTCGACACGCTCGGCGACATGGTCAAGAACGGCCGCCGCGGCTCGCTCTCGGGCAAGCTGACCGTCAAGGGCGTGCAGTGCCATATCGCCTACCCGCACCTGGGCCGCAACCCGATCCATGAAGCCGCGCCGGCGCTGGCCGAGCTGGCCGCCGAAGTCTGGGACCACGGCAATGAGTACTTCCCGCCGACCAGCTGGCAGATGTCGAACATCCACGGCGGCACCGGCGCCACCAACGTGATCCCGGGCCACGTCACCATCGACTTCAATTTCCGCTTCTCGACCGCCAGCACGCCCGACGGCCTGAAGGCGCGCGTGCATGCGATCCTGGACCGCCACCAGCTGGAATACGCGCTGGACTGGACCCTCGGCGGCGAGCCCTTCCTGACCCCGCGCGGCGAGCTGTCCGACGCGCTGTCGTCGGCGATCGAGGCCGAGACCGGCGTCAAGACCGAGCTGTCGACCACCGGCGGCACCTCGGACGGACGCTTTATCGCCAGGATCTGCCCGCAGGTGATCGAGTTCGGCCCGCCCAACGCCAGCATCCACAAGATCGACGAGCACGTCGAAGTGCGCTTCATCGAGCCGCTGAAGAACGTTTACCGCGGCGTGCTGGAACGCCTCGTCGCCTGATTGATTTCCCGCCGAAAGACACCATACATGGCAATGCCCTCCCCCCTGCGCACCGTGCGCGACCTGCTGCGTCTCGCAGTCTCGCGCTTTACCGCCGCGCGCCTGTCCTTCGGCCATGGCAGCGCCAACGCCTATGACGAAGCAGCCTACCTGGTGCTGCATACGCTGAACCTGCCGCTCGACACGCTCGATCCCTTCCTGGACGCGCGCCTGCTGCCCGAGGAAGTCGATGCCGTGCTCAAGGTCATCGACCGCCGCGTCAATGAGCGCGTGCCGGCCGCCTACATCACGCACGAGGCCTATATGCACGGCCTGCGCTTCTACGTCGATTCGCGCGTGATCGTGCCGCGCAGCTTTATCGGCGAACTGCTGCAGGACGGCCTGGAGCCGTGGGTCGGCGAGACCGACAGCATCGGCCCGGTGTTGGAGCTGTGCACCGGCTCCGGCTGCCTGCCGATCGTGGCCGCGCACGTCTGGCCGAACGCGAAGATCGATGCCGTCGACATCTCGCCCGACGCGCTCGCCGTGGCGCGCCGCAACGTGGCCGACTACAAGATGGACGACCGCATCCGGCTGTATGAAGGCGACCTGTACGCGCCGCTGCCGCACGGCGCCACCTACGACGTGATCCTGACCAACCCGCCCTACGTCAACGAAACCTCGATGCAGTCGCTGCCGCCGGAATACCTGGCCGAGCCGCGCATCGCCCTGGCCGGCGGCGACGACGGCATGGACGTGGTGCGGCGGATCATCGCCGGCGCCAAGGCGCGCCTGAACCCGGGCGGCGTGCTGGTGGTGGAGATCGGCAACGAGCACGCCAACGTGGAAGCTGCGTTCCCTGAGCTGGAAATCGTCTGGCTGCCGGTCAGCGCGGGCGATGAGCAGGTGTTTTTGCTGACGTACGACGCGCTGCCGGGGTAATTGATCCACGCGATTGTTTGCTCCATCTCTCCCGCTTGCGGGAGAGGGGCCGGGGGAGAGGGGCCGGGGGAGAGGGCAGGAGCTTCCAGATGCGTGGCGCCTTGCCAGACCGCCCCTCTCCCCAACCCTCTCCCACTGAAGGGAGAGGGGGCCGGCCTGTGGTCTGTGATGCGACTCCACTGCCACCACGCGCAAATTGGGCGAACACCGGCCATCCCCCGGCCATGAATACCGCGCCCGCTCTACACTCGCTGCAGATACCACCTCAGTTCGTGAAATGCCCGCCAGGGCATCCCCCCTCAACCATAGCGCCTTCGCCCCGCAGCCAGTGCGGTGGCAAACCCTGAAGCCGTGACCGCCAGCAACACCCGCCACCCCGGTTCGCCCGACGCCGTGCCCGCCCACGCCCCGGCAATGCGCGCCGCGCGCGGTATCTCCCTGCTGACGTTCGCCTTTGCGCTCAGCCAGTTCTTCCGCTCCTGCCTGGCGGTGATGGCGCCCGAGCTGCAGCATGACTTCGGGCTGTCGCCGGCGGGCTTTGGCGCGCTGTCTTCGTCGTTCTTCCTGGCCTTTGCCGTAGCGCAGATCCCGGTGGGCATTGCCTTCGACCGCTATGGCGTGGGCCGGCCGACCGCGCTGCTGCTGGCGGTGGGGGCCGTGTCGTCGATCCTGTTCGTACTGGCGCCCAACGGCGCGGCGGCCACGCTGGCGCAGGTGGGGCTGGGGCTGGCGTGCGCGCCGGTCTTCATGGGCCTGCTGCATTTCGCCTCCGAGCAACTGTCCGAGCGCGACTACACCCGCGTGGTGAGCCGCTCAAATGCCATGGGCATGATCGGCGCGCTTTGCGCCACGGCGCCGCTGGGCTGGGCCATCTCGCTGATCGGCTGGCGCCCGTCGATGGCGGTGTCGGCCCTTGGCATGGTGGCGGCCTGCTATGGCGTGTGGCGCTTCGTGCGCGACCAGGGCCATGCCGAGGCGCGCAGCGCGTCATGGCCGGCGATGCTGTCGGAAAGCATGCAGTTGCTCAAGCTGGCGCCGCTGTGGACGCTGATCCCGCTATGCCTGGCGATGTCCGCCGGCACGGCCTTCCGCAATGCCTGGAGCGGCCCTTACCTGGCCGACGTGTTCGGCCTGGGCTCGGCGCCGCGCGGCGTGGCGCTGACGCTGCTGAGCCTGGCCGGCTTCCTGACCGCGTTCCTGCTGCCGGTACTGGTCCGCCGCAGCACGCTCAAGACCACCATCGCCGGCTGGTCGTGCTTTGCCATGTCGGGTTCGGTCCTGCTGACGCTGTGGCCGGACAACGGCATCGGCTACGGCGTGGCGATGATGGCGCTGCTGTCGACCATCGGCATGCTGCACCCGCTGGTGATGGCGCAGGGCCGCGGGCTGATCCCGCCGTCGCGGCGCGGGCGCGGGCTGGGGCTGCTCAATACCTTCGTGTTCCTGGGATCGGCGCTGACGTCATGGGGGTTCGGGCTGATCGCCAATGCCGGCCATGTGCGCGGCTGGCCACAGCCTTCCACCTATGCAGCGATCTTCCTGTCGGCGGGCTTGCTGATTGCCGCGGCCCTGGTGCCCTACTGCTTCAGCCCGCCGCATCCCACCAATCAATAGCCAGACTCAGGCCCCTGACAGCGCCCGCACCATGTCGGCAATGATGGTGAAGCGGATCACGCGCAGGCAGGCCAGTTCGCCGGCAAACCCACCGGTCAGCGCTGGTCGCTCCCTCGACATTTCCGCGTTCTGTTGCTCGACCAGCGCATAGAGCGCCTGCGCCGCAGGCCCGATGCCGCGCAGCATGGCATCCAGCCGCCGCTCGGCGGTCACGCCGGTCAGGCCCAGCGCGCGCCCCGCTTCCAGCACCAGCGCGCGCGCAAAGTCGCCGTAGAACTCCACGCCCAGCACCGGCCAGGCAAAGCGGTGCGCCTGCGGCCAGCCGGTCTTGTCGTAGGTGCGGGTGGCATAGGCCGCCTCGCTGAGCAGGTCGTAGAACGGCGCCAGCGCAATGCCGGCATCGGACACCAGGAAGCTCAGGTTCTTCAGGTGTGCGTCGGAATTGCCGACCAGGATATTGAACACCAGCCAGTCGAACAACCGCGCCCGCGCCACTGCGGGCGCGCGGCACAGCGTTGCCAGCTCCGCCAGCCGCGCGACGCTGCCCTGGTCGTACTTGAAGATGCGCGGCAGGTTCAGCAGCTGGCAGGCATCGATCGCATGCAGCCGCTGCCACTGTCCTTGCGGCGTCAGGCTTCGGTCGAAGCGGTCGATCAGGTAGACCGGCGACGGCACATAGCGCCGGTGCACCGGCGGCACGTCAAGCTTCAGCCGCGCGGCCAGCGACATCACGAACCACTCGTTGATGACGGAATGCGGATAGATTTCCTGCATCTGGTGGGTCGGCTTCAGGATATGCGTGGAGGGCATATCCGCGCCGGGCTCAAACAGTGTGTCGTCCTGCAGTACCACCGCCAGCTTGTGCTGGGCGCCGGCCAGCGACATGCGCTTGACCGCGCCATGCGTGAGCGGCACGCTGGGCAGGCTGTGGATGCGGGCATCGAGCGCGGCATCGCTCAAGGGGCGAAGGGCCGGCGCGGTGGCGGGCTCGCGGCCGCGCGGCAGCAAGGTCAGCGAGCCCGCAGACTCGGCCCCGTAATGCGCGAGCAAGGCAAAGGCATCGGCCTCGTTGCGGATGCTGGCATCGCGGGCCAGCAGCGCGCGCTGGCCGTCCTCGGGCAGGAGGTTGTCGAAGTACCACTGCACCGGCCGTAGCGTGCTGCCATCGGCGAGCGCACCCGGCTGCAGCGGCAACGCCGGGCTCAGGGCAAAGGCGCGCGGGTTGCCGACCCACGCCGCGTCATAGCGGAACGACCAGATATCGCCGGCCTCGTGCAACTCGCCCACCGGCGTGCCGTTGATGCTGGCCACCAACACCCGCTCAGCCATGCTGGCCGCCTCCCGCAGCGGCGGCGCGCCGGTTGCGGCTGCGCGCCTGGCGCTGGCTGAGCTTGCTGCGTTCGGCCTCCACCAGCGGGGCTGCGGCCTCCGGCAGGTCGACCACCACGCGCAGGCCAAGCCCCTCCAGCACCTGGAACAGCTTGCCCCACTGGATGCCTTCGGCCCCGTTCTCGACCCGCACCATGAAGTTCTCGCTGACGCCGATGGCACCCGCGGCATCGTCCTGCCGCAGGCCCTGCGCCTTGCGGGCGGCACGCACGAAGGCGCCGATATCGCCCGGTTCGGTGAGGGTCATCTGCATGAAAATCTCCTTGATTGCAAAGACTTTAGTGCCTAGAGGCCGGAAAATCAAGAAATCTCCCTGTTCGCAAAGATTTTTGCCGTACACCGGAGTCAACCCCAAAAATCTCCCTGATTGCAGAGATTTTTACCGCAGCGGTTGCCTCGATGGCGGGCCAACGGCCAACATGCACCAAAGTCACCGCCTGCGGTGCCCTACCGCTTCGCCTGCAAAAAGCCAGACTTATCGATTTAAGAATTCCACTGGCGCGCGCACACCTTTACCGTTTGTGACACCAACGTCCCAGCCACGACCTGGCGACATGGGACAACGGCCGCGCCCGCGGCCGGCACAATGAGGAGACAACCTGATGGCATCCATATCGCGCCCCGCCTGGGGCCGCCGCGCATGGCTGGCCGGCATGCTGACCACGGCCGCCGCAATCGCCCTGCCGTCCGGCGCCAGTGCCCAGACCTGGCCTGCGCGCCCGATCCAGCTGTTGATCCCCTATCCGCCGGGCGGCAGCGCCGACCTGCTGGCGCGCCCGGTCGCGGCCAAGCTGCAGGAGCGCCTGGGCCAGCCGGTGGTGCTCGACTACCGGCCCGGCGCCGGCGGCACCATCGCCAGCCAGGCGCTTGCGCGGGCCAAGCCCGACGGCTACACGCTGATCATGGTACTGGCCGCGCACGCCATCAATGCCAGCCTGTACCCCAAGCTGCCCTATGACACGCGCAAGGACTTCGCGCCGGTATCGCTGGTGGCCAACCTGCCGATGATCCTGGCCGGCAGCCCGTCGCTGCAGGCCACCAATGTGAAGGAGCTGATTGCCGAGGCCAAGGCCGCGCCCGGCAAGCTCACCTTTGGCTCGGCCGGCAACGGCAATACCGGCCACCTGGCGGGAGAGCTGTTCGATTCGGTGGCGGGCATCAAGATGACCCACGTACCCTACAAGGGCAGCGCACAGGTGGTGACCGCGATGCTGTCGGGCGAGGTCCAGCTGACCTTCGACAGCATCTCCACCACGCTGCCGCATGTAAAGAGCGGCAAGCTGCGCGCGCTGGCCGTGACCGGCAGCCAGCGCGCCGCCGTAGCGCCCGAGGTACCAACGCTGGCCGAGGCCGGCGTGCCGGGCATCAGCATCACGGGCTGGTATGCGGTACTGGCACCGGCCGGCACGCCGCAGCCCGTGATCGACCGGCTCAGTACCGAGATTGCCACGGTGCTGCGCCAACCCGACCTGAAAGCCAACCTGGCCACCAACGGCTATGAGCCGGTAGGCTCGACGCCCGCGGCGCTGCGCACCCATATCGACGCCGAGATCAACCGCTGGAGCAAGGTGGTGAAGGACTCCGGCGCACAGATCCAGTAAGTCAGCTTCGATCCATCATTGCTCATCGGGTGCGCCGCGCCGGCACCCGCATTTCCTTGCCGACCATGACCCAACCGACACCGCTCCAACGCCCCTTCACCACCATGTCCGTGCTCGTGCGCGAGCATGCCACGCAGCGCCCCACGCAGCGCGCCCTGATGCATGGCGAGCGCGTGCTCGACTATGCCGGCCTCGATGCCGCCATGGACCGCATCGCCGCGGCGCTGGCCCGTGACGGCGTGCGCCCCGGCGAAGCCATCGCCATCTGCGCGTCGTCCTCGATCGAATATGCCGCGGTCTACCTGGGCGCGGTGCGCGCCGGCGTGGTGGTGGCGCCGCTGGCGCCGTCGTCCACGCCGGACAGCCTGGCCGGCATGATTGCCGACGCAGGCGCGCGCATCCTGTTCGCGGACGCCACCGTGGCCGACGTGCTGCAGCCCGTGCGCGACAAGCTCACCGCCACGCCCATCGTCACGCTGGACGGCAACGGCGCAGGCCAGCCGTACCAGGCCTGGCTGGCGCCCGCCGGCACGCCGGCGGCCGAGCCCAGGATCCGCCCGGAGATGCCGCTCAACATCATCTATTCGTCCGGCACCACCGGCACCCCCAAGGGCATCGTGCAATCGCACGGCATGCGCTGGGCCCATGTTTCGCGTGGCGCCGCCACCGGCTACGGCACGCATGCGATCACGCTGCTGTCGACGCCGCTGTATTCCAACACCACCCTGGCCAGCTTCTTCCCGACCATCGGACTGGGCGGCACCGCCATCCTGATGGCCAAGTTCGATGCCGGCCAGTACCTGGCGCTGGCGCAGCAGCATCGCGTCACGCACACCATGCTGGTGCCGGTGCAGTACCAGCGGCTGCTCGCGCATCCCGAGTTCGACCGCCATGACCTCTCGTCCTTCCGGCAGAAGTTCTGCACCAGCGCACCGTGCAGCCCGGCCCTGAAGGCCGAAGTGCTGCGGCGCTGGCCGGGCGCGCTGACCGAGCTGTACGGCATGACCGAAGGCGGTGGCGGCTGCCTGCTGTTCGCCGACCAGTTCCCGGACAAGCTGCATACCGTCGGGCGCCCCGCCACCGGTGCCGACGTGCGCATCATCGACGACGAGGGCCGCGAGCTGCCGCCCGGCAGCACCGGCGAAGTGGTGGGCCGCTCGGCGGCGATGATGAACGGCTACCACAACCAGCCCGACAAGACGGCCGAGACCGAATGGCACGACGCGCAGGGCCAGCGCTTTATCCGCACGGGCGATATCGGCCGCTTTGACGAAGACGGTTTCCTGGTGCTGATGGACCGCAAGAAGGACATGATCATCTCAGGCGGCTTCAACCTCTACCCGAGCGATCTCGAGGCGGTGGTGCGCGACCACCCGGCAGTGGCCGATGTGTCAGTGGTGGGCGTGCCGTCGGAGCGCTGGGGCGAGACCCCGGTTGCCTTCGTCGCGCTGCGTGCCGGCAGCGAAGCCAGCGCGCAGGATGTGCTGGCCTGGGCCAACGAACGCCTGGGCAAGACCCAGCGGCTGGCCGCGATCCATGAAGTGGAGAGCCTGCCGCGCAGCGCCATCGGCAAGGTGCTCAAGCGCGAACTGCGCGACCGCATCGCCGCTGCATGACGCACTGAAAGACGCGCTGCACACGGCACAAGCGCAGGCATCCAGGCAAAAAGTTCGCGGGGGTGCTTGCACAATCGAAAAGGCGTCTCTATAATTCGCGCCTTCGCTAGGCTCGTAGCTCAGCTGGTTAGAGCACCACCTTGACATGGTGGGGGTCGTTGGTTCGAGTCCAATCGAGCCTACCAACGCACAACGGAACACGGACGGTACGCATCGCGTACCGTCCGTTTTTCTTTTTGGCCGCGCCAGTGGCTTCTCCGGGGCCGGTACGCCTGCCGACAGCGTTACCGCCCGGGTTCAGGGCAGCAAGTGCGTATCGCCGGCAGCCTGCGGCGGCAGCTTGATTGCCAGCGCCTTGAATTCGCCGCTGGTGGCGACCGAACCCGCATGCGCGGCGCCCTTCGGGATGATGATCAGGTCGCCGGGGCGGACCTCGCGCTGTTCATTGCCCAACCAGAATGTGCCCGTGCCCGAAATGATGTACTGGATCTCGTCGGCGCTGGTGTGGTAGTGCTTCGGCACGTTGCCCGATTGCACGGCAATGGTCCCGTGCGGCGTCGCCACCAGCCCCTTCGTACGCAGCGTGCCCATATTGGGAACCTGCGGCCCGATGTCTTCACTGGTCATGGCCACCAGGTTGATCACTTGCGGTGCCAGCGCGGCCGGCGGGGTCTGGGCGTGGGCCGGCGGCAGCCCCGTGTGGGCGGCAAGGTAGCCGCAAGCAAAAGCGACCGGGACTGCAGCAAGAACGGCAAAGCGATGCATGTTTTTCTCCCTTCGGTTGGCCTGCGGTCATTGCATCGCCACGACGCCTGAGCCGTGCGACACGGCTGGATTGTCTCACCGCGATCCACGCTCAGAAGTGGGGAAAACCCGTGCCGGAGCCAGCCATCCGGGGCATGCCGCCCACCACTTATCTCCCTTTATCGTGCCACCGCGCCCGCGATGCCGAATTCCGCCAGCACCGCATCCGTATGTTCGCCCAGCAACGGCGCCACACCGAGCGGCCGCGCGGCGCTGGCCTGCCCGGGCAGGTTCGCCCAGGGCAGCTCTCCCAGTCCGGCCTGCACCACCTGCGCGAATACACCCGCCTCCATGCACTGCGCGCTGCCGCGCAATTCGCGCGGATGGCCGATGCGCGCAAACAGCACATCATGTTCCGTAAAGATGGCCTCCCAGTGCGCCAGCGGATGCGCGCGCAACGCCGCCGCCACGCGCCGGCCCAGTTCCGCCGCGCGTGGCAGGCGTCCGGCACTGGTGCGCAGCCCGGCATCCGCCAGCCAGTCGTCAAATCCAAGGAGCGTGGCAAGCCGGTTGAACATCGCATCGTTGAGCATGCTCAGATAGAGCTGCCCGTCGGATGCCTCGAACATGCCCGTCGGCGCATTGGCCGCGGCGAGTTCTGCATCCGGGAACATGGCGTCATCCAGCACCAGGTATGACTGCAGTGCGGCGCTCGCCTCCAGCAGCGACACCTGCACATGCCGCCCCTTGCCGCTGCGGGCGGCCTTGTACAGCGCTGCCGAAGCACGCTGCGCCGCGTAGAGGCCGGTGCTGAGATCGACCAGGAAGAAGCCGATACGCCGCGGCTGGCCAGCACTGTCGCGGTTGATATGCATCAGGCCGCTGAAGGCCTGCATGGTGGTGTCCACCGCCGGCATCGCCGCCATCGGCCCGGTGTGGCCGTAGCCGGAGATCGACACATAGACCAGCGCCGGATTGTGCGCGGCCAGTTCCTGGTAGCCCAGGCCCATCCGCTCGGCCACGCCGGGGCGGAAGTTCTGGATCACCACGTCGGCACGTTCGGCGAGCGCACGCATGGCCTTGCGCCCGCTTTCCGTGCGGGCGTCGAGCACCACGCTTTCCTTGCCGGCGTTGTAGGCAATCGAAATCGCGGTCTGGCCTTCGCGCACCCGCCCCATCTGCCTGGCCCAGTCGCCGATCGGCGGCTCTGCCTTGATCACGCGCGCGCCCTGCTGGCGCAGGATCAGGCCGCAGTAAGGGCCGGCGATGCCCTGGCTCAGGTCCAGCACGGTCAGGCCATCGAACATGGCATCGTCGGTTGCTGCTTGTGCATGGTGCATGTCGTTCTCTCCGTTCAGATATCCAGCATGACCTTGCCGATGGCGCGGCGCGACATCGTGGTGTCGACGGCGTTGAGCCAGTCGCTCAGCGGGAAGTGCTGCAGCACGGGCGGCGCCAGCTTGCCGCTGGCTGCCGCCTGCATGATCTCGGCCACCATCGCCTGCACCGGCTGCGCAAAGCGCCGGCGCTCGTCGGTCAGGCCCCAGCCGATGTAGTAGCCATAGTTGAAGCCGATCAGCGTCAGGTTCTTCACCAGCAGCAGGTTGGCCGGCACCTCCGGGATGCGCCCGCTGGCATAGCCGATCGACAGCAGCCGCGCGCCCGGCGCCGCGCAGCGCAGCGAGGCGTCGAAGAGATCGCCGCCGACCGGGTCGAACACCACGGCGGCGCCGCCCGCCGGGCACAGTGCCTTGACCGATGCCGCCGATGTGGCCGCGTCGGACTCCAGCGCATGCGCGGCGCCGTTGCGCAGCGCCGCCTCGCGCTTGGCCTCGGTACTGGCGGTGGCAATCACGCGCGCACCCATCAGCCGGCCCACCTGTACCGCGGCCGTGCCCAGCGCGCCGCTGGCGCCGTGGACCAGCATGGTTTCTCCCGGCTGTAGCGCGGCGCGCCAGGCCAGCGCGGCCCAGACCGTGCCGTAGGTGATGGGCAGCGCGGCCGCCTGCGCCAGTTCCAGCCCGTCAGGCACCGGATAGACCGTGTCGGCGGTGGCCACCGCTTCCTCGGCAAAGCCGCCCCAGTCCAGCGCCGCGGCCACGCGCTGGCCCGGGTGCAGGCGCGTGACATCAGGCGCCACCTCGATGATCTCGCCCGCGACTTCGGTGCCGGGCGTGAACGGCAGCGGCGGCTTGCGCTGGTACTTGCCGGAGACAAACAGGCTCAGCGCAAAGCCCACGCCAGCATGCCGCACGCGGATGCGCACCTGGCCCGGGGCCAGCGGCTGGCGCGGCATGCGTTGTAGTTCCAGCTCGCTCCAGTGGCACCAGCGGGAGCAGACCAGCCCCAGGTATTCGCTTGCTTGCATCGGGACTCCTGTCATTCGAGCGTGATGCCGACATCGCTGATGATGCGGCTCCATTTGTCGCGGTCGTTCTTCATCACCGCGGCGAAGGCTTCCGGCGTGCCGCCGATCGGCACCAGGTTCAGGTCCTGCATCTTCTTCGCGATTTCCGGCAGGCGCACGATGCGCGCGACCTCGCGCGACAACGCGTCCACCCGTGCTTTCGGCACGCCGGCGGGGAACAGCAGGCCCATCCAGGTCTCGGGTTCGAAGCCCTTGTAACCCGCTTCGCCGAAGGTCGGCACGCCAGGCAGCAGCGCGGACCGTTCGCGGCCGGTGATCGCCAGCGGAATCAGCTTGCCGCCCTTGAGCAGCGGCATCGCCGTGCCTACCGCGATAAAGCCGATCTTCACGTGGCCCGCTGCCAGGTCGGTCGCCAGCGGCGCGCCGCCCTTGTACGCGACATGGTCCATCTCCAGGCCGGCCTCGCGCTTGAAGAGCTCGCCCATGATGTGTCCGGTGGTGCCGGCTCCGTACGAACCGTACGGGTACTTGCCCGGATTTGCCTTGACCAGAGCCACCAGCGCCGGCAGCGAGCGCACCGAGAAGTCTGGCGACACGGCGAGAATGCTCGATGAATTCGCCACCTCGCTGACAGCCGCGAAATCGGTGATCGGGTCATAGCCAATGCGCGGATACAGCGTCGGGTTCTGCACGTGGGCGGTGAACGTCAGTAGCGCCGTGTAGCCGTCTTTGGCGGCCCGGGCGACGTACTTCGTGCCGGTGGTCGCCCCGGCGCCCGGCTTGTTGTCGACGATCACAGGCTGACCCCAGGTCTTCGTCAGCTCCTGCCCGATCAGCCGCGCCACGGCGTCGTTCACGTTGCCCGCCACCGACGGCACCACGATGGTGAGCGGACGTGATGGATAGGGTTCGGCGGTTGCGGAATCGGCGGCGGAAACTGCCGCCGGGATGACCGCCAGCAGCATGGCGGCCACGGCTGCGCGCAGCCGTGCGGAACGGTGTTGCATCGCTTTGTCTCCTGTCCTGGTTCCCTTCTGTGGTGCCCGCGGGATTGCGGTGCGCGAGGGATGCAACGCAGTCTAGGCCAGCACCCCGGCCGGCGCGATTCCTGCGCGGCGCGGGCCAAGTCTTGCCAGGCATGGCGCAGCGCCGCATTGCCGCTGACCCTGCCCGCTGACGCGGCACTGGTGTTGGGCGGCGCTACAATGGCCCGCACCTTCCCCGTGCCATTGCCGAGCCATCACGCCCCCATGCGATTCGAGGATCTAGAAGCCTTCCTGGTTGTCTCCGAGCACGGCAACCTGCACCGCGCCGCCGAGACCCTGGGCATGACCCAGTCCGGCCTGTCCAAGACGCTGGCGCGGCTGGAAGGCGAAGCCGGCATGCCCTTGTTCGAGCGCACCCCGCGCGGGCTGGTACCGACCAGCGTGGGGCGCACCCTGGTCGCCCATGCGCGCCGGATCTCGCTGGCCGCCGGCGACATGCGCAACGAATTGGCCGAGCAGCGCGCGGCGCGCGCGGGCTCGGTGCGCCTGGGCGCCATTCCCTACCTGCTGCCGTCGCTGCTATCGCCGCTGCTGGCCCGGTTCTTCCTGAGCCGGCCGCTGGCCACGTTTTCGATCGAAACCCACCTGAGTGCGCGCCTGATGGCGATGCTGCAGAACGGCGAGGCCGACCTGATCCTGGGCGCACGCCCGACCAGCCTGCCACCGGACATTGCTTGGCTGCCGCTCGGGCCCCTCACCATGCAGATCGTGTCGCGCACCGGCCATCCGCGCCGCGAGGGATTTCGCACGCTGGCCGATCTGAGCGGCGAACGCTGGGTGGTGCCGGCCAGCTCGTTGTACCTGCGCCAGTGGCTGGAAGAACGGTTTACCTCGGTCGGATTGCCGCCGCCGCGCGTGGCGGTGGAAAGCACGGCGTCGCCGGTGGCGTTTGGCGAACTGCTGCGGCATTCGGACCTGCTCGGCATCATGCCGCCGCGCATGCTGCATCAGGCCGAAGGCAAGGGGCTGGCGGCGATCGAGGCGCCGGGCATGTCGTGGCAGCACGAACTGGCCGTGCTGTGGCGTGCCGATGGCTACCTGTCGCCGATCTGCCAGGACTTCCGCGATGCAGTGGTGACGTGGTCCGAAGAGATGGAGCTTTGAAGCCGCGGGGGCTCAGGGCACCCACCAGTAGCGCGTGATATGGAAGAACACCGGCGCGGCAAACACCACCGAGTCCAGCCGGTCCAGCATGCCGCCGTGGCCCTGGATCATGTGGCCCCAGTCCTTGATGCCGCGGTCCCGCTTGATTGCCGACATCACCAGCCCGCCGAGGAAGCCCATCAGCGCGATCACCAGCGCAATCGCGCCGGCCTGCCACGGCGAGAACGGCGTGATCCACCACAGCGCCGCGCCCAGCGCGGTGGCACTGGCCACCCCGCCGACAAACCCCTCGACCGTTTTCGAGGGCGACAGCAGCGGCGCGATTTTGTGCCTGCCGCACAGCTTGCCCCACACGTACTGCAGCACGTCGCTGCCCTGCACCACGATCACCAGGAAGGCGATCAGCAGCAGGTTGCGGCCGTCGAACCCCGGGATCGGCAGCGTCAGCAGCGCGGGCACGTGCGAGATGCAGAACACGCAGACCATCACCGCCCACTGCACCCCGGCGCAACGCTCCAGGAAGCGCGTGGTCTCGGACGACAGCGCCGCCAGGATCGGCAGGATCAGGAAGGCATAGACCGGGATCAGGATCGAGAACATGCCGTACCAGCCGACATAGACCAGCACGTACTGCAGCGGCAGGAACACAAAGAACGCGGCGACGATGGCATGATGGTCGCCGCGCCGCGTGGTGATGATGGTGACGAATTCGCGCAGCGCGAAGAACGACAGCAGGTAGAACAGCACGATCACCGCAGTACGGCCCAGCGCAAAGGCCGCGCCCATGATGCCGATCATCCACCACCAGGCCCAGACGCGTTGCGCCAGGTTGTCGATCACCGCGTGCTGGCCGCCCCCCGCCACGCGCCAGCGCAGCAGCGAGGTCACGGTGGAGGCCAGCAGCAACACGCCGAACAGGCCGCCGAACAGCAGCCAGGTCTCGCGGCTCCAGTGCAAAGTGGGCATGGCGGTCATTCCAGTTCCGGGGCTAGCGCGAGCAGGCCGTCGCGGCAGCGGGCAAGGAAGGCTTCCTTGGTTTCTTCAGCGGCCAGCAGCACCGGGTGGCCAAAGGTCACGGTGCACAGCAGCGGTACCGGCACGACTTCGCCCTTGGGCATCACGCGGTTGAGGTTGTCGATCCACACCGGCACGAACTCCACTTCGGGACAGACCCGCGCCAGATGGTAGATGCCGCTCTTGAACGGCAGCAGGCGCGCGTCGGTGGTATTGCGCGTGCCTTCGGGGAACAGGATCAGCGAGTCACCGGACGTCAGCGCGCCATGCATCAGCGCCACCGGGTCGCAGCCAGGGTCGCTGCGGGTCCGGTCGATCAGCAGCGCGCGGAACACGTCGCGGCCGATAAAGCGCCGCAGCGGCGAGCGCTCCCAGTAGTCGGCACCGGCCACCGGGCGCGTGATGGTGCGCAGGTCCGGCGGCAGGCAGCCCCAGATCAATACGAAGTCGCCATGGCTGCTGTGGTTGGCAAAATAGACGCGCTGCACCGCGGCGGGGATGCAGCCTTGCCAGTTGGCGCGCATGCCGGTCAGCAGCCGGGCGAAGACGATGATGGCGCGCGCGGTCGTGCGGGCAAGCCACATGGTTGTTTACCTCAGGATCAGGGAGAGCAAGGCCAGCACCAGCTGGCACACAGTCAGCGCCGCGCTGGCACGCACCAGCCGCAGCGCGCCACGGGCGCGGTCCGGCAGCGGGCGGCCGGCGCGTTGCGCTGGCATCCAGCCCAGCTCAAGCAGCGCGGCGTCCAGTCCGGCCAGATCGGGCTGGCCTTGCCGCCCGGTGGCGAGCGCATCGAACAGGCGGCGGTCGATTGCCACGCGCAGCAGGAGCCAGAGCTGGGGCAGCGCCAGCAGCAGCGAGGCTGCCGCCAGCCAGCACGAGATCGTCGTGGCCGCCCCCAGCCATGCCGTGACCACGGCGAAAGCCAGCCCGGCCGCGCCGATCCACACGGCGCCCGACAGCGCGCCGGTGACTGCGTGCGCGATCCAGGCTTCAGTGCGTTGCGTGAACTCAGCGTCCATCGTCGGGCTCCGGCATGGCGGGACGATCCAGGCAGCGTTGCAGCGCCTCGGCATGTTCGCGTCCCAGCACCACCGCCGGGCGATGCTCGCGCAGCACCGCCAGCGCAGCGCCGGCGTCGCGCAAGCCCTGCCGGCGCGCCAGCCACGCGGCGGCAACCAGCGCGCTGCGCGAATAGCCCAGCGCGCAGCTGACCAGCACGCGGCGTCCCTGCCGGTGCCAGGCGTCGAGCTGCGCCACGGCTTGTTCGATCTGCTCGGGCGTCGGCACGGTCAGGTCCAGCACCGGCACGCAACGATAGGCAATCCCCGGGCCGGTGGCCGCGCGCGGCAGCTCGGCAGTCAGGTCGAGCACGGCGTCCGCCCCGATCGTGCGCAGCTCGGCCCGCGTCGGGAAGCGGCCGATCCAGATGCCATCCGCAATGGCGCTGGCCTGCGGCGCGCGCCGCGTCCACCAGCGTGAATTGAGGAAGGCACCCAGCAGGTAAGGCGCCAGCACCCAGCGTGCGCCCGGCGCCATGGCGCCGTCGCGGTCCTTCTGGAACCACGCTGGCGCGGCCAGCGCGTAGATCCGGGCGACGCAGGCCAGCGCCAGCGCGGCCCACAACAGCAGGAATGCCAGCGTCACCGACGCGCCCACCGCCAGCACCGCGCACAGCAATGCCACCAGCGCGCCCACGCTGTAGCGGCGCGACAGCTGGCGCGTGCGCGCGTCGCGCGCACCGGCTGCCGCCGCGGGCAGTTGCATCGGGAACAGGTAAACGCACAGCCAGCCCGCCAGCGCCCCGGTGGGCAAGTCGATCAGGTGGTGCTGCCACGTGGTCAGCACCGAGACCCCGATCAGCGCAAACCAGCCATGCAGCAGCCAGCGCCAGCCGCCGCGCAGGTGGGCCGCAAAGGCGACCCACAGGATCACCAGCAGGCTGATATGCAGCGACGGCGCCTGGTTGAACGGCAGGTCGAAGCCGCCCAGCAGCGTGAACAGCTGGCCCGGCAAGCCGTCGGCCTCGGGCCGGGCAAAGCTGAAGCGCAGCGGGAAGGCGATAAAGCACGCCACCGAAACCAGTTGCGCCATCACCAGCCGCTTGACGTGCGTGAGCAGCGCCGCGCGCGTGCGCCTCAGGAAGAAGGAAATGCCGTACAGCAGGTCGATCGACCAGTACGGCAGGATGGTCCACGGCAGGAACGGAATCCCGCGCTCCCATTCGAAATAGAACGACGGCACGTTGGCGCGCTGGCTCGCCAGCCAGTTGGCAAAGCCATAGCTGGAGAAGAAGAACGCGCCGGCCAGCGCCAGCAGCAGGCAGGCCAGCCCCCAGGGCCGCTGCCCGGCTGGCTGGTCCGGAGGCGCCTCGGCGCCAGCCTCCGTGGGCACCGTGCTCATGCGCTGCGCCTGCGCGCCAGGCTGACGGTGAAAATGCCCCACGGGTCGATGCGCTGGGTCACCTTGTAGAAGCCCGCGGCCCGCACCAGTTCGTCCATCTCGGCCTGCGAGCGGCGGCGCATCACCCAGGCCGCGCCGGCACGGTGGCTGGTCAGCGCGCGCGCAATAAACTCCAGCTGCGGATGCCAGGGCTGGCCGGTGTAGACCAGGTAGCCGCCCGGGGGCACCGCGCGCGCCAGGCCGTCGAGCGAGCGCCGCACCATCGCGTTGTCGGGGAACAGTTCATACAGGCCGGACACCACCGCCAGCGTCGGCGCAGGCGTCAGCGCGGCCAGGCTGTCACCGTCGAAGGCATCGCCCTGCTCGAAGCGGGCCACGCCCTCCAGGCCCTTGGCGGCGATCAGCGCGCGGCCCTGCTCGACGTTCAGCGGGCTGTAGTCGCGCAACAGGATCGACTCGACCGCGGCCGCGCCGCCCTCCAGCCCGCCCAGCGCTTCCAGTACATAGCGCCCGTGCCCGGCGGCGATATCGACCATGCGCACCGGCATGCCGGCCGCCCGCAGCCGCCGCACGGCCTCAGCGATCAGTGCCTCGGCATGGACCTTACGCTGGCGGATGCCGCGCCAGCCGATCGCGTCCAGGTATTGCCGGTCGGCCAGCCGGCCCAGCTTGCCGCGGCCCGACGGCGTGTCGCGGTAAACGTAGTCCAGCGTCGAACCCGAATCGAAGCCGGTCTCATGGCCCAGCCGCACCCCGTCCGACAGCATCCCGCCCAGCTTCAGGTTGGCCCGCGCCGCGCGCCAGTACCACGCGGCCAGCCCGGCCGGCGCCGACGCCAGTCTGTCGGATTCCTCGCGGAACGGGCCGAGCTGGTCGGCATCGAGCAGCGAGCGCGGCGCCGATGGCGTGTCGAACTCGCGCAGGATAAAGCGGCGCGCCGCATCGACCGCCAGCTTGCGGTCGCGCTCGCCGAGCGTGTCGTGATAGAAGCCGTCCAGCACGATGCGCTCCTTGGTGCGCGACCCCAGGCGCTCATAGAAGCGGTCCTGCGGCCCGCGATGCACGACCCAGTCGGCGCCGGAGATCAGCAGCTGCGTTGGCACCGTGATCGCGGCGGCATCGGCCACGATGCGCTCCGCGGTCTCGTACAGGTCCAGCAGGATATTGACCGCTATCGCGCGCGTGATCAGCGGATCGCTGTCATAGCTCGCGATGCGCTCGGGATCATGCGTCAGGAACCTGGCCTTGACGTAGCTGTTGACGAAGAACTTGCCGCGCAGGCGCTGCATCAGCTTCAGCCCCGGCCGCGCAAACGGCACGTAGAGCTTGACCCTGAATGCCGGCGAGGCCAGCACCAGCGCGCGGATCGGCGGCGCGTAGTCATGCACCCAGGTGGCGGCCACCACCGCGCCCACACTCTGCGCGATCACCGCGGTGCGTTCCAGCGGAATGCCGTGGACTTCGGCGATATGGGTGGTGAAGGTCTGGATATCACGCACCGAGTCCGCCAGGCTGGGGCTGTAGCCGCGCTCGCCGGGCGAATTGCCGTGGCCGCGCGCATCCCAGGCAAAGATGTCGTAGCCGGGCAGGTTCAGTTCGTCGGCCAGGTGGGCGACGCGGCCGGAATGCTCATGGCCGCGATGGAACAGCACCACGGCGCCGCGGGCCGGGCCCTCCACGGCCGGCCAGTGCCGATAGAACAGCGTCTGGCGGTCGTGGGTCTCGAATTGCCGCAGCAGCGGCTGGCGCATCGACAGTCGGTCCATCTTGCTACTCCGCGGAGCGGGCCTGGGCCTCGGCAATGCCGCGGCGCACCCGGTTGGCAATCGTGAACAACGACAACAGCGACAGCAGCAGCCACAGCCAGCTTGCGGCCGCGCCAAAGCCCAGCCCCAGCCCGGCCCACAGTGCAATCGCGCCAACCGCGAAAGCGCGGTCGCTCTTGCCCAGCGGACCGTCGTAACGCCGGCTGGCGCCGACCTGCGGACCGATCAGGCCGGCAGCCTCGACAATCACCGCCAGCAGCGCGAAGGTGCCGACCTGCCCCAGGCTGAAGCCCGGCAGGGCAGCCAGCGGCAGGATCAGCGCCAGGTCCGAGACAATGTCGCCAAGCTCGTTCAGGTAGGCACCCAGCACGCTCTGCTGGCCATGCTCGCGCGCCAGCATGCCGTCGATGGCATTGAGCGCCATGCGCAGGAACAACCACAGGGGGAACAGCAGGAACAGGGCCGGGGTCTCGGCCACCAGCATGCCCAGCGCGGCCAGCACGCCCACCGTCAGCGAGCCCGCGGCGGCGGCCAGCGTCACCTGGTTGGCGGTCACGCCGCGCTGCGCCAGGTCCTGCACCAGAGGGCGCAACCAGGCCTGGAACCTGGGCTTCAGTTCGTAGAGCGTCATCGCACCGGCCTCCCTGCCGAGCTGATGCCGGAAGCGGCGCCATGCGCCAGGCCGCGGCGGCGCGAATGACACCGCGCTGGCCCACCCCGACCTCTTCCGTCTTGTTCTTGATTATTTGCTGACTGTTGCCCGGCTGCGGCAGCTGCCGGCCATAGTGTGGCGGCAGTGCCCGGCTCGGCACGCTACCGCCAACATCGAGACATTACCAGATGGCGCTTGCTGCCCGTCAGCGCGCCCGCTAGACCGAGGCAATGGTGTCCCGCACCGCGTCGGTCACCTGCCCCACCACGCCGTCGCGCCAGTCGTCGGCATCGCCATAGAAGGCGCGCCACATGGCGTGGCGGACCAGCGAGCGCTGGTTCTCGTCGGCTTCGGGGTGCCGGTGCAGCCAGTGGTCGCCGCGCAGCGCGTCCAGGACCTCGCCCACCGGCAGCGTGCCGAACTCCAGCGCGATGCCGGCATAGTCCACCGTGGGCAGCGTCTGCGGCACGGCGTGCCAGGCCAGCCCGGTCAGGTTGGCCGAGGTCGACGAGCCATCGTAGATCGAGGTCACCCGCTTGCCCCAGATCGCGCGCGTGCGCGTGATCGACTCCGGCGTGTCCGGCCCCATGTGGATGGGCTCGCCATAGCCCCAAGGCCCGAGGCCGGTATGGACGTCGATCCAGCGCAGCGCCTCGCGCCCGGCGCCGAAGCGCGCCAGGATGCGGCACAGCGTGTAGTTGCTCCAGGTGGCCTTGTCGCCGCCGTAGAACATGCCGACCGGGTCCTGGTACTGGCCGCGGCTGACCGCCGCCTGGTACCACGCCATGCCGCGCTCGGCCACGGCCTTCATCAGCTGCGCCTGGTCGGTGTCGGACGGCGGCCATTGGGGCGGCAGCAGCAGCGGCGCGATCTCGGCATAGGCCGCGTTCTCCGGCAGCGGCTGCGTGAAATCCATGAAATTGCGGTTCAGGTCGACGTTGTCCTCGTTGACCCGGCGCAGGTGGGAGAAGCCGTAGGGATTGATCGCGTGCACCAGCAGCAGGCTGGTGTCGGCGGCGGCGCAATCGGCAAGCAGCGCGGCGTCGTGCAGCAACGACACCTGCGCGCCCGAGCCGGCAAAGCCCTCGGCGCCGTGCGTGCCCGAGGTCACCATGATGCAGCGGCGGGCCTCGGCCGGGCCGGCCAGCGCCACGTCGATCGCCAGGTCTTCGCCGGCACTGCCGCGCTTGGTGGGATGCGGGAACTGCGCCAGGGCGGCGCCCGCCGCGCGGGCGGCGTCCAGGAACTTCTTGCGAGCTTCGGCGTAGCTGCGAGAAAAATGGCTCATGGCGTCACCAGCGGATGCGATGCAGGCATTAGACGCCAAATCCGCGGGTCTCGCCAGTCGCGGCTAGAACAGCGAGCCCGACTGGAATCCGGCCGGGGCGGGCGGCGGCTCTGTGTCAGGCCCCCAGATGCCGGACGACGTGAATGCCTGCGGATGCATCTCGATGCCGGCCGCGGCCAGCTGGCCGGCGGTCAGCACCAGGTGACGGGCCAGCCAGTCATGCAGGCTGCGCAGGAAGCGGATGTTGTCGACACTGTTGGATGCCGCGACCAGCCGTTCCAGCTTCACATGCGCGGTATAGACATCCAGCAGGTTGGTCGCGCGCAGGCGCGGCGGCGTGGACCGGCTGCGCTCGATCGCCAGGATGCGGCGCACCTGCGCCATGCCGATGTCGCCGGTGCGCTGGTACTGCTCATAGACGCCCTCAAGCGCCGGGAAACGCACTGTCGGCTGCACGCGCGGCACCGCGGCCACCTTCTCCATGCGCAGCACCAGGTAGCGGATCGCGGCGGCGCGCTCGGCCGCCTGCGCCTGGGCGGGATCGCGCCGGCGGGCCGGCGGCGGCAACTCGGGCAAGGCCGTGCGCGGCACCACATCGCGCTCGGTGTAGTCCGGCACCTGCTGCAGCAGGCCCGGATGCGGCACGGCGGCACGCGCGCAGTCGTCGCCAAAGGGATATTCGTGTCCTGCGGCGTCGCGCAGGATATAGGCCTGCCCGGAGGGAAAGCCATGGTGGCGGCGGCTCGCGCCCCGCGCATGGCAGCGCGTGGCGAGGTCGACGAAGTCCTTGCGTACGGGGGTCCAGCCCCCGTCGTGTGCCTGGGTCATGCGTTGCGGTATTGCCTGGGTATTGCTCGACCCGCCATTGTCGCCGATCCGCGCGATCGTCCCGGCAAATCCGCTTGTTGCGGTGGCTATTTCAGCATGAACGACATTGCCGACAGGCAGTTCAGCATGCGCACCGCCGCCTGGACCGATTCGGCCTGGAAAGAGAGCGTGACGCCGTCGCGACGTTCCAGCGTCGGCCACTGGCAGAAGAGGTCGGCGTGCGCGGGTGTCAGTGCCTGCAGGGTGCAGGCCACCGGCGCGCCGATGCGCAGGCATTGCGCCTGCGCGCGTTCGCGCACCGCGGTTGCGGCCGCCGCGGCAATGGCCTCGCGCGCCGCCGCCGGCGACAGCGAGGTACCGCTGCCGAAGCCGCCCGCCGACTTGGTCTCGACATAGCGCACCCACGGCATCAGCACGCGGGTCTCCTGCACGAAGACGTCGTCGCCGCTGGCCATCAGCACCGGCGCGCCGAACTCGCCCGCCAGCGCGGCGTACAGCCCGGCCTCGCCCAATTCCTTGTCGTTGAGCCAGACCCGCGCAAAGGCGCCGCTGTTGATGGTGTGCGCCAGTACACCGCGGCTTTGGGCGCGGCCGTGGTAGCCGATCATCAGCACGCCGTCCAAGGCCGCCTCGACGCCGGCCATCATGCCGAGGTAGCGCGGCTTGCCCAGCACCACCCGCGCGCGCGGATCGAGCTGGTCGGGCAGCAGGTTGCGAAAGCCGCCGTGCGAGTCATTGACCAGCACCTCAGTGGCCCCGCCGGCAACCGCGCCTTCGACCGCGGCATTGGCTTCGCCGGTCATCCAGGCCCGGGCGCGTTCGTATTCGCCGTTGCCGGGGCGCGTCTGCTCGGCATGGAAGACGCCGGCCACGCCTTCGATATCGGTGGAAACAAGGATCTTCATCAGGCGGTCCGGCCCAGTTCGGGCATCACGTCCAGCATTGCGCGCCGGCAGTGGCCGTCGCGGCCCTGCACCGGTGCGGCATGCCACAGGGCATGCAGGATGGCTTGCTCGACGCTGTCGGCCGCGGCGCGGAACAGCGGGTCAAGCCGGGTTTCATGGAGCATGGCGATGGCGGGCATCGGCCGGGCGGCGTCGTGCGGCACGGTATACGCGGTCGAGAACGCGAGCGCGATATCGCCCGAGCCATGCCCGAACACCGACCCCGTGCGCGCCAGCCCGGCGCCGGCGCGCAGCGACAGCCGGCGCAGCTGGCGCGCGTCCAGCGGGGCGTCGGTGGCGAGGATCATGATGATCGAGCCTTTTTCCGGTTGCGCCACGGTATCGGGCTGCGCGAGCCGCTGCACCAGATCTGGACCGACCAGCCTGCCGGCCACGGTCAGCGAATCCGGCGTGCCGAAATTGGCCAGCACCAGTGCGCCCACGCAGTAGCCGCCAGCCAGGCGCGAAGCGGAGCCGATGCCGCCCTTGACGCCGAACGCCGACATGCCGCGCCCGGCGCCGACCGCGCCCTGCACGACGTCCTGCCCGGCATCGGCCAGGGCCGCCTCATAGTGGCTGCCCTCCGCCGCCATGCGCTGGATATCGTTCAGGTAGCCGTCATTGCATTCAAACACCAGCGGATTGACCGTGGGCAGCGCGCGGCCGATCTCCGGATTGGCCACCACCGCCGCGCGGATCTGCGCTTGCGCCACCGCGCCGACCGAGAAGGTATTGGTCAGCGCCACCGGCGTTTCCAGCACGCCCAGTTCATCCACCTGCACCAGCCCGATGCTCTTGCCGAAGCCGTTGAGCACGGTGGCCGCGGCGGGCACCTTGTCGCGGTAGGGATCGCCGCCATGGGGGCGGATCACGGTGACGCCGGTCTGCACGCCACCATCGGCCAGCGTGCAGTGGCCGACGGTTACGCCCCCCACGTCGGCAATGCTGTCCAGCGGTCCCGCCGGAAGGCTGCCGACGCGCGGCACGCCCGTTGTCGATGCGGTCATGTTCAGCGGCCCCGATTCAGCGGCGGTCGATCTTGGGGTCGAGCGCGTCGCGCAGGCCGTCGCCCAGCAGGTTGAAGGCCAGCACGGTCAGGAAAATCGCCAGGCTCGGGAAGATCGCCACGTGCGGCGCGGTGACCATGTCGGCGCGGGCTTCATTGAGCATCGCGCCCCATTCCGGCGTGGGCGGCTGCGCGCCCAGCCCCAGGAACGACAGGCTGGCGGCAGTGATGATCGAGGTACCGATCCGCATCGAGAAATACACCACGATCGACGACACCGTGCCCGGCAGGATATGCCGCATCAGGATGGTCCAGTCCGACGCGCCGATACTGCGCGCGGCCTCCACATAGGTCAGCCGCTTGAGCATCAGCGTATTGCCGCGCACCAGCCGCGCAAACGCGGGGATGCTGAAGATGGCCACGGCAAAGATCACGTTGGTCATGCCGTTGCCCAGGATGGCGACGATGCCGATCGCCAGCAGGATGCCGGGGAAGGCAAAGAGGACGTCGGAGATGCGCATCACGATGCGGTCCCACCAGCCCTCGTAGTAGCCGGCCAGCAGGCCCAGCACGGTGCCGATCACCGCGCCGAGGATCACCGACAGGAAGCCCGCCGCCAGCGAGATGCGCGTGCCGGCCAGGATGCGGCTGAAGATATCGCGCCCGAGCGAATCCACGCCCATCCAGTGCGCTGCCGACGGGCCCGCGTTGAGTGCGTCATAGTCGAAGAAGTTCTCCGGGTCGTACGGCACGATATGCGGCGCCACGATGGCAATCACCACCAATACCAGCACGAACGCGCCCGCGCCCAGCGCCAGGTGCTGCTTGCGGAATTTGCGCCAGAACTCGGTCCAGGGCGTGCGCACGGCCTCTGGCACGGGGGCGGTGGCGGGTGCCGCTTGCGCTGCGGCGGGCGTGGAAAGCTCAGTCATGCCGGCCTCACTTGTAGCGGATGGTTGGGTTGATCACGGTGTAAAGCACGTCCACCACCAGGTTGATCAGGATAAATTCAAGCGAGAACAGCAGCACCTCGGCCTGGATCACCGGGTAGTCGCGCATCTCGACGGCATCGACCAGCAGGCGCCCCAGGCCCGGCCAGTTGAACACCTTCTCCACCACGATCGAGCCGCCCAGCAGGAAGCCGAACTGCAGGCCCATCATGGTCACCACCGGGATCATGGCGTTGCGCAGGCCGTGCTTGGCCACCACCAGTGGCTCGCGCACGCCCTTGGCGCGGGCGGTGCGGATAAAGTCTTCCTGCAGCACCTCGATGAACGAGGCGCGGGTAAAGCGCGCCATCACCGCCGCCACCGCGGCGCCCAGCGTGACCGAGGGCAACACATAGTGCTTCCAGGTGTCGGCGCCGATCGACGGCAGCCAGCCCAATTGCACCGAAAATACCTCCATCAGCAGCATGCCCAGCGCGAAGGCGGGGAACGAGATCCCCGACACCGCCAGCGTCATGCCGAAGCGGTCCGGCCAGCGGTTGCGCCACACCGCCGAGCCGATGCCGATGGCCATGCCGAACACCACCGCCCACACCATCGACGCCACCGTCAGCAGCAGCGTGGGCATGAAGCGGTCGCCGATCTCCTCGCTGACCGGGCGCTTGGTGCGCAGCGAATGGCCGAACTCGCCGCGCAGCGCATTGGAGAAGAAGTGGACGAACTGCTCGTGCATGGGCCGGTCCAGGCCCAGGTCCTTGCGCACCAGTTCGACCGTGGCCGAGTCGGCCTCCGGGCCCGCCGCCAGCCGCGCCGGATCGCCGGGCAGCAGGTGGACGAACAGGAACACCAGCACCGCCACGATCAGCAGCGTGGGGATCACGCCCAGCACACGTTTGAGGAAGTAATTCAGCATCACACACCATGAGGAAAGGCCGCGGGCCGCCCGCCTGCGACCCCGCGACGCGGGCAGGCGACCTACTTCGGCTTACTGCTTTACTGCTTACTGCTCGTTGGATGGGACAACGTAGATCGGGCCATGTGACTACTGCATGCGCCTGCCCTCTCCCCCGCCCCTCTCCCAGAGGGAGAGGGGAGAAAACCTTCGGGACTCAACCATCGCCCGCTGTTTGCTCCCCTCTCCCGCTTGCGGGAGAGGGGCCGGGGGAGAGGGCCGGAGCTTCCACAAAGTCCCGGCCCTCACCTCGCCCCATCACTGCTTGATATCGATCTCGTCGAAATTGAACGACCCGTCCGGCATCACATAGGCACCGGTCAGGCGCTTGCTGCGTGCAAACAGCACCTTCTCGGTCACCAGGAAGGCCCACGGCGCATCCTTCCAGATGCGTTCCTGCGCGTCCTTGTACAGGCGCGCCTTTTCGCCGCGATCGGTGGTGCGCAGCGCGCCGGCGATGTCGGCGTCGACCTGGTCGTTCTTGTAGTACGCGGTGTTCAGCAGCTTGGGCGGCATCGACTCGGAAGCCAGCAGCGGACGCAGCGCCCAGTCCGATTCACCGGTCGACGACGACCAGCCTATGTAGTAGATGCGCACGCCGGCGTCTTCCGGCTTCGGCACGCTCTCGACCTTCTCCACGCGCTGGCCTGCCTCGAGCGCCTGCACCGAGGCCTTGATGCCGACCTGCTGCAGCTGCTGCTGCACGAACTGGATCACCTTCTGCGCGGTGGTGTGGTTGTAGGCCGACCACAGCGTGGTCTCGAAGCCGTTGGGGTAGCCGGCTTCCTTCAGCAGCGCGCGCGCCTTGGCCGGGTCATACGGCCACGGGCCCAGCTTCTCGGCATAGTCCACGCCCGGCGGCACCACGCCTTCGGCCGGCACCGCGTAGCCGGCAAAGGCGACCTTGGCCAGCGCGTCCTTGTTGATGGCGTAGTTGATCGCCTGGCGCACCTTGGGGTCGTTGAACGGCTTGACCATGGTGTTCATGGACAGGTAGCGCTGGATGATAGACGGCGACGCGATCAGATCCACCTTGGGGCTGTTCTTCAGCACCGCGGCCTGCTCGAACGGGATGCTGAAGGCGAAGTCGGCCTCGCCGGTCTGCATGATCGCGGCGCGGGTGTTGTTGTCCACCACCGGCTTCCAGGTGATGGTGTCGATCTTCGGGTAGCCGGTCTTCCAGAAGCCGGCGAACTTCTTGCCTTTCAGGTGGTCGGGCTGCTTCCATTCAACGAACTCGAACGGGCCGGTCCCCACCGGGTGGAAGGCAATGTCCTTGCCGTACTTCTGCAGCGCGGCCGGCGAGATCATCACCGCCGACGGGTGCGCCAGCACGTTGATAAACGGCGAGAACGGCTCCTTCAGCGTGACCTTGACGGTATTGGCGTCGACCACGTCGGTCCTGGCCACGCGGTTGAACAGCGTGTAGCGCTTGAGCTTGTTGGCCGGGTTGGTGACGCGGTCCAGGTTGGCCTTGACGGCGGCGGCATCGAAGGTGGTGCCGTCGTGGAACTTGACGCCCTTCTTCAGCTTGATCGTATACGTCAGGCCGTCCTTGCTGACCTCGTAGCTGTCTGCCAGCACATTGACCAGCTTCATGTCCTTGTCCAGGCCGAACAGGCCCTGGTAGAAGCTCTTCCCGACCGCCTGCGACAGCGTGTCGTTCGAATCGTACGGATCCAGCGAGGTGAAGGTCGAGCTCACCGCCATCACGGCATCCTTGGCAGCAAAAACAGGGGCCGCGGCCAGCATGCCCAGTGCGCCGGCGGCAAAGGCACCGGCCATCCATCGGGGCGAAACCATACGTGCAGACATCGTCGAATCTCCTTGGTAACTTCTTGACTTCGAGGACTTCAATAAGCGCCGCCGACGGCATGCCGGGCGACATAATGGCCGAGCGACCCGCTGCCGGCGACCTGCACCAGCGGCTGCACCACCGGCTCGTCGCCGACCGCGCGGATCGGGCTGGGAATCTCGTCGTTCAGCGGCTCGCGCCGCAGGTGGCGCCGCGCCGGGTCGGCGATCGGCACTGCCGACATCAGCTTCTTGGTGTAGGGGTGCTGCGGGTTCTCGAAGATCGCGCGGCGCGGCCCGATCTCGACGATCTGGCCCAGGTACATCACCGCCACGCGATGGCTCACGCGCTCCACCACCGCCATGTCGTGCGAGATAAACAGGAAGGCGATGCCCAGCTCGCGCTGCAGGTCCAGCATCAGGTTGACGATCTGCGCCTGGATCGACACGTCCAGCGCCGACACCGACTCATCGGCCACCACCACCTTGGGGTTCAGCGCCAGCGCGCGCGCAATGCAGATGCGCTGGCGCTGGCCGCCGGAGAACTCGTGCGGATAGCGCGCCGCGTGCGACGGGTCCAGCCCGACCTTGTCGAGCAGCCAGGCCACGCGCTGCTCCGCCTCCTTGCCGCTGGCCACCTTGTGCACCAGCAGCGGCTCCATGATCGAATAGCCCACCGGCACGCGCGGATCGAGCGAGGCGAACGGGTCCTGGAAGATGAACTGGATATTGCGGCGCAGGGTCTGCAGCGCCGGGCCTTCCAGCTTGCTGATGTTCTGCCCGGCAAACTCGATGGTGCCGCTCTGGCTTTCCACCAGGCGCAGCAGCGAGCGGCCCGTGGTCGACTTGCCGCAGCCGGATTCGCCCACCAGCGCCAGCGTCTCGCCGGGATAGAGGTCGAAGCTGACCTGCTCGACCGCATGCACGCGCCGCGCCACGCGGCCGAACAGCCCGCCCGGCACGTCGAAGCGCGTCACCAGGTCCTGCACGCGCAGGATCGGCGCGACACCCGGCTTCACCGTGTCCTGCGGCGCGACCGGTTCTGCGTTGGCGCTGTCCAGCTGCAGCAGCGGGAACTTGGCCGGCAGGTCGGTGCCGCTCATGGCGCCAAGGCGCGGCACCGCCGACAGCAGCGCGCGCGTGTAGGGATGCGCGGGCGCGCGGAACACATCGTCCGAGGTGCCCTCTTCCACCTTCTCGCCGCGGTACATCACCAGCACGCGGTCGGCGACCTCGGCCACCACGCCCATGTCATGGGTGATGAAGACCACGCCCATGTGCATCTCGGCCTGCAGGCCGCGGATCAGTTGCAGGATCTCGGCCTGGATGGTCACGTCCAGCGCCGTGGTGGGCTCGTCGGCAATCAGCAGTGCCGGCTTGCACGACAGCGCCATGGCGATCATCACGCGCTGGCGCATGCCGCCTGAGAGCTGGTGCGGGTAGCGCTCCAGCACGCGGCGCGCCTCGGGGATGCGCACCAGTTCCAGCATGCGCAGCGCCTCGGCGCGCGCCGCCGCGCGATTCTTGCCCTGGTGCAGGCGGATCGATTCCGCGATCTGCTCCCCCACCGTGAATACCGGGTTGAGCGAGGTCATCGGCTCCTGGAAGATCATCGCCACGTCGGCGCCGCGCACGCCGCGCAGCGTGGCGTTATCCGCGCGCGCCAGGTCGATCACCTCGCCACCGCGCCGGCGCAGCGCCATGCTGCCCGAGACGATCTTGCCGCCGCCATGCTCCACCAGCCGCATCAGCGCCAGCGACGTCACTGACTTGCCCGAGCCCGACTCGCCCACTACCGCCAGCGTCTCGCCGCGGTCGACATGGAAGGACAGGTCGCGCACGGCCTCGACCGTGCGCTCCGACGTGGCAAAGCGCACGCTCAGCCCGTCGACCGAAACCACGCGCTGCGGTGGCAGCACGATGCCGGACCGGGAGGCTTGCATAGGGGATGTAGCCACTGGAACTCCTTGTAATACCGGGTGATGCGGGGGGATGGCGCTCAGCCGTAGATCGATACGTTCACGGCCTCGCCCACCCGGGCGAAACCGCGGTACATGCCTTCGGTATTGAATGGCAGCGTGACGTTGCCGGCGCGGTCCACCGCAATCAGGCCGCCGCGGCCGTTGATGGCGGGCAGCTTCTCCGTCACCACGCGCCGCGCCGCTTCCTCGAGCGGCAGGCCCGCATAGCGCATCTGTGCCGCCACGTCGTACGCGGCCACGGTGCGGATAAACATCTCGCCGGTGCCGGTGGCAGACACCGCCGCCACGTCGTCCGCATAGCAGCCCGCGCCGATCACCGGGGTATCGCCCACGCGGCCCACCTGTTTGTTGGTCACGCCGCCGGTGGAGGTGGCCGCGGCCAGGTTGCCGCGGCTGTCGCAGGCGACCGCGCCAACGGTGCCGAACTTGCTGTCGGGGTCGATCGGGTCGGCCGGCCCGACCTGGCCTTGCGCGGCCAGCGCGGCGGCGTCGTGGTCCAGCAGCGCCATGCCGGCGTTGCCAAGCGCGCGCTGCCACTGGTCGTGGCGGGCCTGGGTGAAGTAGTACTCCGGCGCCACCAGTTCCAGCCCTTGTGCCTGCGCGAAAGCCTCGGCGCCGGCGCCGGCAAAAAGCACATGTTCGCTGTGGTCCAGCACCGCGCGAGCGGCCAGCACCGGGTTGCGCAGGCGCGTGACACAGGCCACGGCGCCGGCTTCCAGCGTGGCGCCGTCCATCACCGCGGCGTCGAGCTCATAGGTACCGGCATGGGTCAGCACGGCGCCCTTGCCCGCATTGAACAGCGGGCACTCTTCCAGCAGGCGCACGGCCTCGGTGACCGCATCGAGCGCGCTGCCGCCCTCGGCCAGGATGCGCTGGCCGGCTTGCAGCACATGCTGCAGCGCTTCGATGTATTCGCGTTCGCGGGTGGCATCCATCGCCGCGCGGGTGATGGTGCCGGCGCCGCCGTGGATGGCAATGACTGCAGGTTGCATAAGGAGGCTCAGGACTTGCGGGTATTGGTGGATCGGCCGCGCGTGGCGCCGGCAATGGGTTCCGCGGGCTGCGCGGGCGCGGACCGGTGGGCCGGTTCGGCGTCAGGGGCGCCGTACAGCCACGGCAGCAGGAATTCAGTCATTTCGGCGGCGGCCTTGACCGGCCGCTCGGCCCGGTGCGCCACCGCACCGCACAGCGCCTCGATCAGCGCCAGCACGGTGGCGTCGGAGTTGGCCGACAGGCGGTTGCCGGCCTGCGCGTACAGCGCGATATCGGCCAGCGGCGCCAGCGGCGAGGTCGGCCCGTCGGTCAGCGCCAGTACCTGGCCGCCGCGCGACCTGACGCGCTCGGCCAGTTCGATGCTGTCCGTGACATAGCGCGGGAAGGCAATCACGATCAACAGGTCGCTCGGCTGCAGCTTGAACAGCTGCCGCGCCGCATGCGAGGCGCCGCCCGCCCCGGCCACCGAGGTCACCATGCGGCAATGCATTTCCAGCCCGTGCTGCAGCAGGCCCGCCAGGAAACCGCTGGCGCCGAAGCCGGCCACATAGACGCGCTGCGCCGCCAGGATCGCCGAGACTGCGCGCTCGCAGGCCTCCGGATCGATGCCGCGCCGCGTGGCTTCGGCATTGGCCGCGGCATCTTCCAGCGAGGCGGCGAAGACTTCGGCCACGGTCGCGGGGCGCTCCAGCTCGCTGCGCAGCCGCTCCACCGGCGCCAGCGTGGCCTCGAAACCGCGCACCAGCTCGGCCCGGAACTGCGGATAGCCGTCGAAGCCCAGCGCCCGCGCAAAGCGGTTGGCCGTGGCCACCGACACCTCGACCGCCGCGGCAAACTCGTCGATGCGCATGGTCGCCGCGCGGAACAGGTTGGCCAGCACGTATTCCGCCATGCGGCGATGCGCCGGCGTCAGCGTCGGCAGGCTGCGCGCAATGCGGTCGGAGATCGAATGGCCTTTTGGCATGGTGAAAGCGGTTGGCCAGGACGTCGTGTCATGGTCGTCGTCATGGCTGTCGTTGTCGTGAAAATGAATTTACACGGAACCAGCACGCAAGAAAATAGAGTTTTGCGAGACCAAGGGTAATCCCTGAATCCGCGAGCCACAAAGGCACATTGGCGGTGCAGGTTGCCGGACCGCTTTGCACCGCCACGGCGTGCGCCGCACCGGAAACGCTACAATGCCGGCCAGCGCACCAGACCCGGCGGTTGCCCGTTTTCTCTGCGCTTTTTCTGTTTTTCACTCAGGCATTTCCCCTCTCGTGATCCGAATCGACCAGCTAGTCCTCCAGCGCGGCACAAAAGTGCTGTTCGACCACACCAGCGTGACGCTCAACCCGGGCGAGCGCGTGGGCCTTGTCGGCGCCAACGGCAGCGGCAAGTCGACGCTGTTCGCGCTGCTGCGCGGCGAGCTGCATCCGGACGGGGGCGATGTCAACGTGCCGGCACAGTGGCGCGTCGCGCACGTGGCGCAGGAAACGCCTGCGGTCAACCGCACTGCGGTGGATTACGTGATCGACGGCGACACCCGCCTGCGCGAGATCGAAGCCGCCATTGCCGCCACCCAGGCCAGCGGCGACGGCAGTGCCGAGGGCGAAGCCCACGCCGCCTATGCCGACGCCGACGGCTACACCGCCCCCGCGCGCGCCGAAGCCCTGCTGCTGGGCCTGGGCTTCACGCTGGCGCAGGTATCGCAGCCGGTGGCCTCGTTCTCAGGCGGCTGGCGCATGCGCCTGAACCTGGCGCAGGCGCTGATGTGCCCGTCCGACCTGCTGTTGCTCGACGAACCGACTAACCACCTGGACCTGGACGCCATCGTCTGGCTGGAAGACTGGCTGGCGCGCTACCCTGGCACGCTGGTGATGATTTCGCACGACCGCGAATTCCTCGACGCGATCTGCAACGTCACCGTGCATATCGAGAACCAGCAACTGCGCCGCTACGGCGGCAACTACACGCTGTTTGAGACCCTGCGGCTGCAGCAGATGGCGCAGCAGCAATCGGCCTACGTGCGTCAGCAAAAAGAGATCGCGCACCTGGAATCGTTCATCACGCGCTTCAAGGCCAAGGCCACCAAGGCGCGCCAGGCGCAGAGCCGCGTCAAGGCGCTGGAGAAGATGGAGCGGCTGGCGCCGGTGCACGTGGCCGCCGGCTTTGCCTTCGAGTTCCGCGAGCCCGACGCCGCGCCCAACCCGATGATGGTGCTCGACGGCGTCGACTGCGGCTATGCCGAGGCCGAGCCGCCCGTCACCATCCTGCACAACCTGGCGCTGTCGATCCAGAACGGCCAGCGCATCGGCCTGCTGGGCGCCAACGGCCAGGGCAAGTCAACCCTGGTCAAGACCCTGGCCGGCACGCAGGACCCGCTCACGGGCAAGCTGCGCCTGGGCAAGGGCCTGCAGATCGGCTACTTCGCCCAGCACCAGCTGGAAACGCTGCGCGACCACGACTCGCCGCTGCAGCACCTGGCACGCCTCGCACCCGACACGCGCGAGCAGGAGTTGCGCGACTTCCTCGGCAGCTTCAACTTCCGCGGCGACATGGCCACCGCCCCGATCGAGCCCTTCTCCGGCGGCGAAAAGGCCCGGCTGGCGCTGTCGCTGATCGTCTGGCAGAAGCCCAACCTGCTGTTGCTGGACGAGCCGACCAACCACCTGGACCTCGATACCCGCGAGGCGCTGACCATGGCGCTGGCGCAGTTCGAAGGCACGCTGATCCTGGTCTCGCACGACCGGCATTTGCTGCGCGCCACCGCCGACCAGTTCATGCTGGTGGCCGACGGCACCATCAAGCCCTTCGACGGCGACCTGGACGACTACCGCGACTGGCTGCTGCAACAGGCCGCGGCCAAGCGCAATGCCGCCACCGCCGCGCACCAGGCGGAGAACGCCAGCGATGCCGCGGCTGCGGTCAACCGCAAGGACCAGCGCCGCGCCGAGGCCGACGAGCGCCAGCGGCTGTCGGCGCTGCGCAAGCCGCTGACCAGGGAACTGGAAAAGGTGGAAAAGCGCATGGCGGTGCTGCAAACCGCCAAGGAAGAGATCGACCAGTTCATGGCCGATGAAAGCAGCTATGCCGAGGCCAACAAAACGAAGCTGATGGAAATGCTCAAGCGCCAAGGCGAGGTCAACGGCGAGCTGGAGACGCTGGAAGAGAAATGGCTGGAGCTGCAGGAGCAGATCGAGCAGATTGCGTAAGCAGCATCAGCGCAAACAAAAACCGGCGCCCAGGCGCCGGTTTTTTGTTTGCTGCATCACCGCTCAGCGGAAATTCCTCTCCCGCCGGATCAACCCCACCGCCAGCGTCAGCGTCAGGATAAACAGCCAGATCAGCGACCATACTGGCACCGACAGCCCCAGCACCGGCGGCAGCGGCGCGGTGCACAGGCCATCGGCATAGAACACCTGCGGCAGCACCTTGGCCGTCGGCAGCGCGTTGACCCAGTTCTCCAGCGGGTCGATGCCGCAGGTGGCCTTGGGATTGAGCAGCAGCGACACATGGTAGACCGCCACGGCAATGCCGGCGATGCCCGACAGCATCCCCAGCCCCTGCCACAGCGAGCGCGTGTTCTGCGCCACCACCGCCAGCAGCGAGAAGATGCCGATGCCGATAAAGGCAAAGCGCTGCATCACGCAGAGCGGACAAGGCTGGTAGCCCTTTTCAAACTGCAGGTAGAGCGCAACGCCGACCAGGCCAAAGGAGACGATGGCGATCAGCAGGAAATAGGCGCGGGAGTTGGCTTGCATAGTGGGTGATCAGGGGTTCCGGCAAACGTTGCCGTCAGGGTGCCGTCAGTGGTTGGCGCGGCATTGCTGCGCATTATTACCTATTTTGCAGCGCCTGCAGTTGGCGTCACACGCAGCGCAAGCCCCCTGCCCTGTGGCGGATTGACGCAGGGGCCTCAGGCGCCGGATGCCTGCCACGCCGCGCGCGGCAGACGGTACAGGCAATGGGGCCGCAACGGGTGGCACGGCGGCACTGCGGGATGCTCGAAGCCCACGGCATCCTCACGCATGCCGAGCCGTTCCATGACCGCCCGCGAGCGGGCATTGGCAAGTGTCGTGAAGGACACGATCTCGTCCAGACCCAGGCGGCCGAAGCCGTAAGCGAGCGCGCCACGTGCCGCCTCGGTCGCGTAGCCGCTGCCCCAGGCGTGCCGCGCCAGGCGCCAGCCGATTTCCACGCACGGCGCGAACGGCAGCGCTGCGCTGGGCTTGTGCAGTCCGACAAACCCCAGGAAAGCGCCGTCCGCCTTGCGCTCGGCTACCCAGAAGCCCCACCCCTCTGCCGCAATCAGGCTGCGGCAGCGGTCGGCCATCGCATCGCTTTCGGCGCGCGTCAGCGGCGCAGGGAAATAGCGCATCACCGCCGCGTCGGCGTTGAGCGCGGCAAACGGAGCATCGTCCGCCTCGCGCCACTGGCGCAGCCGCAGGCGCTCCGTCTCGAAGGCGATGCCGGCGTCCATGGTCAGTCCAGATGGCGCACGCGGTCGATGGCCTGCTCGATGCGATCCACCGCAATCACTTCGAGCCCGTCGATCTTCTGCTTGGGCGCGTTCGCCTTGGGAATCACGGCGATCGTAAAGCCCAGCTTGGCGGCTTCCTTCAGGCGCTCCTGCCCGCGCGGGCTGGGGCGGATCTCGCCCGCCAGGCCGACTTCGCCGAACACCACCAGGCCGCGCGGCAGCGGCTTGTTGCGCATCGACGAGTGGATCGACAGCAGCACCGCCAGGTCGGCAGCGGGTTCGGTGATCTTGACCCCGCCCACCGCATTCAGGAACACGTCCTGGTCAAAGCAGGCAATGCCCGCGTGCCGGTGCAGCACCGCCAGCAGCAGCGCCAGCCGGTTCTGCTCCAGCCCCACGGCCAGCCGGCGCGGGTTGGGCACGTGGGCGGTATCGACCAGCGCCTGGATCTCCACCAGCAGCGGACGCGTGCCCTCCTGCGTCACCAGCACGCACGAGCCCGGCACGGTTTCTTCGTGATGCGACAGGAACAAGGCCGACGGGTTGCTGATGCCGCGCAGACCCCGTTCGGTCATGGCAAACACGCCCAGCTCATTGACTGCGCCGAAGCGGTTCTTGAAGGCGCGGATCAGCCGGTGCGACGAGTGGGTATCGCCTTCGAAATACAGCACCGTATCGACGATATGCTCCAGCACGCGCGGGCCCGCCAGGCTGCCTTCCTTGGTCACGTGGCCGACCAGGATGATGGTGATGCCGCTGCTCTTGGCAATGCGCGTGAGCTGCGCTGCGCATTCGCGCACCTGCGCGACCGAGCCCGGCGCAGAGGTCAGCGCTTCGGAATACAGCGTCTGGATCGAGTCGATCACCGCGACTTCGGGCTTTTCCACTTCCAGCGTGGCCTGGATCTTCTCGAGCTGGATTTCGGCGAGCAGGCCCAGCGACGGGCTTTCCACGCCCAGGCGCTGCGCGCGCAGTGCGATCTGCGCGCCGGATTCTTCGCCGCTGACATAGAGCACCCGGCGCTGCCCGGCCAGGTTGGCCAGCGCCTGCAGCAGCAGCGTGGACTTGCCGATGCCGGGATCGCCGCCGATCAGCACCACCCCGCCCGACACCAGGCCGCCGCCCAGCACGCGGTCGAATTCATCGATGCCGCTGGAGAAGCGCGGCACGTCCGCGGCATCGATCTCCGACAGCTTGCGCACCGTGGCCGACGCGGCCAGCGGCTGGAAGCGCTTGTTCGCGGCGGACTCTGCCACCGTCTCCACCAGCGTGTTCCACTGCTGGCAGTGCGGGCACTGGCCGGCCCAGCGCGGCGTGGTGCCGCCGCATTCGGTACAGGTATAGACAGTCTTGGTCTTGGCCAACGCAATGTCCTTGCAGGAAAAAAACGAGCCGGGCCCACAAGTGGCCCGGCCGGCAGATGGTAAGTGCGCGGACCTGCGCCCGCACCAACACCCGCGGATCAGGCCACGGCGGGCGCGGCGCTATCGGACGCGGTGATCGTTGCCACCGTGGTCGGCACGCGCGGCGCCAGCGCGCACATCAGCTCATAGCCGACCGTGCCGCTGGCCTGCGCCACTTCGTCAATCGGCAGGCCCTGGCCCCACAGCGTGACCGGGCTGCCGACCTTTGCCTTCGGGCACGGGGTCAGGTCCACGCACAGCATATCCATCGACACGCGCCCGACCAGCTCGGTGCGCACGCCATCGACCAGCACCGGCGCGCGCTGCTCGCCCCAGCCCGAGGCATGGCGCGGGTAGCCGTCGGCATAGCCGCAGGCCACCACGCCGATGCGCATCGGCCGCTCGGCGGTGAACAAGGAGCCGTAGCCGACGGTATCGCCCGCCTGCAAGTCCTGCACCGAGATCAGCTCGCTGTGCAGCGACATGGCCGGCTGCAGGCCGGTGCCGGCAATATCGGCGTCGCGGCCCGTGGGCGAGGCGCCGTACAGGATGACGCCCGGGCGCACCCAGGCGCGGTGCGCCTGCGGATGCCACAGCACCGCGGCGGAATTCGACAGGCTGGCCTCGCCCGGCAAGTTGGCCGTGGCGGCATCGAAGACCTCGACCTGGTGGGCGATGCCTCGGGGACTATCCGCATCGGAAAAATGCGTCATATGGACAATACTGCCCACACAGGGCATGGCGCGAGCGCGCTCCCAGGCAGTACGGTAGGCAGCCGGATGGAAGCCGAGCCGGTTCATGCCGGTATTGAGCTTGAGCTGGATCGCCAGCGGCCCCTTGGGACGTGCGCTTTCCAGCATGCGCAACTGCTCGTCGCAATGGATCGCGGTGGTCAGCCGGTACTGTTCGATCACGGCGACATCCTGCGGCTGGAAGAAGCCCTCCAGCAGCAGGATCGGGCCCTGCCAGCCGAGGTCGCGCAGCAGCACGGCTTCGTTCAGGTCCAGCAGGCCGAAGCCGTCGGTACCCCGCAGTGCAGCAAAGACGCGGCGGATACCGTGACCGTAGGCGTTGGCCTTGACCACCGCCCAGATGCGCGAATGCGGCGTCTTGCGGCGGATGACATCAAGGTTGTTGGCCAGGGCGGGTTGATGGATGACGGCTTGGATGGGTCTTGGCATGGGAGTCACATCTCGGAAGCAGACGAGCACGCAGCCGGCGCTGGCGGCATGTGCGGCCGGCGCGGGCGCTGGAAGGACGGCTCGGTCTCAGTGTCGATGGCGCAAACGTCACCTGTCGGTGTGCCGCAGCACGTTGGGGCGACTGGCATGCGGGATGCCCGCAATTGGCATGCCCAGGTTTCCCAGTCACCATATGTCTGTCAGACCGCGCACCAGATCAGGGAAGACCCGGTCGACTGGCGGCGGCCACAGCCGTTATTTGAACACATTCGGATGCTGTTGCCGGGGGTCACCGGGGAATCGGCACGGCAATTTGCTGTCCAAAAGAGCCCATGCCAGGGTTCGGGAATGTCATGTTTTCGTGATATAAAGCCGGACGCTCCGGCCATGTTCTAAAAGCGAAGCATTATGTCAATGACTGTCAGGCAGGCCTCACGGCGCCGCAGCGTAGCACCACCGACACAATTCGACACGGCTGCGGCACAAGGTTCCCTGCAAACCATGGCCTCACCGGCGGGCACCAGCCTGGCCAACCCGAGCGGAGCTCGCGATGGAGAGAAAGTCGACAGCATGAAGAAGGGTTTTTACACCATCATGGCCGCGCAGTTTTTTTCTTCGCTGGCCGACAATGCCTTGCTGATCGCCGCCATCGCCCTGCTCACCGAGTTGCATTCCCCGCAGTGGATGACTCCGCTGCTCAAGCTGTTCTTCGTCCTTTCCTACGTCGTTCTCGCCGCCTTCGTCGGCGCCTTTGCCGACTCGATGCCCAAGGGGCGGGTGATGCTCATCACCAACGCCATCAAGGTGGTCGGCTGCGCCATCATGATGTTCGGGCTGCACCCGCTGCTGGCGTATGGCGTGGTGGGATTCGGCGCGGCGGCGTACTCGCCGGCCAAGTACGGCATCCTGACCGAGCTGCTGCCGCCCGAGAAGCTGGTGATGGCCAACGGCTGGATCGAGGGCCTGACGGTGTGCTCGATCATCCTGGGCACCGTGGTGGGCGGCGCGCTGATCTCGGTGCATATCTCCAGCATCTTGCTGCGCTTTGACTTGCCCTATATCAATACGGGCATCGACACCCCGGCCGAGGCCGCGATGGTGGTGATCATGCTGTTCTACGTGATCGCCTCGGTGTTCAACCTGTTTATCCCCGAAACCGGCGCCCGCTATCCTGCGCAGGAAAGGAACCCGATCAAGCTGATTGCCGAGTTCGGCGACTGCTTCGTGGCGCTGTGGCGCGACAAGCTGGGCCAGATCTCGCTGGCGGTGACCACGCTGTTCTGGGGCGTGGGCGCCACGCTGCAGTTCATCGTGCTGAAGTGGGCCGAGAAATCGCTGGGCCTGAACCTGTCCCAGGGCGCCCTGCTGCAGGCCGTGGTGGCCGTGGGCGTGGCCGTGGGCGCGATCCTGGCCGCCGCGCGCATCCCGCTGCGCAAGTCGCTGTCAGTGCTGCCCTTCGGCGTGGCGATGGGTGCCACCGTGATGCTGATGGCGTTCTACACCAAGGACGCGATGCCCCAGGTGACGCTGGACGTGCTGGGCATGCACATGCCGCTGTACATGGCCATCGCCTACGTGTTCCTGATGCTGGTGGGCGCGATGTCGGGCTACTTTGTGGTGCCGATGAACGCGCTGCTGCAGCACCGCGGCCACGTGCTGCTGTCGGCAGGCCACTCCATCGCGGTGCAGAACTTCAATGAGAACGTCTCGGTGCTGCTGATGCTGTGCCTGTACGCGCTGCTGATCAAGCTGAACGTGCCGATCGGCGTGGTCATCATCGCGCTCGGCCTGTTTATCGTTGTGACCATGGCGCTGGTGCTCAAGCTGCACAAGTACAACGCGCGCACCTTCAACTCGCTGGCAATGATCGGCGAGGACAAGCACCACTGATCCTGCCTTCCCTGCCTGGCTGCGCCGGCTGGCGCAGCCAGGCTCAGGCCGCGTCCTGCGCGGCCTGCGGCCCCGGCCTTGGCGGCTCCGCCGCCCGCGCCAGCGCCCGCTCTTCCCACCCCGGCGGCACCACAAACCCGCGCGAGCATTCGCGCCACCAGCCCGGCGCCTGCGGCCCGGCGGGCTCCAGTTCGCACAGCATCACCGGCGACTCGCGCCGCCAGCCGTGGTCATGGCGCGGATCGGCGAAGCGCTGCGCCAGCATCGCGTGCAGCGCGCTCACTTCCTCCGTGCCGGATTCAGGGACCAGCGCCCCCGACAGCCACCCGGTACGCGGCAGGCGGCACCAGCGCAAGCCGGGCCGCGCGGCGGCGCGGGCGGCCCAGCCGTCGAGCGTGGACCACCAGCCGTACATGTGATCTGGCGCAATCCCCAGCGCGTCCAGCCCCGGGGGCACCCGGCCATCGCTATAGAACAGCCAGCCCAGCAGGTAGACCTCGCTGCGGTTCACCGTATGGCCCAGCAAGGCCTGCGCCTCCGCCGTGCACCCCAGCGGAAGCTGCCGGTGCACGATGTGGCCCAGCTTGTCGCCAAGGCGGTCGACCAGGTTGGGTCCGACAAAATCCTGCGCCCGTGGCGGCTGGTGGTCGCCCGGGGCCAACAGGTAGAACTTGGCCGCCATCTCCCAGTGGACCACCGCGCCCGATGCCTGATCGCGCCAGACGAAGTCCAGTTCGCCCAGCGTGCGCACGCCGTGCCGGCCCGCGCGCCGCACCGGCACGTTGGCGGCCAGCAGCGACAGCCCCTGCATATGGCGCAGCGCAAAATGCAGCAGCCGCTCGGCATGGCGGCCCAGGCGCAGGCTGCGGCTGGCGGGGTCCTGGTCGGCATCGTCGGCGGAGGGGGCGGCGTGGCCGTCGGCCAGTTCGTCGATGGTGGCGGGCAGCGTGGCGGGGTCCGCGGTTTCCAGCCAGTGCTGCCAGGCAGCCAGCGTGCCGGCAGGCCAGCGCGCCAGGGCCGCGCCCGGCACTGCCGCCAGCAACGGCGGCGACAGCGTGGTCCAGGCCAGGTCGCGCGTGCGCGCCGACGCGGCGCGGCGCCACAGCGGCGGGCCCGACGGCCCATGGCCGTCGCCGCCGCGGGTCAGAGAGAGGTCAGGCCCCAGCTCCCGCACGGTCATGGACCTCCCGGGCCAAGCACAGGTCTTCCCAGGCGCGCGCCTTGTCGGTCAGGGTGCGCAGCAGGTAAGCCGGATGGTAGGTCACCACCACGGGGATGCCCTCATAGGTATGTACGGTGCCGCGCAGCTTGCCGATGGGGGTGGTGGTGCGCAGCAGCGACTGCGCCGCGAAGCGGCCCAGCACCACGATCACTTTGGGCTTGAGCAGCGCGATCTGCCGGCGCAGGAAGGGCTCGCACTGCGCCACCTCCTCCGGCTCCGGGTTGCGGTTGCCGGGCGGGCGGCACTTGAGCACGTTGGCAATGAACACATTGCGCCCGCGCGCCAGCCCGAGCGCGCCCAGCATATTGTCGAGCAGCTTGCCGGCCTGGCCCACGAAGGGCTCGCCCTGCAGGTCCTCGTTCTCGCCGGGGGCTTCACCCACCAGCATCCATTCGGCCTGCCGGTCGCCGACGCCGAACACGGTATTGGTCCGGGTCTGGCACAGGCCGCAGGCGGTGCAGCCGGCCACGGCGGCATCCAATGCCGGCCATTCCATCGCGGCGATGCCCGCTTCGCGGTCCGCCTGCGCCGAGCCGGGTTCCGGGCTCGCGGGGACCAGCGAAGGTGCAACGGGCGCCCTTGCGACCGGCGGCGCCACCGGCGCCGGCACCGTCTCAACGGGATCGGCAAGCGCTGCGGCAACCGGAACAGCCGTTTCGGCCACGGGCGCCTCGACCGCAGGCAGCGCAGCCTGCACCGCCGCCATCTCCGGCACGGCTTCTGCCAGCGCGTCCTTACGCTCGCGCGGCACCCACTCAGTCGGGATGCCCAGCACTTCCAGGAACTGTGCGCGGCGGCTCATGCCTTGCCCTCCGTGCCTTCATTGGCGGCGGCCTGCGCCGGCCAGGCGCGGCGCAGCACGAGCGCGTCTTCGCGCTTGCCGCCGTGGGCCGGGTAATAGCCCTTGCGGCGCCCGATCTCGGCAAACCCCGCAGCCCGGTACAGCGCGATCGCCCCGGTATTGGACGGCCGCACTTCCAGCAGCATGGTATGGATGCGGTGCGCGTGCGAAGTCGCCAGCACCACCGCCAGCATCAGGCGCCCCAGTCCCTGGCGCTGGCGCCGCGGCTCGACGGTGATGTTGAGCAGGTGCATTTCATCGACCACCGGCATCAGCACGGCGTAGGCCACCAGCGTCCCCGAGGGGTCGCGCAGCGTCAGGCCGAGATGCCCGGTCTTGACCGAGTTCTCGAAGTTGCCGCGCGTCCACGGGTGGCTGTAGGCGCGTGCCTCGATGCCCGCCACCGCCTCCAGGTCCAGCGCGCTCATGCGGCCCAGCGCCCAGCCGTCCGGCAGCGCCGGCATGGCGGGCACTGGCGGCCAGTGATTGCGGTCATCGAGCGGATAGGCCGCGCTCACGATGCGCTCCCGGCCTGTGCCGCGGCACGTGCGACAGCGGCGGCTTCGCGTTCGGCGATGGTCTGGGCGACCTTGTCGCGCAGGTAGATGGGCATGGCCTGGTCGGCGTCGATGGCCTCGCCGCGCGCCAGTGCGCGCAGTGCGATGGCAACCATCGGCTGCGCATGGGGCATCGCCTCCGGCAGCACGCGCGCCGCGCGCGCCAGGCCCGCCAGCCGCTCGCCAAAGACGGCGGCGGCATTGCCGGCCAGCCAGAACGCACCGTCGGGCAGCGGCACGGTTTCCGGCGCGCTGACCCGCATCGGCGTGAGTTCCGCCCATTCGCCCGCACCGGCATGCCAGCGGAAGGCCGCGGAATAGGCCTCGTCCATGCGCGCATCCAGCGCCACCAGCACCGCGGTATCGTCCGGCAGCGCCGGGGTGGCGGCACGCGCGCGCTCGGCGCAGGTCATCAGGGTATTGACCGGAACCACTGGCAGCCCGGCGCCGAACGCCAGCCCCTGCGCCACGCCGCAGGCGGTGCGCAGGCCGGTGAACGAGCCCGGTCCGGCGCCGAAGGCGATGGCGGCGCAATCGGCCAGCGCGATGCCGGCTTCGGCCAGCAATTCACCGGCGGCCGGCAGCACGCGCGCCGACGAGCGTGCGCCGGTGTGCTCATGGCGCACCAGGCACTCGATTCCGGCACCCGACGCACGTCCGAGCGCGACCGAGCACCACTCCGTAGAAGTTTCAACAGCAAGAATCCAGGACATGCCGCGATTGTATCCGGTGATGCCCGGAATCGAGGGCTTCTTCGGTTTTATACGGACGGCGCGGGGCTGCCGGGCGGCTATCATCGGCCTCTCACTTTCGCAATCCAGACAGCACATACGGAGGAACCCCCATGAGCGACCTGCAGGCACGCTTCGACCAGGCCCAGATCGACGTCAAGCAACTGAGCGAGCGCCCCAGCAATATGTCCCTGCTGCGCCTGTATGCCCTGTTCAAGCAAGGCAGCGAGGGCGATGCCCACGGCGACAAGCCCGGCATGACGGATTTTGTCGGCCGCTACAAGTTCGAAGCCTGGGAAGCCCTGCGCGGCACCGCGCGCGAACAGGCGATGGAGCAGTACATCGCGCTGGTGGAAGAACTGCGCAGCGGCGCGGCCAGCTAAGGCAGGGCAGCCAGACCCGGCGCTCTCAGGCCGCCAGCACCGGCCGCGGCCGGATCCGCCACGCCGCGAGCATCGCGGCGGCGATCACCACGCCCACGGCCAGGAAGGTTTCATCGAAGGCACGGATGCGCGCCGCCTGCACGGCGGCGTCAACGCCGTGGCCCAGCACCGCGCCATGCTCAGCCAGCCGCCATTGCAGCCCCACGCCGGCCAGGCTGACGCCGATGGCCCCGCCCAGCTGGCGCAGGAAGTTGATGCAGCTTGATCCCTGCGCGATCAGCGTGAAATCCACGCCCCGCATCGCCCCCAGCGTCAGCGACGGCAGGATGCAACCCAGCCCGATCCGCCCCAGCACCGCCAGTGCCACCAACATCAGATAAGGCGTGGCACGCGAACTCAGCGCCATCAGCAGGAACGACAGCGACAGCAGCGCCAGCCCGAACGACACCTGGATATGCGGCGAGATCCGCTGCGTGAAGCGCCCCGTCATGGCGATCGTCAGCGCCAGCACCACCCCCGCCGGGAACAGCACCAGGCCAGCGCGCGACGGCGTGTATTCCAGCGCCATCTGCATGTAGACCGGCAGCAGGTAAGTCGAGCCGAACAGCCCCGCGCCATAGATAAACGCCACCACCGCCCCGGCCGCGAACTGCTGGTAGCTGTAGAGCCGCATGTTCATCAGCGGATAGGCCGCGCGCAGCTGCCACATCACGAACGCCGCCAGCATCAGCAGGCCGAAGCCCAGCAGCGCCATGCCCGCCGGTACGCTCTCGCGCATTTCCACCACGCCATTGAGCAGGCTCACCGTGGCAATGCCGGCCAGGCCCAGCCCGCGCCAGTCCAGCGGCTGGCGCTCGCCCATCATGATCGAGTCCACCGCCATGAAGCGCCGCGCCATCAGAACGCCGACCAGCGTCAGCGGCACCACCACGAAAAAGATCGAGCGCCAGCCGAAGGCCTCGACCAGGAAGCCGCCCAGGCTGGGCCCCAGCGCCGGCGCCAGAACCACGCCAAAGCCGAACATGCTGACCGCCTTGCCCTGCTCGCGCTCTTCGAACACGCGCAGGATCAGGATATTGGGCAGCGGCTGCATGATGCCCGCGGCGATGCCCTCGGCCACGCGCATTGCGATCATCACGCCGTAGGTCGGTGAAAAGCCGCCGAACAGCCCGCCCGTGCCCAGCAGCACCAGGGCTCCCAGGAAGGTGCGGCGCAGACCGTAGCGGTTCAGCAGCCAGGGCGTCAGCAGCATCGACAGCGTCATCGCAATCATGAAGCTGGCGGCCACCCATTGCGCGCGCTCCTGACCCAGCACGAAATGCCGGCTCAGGTCCGGAATGGCGACATTGATAATGGTGGACGAGACGATCGACGAGACCGTGCCCAGCATCAGCGTCACCAGCACCAGCCAGCGCAGCCGGTCGCCGTAGCGAGCGCGCAGCGCCTCCCGGGTTGGCAGTCCCGGCCGCTGGCCGGAACCCTCCGGCGTGGCGGGGCCCTCGCTCACCCCAGCCGCCCGGTGTCGGCGATCTCGCGGATCTTGCGGACGGTGTCGATGTCGGCCGCGTGATAGGCAGACTTGACGATCTCGGAATAGCGGTCGTCGCCGCTGTCATCGACGGCCGGCATGGTGGTGTCGTAGATAAAGCGCAGCAGCAGCGCGCCCGGGCCCGGGGTTTCGATCGCCATGGTCAGCGTGCCGCCGGCATGGTCGGCCGTGGCCGCGGTTTCATAGCGCACCAGCCGACGCGGCTCGTAGACCACGTGGTCCTGGATCGACGCCTTGCCAAAATGCAGCACGCGGTCGACCCAGTTGTCGCCACGGCCAACCACCTCGGCGCGGTCCAGGCCCAGCACAAAGAGTTCGGGAGACTCGGCGCGCAGCACCAGGCCTTGCCACAGCTGGTCAGCCGTCAGCGGATCCAGTTGAGGATTGCCCGGATCGTTGATCTCAACCAAGTGCTCGAAACGCAACTTCATTCTCCCTGTCTGCAGTAAGTTCGATATTATGAAGTCTCCGCGTATTCGGAAGACTTTTTGTCTACGCGATGCAACATGGCTTGACAAGGGCCCTTGCCCTTTATCGACCAACTTCCACGCCGACTGGAGTTCCGCATGAGCACCACGCCGCTGCCTGAAGCCGATCCCCTGCAGGTCCTCGTCTACGCCGACTCGCTGTCATGGGGCATCGTGCCCGGCACGCGCCAGCGCCTGCCGTTCCCTGTGCGCTGGCCCGGCCGGCTGGAGCTGGGCCTGAACGCCGACGGCGGCACCCCGGTGCGCATCATCGAAGACTGCCTGAACGGCCGCCGCACGGTCTGGGACGATCCCTTCAAACCCGGCCGCAACGGCCTGCAAGGATTGGCGCAGCGCATTGAAATCCACTCGCCGCTGGCACTGGTGGTCCTGATGCTGGGCAACAACGATTTCCAGTCGATGCACCCGCACAACGCCTGGCACGCCGCCCAGGGCATCGCCACGCTGGTGCAGGCGATACGCACCGCGCCCATCGGTAGGGTCGAGAACTGGCGCGCGCACGGTAGGCACCGGTGGTGATTCCACCGCTTTCGCAATGGCCCGCAATCCGGCAACCATAGTCACGTTTCCAGCTCCCGCCACGTCAAACGCAGCAT
>NZ_QKWJ01000220.1 GCF_003353055.1 Cupriavidus lacunae
CCGCAGACGCTGCCCTTCGACGCACTGCTGGTGTGCTCCGGCGCCACCGACCGGCTCATGCCGGTGCCCGGCTGGCACCGCGCCGGCTGCTACAGCCTGGGCGCCTCGCAGATCGCGCTCAAGGCACAGGCCTGCGCCATCGGTACGCAAGTCGTCTTCCTCGGCAGCGGGCCGCTGCTCTACCTGGTGGCCTCGCAGTACGTGCAGGCCGGCGCGCGCGTGGCGGCAGTGCTCGACACCTCCCCCGCGAATAAATCCTGGGGTGCCATCACCGGCCTGCTGGCGCGCCCCCGGCTGGCGCTGCGCGGGCTCGGACTGATCCGCGGCCTCAAGCATGCCGGCGTACCGGTGCTGCAGGGCGTGGCACCGCTGGCCATCGACGGCGACGACCGCCTGGGCGTGCGGGGCGTGACCGTGCGCGATGCGCGCGGACGCGAGCAGCGCTTCGCGTGCGACGCCGTCGGCCTGGGCTGGCACCTGCGCGCCGAGACGCAACTGGCCGACCTCGCGCGCTGCGAGTTCGCCTTCGAACCCGTAAGCCGCCAGTGGCTGCCGCGCATCGACGCGGACGGCCGCAGCAGCACGCGCGGCGTCTACCTGGCCGGCGACGGCGCGCGCATCCTCGGTGCCGACGGGGCCGAAGCCGCGGGCCGGCTCGCGGCGCTAGCGGCACTGGCCGACCTGGGGCATGAGCGGGGCCGCGCGCAATACGCCGCCGAATCGGCTGCGCTGCGCCGCACCCTCGACCAGATGGACCGCTTCCGCCAGGGGCTGGCGCGCGCCTTCCCGTGGCCGCACGCGCAGGCCGCCGCCCTGCCCGATGCCGCGGTGGTCTGCCGCTGCGAGGCCGTGACAGTGGGCGAGCTGCGCCGCTGCGTGGCCGAACTGGACAGCCAGGAAGTCAACCGGGCCAAGGCCTTCAGCCGCGTCGGCATGGGCCGCTGCCAGGGCCGCTTCTGCGGCCATGCCGCGGCCGAGATCGTGGCGCAGGCCTGCGGCATCCCGATCGAACAAGTCGGTCGCCTGCGCTCGCAGGCACCGGTCAAGCCACTGATGATGAATACACGTGAGGTGCAGCCATGAGTGGCACCAAAACTAGCACGACATCGAGCACGGCAACCAGGACACACGACGCCGATGTGCTGGTGCTCGGTGGTGGCCTGATGGGCACCACCACCGCCTTCTTCCTGCGCCAGCAGGGCCTCTCGGTGGTGCTGCTGGAACGCGAGCTGGTCGGGCGCCAGGCCAGCGGCACCAACTTCGGCAATGTGCGCCGCCAGGGACGCGCCCTGCACCAGATGCCGCTGGCCAACCGGGCGCGCGCCGTCTGGGGCCGCGTGAAGGAACTGCTGGGCGAGGACCTCGAGTTCGTCCCGTACGGCCACCTGCGCGTGTGCTACACCGAACAGCAGGCCACCGTGCTCGAGCAACATGCGCGCGACGTGAAGCCGCTCGGACTGGACCTGGAGCTTTTCACGGCCGAGCAGTTGCGCCGGCGCTGGGGCATCTTCGCGCCCGGCGTGGTGGCGGGATCGTACTCGCCGCAGGACGGCCATGCCAACCCGCGCCTGGCCGGCCCGGCCTTCGCGCGCGCCGCGCGTCGCGCCGGCGCGCAGATCGTCGAGCACGCCGAGGTGATGCAGGTCGAGCGCGACGCCAATGGCTTCGTTGCCTACACCGC
>NZ_QKWJ01000221.1 GCF_003353055.1 Cupriavidus lacunae
CTAGATCCTATGTAACAGGTGGAGGTCGTCAACGAACTGATACGTAAAATCAGGGCGTGTCGAGTCCCCTGTTCAAAGGAGAGCATCATGCACACGGATCAGATGTTCACGACGGGTGGTGAGGAACCGGTGCTGGCAGTATCACTCGAGCTTGCTGCCGCGAAGTGGAAGGTCGCGCTGCACGACGGCCAGCGCGAGCAGCCAGCCGTCCACACGGTCGCGCAGCCGCAGGCCGCAGCCAGGCTGCGGGCCGTGCTGGACCTGATCGAACAGCGCAAGATGAAGTGGTCGCTGCCGGCTGGCGTAAGGATCGTCGTGAGCTACGAGGCCGGCCAGGACGCGTTCTGGATATGCCGCGCGTTGCAGGCGCGCGGCATCGAGTGCTACGTTGTCGATCCCGCCAGCATTCCGGTCGAGCGCCACCGGCGTCGCGCAAAGACCGACCGGCTCGATGCCATCAAGCTGGTGATCAACCTGCGCGCATGGCTGCGCGGCGAGCGTGACCGCATGCACGTGGTGCACGTGCCGTCGCCGCAGGACGAGGCATCGCGCCAGCTGATGCGCGATCGCGGGGAACTGCAGAAGGAAGTGCTGCAACATCGCGACCGCATGCGCAAACTGCTGGCCACGCTCGGCTGCTGGGATGAGGTTGACCACCGGGCCTTCGCCGGCCGGCTCGCGCGTGACGAGGTGCGGTGTTACGACGGCACACCGCTACCGCCTGAGTTGCGTGAGCGGCTGCTGCGCGAATGCGAACGGCTGGCGCTGGCGCAGCAGCAGCTCGCCGCCCTCGAGAAGACACGGCAGGCGAGCCTGCCGGCGCCTGCGCGCGAGCGAAGTAATGCCCTGGCGCGCCTGAAGGGCATTGGCGAAGTGGGCGCGTCGCGCCTCGCGCTCGAGCTGTTCTGGCGCGAGTTCAGCAACCGGCGCCAGGTCGGGGCCTGCGTAGGGCTGGTGCCGCAGCCCTACGACAGTGGCGAGAGCCAGGTCGACCAGGGCATCAGCAAACGGGGCAACCCGCGGGTACGGGCGCTCCTGGTCGAGATGGCGTGGACCTGGCTGCGCTACCAGCCCGCCAGTGCATTGACGCAGTGGTTCAACCAGCGCACGCAGGGGACGGGACCCAATCGCCGCGCGCGGCGCATCGCGATCGTCGCAGTGGCGCGGCGCCTCGTGATTGCGCTGTGGCGCTATCTGAAGGACGGCGTGATCCCCGAAGGCGCACACTTGAAGTCTGCGTAAGACCCGCGGCTTGGCAGGAAGGAGGTAAGGTTGGTCAGACACTAGCGTAGCAAGACAGGTCTGAAGTGAACATGCCCGTACGAACTCCAGGTTGCTGAGGGCAACCGCTTCTCTAGATGGGGCGTGTTCCTGGGTGAAGGATGTTGGCGCAACGCGCATAGTATGAGGCTGGCTCTTGGCCAGCGGATAGAAGGAGGTCGGACGTCAGCTCCGACGCGCGCGACGATCGGCTTCAGACCTAGCTGCGGAAGCGATGGATAGTGGACTGATCAATACTTCAGCACTGTTCATAAACGGCTTGACACAAAGGGTCTTCTCATAGAAGGAGTTCGTCGGAGTTGAGGTGAAGCGTGATTCAAAACATCAGGTCGTGACGGGGTTCGCCTCGGTTTGGGGGCTCATCGCAGGCGTGATACGCGATGA
>NZ_QKWJ01000222.1 GCF_003353055.1 Cupriavidus lacunae
GAGATACTATGAAGGGCCGCGGAGGCAAGCCCCTGGAGTAAAACGAAGATTCGCAATCTCGTTTCTCCCAAAGGAGCACGCAAATGAACACGCCTGACACAACCCTTCAGGGGCAGAATACGACGATCACCGGCTGGCTGTACATGGCTTTCGAACTAGGCGACAAGAGCTGGAAGCTGTCGCTGGGCGACGGCGTGCGTGGACCGAGCCGGCATACGCTGGTGGCTGGCGACCTGAATTCAGTCCTGCAAGTGATCGCCAAGGCCAAAGCACGCTGTGGCCTGGCGCCGCAAGCCCCGGTGCGCAGTTGCTACGAAGCCGGCCGCGATGGCTTCTGGCTACACCGATGGCTCACGGAACAAGGCATCCATAACCTGGTGGTCGACTCGTCCAGTATTGAAGTCAACCGCCGAGCGCGACGCGCCAAGACCGACCGGCTCGACGGCGACAAGCTGCTCTCGATGTTGATGCGTTACCACGCTGGCGAGCGACGCGTATGGGCAGTCGCGCGGGTGCCGACACCACAGCAGGAAGATGAGCGGCGCTTGCACCGCGAGCTCGGGCGACTCAGGCAGGAACGCACGGCTCACAGCAATCGAATTCGTTCGCTGCTGGTACTGCACAACTTCCGGGTCGCCCATATCCGGGACCGATCCTGGAAGCACTGGTGGGACGCACATGGCTCGCAACTGCCTGCTGGTTTGGGTGCCGAGATCGAGCGTGAAGTCGCGCGACTGGCGTTGGCCGTAACGCAGATCAAGACAATCGAAACCCAGCAGCACAAGGCCGTGAAGGCCGGCACGCAGCCTGCCATCGCGCTGCTCGCGCGACTCAGCGGGATCGGCGTAGGCAGTGCCTGGCTCCTGATCAAGGAACTGTTTGGCTGGCGGCGCTTTCACAACCGGCGCGAAGTCGCAGGTTGCCTGGGACTGGCACCGACGCCCTACAGCAGTGGCGAAAGCCAGGTCGAGCAAGGCATCAGCAAGGCGGGCAACAAACGCTCTCGGTGGCTGATGATCGAACTGGCATGGAGCTGGTTACGCTACCAGCCAACGAGTCAGCTCACGCAATGGTTCAATCAGCGCTTCGCGCCAGGCAGCAAGCGCATGCGGCGCGTCGGCATTGTCGCACTTGCCCGCCGATTGGCAATTGCCCTGTGGCGCTATCTCGAATATGGCGAGATTCCCCCCGGGGCAAGCCTCAAACCATAGTAAGGTGATTCCGATCTAAGTAAGGGAGAGAGAAGCGGTACGAGAGCAGGTCAGCGCGCCCGTAGATGAACCGGGCTACCCCTCGCGGGTAGCCGTCCTTAGAGATGGGGCGCGCCCAGGTAACAGGGGTAGTCCCGCGCTTTGCGCATGTGGTATGTGGTGGCCGGCCCTGCGCCGGCACGGATAGAAGGTAGTCCGGGCTAATAGCCCCGACATTGAGCACCCCGACCTCGGTTTCGCCGCCGCGTCAGTCCGCGAAGGAAAGCTTAACGGCTTGCAAGGAAAGTGTATCGACTCCAACATGCCCTACCTGAAATCCAATGCTGAAGGGGGGTTGACTTCCATTCCCTCATAGAAG
>NZ_QKWJ01000223.1 GCF_003353055.1 Cupriavidus lacunae
CTGGGCCAGAGTGTCGAACATCGCCAAGGCCTGCGTGAGCACGAACAGGTGTTCCTCGCGCCAGTTGCCGGTCAGCGCGCGTTCGATGTCGCGCTCGCTGGCCTTAATTCGCCCATAGCGGTGCCGCGCCAGCACTTGGGGGTCACGCTCGCCCGCCACAATCGCCCGGACGATGGCCTGGCCGGTCATGCCCATGACGTCGCTGAGCACTTCGCTGAGCTGGAGATTCATCTGCACCAGCGCCTTCTGCATGCGCTGCACCCAATTGGCCTGCTCGGTGAGCAGCACCTCGCGCTGGCGCACCACCGCGCGCACCACGCACACCTCGTTGCCGGGCCGCCACGCCGCGCGCAACAGCCCCAAACTCATCAGTTTCTGCAGCCACTGGCAGTCGAGCACGTCGCTCTTGCGGCCGGGCACGTACTTGAGTTGCCGCGCATCGACGAGCCACACCGTCAAGCCGCGCTGTTCCAGCACCTCGTATACCGGGATCCAATACACGCCGGTGGACTCCAGCGCTACCGTGTCGACCCCGAGCGACAACAGCCATTGCGCCAACGCGTGCAGATCGTCGGTCATTGCGCCGAGTTCGCGGACCGGCTCGCAGCCGGCTTGCTCGGCCAGATGCCGCGGCACCGCCACCCAGTGGCTCGACGCGCCCACATCGATCCCCGCCGCGTTCGGGAACACCTCGTCGTCTCGCTTGCGCATCGCCATGGCCGGCTCCAAAATCGTCAGTGAACGGCAGCGCCATGGGAAGCGTCGAAGTTGACTCGATCTCCTGAACGGGATGCGCATCGCTGCGCTCACCACTGTCGCCGACGAATCCCGGACCAGGCTCATGTGCGGGCTCACTCCACGGCATGCCACGCCGAGAGCGCGCACCATTGGTGTGTCGGTCATCGCAGCGCTGCCGTTCACTGGTATAGCTCATCCCCGTTTCTCCGCCCACGCCGAGGCCGGTAAAGGCCTTGAAATGCTCATGAGCTTCGCCGTAACGCCTGCCACGAATGCTGAACACGTGCAGATGTTTGTCGGCCCAGCCCATGATGACCTGGATGACATTGTGCAATTGCCCGAGCGTCAAATGCTCGGGAACGAGGACACGTTGCCAAACCGGTGGGCTCAGGCCGCGCAGAGCAATTCGAAGTTGAAGGACGGGGGTCGCCTGCCCGGGATCGGAAGCCATGCGCGCATTGTAGGTGCCTTATTGGACTCTCAGCAGCAGTCCAGTCGTCAGCCCCCGCTTTGGCACGGTCTCTGAGAAGGGCCGCGTGCGATCTCGGGCAGGTGGGGGTCCGCACCTGGCGCGCGAAGGGGGGAAAACCGGGAGACGGTCCAGCTGTCTTTCCGATAACGCCGTCGATTCGCCCTAGGAGGCTGTCGGACTTGAGCCCGAGCGAATCCGATAGATCGGTGCGACGCGGCTTTTGAGACGGCGTCGCGCTGATCGAGCGTTCTCAGCGGTTGGCGAGTCTCCACGAGGGCGTATCG
>NZ_QKWJ01000224.1 GCF_003353055.1 Cupriavidus lacunae
CACCCCTTTCAAGGTGATGAAGAATAGGGCAAGCTCCGTGTCCTCGAACCGAAGACGGAGTCAGTGGCGTGGTACTGGACGCAGTGGTGGAACGCTTTATCGAACACAGCCCGATCAGCGTGATGGCGCGCCTGGGGTTGCAACGCGCCCTCGATCCGGCCTGGATCGATGAGTTGTTCGAGCAGGAGCGAGAAGCGCAGTACACGCGGGAGCTACTCTTTTCGACGACAGTGGAAATCATGTCGCTGGTGGCCGTGGGCCTGCGTCCCTCGGTGCATGCGGCAGCCAAGGCCAGTCCGGCGCTGCCGGTTTCCATCACCGCGCTGTACGACAAGATCAGCCGGACCGAACCGGGACTGGTTCGTGCCCTGGTACAAGGCAGCGCGCGGCGGCTGGGGCCGGTCGTGCAACCGATGTTGCGCAAGCAGCCACCCTCGGTGGACGGCTATCGCCTGCGCATCGTGGATGGGAGCCATTTGCCGGCGAGCGAAAAGCGCCTGAAACCATTGCGTGGGTTTCGGGGCGCGGCCTTGCCCGGGCAGTCATTGGTGGTTTATGACCCGGATACGGCGATGATCGTCGATCTGGTGCCCTGTGAGGATGCGCATGCCCAGGAGCGGGCCATCATGGAAACCCTGCTCGAATCGGCCGAGCCTGGCGAGTTGTGGATCGCCGATCGCAATTTCAGCACCCGGGCGATTCTTACCGGCTGGCAGCGCCGCGGTAGCGCCTTCCTCGTGCGGGAGCACGGCCGCAATCCCAACCCCAGCGAGTTGGAGCCGGCACGCGAAATGGGCCGGGTCGAGACCGGTCTCGTGTACGAACAGGCCGTCAGCATCCTGGATGAATCGAACACGCCGCTGCCGCTGCGGCGCATTGAGTTGCGTCTGGATCGTGCCACCGAGGACGGTGACACCGTCATCCGCCTGCTGACGAATGTTCCGGCCGCCCACCTGACGGCCGAGGCTGTCGCCCAGCTATACCGGAAGCGCTGGAGCATTGAGAATCTGTTTCAGCGGCTCGAATCGGTGCTCAACAGCGAGATTCGTTCGTTGAGTCAGCCGCGCGCGGCGCTGCTGGCCTTCGGCGTGGCCGCGCTCGCGTATAACGTGCTGAGCGTGATTGCGACTGCCGTGAGAATCCGGCATGAACTGGATACCGGCGACATCGAGCTCTCACCGTATTACCTCGCCAGCGAAATTCGGGCAACGTATGCCGGCATGATGATCGCGGTACCGCCCGAGATATGGGAAGGCTATGACCCTCTCACCCCAGCCCAACTCAGCCGCGAGTTGCTCAAGATCGCGACGCACGTTGATCCCCGCGCGATGCGCAAACATGCTCGGGGACCGAAGGCGCCCAAGAAGAAGGGCTATGTTGCCGGATGCGTGGCACGACGGCATGTATCTACCGCCCGTGTCATCAAGGCTGGACGTGTCGTTTGATCACCTTGAAAGGGGTGG
>NZ_QKWJ01000225.1 GCF_003353055.1 Cupriavidus lacunae
CCCTTCTATGAGGGCGAGGGTGTCAACCCCCCTTACAGTATTGGATTTCAGCATAGGAATGTCTGGCGCGATACTCTCTCCTTGCAAGCCATTACTTTTCGTTCGCGGACTGACGCGGCACGAAATCGAGGTCAGGGCCTCAATGCCCGGGCTATTGCCCTCCGGGCTACCTTCTATCCGTGCCGGGCGCGGGAGCCTGGCACCACATACCACATGCGCAAAGCGCTTGGACTACCCCTGTTACCTGCGCGCCCCATCTAGGATGACGGCTACCCGCGAGGGTAGCCCGGGTCTGTTACGGGCGCGCTGACCTTGCTATCGTTACCGGCGTTACTCTCCATGCTTAGATGGGCATCACCTTACTATTGGTTTGAGGTTTGCGCCGGTGGGAATTTCGCCGAGCTCAAGATAGCGCCACAGGGCAATTGCTAGTCGGCGCGCAAGTGCGACAATGCCGACGCGGCGCATGCGCTTGCTGCCTGGCGCGAAGCGCTCATTGAACCATCGCGTGAGCTGACTCGCTGGCTGGTAGCGTAGCCAGCTCCATGCCAGTTCAATCATCAGCCAGCGCACTCGTTTGTTGCCCGCCTTACTGATGCCTTGCTCGACCTCACTTTGGCCACTGCTGTAAGGCGTCGGTGCCAGTCCCAGGCAACCTGCGACTTCGCGCCGGTTGTGAAAGCGCCGCCAGCCAAACAGTTCCTTGACCAGGAGCCAGGAGCTGCCCACGCCGATCCCGCTAAGCCGCGCGAGCAAGGCGATGGCTGGCTGCGTGCCAGCCTTCACGTTCTCGCGCTGCTGGGCTTCGATTGTTTTGATCTGCGTGACTACCAACACCAGTCTTGCAACTTCACGCTCGATCTCGGCAGCCAAGGCAGCAGGCAGTTGCGAGCCATGAGCGTTCCACCATTGCTTCCAGGAGCGGTCACCAATGTGGGAGACCCGCAGGTTGTGCAATACCAGCAGCGATCGAACACGGTTGCTGTGGGCTGTGCGTTCCTGTCTGAGCCGACCGAGCTCGCGGTGCAAACGCCGGTCATCTTCCTGCTCTTCAGTTGGTACCCGTGCGACTGCCCACACCCGGCGCTCGCCCGCGTGGTAACGCATCAACATCGAGAGCAACTTGTCGCCGTCGAGCCGATCGGTCTTGGCGCGTCGCGCGCGGCGGTTGACTTCAATACTGGACGAGTCCACCACTAGGTTTTGGATACGCTGCTCCGTGAGCCAGCGGTGCAGCCAGAAGCCATCGCGGCCGGCCTCATAGCAACTGCGGATCGCCACCCCAGATGTCAGCCGGCAGCGTGCTTTGGCCTTGGCGATCACATTCAGGACTGCGTCCTTATCACCGGCAGCCACGGTATAGCGGCTGGTCGCGCGCACGCCGTCA
>NZ_QKWJ01000226.1 GCF_003353055.1 Cupriavidus lacunae
CAATCCGCCAGGGATGCAGCCAATCGACCTTGCCCGCACGCCGCAGTCAACTGATAGGGGCGACCAGAATCTTCACTCTCCGGCCACGCTGAGCCCTCAGACTAAATTTTTCAGGTCCGACTAAATAACCCATTCAATCGGCCGTGGTGCGACAGGTTTCCTTCCCAGGACAAAATGGCCGGATAACAGCGCGAACGATCCCCCAATCAGTCCATCAGGAGAGAGACATGTCATCAGCGCAGGAGTCCACGGCCATGCCGCTGGCCGAGGCTTTGTCGAATGTGTTCGTCGAACTGGCCCGAGGAGGGCTTCCGCAATCCGTGCGAACCACCACGTGCCTGCACATTACGGACGCGCTGGGCATCGGCCTGGCGGCGCGGCGCACCGAGTTGGCAGCACAGGTCGAGGCCGCCGAGCGCGCGGCTTCGGGCGATGGTCCTTGCCGGCTGATCGGTGGAGGCAAGGCGTCAGCCCTGGCCGCGGCTTTCACGAATGGGTCGTTGATCCATATCCTGGATTTCGATGATATCCACGATTTCGGTCGTTTGCACCCGGCTGCGTGTGTGTTGCCGGCTGCCTTGGCGGCAGCGGACCTGGCGCCTTGTTCCGACGAGCTGTTGATCGATGCCGTGGCATTGGGTACCGAACTGATGGTGCGCCTGGGCGTGTTGTGCGCTCCCCAGGGCGATGGCCCGGGTTCCGACTGGTTCCTGACGCAGTTGTTTGGCTATCTTGGCGCGACCGTGGCGGCCGGGGTGGTGATGCAGTTCGATGCAGCGCGCCTGACCTCGGCCCTGGGGCTGGCCTACATGCAGTTGGCTGGCGGCAAGCAGGCAGGTTTTGGAACAGGCGCGACCTCCCGGGCCATCTACCCGGCGTTTGGGGCCCAGGGTGGCATGCATGCCGCGCTATTGGCACGCGCCGGCGTTACCGGCCCGGCTGGCGGGCTCGATGGCGCGGCGGGGATGTTCCGCATCTACCTGGGAGGCCTGCCCGACGAGAAAAGCCGGGCGAAATTGCTGGATTTCTCGACCTGGCACTTGCTGGATGTCGATATCAAGCCCTGGCCGTCCTGTCGCCTGTCGCACCCGTACATTGCGGTCGCGCTGGCTGCGCGAGCAGATGGCATACCGGAGCAGGGACGTATCGATGTCGCCGTGAACGCATCGGCGGCCCGGTTATGCCATCCTTTGACGCAACGCCAGTGTCCCCAGACCCTGCAAGATGCCAAATAGTCGGACCTGAAAAATTTAGTCTGAGGGCTCAGCGTGGCCGGAGAGTGAAGATTCTGGTCGCCCCTATCAGTTGACTGCGGCGTGCGGGCAAGGTCGATTGGCTGCATCCCTGGCGGATTG
>NZ_QKWJ01000227.1 GCF_003353055.1 Cupriavidus lacunae
CCAAGCTGATATGACTCTCAGTGTCAATCGAGATTGGTTTGATTCAGTTTCACAGTTGCATGTTGTTCCCCCCCAATTTCCTAAAGGCGACGTAGCAGTAAGTCTCGACGGTGGATCAGGCTGATATCCGCGGGTTGGTTACCGCATTACAGAGGTCCGCCCAATGAGCCTTCCGCTATCTATTGCCGCAAGTCGGATGAAATCCGTTGCGTAGCTTGGTCGCGGGTTGCTCGTGTGCCGGGCTACGCCGCCTTCAGGAAACTGGCTCCACAGTGTGAGATATGGTTAGTACCTTGGCGCTGGGTTACGTTGTCTGGGCCGCGTTCGGTACGGCAAGCGACATGGCGAGCTGGCTGATGTCCCAGATGAACCCGCTCAGTTCGCGAGCCACCGCGACCACCGCAATGTTCGGGTTTTTGCCGCGCGCGGCCAGTTTCCGATAGCGCCGGCACAGTCGAAGCTGGGCGTCCCAGGACCGGTCAACGATGGCCTTCGGGATGCCTTCGTGCCGTCGCTGAATCTCGGGGCTCACCCGTGCCGGGTGCCGGTAACTCCAGGCGGCTTCGATTAGCAGCTTTCTTGCGTAGCTATTGCCGTTCTTGGTGATGCTGCCTTGGCGCCGTTTTTCCCCCGATGAGTGTTCGGCAGGCGTCACCCCGAGCCAGGCCATCAGTTGGCGCGGATGCACAAAGCGCGAGAGATCGCCCAACTCAGCGAGCATGCCTATCGCCGTGGTGAACTGCACGCCGCGCATGGCCTGCAAGCCCAGTACGGCCGGATAGAAGTGCCAGTTGACCACGGCTTCGCGCAAGGCCGCTTCGAGACGGTTGCATTGCGCGAGCCGATCCTCGATGGCCCGTCGATATTCGTCAAAGGCAAGTTGTTGCCACACGGTGTCGAACGCAAAGGCACTGATCCAGCGCCGGTGCGCTGGTCCCCAGTCGGCTCTCCCGATGTAGTGAACACCGTGTGAGAGCAGAAAGGCTTTCAGCCTTTGTCGGGCTCGCTTCAGATCGTCTTTGGCGTTGACCCAGGCGCGTGACAGATCCCGGAATGCTTCGTCTTCGACGCTGGGCACGTACACGGCCGAGAGGTCACCGGCGCGAAGCGATCGCACCAGTTTGACCGCATCGCGACGATCGGTCTTGACGCGCTCGCCGGGTTTCTTCGGGATTAGCGACGGCGCGCACACCATGCACTCGAATCCCTTCCCTGCAAGCTGCCGGTAAAGGCCATATCCGCATGGGCCCGCCTCGTAGACGATGCGGATCCGGCGCGCTTTAGACTGCAGGCGCTTGCACAAGCGGTCGATATCGGCCTTCGAGGTACCGATCTTGCCAAGCAGCTCGACCTC
>NZ_QKWJ01000228.1 GCF_003353055.1 Cupriavidus lacunae
CTGGCGCGCGTTGTCCGCGTTCTGGCGCACCGTGCTGGTCAGCTCTTCCATGCTCGAAGCGGTCTGCTCCAGCGACGCCGCCTGCTGCTCGGTCCGTTGCGACAGGTCGTTATTGCCCGCGGCAATTTCACGCGAAGCGCTGCCGATCGATTCGGCCGACGCCTTGAAATCGCGCACCATGCGCGACAGCTGCTGCTGCATCTGCTGCATCGCAAAGACCAGGCTGCTCTTGTCGCCCGCGCGCGTCTTCACCGGCGACGAGAAATCGCCTTCGGCAATACGCGCGGCGATCGCCGCCGCATAGCCCGGCTCGCCGCCCAGCTGGCGCGACAGCGCGCGCGCCAGCAACACGCCCAGCAGCACCGACAACGCCAGCCCGCCCAGCACCAGGCCCAGCATCCACAGGCGCGATGCATGGTAGACGCTGCGCGCTTCTTCCATGTTGATGCGGGCACGGTCGTCGCGGCGCTTGACCATCTGGAACATCACCGCTTCCAGCGCATGGCTGTCCTTGATCAGGTCGGCGCTCTCGGAGAACACCTGGCTTTCAAACTGCGAGGTATCCAGCGGCTGCTTGCCGACCAGCTCGACATACTTGTCCATGCGCGCACGGAAGGCCGGCGACAGGTCCTGGTACTGCTTGACCAGGGCCTTGCCCTCCGGCGTCTCGAACGCGCCCGCAACCTGGCGGATGCGCTCGTCCATCGTGCCGAGGGACTTCACGATCTGGTCCTTCTCGGCCGAACGCTCGCCCATGGTCGATGCCGACAGCAGCCCGATCTGTGCGCGGCTGGCATAGACCAGGTTGATGTTGGCGTCCTGGACGGCCTTCAGCGCCTGCAGGTCACCGTTGTAGATCTTGCCGGTCCACTCCGCCATGCGCCCCATGTTGACGACGCCCAGCAGCCCCATCACGGCGCCGATCACGGCAACGACCAGGAACCCGGCAACCAGCCTGGTCGTGACGCGCAATTGATTGAACCAATGCATAGCAACTCCCCCTTGTAACTGAAGCCTCGGGCGCGGCATGCCGCACCCGTCTTGTACGCACGCAGGGCGGTGCTCCGCGCCTGCCTTCGCTTTCTGATTCGGCCTGGCCTGGACCTTTGAACTAGGCCCTTGCCAGCGGCCGGACGGCATCGCCGCGCGCATGCGCGGGCTGGCGCTGCGGCCGCACCTCGGCCTGCATGTTGACGCGGAAGGTGGCAATGGCATCGCGCAACCGCATCGCCTGCTCTTCCAGCGAGCCTGCGGCGGCCGCGGCCTCTTCCACCAGCGCCGCGTTCTGCTGCGTGACCTCGTCCATCTGCGCCACCGCCTGGTTCACCTGCTCGATACCCGAGCTCTGCTCA
>NZ_QKWJ01000229.1 GCF_003353055.1 Cupriavidus lacunae
AACGCCCTTATGACCGAAACAACAAGCATGACGAAGAAGAGCAAGAAATCGAGCGCACCGAAGCTGTTTCCGGATGAGTTGATCGATCAACTACTGGCTCAGGTACAGAACAAGGACGCCGAGTCGATTCTCGGTGAATCAGGCTTGGCCGGCCTGCTCAAGAAGCAGTTGGCCGAGCGTATGCTTGCCGCCGAACTGACGCACCATCTGGCCAGCGAGGCCAAGCAAGGCAAGAGCGGCAATCACCGCAACGGCAGCAGTCCCAAGACGGTCATCACGCCCAACGGCGAGCTGGAACTGGATATTCCGCGCGACCGGCAGGCCACCTTCGAGCCGCAACTGGTCGCCAAGTACCAACGCCGTCTGCCCGGCTTCAACGACCACGTAATCAGCATGTATGCACGCGGGATGAGCGTACGTGAGATTCAGGGCCATTTGCAGGAACTGTATGGGCTGCAGGTCTCGCCCGACCTGATTTCCACCATCACCGACGAAGTGCTGGCCGAGGTCGAACAATGGCAGCAGCGCCCGCTGGAGGCGATGTACCCCATCGTCTACTTCGACGCGCTGCGCCTGAAGATCCGCGACGAAGGCACCGTCAGGAACAAGGCGGTGTACCTCGCGCTGGGCATCCGCGCCGATGGGCGCAAGGAAGTGCTCGGGCTGTGGATCGAGCAAACCGAGGGCGCCAAGTTCTGGCTCAAGGTCTTCAACGAACTGAAGAACCGAGGTTTGGACGACATCCTGGTCGCCGTGGTTGATGGCCTGCGCGGCTTCCCCGAAGCGATCGAGGCGGTCTACCCCGCCGCGCAAATCCAGACCTGCATCGTCCACCTGATCCGCAATTCACTCAACCTGGCGAGTTGGAAGGACCGTAAGAGCCTGGCTGCTGCGCTCAAGCCGATTTACCAAGCTGCCACGGCCGACGCCGCTGCGGTTGCGTTAGATGCCTTTGCTGGCAGCGATTGGGGCCGCAAATTCCCGACGGTGGCCGATATGTGGCGGCGGCAATGGGAGCAGGTCATCCCGTTCTTCGTCTACCCGCCCGAAGTCCGCAAGATCATCTACACCACAAATGCCATCGAGAGCATGCACATGCAGTTGCGCAAGATCGTCAAGAATCGGGGCCACTTCCCTAGCGACGAAGCCGCCAGCAAGCTGCTCTATCTAGCCTTGCGCAATATCGAGAAAGACTGGAAGATGCCGCCCATCACCTGGAAGCAAGCGGCCAACCAGTTCGCCATCCTCTTTGGCGACCGCTTCACCAACGCCCTACGCTGAGATCCGTTTAACTTTAACCGACCTCAGCACACAAAATTCCTGACACGTCC